>CAZVZJ010000039.1:0-16486 GCA_964631055.1 uncultured Marinicella sp.
GTAATAAAATGAATATATTAAAAGATCAAATAAGATCACCCCAGTTGACTGTCAGCAACTCTATAATCTGGGTCTTCAATGAGGTTGACTTCTACCAAGTTACCGGCCTTATTTAGTAACTGTTTGCATTCAGCGCTGAGGTGTCGGTAGTGCAAAGTTTTACCATTGCGTTCATACCTTTCTGCCAAAGAATCTAAAGCTTCAATCGCAGAATGGTCATATATCCTGGCATCAGCAAAATCGACGATGATGTCATCGGGATCTTCTTTTGGTGCAAAGATGTCCTGGAAATTTTGTATGGATCCAAAAAAGACTGGCCCACTCAACATATAAATTTTTGAACCATTCTCATCAATGTGATTTTTGGCAACGATTCTTTTCGCACCTTTCCAAGCAAAAACCAAAGCACTGACAATCACACCAATTACTACTGCAATCGCTAAATCTGCAATTACAGTTACACCTGAAACCAACACAATAATAAAAATTTCAGACTTTTGTACCTTATTAATCATCCTTAAACTGGCCCATTCAAAGGTTCCTAATACCACCATGAACATCAAACCCACTAAAGCTGCTAAAGGAACCACTTCAATCAATGAAGAAGCCACTAATATAAATAATAGCAAAACCACTGCAGCTGTGATTCCAGATAACCTGCCACGACCTCCAGATTTGATATTAATCATACTTTGTCCAATCATGGCGCAACCACCCATACCACCAAAGAAACCATTGGTGAAATTTGCCAGCCCTTGTCCTAAACATTCTCGGTTGCCATTACCTCTGGTTTCGGTGATTTCATCGATCAAAGTCATGGTTAATAACGATTCAATGAGTCCTACAGCAGCTAGAATCAGTGCATATGGTAATATAATTTTAAAAGTTTCTAGGTTAAAAGGTACTGATGGAATAAAAAATGTAGGCAGTCCAGCCGCAATCGTGGCTTCAGGGTTGCCAGATTCAGATCGCATGTAATCAACTACATTAGGTATAGGGATGTCAAAGCCTATAACTAAGCCAGTTACAATCAAGATGGCTGCTAAAGAAGCTGGAATGGCGCGTGTCAGTTTAGGCAAGAAGTGAATGATAAACATCGTTAAGGCCACCATGCCAACCATCCAATATAAGGTGGTCCCATCCATCCACTGGTGCAAACCAGCTGCATCCTTGATTTTAAATTGTCCTAATTGAGCTAAGAATATCACAATTGCTAAACCATTCACAAAGCCAAGCATCACTGGATAGGGGACCATTCTGATAAACATTCCGAGTTTCAGAACTCCGGCAAGCATTTGTATTACGCCCGTTAATACCACGGCCGCAAATAAATACTGCACACCATGATCGACTACCAAAGCGACCATAACCACTGCCATGGCTCCAGTAGCCCCAGAGATCATGCCTGGTCTACCACCGAAAATTGAAGTGATGAGTCCAACCATAAATGCTGCATACAAACCCACCAGTGGGTCTACTTTTGCAACAAAAGCGAATGCCACAGCTTCAGGCACCAACGCCAAAGCCACTGTTAAACCAGACAAGACATCATTCTTGACACTGTAGCCGATTCTTTTTGAGATTAAGTTAAACATGGTTAGTGGATTCTAAGTACCTTGAAGGCGCGCATCATAAATCACTGAGCTTAATTGTCAATGAATGATTGGTATAATCTACACGATTCAAGCAATAACTTTAGCTGTTCATGTGGTTTAATTCAGAAAACAATTAAACATAGCATGACAAATTACTGTATATTGCGCACACAAGTGCATTGACTACCATTGAACATCATAGTTTTAGAGTATTAGAGATTTAGCAATGAAATTTTCCGCCATGGGCTTTGCCCCTGAAATCATAAAAGCCATTGAGCAATGTGGTTATCAAAAGATGACGCCAGTACAAGAACAAACCATGGTCGAAGCCAGACGTGGGAGAGACTTGTGGGTCAATGCGCAAACCGGTACGGGTAAAACGGCGGCTTTTGCTTTGCCAATTTTGCAACAACTTGTTGATCAGCCCTTAAGTGTAGGCTTTGGTCAAGTTCGTTGTTTAATTTTAACGCCTACCCGAGAATTGGCTGAACAATTAGCTCAAACCATTGGTAATTATTCCCAATTCCTTCGCTTCACAATAGAAGCTGTTTTTGGTGGGGTCAAATTAAGTGGCCAAGCCAATAAAATTAAACAAGGTGTGGATATACTGATCGCAACCCCTGGGCGTTTATCTGAGCTTGTGGTAAGCAAACAAGTGAGTTTAAGTGCTGTAGAAACTGTTGTATTGGATGAGGCAGACAGGATGCTGGATATGGGCTTTATCACTGCTGCTGAATCGATCATTGCGCAAACAGCTGAAAACCGACAGATTATGCTTTTTTCTGCCACCACCACTGCTGCCATGAATGAGTTGGCTCATAAAATGCTTAAAAACCATTTTGAAGTGAGGGTAAGTAAAGCCAATGCCACCGCTGAAACAGTTGACCATGTCATGTACCCTGTCAGTGAAGATCAAAAAATGGACCTGTTCTTAGAATTACTTGAGCAGCACAATTGGTATCAAATATTAGTTTTTACCAGTACCAAAAGGCAAGCGGATCAATTGCTTAAGCGATTAAAAGAGACACAAATCCCAGCTGATATTTGTCATGGTGATAAGTCGCAAGGAACTCGACGCCGTGCTTTGGCTAACTTTAAATCGGCCAAGATTCAAGTATTGATTGCCACTGAAGTTGCTGCCAGAGGCTTGGACATTGAAGGTCTTGATTATGTATTGAATTATAACTTGCCTTATCTTCCAGAAGACTATGTACACCGCATTGGTAGAACTGGGCGTGCTGGTAAATCAGGCCATGCCATCTCATTTGTTTGTCCTGAAGAATCACGTGCTTTACAACGCATTGAACGTGTGATTGGCGAAGAGATTAAACGGATACATCAACGTGGTTACGATCTGCCTGGAAGGGATGTGATCAAATCTACACTGATACACAACAGCAGTGATGCCAGAAAAAGTACCAAAAAAGCAGGTAATACCAAACCTAAGAACTCCAAGTCAAAGAATATTAAAAGGAAAAATGGAAAGAAATCAATAGCCAGTAGAGCAGGCGGCAAAAAAAACCGCAGAGCCCAAAAGAAGAATCGTTAGCAGATCAAATGGCTGTATTAATTTTGTCGATAATTTTTTAAAAAATCAGCCAGTCGATTCAAGGCATCTTCTAATACATGAATTTGTGGCAGATAAACCAGCCTAAAATGATCTGGTTCGGGCCAATTAAACGCGCTGCCATGAACCAACAAAATGTGTTTGGAAATTAATAAGTCCAGAATAAATTGTTCATCATTGGTGATATTAAATCTTTCAGTGTCAATTTTTACAAAACAATACAATGCACCTTGTGGCAAAGTGGTGCTAAGTCCAGGTATGGCATTGATCATTTCATGTGCAAGTTTACGTTGTTGATTCAAGCGCCCTTGGTTTTCTGTCAAATGATAAATGGATTGTTTACCACCAAGTGCCGATTGAATGGCGTATTGTGTAGGGACATTGGCACACAATCGCATGGAAGACAGTATGTTTAAACCCTCTAAATATTCAGCAGCACCTTTCAAAGCACCGGAAATGATCGCCCAACCAGTTCGATAACCAGCCACCCGATATGTTTTAGACAGGCCATTGAACGTGACAAACATCACATCTTCAGCCAGCGACGCAATTGATGTGTAAGGGGTGTTGTCATACCTGATCAATTCATAGATTTCATCACTGAAAATAATCAAGTCATATTTACGCGCTAAATCTACGACGGTTGCTAACTGTTGTTTTGTGTATACAGCTCCTGTCGGGTTGTTGGGGTTAATCAAGACCAGGCCACGTGTGTTTTCAGTGATTTTAGATTCTAGGTCAGTCAGATTTGGCGCCCAGTTTTGTTCCTCATCACAAAGGTAATGAATGGCTTGGCCACCTGAGAGATTAACCGCAGCAGTCCATAAAGGGTAATCAGGTGCTGGCACCAACATCTCATCACCGTCATTCAACAGTGCTTGCATGGTCATCACAATCAATTCACTGACACCGTTACCTATGATGATGTTGTCTATATTGAGGTTGGTGATTTGACGCGCTTGATAATATTGGTAAATCGCCACTCTGGCAGGATAAATGCCTTTAGAGTCACAATAACCCTCAGCATCCTTTATATTGTGGACAACGTCTCTGACAATATCATCTGGTGCATCAAATCCGAATGGGGCGGGGTTGCCAATATTCAACTTTAAAATTTTTTCGCCTTGGCCCTCCATTTTCTTGGCAGCAGCTAAAACAGGGCCGCGAATGTCATAACAAACACCCTTGAGCTTGTTGGATTTGGCGATTTTTTTCATGATTATTTAGTCTCTACAATCAATCGGGTATACCCCGTTGGGTCAGGTAATAACTGGCAAATGAGCCCAGCCAATGACCACCAGCATAATGTTCACCAGTCACGGCAGCCAAGCCAGACTTCGCATGTTGGTCGGCTAGTTGGGTTAAAATTAAACGGCGTTTGTCATTATTGGGTAAGCCACTGGCTATTCCTTCAAGCATCCAAGAACGGGCAATATTCAAACCATCTAAATGTGCCAACTTGCCATCTACTCGGTCAGTAACTTTTGCTATGGGTAACCAATTACTGCCATGTTTTATGTTGGGTAAGAATTTTTTCAACCATTTAGCAAATTCCTTATGAGGTAATATTCTGCGCATTAAATCTGCTTGGGCTAAACAGGGTGATAAGAAATCTTGACCAGAAGGCTCATAATTAATTGGGCATTTTGTATCCTTTAAGTACAGGCGTTTACTGTGTCGAACCAGCAAGTCTTCAAAGTCTTTATCGGCAGTAATTTGAGCATAATCTAGGCCCAAACCGAAAGCAAAAGCTGTTTGACTGTGTTCACCAGTCCGAATGGGATAGGCCAGTTTGGGAATCCATTGCGAGAGTTGTCTCACAATATGATCTTTCAGTGGTTGCATGGTAAGCAGCCATTGTTGTGCTTGTGGGTTTTGCCAATCATGGATCTCAGCGTAGAGTTGTAAAAACCATGCCAAACCATAGGGTCTCTCAAATCCAGCGCGTCCTGGTTGTTGAAAATATGTTAACTCGGCTTGTAGTTTTTCTGTAGTGAAGTGTGCGTCCAGCCTTTGTATGATCTCATTGGTCTTTGGGTGCGCTGGGAACAGTTTAGCTGAACGAACTAAAAGCCAGTGCCCATGCACTGATGAATGCCAGTCAAAACAACCAAAAAACGCTGGATATAGAGTTTTCGGTGAGGCCGCATCTTGATCTGAATTCAATACATGTTTGACAGAGTTGGGATAAGTTTGATCTAAGCAACTCAATGCCAAATCAGCCATGTCCAGCAATTTTTGGGCAGGTAATATGTCATAAGACTGATCAATTCCTTTAGAACCTAGGTTGTTTCTTAATAATAGATTTTTATTTCCCAAAGTGTACTTCAATGGCAGTAGACCTATTGATCTACGATTATTGTTTACATTCTGAATGGACTCGACTGGGTATAAAGTTTGGTGTTGGTCTGACTTGCCTTTGATCATCAAGTGGCCATATTTTTGCGGTAAGTCTTGTAACATCAAATGATGGTCATATGCTTCCGCATACCAATTGGCCGGTATGTTGTTGGATTCTACAGCTGTCAGCATAAGGGGCAAATATTCAGCTTGTTGTTCGATGTGACTGCGCTTAAATAACAGCAAGGCGATTTTGGCTGAATTTTCCCCTACATCATCAATGCCGGGCCAGTGACCTAATTGCTCAATCACCTGACCTAGTATCAGTAAATTTTTCTGGTCTAATTGATTTTGGGCTTGCTGCAGTTTTTTGATCAACTGGATATTATGCTGTTGATTTGTTTTTAATTGTTTGATCTCTACCCGGTGTTTCTGATCTTGTTGTAGTGCCAAGATCATCTGTTTCTTCAGGTCTTGTGCCTGTGACTCGGATGAGCTAGTAATTAATATAATGCCGCTCAGTATTACGGTCAATAATGTGGTTTTATTCATGAGCTGAACTATGACATAAATTGGCTCAATGCTCAAGTCTATGCATGTGCCGAATGTTCATTCACCAGGGAATGCTATCTCCTTTATAGTCTAAAAATAAAGGGTGTTTGTTGGTGTGTTGTTGATTTTCAACCATTTGTTTAACCAGCATTTCAGCAGTTAATTCGACTGATTGTAATTGACCTTTTGGCAAGTTTCTTTGAAAAGGGGCCGATAAGTCTGTGTCTGTGGTGCCGGGATGCAACAGCAGGAATTTAACTTTTGGATGTTTACGATGCCATTCTATGGCCAATGTTTTTAAACCCATGTTTAAAGCGGCTTTGCTCATTCGGTAAGCATACCAACCACCTAATTGATTGTCTTCGATACTACCAATGCGAGCAGATATAGAAGTGACTAATGGTTGAGCAGCTTTAATGATGAGTTTTTTTATGGTATTGATCAATAGTAAGTGCCCCACTGCATTGGTCATATAGTTTTGATTCAACTGGTTTAAATTTAGTTGGTTAAGGGATTTTTCAGGCATAAATTCATCATTGTGTAAAATACCTGCACAATTAATTAACCAATCTATATGGTTGAATTGTTGCTGTAATTGCTCACCTAATTTGTTGATGGAATCTTCGTTGGTGATGTCGCAATGGACGTTCCAAATTCCTTGATCAACTGAAGTAAGGTCGTCATAACTGCGACTGGTTTTGATGATTTGGTGTTGGTTATTTTGTAGGGTGTTGACTAAAGCCGATCCAATGCCTCGTTGACCACCAATAATCAGAATGTTCATAAAATATTTACCCTTTAATGATGTATTTTAATGCTTGCTGTAATTCAGCATGTTTGAATTCATAGCCTTCAGCTAGTAATCTTTTAGGCAGAACTTGGGCATCTGCCAATAACAGTTCATCAGCAATCTCACCAAAAATGAGTCGCACCATAAAGGCAGGCATATGCATAAAAGCAGGTCTTTTGAGTGTTTTGGCTAAGGTCTGAGTGAATTGCGCGTTAGTAACTGAGTTGGGACTTGTTAGGTTGTAAGTGCCTTGGCATTTAAGATTATTAATTAAAAATTCTAAGATCAGAATAACATCTTCGATACTGATCCAACTGTATTGTTGTTGGCCATCTCCTAGACGACCACCCAAGCCGAGTTTGAAAGGCAGCAACATATCTTTCAATGCGCCACCATTTTTGGCTAATATCATACCAAACCTGAGGTTGATTAAACGAACATCTGTGGCTTTGAGTGAGCTGGTAGCTGCTTCCCAATGCTCGGCAACTTTAGCGACAAAGTTATTCCCTTTATCTGCTTGTTCATCAAGGATCTCATTCGGCCTATGCCCATAATAACCAATGGCAGATGCGCACACAAAAGTTTTTGGTTGGTGGTCGAATAACATGATTTCATCAACCAACCACTTGGTGCCTTGAATGCGACTCTCATAGATGGTCTGTTTGTATTTTTGATTCCACCTTTTATCTGCAATACCAGCACCAGCCAAATGAATCACTATGTCAGGAGCCTGAAAATTCAATTCTTTCAATAACTCACGATAATTCCAACTGGGATTATTGCTTGAGTTATTCTTTCTTGTTAATCCGTGAATGCGATAGGTGCCAGCAAGCCTTTGAGTGATTTGCTGTCCCAGCATGCCATTTTGGCCTGTGATGAACATAATTGGTTTGTCGTCAGACAAATTTTGCGCCATGATTCTACTGATGAGTTAATATGACACCATAGTAAAGTCTTTCGGGTGAAACTGGTGTCAAAGCACAGCACCAATCAATTCATTTGTAACACCAATAGCACTCCAGAAATACTGATGGCTGCGCCAAATATTTTACGTTGATTGATTTCTTCTTTCAGAATAAGCCAGCCTAAAATAAAAATAAAAATAGAAGCCGTTTCGTTCAAAATTGAAGCCACTGATGCTGATGTGTACTTATAACCAGCAACCCAGATCATGGTAGATAAGTATTGACCCAGAAAAGCACCTGCTATCAACCAAAATTTACCAGCACCTTGGATGGCAGCTAAAGGATTGAGGTTTTTACGCAACAGCATATTGAATAAGAACATGGTGATGATGCCACCAATGGTGCGAATGAAAATGATCCAGAAGAATGGCAGTTCAGTGGTTACCGGTTTGATAATGACTATTCCTAAGGCAGTGAAGAAAACTCCCAAGGCTGCAAAAATAAATCCTTTGATGGGGGGGTGTTCCACGGTAGCTGACTTGCGCCGATAGCTGATCACAATGACACCAATGATGACCAATGCCATACCCATGATTTGCCAACTGTTCAGGCGTTCACCTAAATAGAAAAATGAAATGAATACGACAAAAGGACTGTATAAACTTCCAGTCAATCCAGTTAAGCCCGCACCGATCAATTGCAAAGCTCGAAGATAAAATAGGTCAGCCAACATGATACCGAAGAAGCCGCTGATTAAGAGTAGTGCCCAATCAGATACAGATAGTTCTGGAGGATTTAAGCCATCAGTGAAATATAAAGTGGGTATCATCAAAACAAAAGTCAGAAAGATTTTGAATAAATTCATGGCGCTGACATTGATGTGGTCGCCGGCTTTGCGATAGCAAATCACCGCAAAAGCCCACAATAAAGCACACAGTAAAGAGAGGATTTCACCCAAGCCTATAGTCATGATTGTAGTGGTTAAGAAAATTGTCCAAATTGTAAGCGATATATACTGACTATGAACGTATAATTATGGGTTTTGTTGATAGACGAGATCAAACTTATGCAAATCAAATACATACTGACCTTATTGTTTTTATGCTTGTCGCATTTCACTTATGCTGCAGATGAGGGTGACGGTGCCAAAAAAGATAAAAAATGGGATGTGAATAATCCGCCTGGTGAAAAAGTCATGATAGATATCAACAGCAATAATGGTACATGGATGAATGTTGATGTCAGCCCAGATGGTCGGTTGATTGTGTTTGATCTATTAGGTGATATTTATACCATGCCAATAACAGGTGGCGTGGCAAAAAACATCACCAATTCTATGGCATGGGATATGCAAGCTAAATTTTCGCCTGATGGGACAAAGTTAGTATTTACTTCTGATCAAGGTGGTGGAGATAATATTTGGACCATGGCGGTTGATGGCAGTGATGCCATGCAGGTGAGTAAAGAAAAATTTCGGTTATTGAACTCACCATCTTGGTCACCAGATGGAAATTACATTGTTGCACGCAAACATTTTACAGGTATGCGGTCTTTGGGTGCTGGTGAAATTTGGATGTATCACAAGAGTGGTGGTAAAGGGGTCCAGTTGAATAAGAGACCCAATGAACAAAAAGACCTGGGCGAACCTGTTTATACACCAGATGGAAAGTATGTATTATTTTCAAGAGACTCAACACCTGGTAAATATTTTGAGTACTCTAAAGACGGTAACAATCAAATTTATGAGATTTTTGCGATAGAACTTACTACTGGAGCGATTAAACCTTGGGTTTCAGGCCCAGGTGGTGCGGTCAGACCAACACCTTCACCAGATGGTAAATCGCTGGCTTTTGTGCGTCGAATCAGGAACAACAGTGTCTTATTTATTCAGGACCGTGAAAGTGGCGCCATTAAACCCATCTACACAGAGTTAGAACGAGATATGCAAGAAACATGGGCCATTCACGGTGTATACCCTACCATGGCTTGGACACCTGATGGTCAAGGCATTGTTTTCTATGCCAAAGGAAAAATCCATCACATTGATGTCAAATCTCAGGCCGTTAAAAACATTCCATTCAAAGTCAATGACCAAAGGGAAATAAGGGCTGCAGTGACAGTTAAAAATGAAGTGTCACCTGAAAAATTTGATGCAAAAATGCTGCGCTGGCTACAAGCCTCACCCAGTGGTGATCAAGCTGTTTTCCAAGCAATGGGGTATATTTATACGGTTGGTCTCAGTAAAGGTTTGATGCAAGGCCAGCCTAAAAGGCTGACCAAGCAGCAAGATCATTTCGAGTTTTACCCACAATTCAGTGCTGATGGTAAAGACATAGTTTATACCACATGGCATGATGAAAAACTGGGAACAGTGCGTATTTCAAATCTACAGGGTAGGTCTAAAGTCTTGTCTGTTAAGCCAGGCCATTTCACCAATCCAGCGATTTCACCGAATGGAAAAACAGTGGTATTCGAAGCTGATTCAGGTGGATATTTGACTACACCATTGTATTCTCATGATACCGGTTTGTTTGTGGTTGATTTAGACAGCAAACAACAAGATAAAATTGCTGACAGTGGTGCCAATCCTTTTTTTACCGAAGATAATTCGCGTGTCTTTTTTACTGGCAGGTCGGTAAATGGTGAAGTCATGACCAGTCAATTACAATCTGTTGATTTAAGTGGCAACGACAAGCAAAATCATTACCAAGGTGAATGGATCACTCAGTTTAAGGTATCTCCTGATGAAAAATGGTTGGCATTTGTGCAAAATTTTCAAGTGTATGTGACACCCTTTGTTCGCAATGGCAAACACATCAGTACTGGTGCCTCAGCAGGGAATTTACCTTTACAAAACTTTTCAGAACATGCCGGTGATTACATCAACTGGAATAAGTCATCAAATCAATTGAGTTGGTCGATGGGGCCAGTGCTGTATCAGCAGAAACTCGCAGAACGATTTGACTTTTTGGGTGGTACAAAAATGGTGGCTTCAGATGAAGAACAGCCATCGATCAAAGCGCAGGCAATTCGAATTAAGCTGAATGTTAAAACTGATATTCCTCAAGGCACATTGGCATTGGTTGGCGCTAAAATTATCACCATGGAAGAAGTGGCAGGTGAACAATTAATTATTGAAAATGGTGTGGTGATCATCAATAACAATCGCATCACAGCGGTTGGTTCCGCAGACCAAGTCCAAACGCCGGTTAATGCCCAGGTAATAGATGTCAAAGGCAAAACGATTATGCCTGGCATTGTTGATGTGCATTGGCATGGTCCTTATGCCAATGGACAAATCACTCCGCAAAATAATTGGAATGCCTATGCTTCTTTGGCCTTTGGAGTGACTACTACACATAATCCATCAGCTGATACAGCAGCCGTTTTTTCAGCTGCAGAGATGCAAAGAGCTGGACAAATCATTGCCCCGCGAATTTACTCAACTGGAACGATACTTTATGGTGCGACCCATTATTTTACTGCCAAAGTGGACTCACTTGACGATGCAGTAGGTCACCTTGAACGTATGAAGGCAGCAGGTGCTTTCTCGGTAAAAAGTTATAACCAACCCAGGCGTGATCAACGTCAACAAGTCTTAGAAGCGGCACGTCAGACTGGTTTGATGGTGGTTCCAGAAGGTGGCTCATTATTCATGCATAACATGACTATGATTATTGATGGACACACTGGGGTTGAACATTCTATCCCTGTGGCTGCTATTTATGATGACGTGAAACAACTGTGGTCTGCCACTCAGACGGCTTATGTACCGACCTTAGGTGTGGGTTATGGTGGTATTTGGGGAGAGCGTTACTGGTATGACACCACTGATGTTTGGAAACACCCATTGTTATCAAAATATGTACCCAAGCATATCCTGGAACCGGTATCGATACGCCGCACCAAGGCTCCGTTAGAAGACTATAATCATTTTAATAATGCACGTGTGGCTACAGAACTGCAAGATTTAGGTGTGGATGTATTATTAGGAGCTCATGGTCAAAGAGAAGGTTTAGCCGCCCATTGGGAAATGTGGATGTTCGCCCAAGGTGGTATGTCTCCTTGGAATGTGATCAAAGCCAGTACCCTTGATGGCGCTAAATACATTGGTATGGATCAAGAGTTGGGCTCAATTAAAGCCGGCAAACTGGCAGATCTGGTGATCTTGGATGCTGATCCTTTGGCAGATATACGCCATACCGATGATGTATCTCATGTGATGATCAATGGACGCTTATATGAGTCATCTACCATGAACCAGGTTTATCCTGAAAAAATTGAACGGGCTTCTTTCTATTTTGAATAAAACATCATGCTAAAACTTTATACTTATTGGCGCAGTACAGCAGCTTACCGCGTTCGCATCGCTCTGAACCTAAAAGGAATCGATTATGAATCGATTCCGGTTAATTTAGTTAAAGATGGAGGAGAGCAGCACAAAGCAGCATATAAAGCATTAAACCCACAAGGCTTGGTACCCGCTTTGCTTACCGAACAAGGTGAAGTGATCAACCAATCAATGGCCATCATGGAATATTTGGAAGCTGCTTATCCCAATGTGCCCATTTTCCCTAATGATTTGATTAGCCTGACCAAAGCACGTTCTATGGCGCAAATGATTGTTTCTGACATTCATCCTCTGAATAATTTAAGGGTGCTTAAATACCTGAAACAAGACTGGGGTCAAGAACAGATTGATCAATGGTATGCCCATTGGATTCATCAGGGCTTCACAGCTTTAGAGTCTATGTTGGAAGGTTCTGACCATCATTTTATGAATGCTGATTACCCATGTATTTCAGACATTTGTTTGGTGGCACAAATATACAACGCCAATCGATTCAGCGTTTCATTGGCAGATTACCCTAAACTGTTAAAAATTAACCAATATTGTTTAGAGTTAGAGGCTTTTAAAAATGCCGCACCAGAACAACAACTGAGTGAAATAGATGGGTGATACTTTGGTGAAATTGTTGGCTGTTAATGACTCTGGAGACATCTCAGGCCTGACTGATCAGCAAATGGATCAATTGCCTGAGATGGTTCAGCAAATCAGTTCACAGATGGTAGAGTTTTATCTTGATTCAGGGTTTCAAAAGCCTTGGATTGCTTATGTTTCAGTTTTTGAAGACAGGTTGGTTGGTGGCGGCGCTTTCAAGTCAGTTCCATTCAATGGACAAGTAGAAATTGCTTTTTACACGTTACCAGAATTTGAAAATCAAGGCATGGCGACAGCCACGGCTCAAGCTTTGATTGATTCAGCGATCCAGGCAGATGAAGAACTTCAAATTATGGCACAAACCCTGCCTGAAAAAAATGCCTCAAATCATCTGTTACAGAAATTGGGTTTTACCTTTTTCGATGTGATTGAACACCCTGAAGATGGTTTGGTTTGGGAATGGCATCTTTTTTAACTTAACCTTCATTGATGAACCAGAATAACCAATATGATGTGATTGTTTTGGGCGCAGGTGCCGCTGGGTTGATGTGTGCATTAAAGGCTGGACAAAGTGGCTTAAGTGTATTGGTTTTGGAATCATCTAATAAACCTGGCAAAAAAATACTGATGTCGGGCGGTGGGCGTTGCAACTTCACTAACTTGCATACCTCTCCGGATAATTTCTTGTCTGATAATCCACACTTTTGCAAATCTGCCTTGAGTCGGTATACACCCTGGCATTTCATCGAAATGGTGGAGAAGCACGAGATTCCATATCATGAAAAAGAGTTGGGGCAGTTATTTTGTGACCGTTCATCGAAAGATATTCTCAACATGTTATTAGATGAATGTGTCGAGGGAGGTGTTGTAGTCAAACTGAATACTGAAGTAATTGACGTTGCATTTGGTGAACCTGTTGTTTTATCTACATCATCAAGAAATTATGTGGCAGAACATTTGGTTGTAGCCACTGGCGGTCTGTCTATTCCTAAAATGGGCGGTTCGGACTTTGGTTATCAACTGGCAGAAAAATTAGGGCTAACAATCAAACCTAAACAAGCGGCTTTGGTACCTTTTGTGTTCACCGATGGTTATAAAGATTTATTCAGCAGCTTATCGGGTATCGCTATTAACGTTGAATTAGAACTGCCTGAGGAAAAATCTGCGCCAACGTTTAGACACCAAATGTTATTTACACATCGAGGCTTGAGCGGCCCAAGTATCTTGCAAATATCCAGTTATTGGTACTCAGGGATGTTTTTGCTGGTTAATTTAATGCCGGATGATGACGCAGCTGAATTACTGTTACGAGCCAAGCAACAGACACCTCAGGTTTTATTGCATCATTGGCTCGGTGATTTACTGCCCAAAAAAGCGGCTTATGGCATTTTAAAACATGAGTTCCCAACATGGCATGATCAGCCATTACAGAGCCTATCTGCTGATGATATCAATGTGATTGCTGAACTGCTTAACGCCTGGCCACTTAAACCTTCAGGTACAGAGGGTTATCGCACGGCAGAAGTAACACTGGGAGGGGTGGATACTCAGCATTTGTCATCTAAAACCATGGCATGTCAAAGTCAGCCTCACATTTATTTTATTGGTGAAGTGGTCGATGTGACAGGTCATTTGGGTGGCTTTAATTTTCAATGGGCATGGGCTTCTGCTTTTGCTGCAGCGGAGGGAATCATTAATTCATCGACTAACTATTGAGTTTCAATAAATATCTGTGTGCTGAGCACAACAGAGATTTATGCTATCATCATCTGATGTGTGCTGCTAAATTTGAATCTCCTGTTGATCGACTGATCTATTGGGCGAGTGTAAAACCTGATGGTGTTTTCCTCACTCAACCCATCAATGATCAAACCTATGAATACACCTGGTCTCAAGTTTTGGATGAGGTATCCAGAGTCGCTCAATATTTAGCACGATACCCGCAAGGCAGCCATATTGGGATCATATCGCTCAATTGTGCACATTGGTTTATGGCGGACTTAGCAATTCAGATGGCAGGACATGTCTCAATTCCCATTTATCCAACCGCATCCACAGATACCGTCAACAAAATTTTAGTACATGCAGAAGTCAAAGCTGTTTTCATAGGCAAGATGTTTTCTGTAAAAAAGGCGCTGTCTCATTTACAAACAGCGATCAAAGATCAACCTATTGAGCAGCTAGCCATCTATGAATCTTACCCTGGCATCCCCTTTTGGCAACAATTGGTTGATGGTAATCAAGCCATAGAACTGCCTGCTCAACACCAAATAAATGACCTGCTCAGTATCATATATACTTCAGGAACCACAGGTGATCCTAAAGGGGTGATGATTTCATATCGAGCCGTTCAAGCAGCCATCAATTTGGTTAAAAGTGTGATTGTTATTAATGATAAAGATCGGTTTGTATCCTATTTACCTTTGGCACACGTGGCTGAGCGTATGGCGGTAGAATTTGGTTCTTTGTATCATGGATCACATGTCTCATTCATTCGGTCTTTAGAGACGTTTACTGATGACATCAAGGCAGCAGAGCCCACTGTGTTTTTTGCGGTGCCTCGGATTTGGGTCAAAATAAAAGCTGCCATTGAAACTAAATTAGGTGGTGCCAGGACCTTGAAAATTTTATTCAGTATCCCGTGGCTTGGACAGTGCTTTAAACAAGCATTGTTAAGAAAACTTGGATTTCAAAATATCCGTTACGCTTTATGCGCGGCAGCGCCAGTGAATAAAGAGGTTTTGCATTGGTTCAGTGATTTAGGCCTCAAGCTGAATGAAGCTTATGGCATGTCTGAAACATGTGGTTTGTCCCATATGACACAACAATCGGACGCTAAAATGGGCAGTGTAGGCCGAGTGATTGATGGCTGTGATTGTAGGCTGACTGCAGCAGGTGAAGTGTTGTTGCGAAACCCAGCCATGATGGATGGCTATTACAAGCAACAAGAGCTGACAGCAGAAACTATTGATACCGATGGTTGGCTGCATACGGGTGATTTAGGGGAGATTGATGATGAAGGATTTTTGTATATAACAGGGCGCAATAAAGATATTTTTAAAACTGCTAAGGGTAAATATATTTCACCTTCTCCAATTGAGCAGCAGTTTCATACGGCTTTGGGTGTTCCTCATTTGATTTTGATGGGTAATGGTTTTCCTCAACCCTTTATGGTGATTTCAACCCATGAATCAGCGTTAGTCAATGAGCCACAAAAGTTAATGCAGATCTGTCAAGAGCAATTGAGCAAGCTGAATTTAAAGTTGGAGGCTCATGAGCGATTAAGCCATATTTTTATTTCCCACCAAAATTGGGGTGTAGATAATGGGATGTTGACCCCAACTTTAAAAATGAAACGTGATGCCATAGAGAAATTTTACCTATCTCAAGCAGAGCAGTTAATGTCTTCATCTTCAGAGTCGGTATTGCTGATACACTGAACTGTGTAAAACATGGTTATTTTCCCAATGCATTAAATGCATCCAGCTGTTCTTGCGTGGCTTCTTTTTGATATTTGTCTTTCCATACCTTGAAATCCATTTTGTAAACTTCTTTTTTGGCTTCATCAATGGTTAATGGCACATCTAATTCTTCAGCTTCAGCCACCATCCATTTTGAAAGGCAGTTGCGACAGAATTTAGCCAGTATCATTAGATCGATATTTTGCACATCTTTGTTGTTATCTAAGTGATCGATTAAACGATCGAGGACACGGGCTTTGATAATGGTTTGTGTAATTAGGGTTTCTTTGTTCATTCAATTGCAGTGCTTAAAAAAGTTATATTTTAACACTTT
>CAZVZJ010000039.1:16586-33921 GCA_964631055.1 uncultured Marinicella sp.
ACTTCGGCTCCGCTCAGCACGCGATACTTCGGCTCCGCTCAGCACGCGATACTTCGGCTCCGCTCAGCACGCGATACTTCCGCTCCGCTCAGTAATCGATAACTCGACCCCGTTTACTGAGCGGAGCCGAAGTAGGGGGCGAAGACAGGTGGTAGAAATATTGTTAATTACCTTGTGCCGATTATAGCTTCATACCCAATAAAGTACCTTGTTTAATGGCACGTTTGGCATCTAATTCTGCTGCTAAATCAGCGCCACCAATGATGTGGTAGTTTTCTTTGTCTTGGTACAAGTCTTTGTTAGACACTTGACCAGCACAAATTATCACATGATCAACATCCAGTATTTGGTCTTTTTCTTTGACAGTAATATGTAACCCTTGGTCGTCAATTTTGTTGTAATGAACGCCGGTGATGGTTTTGACGCCTTTTTTCTTCAGCGCCAAACGGTGAATCCAACCAGTGGTTTTACCTAAACCTTTGCCTGGTTTACTGGTTTTTCTCTGCAGCATGTAAATTTCCCTGGCTGATTTTTCATCATGCGCTTTGATCAAACCACCAGCGGCTTCAATACTTTTGTCGATACCCCATTCAGCACAGAATTCATCAATAGATTGTGCTTGATCTGGTTTTTCAACGGATAAATATTCAGATACATCAAAACCGATTCCGCCTGCACCAATCACAGCCACTTTGTTGCCAGCTTTTTTTCGTCCACTGAGCAAATCATGATACAAAATGACCTTGTCATGTTCAATGCCATCTATACCAGGTACCCTTGGGGTAACACCTGAGGCAATCACCACTTCATCAAAGTTTGCCAATGCGGTTTCGGTGGCTTTGTTGTTGAGCTTGAGTTCAACACCATGTTTGTCCAATAAATGGGTGAAATAGTTGATGGTGTACTTAAATTCTTCCTTACCTGGAATGGCAGCAGCCAAATTGAATTGTCCACCAATTTTATCGGCTGCTTCAAATAACGCAACTTGATGACCGCGTTCTGCCAATGTAGTGGCACAAGATAAACCTGCCATGCCTGCACCCACGACTGCGATGTTCTTTTTCTTTTTGAGCGGTTGTTTGACATACTCTGTCTCATGGCAAGCAGCTGGGTTAACCAAGCAACTGGCCATTTTGTTTTGAAACACATGATCTAAACAGGCTTGGTTACATCCAATGCAAATGTTGATGTCTTGTTCTTCTCCAGCACGAGATTTTTTGACCAATGCAGGGTCGGCTAAGAATGGCCTGGCCATAGAAACCATGTCAGCTTTACCTGATTCAATGATGTCCTCGGCCACTTGGGGGTGGTTGATGCGATTGGTGGTGATCAGTGGAATATTCACCTCTTTTTTGATCAGTTCAGTGACCCAGGCAAAGCCTGCTCTTGGTACCATAGTTGCAATGGTAGGCACCCTTGCTTCATGCCAACCTATACCTGTATTGATGATACTCACACCTGCTTGTTCAAGTAACTTAGCTAACTTGATCACTTCATCTATTGAAGAACCATTGTTTACCAGTTCTAGCATGGATAAGCGAAATATGATGATGAAATCAGCACCAACGGCTGCGCGAGTCTGTTGTACAATTTCTATTGCAAACTTGATTCGATTTTCAAATGACCCACCCCAAGCGTCATCACGATCATTGGTTCGGGGTGAAATGAATTGATTGATCAGATACCCCTCTGAGCCCATTATTTCTACACCATCATAGTTGGCTTTTTGAGCCAGCCTGGCACAATTTACAAAATCTTTGATTTGTTTATGAATTTTCTTGTCGGTCAATTTTTTGGGTTTAAAAGGGGTTATCGGTGATTGTTTGTCTGTGGCTGAAACATTAAATGGATGATAACCATAGCGGCCGGAGTGCAAAATCTGCATACAAATTAATCCACCTTCTTGGTGAACGGCGTCAGTTATCAGTTTATGACGCTTGACTTGAAATCCATATTTTAAAAACCCGGATAAAGGTCCTACCCAGCCAGAAATATTAGGTGAGATGCCACCAGTGACCATGATGCCAGCTTCACCGGCTGCTCTTTGTCTAAAATACTCTGCCAGCTTAGGGTAGTTTTTTGCACGATCTTCTAAGCCCGTATGCATGGAACCCATCAATACTCGGTTTTTGATGGTTTTATTGCCAATTTTTAAAGGCTCAAAGAGTTTCGGGTAGTTCGCTGCTGTCATTTTTGCGTTCTCGTTTTATTGGTTTATATCATTCATTAAGGTGATCAAAGCTTTCCTGGCTTGTTGCCAACGGTACTGTTCCCAAAACGGTTGGTTAGTAGACAAAGTTGATTGACCTCGTAAGCGTTTTATTTTAATCAATTTTTTACTGTCACTGGGTAAATATTTCAAACGATTGTTTGAAAAAAGTTCGGTGCATAATTGAGGTTCACATACCAGGGTTAAATCAATGTCAGCATCTATGCATGCTTGATACCTTTGTTCGATGTCTCCTACACACTCTGCGGCTTTCATGCCTAAATCGTCACTGATGCTCACGCCATTGAAGTTTTGTTTTTCACGCAATATTTCCTGGTGCCATTTTTTAGAGTACCCAGCTGGTAATTCACATACTTGTGAATAAATCACATGGGATAACATCATTGCATCAATACAACCAGTTGGGATTAATTGCTGAAATGGATACATGTCCTGATTCATTAACTCTGCAGAAGGTCGTTCATCAGTGGGTAATTCGAAATGTGAGTCAGCTTTGACTGTCCCATGACCTGGATAATGCTTGGCTGTGGTTTTCATGCCTGTAGCTTGCATGCTATTGCCATATAATTCTGCCAATTCAGTCACCGCGTTTTTATCTCCAGAGAACGCTCGGTCACCGATTACATCACTGCCATTGTCTAGGTCTAAAACTGGCGCAAAACTCAAATCTATGCCTATGCTTAATAATTCACTGGCCATTAACCAAGCGTGTAAATGGCACAGGGTTTTAGCAGCCTGTTTATTTTTGGTATAAGTTTGACCGATTAAACCCAGTGGTGGTAATTGAGTAAATGGAAGGCCAAAACGAATGACTCTACCGCCTTCTTGGTCAACAGCAAGAATAAAGTCTTGGCCTTTTATGGCCTTGATGTGTTTCACTAATGACACGAGTTGATGATAATCTTTATAATTCCTTTTAAACAGAATAACGCCACATGTTAATGGTTGATTGAGGTTTTGAATGTCTTGTTGGGTGAGTTCGAATCCTTCGATTCCGGTCATAATATAAGTCATAAAAATATTATAACCCAGTGTATTGTATAATCGAAACCAATTGATCCAATGAAACAAATATCAAAACTTTAATCGCTTCATTTTTGTTAATTATTGCACTCACAGTAGTGATGTCACAGTTTTTTGATGTGGCATATATTCACACAGTGATCATTGTCATATGTTGGACTTTCTTTGGTCATTTGATGACCTTAAATGATGACAAGCCAGGAGGATGGTGTAATCCTAAACGCAGTCAGAATCATTGGCGATTTTCCATCCTTTCACTGCTTATCAAGTTAGTAATTTTGTTGTTCAGTTCTTACTTGTTATGGAAATTTCCTGCTATTTCAACCTATGGTTCATAACAAATTTTACTGCCAACAAAAGCTGATGATATGAGTCAATCAAAAGTTTTTTGAATACAAGTATTTATTGTGAGTCGATTTCAATCCTTCTTTGGGTCGCAAATGCATTGGCAGTTGCATATTTAGCCAAAAGACCAGGTTGCGCGTTGGTATTGGTGTATTGATTGAAGGAAAAACCTATAACTGGCAGGCCCCAATAAGTATGAGGCGTTTGATCTTCACCAATACCTAACTTGTTGTAAAACCATCGTCCACTTCTGATACCTGTGAAGTTTTGATTAAACCACCCTTGTGTTTTTACACCAAATATATCATATGAATTAGCAAGCGCCGAACTGATTTCAATGTTACTAGCTGGATCTTCGTCAGCAAAAATAACGACATTGGTTGTTTGGCAGGCAGCAGGAATTGAAGGCGGAGGGGGAGAAACGATGCTGAGATAACAAAAGTTATCAGCTTCTCTATCAATGGACTCATTATTAAAACAATTTGTAGCGTCCATCATACAGAGCTGACCAGTTTCATTCATTAAACCTACATTAAATGGTGAACTGTTTTCAGTGTTAACAGCATATGATTTGGTGGGGAAAGTAAATATCCATTCAGCTTTACCATTAATGCTTGGTGAAACATCATAATCATTACTCAAATTAACAAAAGTGATTAAAGCACCAACACTCTGAAAACCTAACGGCCAATTTGTTGTGATAAGTTGGTCATCTATTAAGAGCTGGCTTTGTTGGTTGGCGTCATTGAGATTAGGTTGGTCACTGTCAGGAAGTGTGTGTGGGTTAACATCTTCTGCATAAAAGTCATTAAATGCTGTGATCGGGGTAGTTACCGCAAAACCATTGGCAACTTGAATCAAAGTTAAAGTGGCATTCAGTCCTCCGGTCACAGGCCCTAGACTGGGGTCGTTAGCCCATTGGCCACCTTCGGCCCAGGCGTCATTGATGGCATCACATCCAGTTTGGGTTAAATTCTCTGTCCCCATGTCATAAATTTCAATAGAACCTGTTTGTATTCGATTGAGTAAATCTTCAAGTGATGCATCGGTTTCTGCTGATTCCAATTTAGTTAAATTGAATGGCTGTGGTGAGTTGTAACCAAATGTACAGCTTGAGTCATTCGATGTGAGTGAAATTTCCCCTTGATCATTCATACTTAATGCAGCAGCCCAGCTATCATTTGGGTTTAGGTACAAATTAAATTCAAGTACTGCAATACCGCTGCCACTTTCATTGAAACGAACTTTTACAGCTTTTGACGCTCCTCTTTGGGTGTTTTTAATGCTGATCAAAGTAGAAACATTGTTTGCAACACTGTAAAAAGGAGCCATAAGCATTTCACCATGCCCGTTATGGCTTAGTTTAACCGCACCATGCGATGTTGTTACAAAGCTTAATGTACTGAGAATGACAGCCACTATTGATAACATCGTTTTTAAGATTTTTGATTTCATTTTTAACATACCTTGAGTTTATTGATTTATTTGTTCCAATAAATTATAGAGAATAAAATCGTAACTCTTGTTGCGGTTTTGTTTTAATTTGTATCTAAATGTAGCTCTAGCTGTAGTTTTTGATGTAAAGCTTTATTTTGAATGAATTTCTTTCTGTAAGTAATTCAATTAATTTGCATGGTTCAAGACAGGTTAAGATAGTGGCGCTTAATAATTAGATAAGTCCTTGGTATTAATGTGAAAAGAAAAATTGTATTTGGATTTCTTGCTGGTGTCTTGCTGTGCTGTATTTTGACAGTATATTTTAAACGACATGCCCTTGCTTGTGAGTTTATTCCTATGTTTTCGAAGGAACAACTGGTTTCTCGGGTTTTTGTCACTGACAATGTTTCCAAGCAACAAAAGGAAGACATAAAACAATTTTTACCTGAAGCTTATAATCGTATCAGTCAATTATATGGTTCGCCTGAATCTTTGCCGAAATTTTTATTTACTGCCTCAGTTGAAGAAGCAAACAGTTGGGGGGCAAATGAGACCGCATCTATGCATCGTTTGCCATGGGGGTCATGTGTCGTTGTTGGTCCCAAAGGGCATAATGTAGATGTGGTTGCGCATGAATGGTTGCATGCTGAGGCTCAGCATAGAGTTGGATTTTTTCGTTTTATCAAGGAAGTGCCCATTTGGTTTGATGAAGGTGCAGCTCTTACCGTTGATTTTCGTGCCCCTTATCTACCAGAAAATATTGGATTGCCAGACAATGAAATTGTTCGTGTCAGGTCAATAGAGCACGCAAAGGACTTTTTTTCTGACAATGCTGTACTCAATTACCAAGCGGCAAGGTTGGCAGTCATACCATTAATCGACCGCAACAATTTCTATAATCATTTAGATAGCGTTGCCAGTGGCAGTTCTTTTGAGGATGTTTTTGCAGTAAAAAAAGAAAAACTTACAAATAATGGGGTTCATCCTTAACGATTATAAGTTGATGATATATTTTAATTTATAAATAATTTTGGGCAGTGGTCTTAATCTTCTCGATCATTGCATTCAAGCCGTTACTGCGAGTAGAAGATAGGTGAGCCGATAAGCCTATCTTTGCAATGAAGTCGGGTTCAGTATCTAAAATTGTTTGCGGGTTTTTTCCTGAATAAATCGTCATCACTAAATGTATCAGTCCTGAGACAATGGCTGCATCTGAATTGGCTTGAAAATTCAATACACCGTTTTGATAATCGTGCACTAACCAAACTTGAGATTGACAACCTTGCAGGATATTGGCATCAACTTTGAATTCATCACTCATGGGTTCCAATTGTTTTCCCAGATCGATGATGTATTGATATTTCTCCAACCAATCATCGAACATATCAAAAGTTTCAATGATTTCAGTTTGTAATTGATCTGTCATTTCTATATTTTTCATTTCATTGTCCAGCGAGTGCCATCTGGCGAATCTTCAAGCACCACCCCTAAAGCATCCAACTCATCGCGAATTTCATCCGACCGTCCCCAGTCTTTGTCTGATCTGGCTTGAGCGCGCTCTGCGATTAATTGCTCTACCTGGGCTTTGATGTCACTGCCGCCTGCTTGTTTTTGAGTGAACCATATTTCAGGATCAGTTTGAAGTACACCCAATAATTGGCAGCTATTGAGTAAAGTATTCTTTAGTTTGCCTTTTTCCTCATCTGATTTTGCATTGGCCAGCATTTTGGCTAATTGGTTTATCCGTGCAAAAGCTTTGGGTGTGTTGATGTCATCATTCAGTGCAGTTAACACTTCCTCATCAACAGGGATTGATGGGTTAATTGCCAGTTCTTTGACATCGCGTAAAGTGCTGTAAATTCGATCAATGGTTTTTTGTGCTTGGTTAACTGATTCAGGCGTCCAGTCTACAGATTGACGATAATGTGCTGATAACAGTATCCAGCGGGCAATTTCTCCCCCAATATCGTTAACCACTTCTCTGATTAACTGTATGTTACCCAGCGACTTAGACATCTTTTGGTCACTCATGGTGATAAACCCGTTATGAACCCAATAGTTGGCAAAGTTATGGGTGTTATTGGCACAACAGCTTTGGGCAATTTCATTTTCATGGTGTGGGAATAATAAATCTTTGCCACCACAATGAATGTCTATGGTATCTGCCAGGTGTTTTGCTGCCATTGCTGAACATTCTATATGCCAGCCAGGTCGGCCTCTGCCCCAAGGGGATTCCCAGCCCGGTAATGTGGCATCTGAGGGCTTCCATAGAATGAAGTCACCAGGGTTGCGTTTATAAGAAGCCACTTCTACCCGTGCGCCAGCTAACATGTCATCTAGTGACCTTTTGGATAGTGTACCGTAACGTTCATAAGTAGTGACATCGAATAAAACATGACCCTCCGCAGCATAAGCATGGCCTTTTGCAATCAGGTCAGTGATCATGGTTATCATCTCTGGTACATGATCGGTGGCATAAGGTTCAATGTCAGGCATCAAGACGCCTAATGATTTCAAGTCCTCATTGTAGGCTTGGGCATACTTAGTTGAAACATCTTTAATAGAGCAGTTGTTTTCTTGGGCAAAAGTATTGATCTTATCATCGATATCAGTGATGTTACGAGCAAAAACCACTTTTGGAAAATGAAGCCGCAACAATCGATTCAAGACATCAAACACAACTGCTGGTCTGGCATTACCAATGTGGGCATAGTTATATACTGTTGGGCCGCATAGGTACATGGTGACGCGTTTGGAATCAATAGGGGTAAATAATTCTTTTTTGCCGCTGAGGCTGTTGTGTAGATGTAATGCCATAAGATGAGTTATTGTTTTATGTAATTCAGTCTGGTAGTGGTGATGTTGTATTTTAAGTTAAAGTTAAATCAATAAGGATAATTTTAAAGAGATATTTTCAGCAGTTTAGAAATAGAAAAAGGTCATCTGGCATTGTTAATTGTTGATGAATTGACGATAATACCATGCCTCTTTTAATAACCCCGGAAAATTGTAACCCAATACGGCTTATCCTATGGATCACACAATTCATTCTATCAATCATAATTATATTCACATCAATGCAACCCAAGCAGAGCAATCATTGATGAGTTTTATTGGGTTTAGGGGTGAAAAAGATAAAATAAAAGCATCAAATGAGAAGACCTCCCAGGTGGTTATACCGTTAACTGATTTGGCACATTCACCTGAATTTGTAGAAGATTGGTCAGATGGTGAGTTGGTTAAAATCGATGTGGTTGATGGTCAAACTGAGTTTGTAATGGCACAGACCGCTCAGCATTTGATGTTAAATTTCCAATGCTCAGACAGTCCACTAATGGAATTAGTGGGTGATGTATATAAAACTGCCTATAGAGTGGCACAGCAAAAAGGCTTTGACCATTTAATCAGGGTCTGGAATTATCTAGATCAAATCAATGGAGAAGAAGCTGGCATGGAGCGCTATCAAACTTTTTGTGTTGCCAGACACGAAGTATTAGATGAATTGTCTCAATTAGATCAACCCAATCCAGCAGCCACAGCCATAGGTGGATATTATGGACACAATACATTCACATTCTTATTCAGCCGCCAAAAGGGCAAGGTGATAGAAAATACGCGGCAAGTTTCTGCTTGGCAATACCCCAGCAGATATTCACCTAAACAACCTCGTTTTTCGCGAGCCATGCAATATGGAGATTTATTGTTGTGTAGTGGCACTGCCAGTGTGGTTGGACATGAAACCATACATTTAAATGATTTAAATGCTCAGTTTGATGAGTGTATGGTTAATATTCAGGCATTGTTGGATGCAAGTGATATTTTAACACCACTGAGCCAAGGCATTTATCGATTTTACTTGCGGGATAAAGCGTTGTTGCCTTGTGTGCTTGAAAAAATTAAAGCATTAAAAATTGAACAGTTTTTACTGTTAGAAGGTGATATTTGCCGTAAAAACCTCTTGATTGAATGTGAAGCAGTGTTCCAATCAGTTTAGAAAACGGTTAAACTTGTTAAACAAGGTGTGTGTTAAACCTGGTTTAGCTGCAGCGTTCTTGTTGTAGTGAAGGGTAAAAAAAGAGGAAAAAATATGTCAGATGTATTTGATGAAGCAACTTTCGATGAATTGTATTTAAGCGAGCGTTATCAGAATTCGAGTTTCTTTAAACTCAATGTGGAGTCTTTGAACAGGTTCTTGTCAATGTGCCACCGACGAAAATTCCCCAATAAAACCACTGTTATTCGACCGGGTGATTTAGCCAATACCTTGTATTATATTGTGAGTGGCTCTGTGACCATCTCCTATGAAAATGATGAAGGTAAAGAGTTGGTTTTGGCCTATTTGAATAAAGGAGATTTTATAGGTGAAATGGGGTTGTTCATGAAGACAGAGCGACGTGAGGTAATGGTTAAGTCCAAAGAAAAAACGGAGGTGGCTGAAATTGGTTATTTGCGTTTGGGACAATTATTTGAAAATGAGCTCAAAGACGACGCCAAGCATATTCTTTATGCCATAGGTACTCAGTTGACTCATCGACTTTTACAAACTTCCCGCAAAGTTCATCGCCTTGCATTTTTAGATGTGACTGGTCGGATAGCTCGAACTTTATTGGATCTATGCAAGGAACCCAATGCCTTGTCACACCCCGATGGAACTCAAATTAAAGTATCTAGGCAAGAGCTTTCTCGAATTGTGGGTTGTTCTCGTGAAATGGCTGGTCGCGTTCTTAAAGACTTACAAGAACAAGGTAACTTGGCTGTAAAAGGTCACACCATTGTGGTTTTACATAACCGCCAAGACAAGCCGTCTATCGATTGATTGTCCACTGAAAATCAACTTAAACAAAAGCCTGAATCATACGATCAGGCTTTTTTATTTCTCAAAATATTTTCTGGTTTGATTAATCAGATTTTTTAGCTTTATATAAACCAGGTTTGATCATCTCAGCCGTGACTACAGATGCCTTAGTGGGTTTTGTGGCTGCCTTTTGAGGTTTTTTATCTGCTTCAGTTTGATTTACGGTTGATTTAGGCTTGCTTGAATCCGTGGTCTCTTTTTTAGTGGCCACTTTTTTAGCAGTCGATTTCTTGACTGGTTTTTTCTTTGCTGGTGTTTTCTTTGCAGGTTTTGAAGTAGGTTTTTTATCTGCTTCAGGATTTTTATCTCCTTCAGGTTTTTTTACAGCGGCTTGTTGTTTTGGTTCAACTGTCTTCTGGGAAGTGGTTGAGTTGGGCTTTTCAGTTGTATGAGAAGCTTCAGCTTTTTGCTTTGATGCTTTATCGCTGGTGTTTTTGTTGGCCACTTTTTTGGGTGCAGCTTTCTTTTTAACTGGTTTCTTTGCTGTGGTTTGTTCTGTTGGTTGGGTCTTTTTATCAGTCACACCAGGAGAATCTTGAGAGCCAGATGACTTGGTATTCTCTTGAGTCACTTGGGGAGGTTTCTTTTGACCTGGCTTGTTGTCTGAAGACTCAACTGATTTGGGTTTGCTTGATTGAGTTTGTTCAGTTTCAGGTTTCTTGGCCTGTGGTTTTTGAGTCGACTCTTTTTCAGCTTTTATTTTTTCATTAGGCTGGCTTTGATTTAATTTGCTGTCGACATCAATGTGATCAATGGGTCTATTTTTGATCGCTCCAGAAGGCACAATTGGCTCCTTTTTGGCAGCTAATTGAGCCACACTGCCTAGTGGTCTGGTCATTTTTTTGACTGCATTCGGATCAGTCTCTGCGGCTGGGTTATTAGATTTGTTTTGATTCTTATTGTTTATTGCCTGATTGCCTTTGTTAATAGGTTTTGCTTGCGCTTTATGAGGCTGATTGCCTTGTTTTTGGTTTTGATTGGTATTTTTAGGCGCATTGTTTTTGTTGGCATGTTGTTGCTTGTTCTGTGTTTTGCCTTGTTTGTTGTTTGGCGTTTGTTTTTGGTTTGTGGGCTTTGCAGACTTTTGATTGGGCTTCTGCGTGTTTTTGGGCACTTGTTTATTGTGTTGTTTTTGTCCCTGTTTTGATGCTGGCTTCTGCCCTTGTTTGGAAACAGGTCTTTGTCCTTTGTGTGATCCTTTATTAGAGCCTTTATTTGGTCCATTGTTATGTTGATTTTTTTGCCCTTGCTTTTGCGGCCCTTTTTTGGTTTGCTTATTGTGAGGACGCTTGTTTTGGCTGTTTTTATTGTAAGGCTTTTTCCTTGAATTTTGTCTTTTGGTTTGTTTTTTGGGTTTCGCAAATAACGTTTTGAACCACAATGAGATAGCCATCCCAATGGTTCTCTTAGGTGCTTGAGTGTCGGGTTTAACCATGCGCAAAGCAGGGCTTTCTGACCTGGGTGCTGGTGGGTCTAGTGAAACTGGTTTGTGACAATCTTCAGGCTTAACCAACTCAATGGCATCAACACTGATGTGTGATTCATTGGTATTCAATCGTTGGACGTGAAAATCAGGAAAGCTCAAGTTGTCATTTGAAATAACCGATACCTGTACCCCGTGCCGGGCTTCCATTTCTGATAATTCTGTGCGTTTTTCGTTGAGAATTTTATTGGTGGTATCAACGGGTGCTTGGATAACCACTCGACCAGTTTTGGGTTTGATCATTTCTTCTTCAGTAAGCCTGATGATTGAAATAACCAATGACTCCATAGATCGAATAAATCCATGGCCGCCACATGTCGGGCAGGTTACTTGACTTGAGTCTGAGATCGAAGAACGAAGTCGCTGGCGCGACATTTCTAGTAAACCAAATTTTGATATTTTGCCAATTTGTACCCGAGCTCGATCGGATTCAGCAGCATCTCGCATGCGGTTTTCAACTTCACGTTGGTTTTTATGGTTGCGCATGTCAATAAAATCGATCACAACCAATCCACCTAAATCGCGTATTTTCAATTGACGTGCAATTTCATCAGCAGCTTCTAAATTGGTGTTCAATGCAGTAGTTTCTACATCAATACCTTTGGTTGCTTTGGCAGAGTTAATATCAATCGAAAGTAAAGCTTCTGTTTGATCAATAACCAGTGCGCCGCCCGATGGTAATTTAACTTCTCGTTCAAAAGCTGATTGGATTTGGCGTTCAATTTGATACCTTGAAAATAAAGGTGTGTTGTCATTGTAGTAAGACAATTTTTTCAAATTGTGAGGCATGACCTGTTGCATGAATTCACGGGCTTTTTCATATGACTCACGATCGTCTATCAGAATTTCACCAATATCAGGTTGTAAGTAATCTCGCAATGCTCTAATGAACAGGTCGCTTTCCTGGTAAATAAAGAAAGGTCCTTTTTTCTGTTTAGCTGCTGTGCCTATGGCTTCCCAAACTTGTTGTAAGTAGTTAAAGTCCCATTGTAATTCTTCGAAAGTTCGCCCAAGTCCAGCAGTTCTGATGATAACACCATCATTTTTTGGTATTTCTAAACGACGCATGATGTCTTGTAAGTGGGCGCGTTTATCACCTCTGATTTGTCGAGATATACCACCAGCGCGGTGGTTACCGGGCATGTATACCAAGTAACGACCTGCCAGTGAAATAAACGTACTTAATGCAGCGCCTTTGTTGCCGCGTTCTTCCTTATTAACTTGAACAATGATTTCATCACCTTCAGACAGGGCTTCATTGATCGGTAAGCGGGCTTTACCTCTTGGCGCTTGTTTACAGTAAGCTGGACTGATTTCTTTGTAAGGTAGGAAACCATGTCTTTCTGAGCCATAATTAACAAAACAGGCTTCTAGTGAGGGTTCAATACGGGTAATTTTGGCTTTATAGATATTACCTTTCTTGCGGTAATGGCCGGCTGAGTCAATATCTAAATCATAGAGTTTTTGACCATCTGCAATCGCCACACGAATTTCATCGGTGTGTGTTGCATTGATTAACATTCTTTTCATCTCAGTTCCTTTTACAGGAACGACGAACCTTTTCCAGTGATGCTAAATAGGCACAATCATTAGCTTTCAGTCAACCTGGGTGGTTGTTGAATGCCTTTTAATCGAAATCGCAGCTCACAGGCAGCTAAAAATAATCTTTTAGCTTATTCCTTGAAGTGTATACTCAGATAACTCGAGCCATACACGTAACCACTCGCGGTGTTTTTAGTCGCTTATCGCTACTGACTTTTGTCACGACCATATATTAATGTGTAGGCGTAACACGTCATTAGTTTTTATGTCATTTTTGCACTGTAATGGTCTCGTTCCATTCAGTTGTTGTTTATGATCATTTCCAATGATTTTTAGTGCTCCTGCGAAATATACTGTTTCGACTCCTTGGAACTAAACTCTTAAAAATTGTATAATTATAAATAGTATAATCTGTGGCTGGTTTAAGCCAAAATTGAGTACTTGTAGGCCTTGGCCATCAAGCTGCACGAAATTTTAACATTTTTTTGTCCTTCTTCACATGTTTATCTGCTATCAATTGTTTAATAGGGGATGAATGGAAAATTAATCGAGTAAATACATGGTGCCCAAATGGGATTGAAACATCAAAACAACACGTCATCAAACGCAGGTCAAAAACCGATCTTTGTTGTTAAGGAAAATGATGCGGGCCAACGTCTTGATAATTTTTTACTTAAGCATTGTAAAAATGCCAATAAATCCAGTTGTTACAAATTAATCAGAAAAGGTCAAATAAGGATCAATGGAAAAAGAGTTAAGCCATTGCAGAAAATAGCAGCTGGAGACCAAGTGCGAGTCCCGCCATTTTTATTTTTTGTTGAACCCACGAAAGTTGTTGTTCCTGAAAATTTACAACAGCAGTTGCTCAAGGAAATTATTTTTGAAGATGCAGATTATTTAGTTTTAAACAAGCCACCAGGGTTACCTTGTCATGCAGGTACAGGCCATCCATTTGGTGTAATTGAGATAATTCATGCTGAACAAGGCTTTGCTGAGGTTCAATTGGCTCACCGATTGGATAAAGACACCAGTGGTTGTTTGTTATTGGCGAAGAACAGAGTTGCTTTGTTGGCCTTTCAAGACGCCCTCAAGTTGCAACAGGTTGAAAAAACATATCTGGCAATTTTAATAGGCCAGCTAACAGAGCCACTGGTGGTCAATGAGCCTTTGGATACAGAACACCGAATCAATGGTATTCGTCATGTCATAGTCAGCCAAACTGGCAGTCCAGCTCAGACTCAATTCCAACCGCTCAATCACCAGTCTGAATGCAGTTTGGTGCAATGCGACATTGCTTCAGGACGTACCCATCAAATCAGGGTTCATGCAAAACATATAGGCCATCCGGTCTTGGGGGATCGTTTTTATGGAACTCAAGCCCCTGAATTGACCAGGGCATTGTATTTACATGCCCAAAAATTACAGTTCAAGGCTTATTCTTTTGTGGCACCTGTACCTGTTGATTTTGAGCAAGTTGTGACAACTAGATGATGGTTGTTTAAGTATGATTCACAGGTCAAACCAAGAAGTCTAGGTGATGTTTATCTGATTTTTTAATGATGATTGCCTAAATTGTGAACTGTATACTGTGCTTTATGATGTAAATCATTTACCCTGTTTTTAATAATTACAACATTTTTAAAATGAAAAGTGGTTCGAGGTTTTTATGATAAAGAAGATTTTAATGTGTTTGTTTTTCGTTTCTTCAGTTGTTGCTGAGAAGCATGAGCACCATGATCATGATACTGCCATGCGTGGATTGATAGATAACAGTGATATCACCCATACCGCTGTTAATGATGGACTGTGGTTTGATGAGTTGACTTGGCAAAATGGTCAAATTCCGAACGATGACGCTTGGGTTTTGATTCCTGCTGGTATTGATGTTGTCTATGACCAAGTCAGTTTTACAGAGTTAAATGCAGTAAGGGTCGATGGAGGCTTGTTATTTTCTGCGGTCTCATCCAGTCAAATGATATTGGATACCTTGTTGGTTGAAAGCAGTGGTCGGCTAATTATTGGTACTGAAAATAATCCGATACCAGTAGGTGTTTCGGTTGATATTAAATTTACAGATGATGGTGATCTGGACGTCACTAAAGATCCCAGTTTAATGGGTCGTGGTTTGCTGGGTAGAGGGGCTGTGAAAATTCATGGAGCCAGAAAAACCTCACACCTTAAAGTATCGATTGACCCCTTAGCTGGTCATAATCAGATCGTACTAGACTCGATACCGGAAAATTGGGCAATAGGTGATACATTGGTCATTGCAGGTACTAAATATTCAGGCTGGAAATGGGACAATGACATCCAAGCAGTCCGTTATCATGGTACTCAAGATGAAGTGGTGCAGATAGTGTCCATCGAAAATAATACAGTCACCATAAATGAAGCTTTGACGTATGATCATTTTACCCCTCGAGCTGATTTAAAAACGTCGGTGGCTAATATGTCTCGTAACATCACCCTGGCCACCCAATCTCCAGACTCCACGCCTACGCATAGAAGAGGACATGTGATGTTTATGGGTGATGCATTGGTTGATGTCAGGTATGCTTCATTTTGGCAGTTAGGAAGAACAGATAAGTCGTTTTTGACTTTAGAAGCATTAGATTTTGATCCAATCTTACCAACCAGTAATGTCCGTGGTCGATATGCATTTCATTTACATAGAAAAGGCATTTCTGATGTCAAAAATCCAGCCATTTCAATTGGCAATGCTGTTTTTGGTTCGCCGGGTTGGGGGTATGTTCACCATGACAGTAATGCCATCTTTCACAACAATGTTTCCTTCGATACTTTTGGGGCAGGGTTTGTGGCTGAAACTGGCAATGAAATCGGTACCTGGACAGATAATTTAGCCATTAAAGCTGAAGGTAACAGCGCATTTAACCCAAAAAATGGTAACGATAGAGAATTGTTTGATATCGGTCGCACGGGTGATGGGTTCTGGTTTCAAGGCCGTATGGTGAGAAGCATTAACAATATAGCAGCAAGTGTGAACCATGGTTTTGTTTATTTACATCGTGGCAGTGGTATGTTGTCTTTTCCTGGTTCGGTTTTTATGTTGCCTGAAGCCTTAACCAGAGCCGGTAATTCGGCTGTAGATGACGCACCTATTTTATCATTTGAAGGCAATGAAAGTTTTGCATCGACTGTAGGCGTTTATGTGGTCAAAGCGAATCCTAATCAGCAACATGATGTTCACAGCCATTTTAAAGATTTTACCGCTTGGGAGGTACAAGCAGGTGCTGCAATGGAGTATACCTCGCACTATTTGTTAGAAGATTTTGACATCATTGGTATGACTGCTGAACCATTCAGAGGCCCGTTTTTTGGTATTGAGTTCGGTACCAACACCAGTGATATGGTGATCAATACAGCTCAAGTGTCAAACATGCCAACTGGAGTGGTTTTGAGTAAAGATTACACCAATCCGACGCCACCAGAGGCCAATCAATATGTGCTCATTGATGTTGAGTATGAAAATGTGAATCAAGAAATGGAATATTACGATCCTACGATTGATCAAGTTTTAGCGTCGGATGATTTGGTAGAGGGACAATTTGAAGTGTCTATAAATAATGGTGTTTATGAATACTTATCTCCAGCAACATCGGCCGGATCTGGTGTGGTTTGGGTAGGCAGTAAAACTGACAGCATTGGCATGACTCCTGTACCTTCAGGCACTGATGAAATCGGTGTGCCTGTATTCGATATGATTGCCATATGTGAAGAAGATGGTTATTTCCGCACCAATGATGGAATACCTTATGCGGTTGTTGAGGAATTCTTTACTGATCGGTCAACCGGAAAAATACACAAATTTGGTTTGAAAACGCGCTTGGGTCCCGATGTCAATGATGTGCTGGGTAACCAGTTTTCTCCATGGCGTGATGCATTTCAGGCGGGATTAATTGACCTGAACAGTCAGGTTCCTGTTCCACAAGATGATATGAGAACAGCCAGTTTGGAAAGGCCGATATTAATTGACCTGTTGGCCAATGACAGTGATCCTGATGGGGATGTCATCAGTGTTGATGGCATCATTCAACCTGCTCATGGTCGTGTTTATGACAACTTAGATGGAACGGTAACATATATAGCTGACTTTGATTTTACTGGCACTGATCAATTCAGTTACTGGATTACTGACCAAAATGGGAATTACACCTCAGCAGATGTTATTTTAAATGTAATAGATGATGTGATCTTTAAGAATAATTTCAGTGAGTAAAGATGCATTTAAGATGATTGGTATATTGTTATAATAAACTTAAAAAGTAGCTGTTGATGAAAATCAGTGATCAGCTTATTCTCTCAGAAGGTTAGCTGGTTATTATATTTGGAATAACTTGATTCATACTTATTGATATATCTATCATTAGTTAGATCATTTGATCTCAATATTAAGTGGTGG
>CAZVZJ010000040.1:0-12034 GCA_964631055.1 uncultured Marinicella sp.
GTATGAAGAAATATACTTTAAATTTTCTGGTGTACTAGAACCGTTAAAAATCCTAATACTGGTTGATGTCATTTTGGGCCCGATATTAACTTTTATTGTCTTCAAAAAAGGAAAAAAGAGTCTTAAGTTAGATTTATCGTTGATTGCTGCATTTCAGCTAGCTGCTTTTCTTTATGGTGTTTATAGCATTTATTTAGGTAAACCCAGTCTGGTGGTTCATCGGACAGGTTATTATGAAGTGGTGATTGAAAAATCAATAGATTATGATGCCTTAAGCCAAGAGATGAAAGGCAGAAGTTATTGGTTATTCCCCATTTATGGGAAAATTGAAAGTGAAGAGCTGTCATCATTTTCTTATGCCAGCGACTATTTGGATAAAGTAAGCTTAATTGATAGATACAATGAAGCAAGCTACCCCAAGCCACTATCAGTTGAAGACGTTGAAAAATCAACCGAAAATTCTTCACCGACTACCAAACTTGCATTTGAAAATTTAAAAAATAGCGATAAAGATTTGATTTTTTATGATGTTAAGTATGGGTATGTGTTTTGGATTATGGTGATTGACAAATCAACCATGGAAGTCATAGAGTTTCTTGAATTATAAGCAAAATTTTGTCACAAACTATTGCTTACACATATTATTGAGGATTTATCTAGCCTCATTAACTAATAATAGTATGAGTAAATTGTTAATTGGTTTACATTTTTAATTGGTTTCAAGAAAATAGAATGACACTAAAAAGTTCAGTCTAGAAATGAAAAATAAATCGAACGTACAAGGTTTTACATTAATTGAGTTAATGATAGTTATTGCAATTATTGCTATATTGATGGCATATGCGATACCAGCTTATCGTGATTACACCGTCAGAACAAAAGTTGGAGAAGGGCTGTCAGTATCGGCAGGTGTACGTAATTATATCTCTGAAGAGTGGGTATCAGCAAACGACATTTCTTTGTTATCATCAGGTGTAAATTCAATTCCAGTTGCTAATACTATAACTGGTGCTTATGTAAGCCAAGTTGCTGTCAACGGAGGTGTAATTGAAGTGACTTATGCTAATGACCCAACGATAAATGGTCAAACCCTTACATTAACACCAATAGTACCAGGTGCAGCTGGTAATGCAGGAAGTAGCCTAATTTGGGATTGTGCGTCTGGTTTAGATAACCGGTATCTCCCAATTACCTGCAGAACACCATAACTTGCAAAATTAACCACGTAGCGAATTTAGAGTGATTGTCATTAAACAATACTCCAAAACCAATCATTACTCGATTTGATCAGATTATCTATAGTGTAGAGGGTTCCTAAACAGTTAAAAAATTCAATATTTGGTTAAGCAGATCGATCTCTTTTTACTCCAGTTGCACTACTAGAATCATTAATTACTTATAACCAATCTCGAACTATAAGCACATGTTTTTAGCTCTCTGTTAAGTTAGAATAAATATTTAACTGATTAGTGTGTTTTATATGGAAAACAGATATTCAAGTAAAAAACTCAAATCAAGGTGGTGGTTATACGCACTATTAATATTCTTGGTAATGCAGGTTCTTCTGGCTATGTATTACGATCAGGAGCCTGAGTTTTTTGATGTGAAAGTTAATGCGGAGCAGCGCGCGGCTGACTATAAGCATGAGATGGTAACAGGTTTTGTGAGTGGGGCGACTTTTATGAAAGTCACTGATGTGTTGTTAAATAAGTCCGGTGGTTACTTGTCGAATGATGTGATGCCACCTTTTTCTTTGATGGACAATGTGCCCAACTGGGAATTTGGTGTTTTAGTTCAGGTTCGTGATTTTGCGCGAGTGATGCGGAATGACATCAGTCGTTCACAAAGTCAATCTGAGGAGGACGCTGATTTGGCTGCTGCTGATCCCAAGTTTCATAATGACAACGATAAATGGTTGTGGCCGCGAACAGAAGGTAGATATGAAGAAGGACGGAGTCACTTTCATGATTACCTGATTCGCTTGACTGATGACAATGATGCGGATGCACAATTTTTTGCCAGAACTGATAATTTGGTTACTTGGTTGAATCTGGTTGAAAAACGACTGGGCTCTTTGTCACAGAAACTCAGTGCCAGCGTTGGGCAAGATCGAGTAAATACCGATACGGGTGGTGATGAAGTGGCTACCACATCTACGTATAAACCCAGTGAATTACGGGTCCAGACTCCCTGGCTACAGATTGATAACAATTTTTATGAAGCGAGGGGAGCAACGTGGGCTTTGATTCACTTTATGAAAGCCATTGAGATTGACTTTAAGGGGGTTTTAGAGAATAAGAATGCATTGGTATCACTCAGACAAATAATTCGTGAATTAGAAGCGGCTCAAGATACTATTTGGACACCGATGATTTTGAATGGATCGGGTTTTGGGTTTTTTGCTAACCATTCTTTGGTGATGGCGTCATATATTTCACGTGCTAATGCCGGTGTTATTGACTTACGACAATTACTTGAGGATGGTTGAGTAGCTAATTGAGTGTTTTTTTACCGTCTAAATTAGTCTTAGATTCGGGTAGTAAGTGCAATTTCCAGAGTAAGAGAGTCAGTTATTATGATTGTTGGTTTTTATATCGATATTCTGTTTTATAAAATAAAGTTCTTGGTCAGTTATCGAAGTCCATGTAGATAGCTCAAATTGGTAATATTTTGCGCTTACTGCTATTATGATTAAAACCTGACAAGAGATAAGAATGAACAAATCTGCAGTTGTCCAATTTTTTATTTTAGTGGCATTTATAATTACATTTTATTATTTTACTTTATCAGACACTGTTGAAAAAACCTTGATTAAAATGGTGACCTCCGAAGGAAACGTTTATTTGGAGTTATATGATGACAAAGCCCCTTTAACGGTGGCCAACTTTTTAGCTTATACCAATGAAGGATTTTACAATGGCACTATTTTTCATCGTGTCATCAGTACTTACGTGATTCAAGGTGGCGGATTCACAGAATCTTTGGAAGAGAAATCCACTAAATCATCCATTAAAAATGAAGCCAATAATGGTTTGAAAAACCTTAAAGGTACCATTTCTATGGCCAGGTTACCTGATCCGCATTCAGCCACTGCGCAATTTTTCATCAATGTCCAAGATAACCCAAAATTAAACCATATCGGTGAACAAAACAACAAATCATGGGGTTATGCTGTATTTGGCCAAGTTATTCAAGGCATGGATGTGATCAATGAAATCAGGCTTGCTCCTACAACTGGCAAAATGCCTTTCAAAAAAGACGTCCCAATTAAAAACGTGGTCATTAAATCAGTGACTGTTGTTAATCAACTACCTGAGTTTTAATTCTTAAATACTTGGCGGTTCCTGTACCAACAGTTGGTATAAGTGTTGGTATATGCTTGTTTCAGTTATTTGATACCAACAAATGTACCATCATTAGTGTTGCGTTGTAAAGAGTGCTTATGAAACCTTATGCAGCTACTGATTAAGCTATGTCGTTATTTGAAAGGGGTGAAAGGTACTTTATGAAGTCTTGTGAATATCTAGGATGGTGCCCAGGAGAGGACTTGAACCTCCACGACCATGCGGTCACCAGCACCTGAAGCTGGCGCGTCTACCAATTCCGCCACCTGGGCTCAAAGCTTAACTGCTTCAGTTTTGAGGTTGTGTATTTTACTTGATAAGGACTTATAAAAAAAGACATTAAGAGAGCCCTAGGGACTTTCGTATGGCCAGAGACTCATCATTCCGCGGATCATTTGTCTGGCGGGTTCTACCCATACCGGGTTGATGTCTTGAGGGAAGTGAGCTGATAAATCTATTTTTGTTTCAAATTCCATGATCAACCAATCCAACAAAGGGTGCCCTTGTCCAGCAAACTCCCAGTCAACGATAGATATTTTGTCTTGGCCCAATATATTATTAGGGTTTAAGTCTGAGTGATATAAAGTTTTATTGGCTTCCCAAAAGCCGAGAAATTCTAGTTTTTGAATTGCTGTCAGTAACTTAAGTGAAGCACCGGCAGAAATGCCTTTGATGGTCTTTAAATACAGTTTTAATCTGTAGTCTAAACGGCTGGGAAGGTGTTCGTATGGGATAGAATGCAGTTGGTTAAGTCGTTGTTTTAATAGTTTTAACTTGGTTGTATCTTTAAAATCATTAACTCTCCATGGCAAGCGATCTATGTATTCAGTGACCAAGAATCCTTCTTGGGGGTCGTTGGCGATCACTTTTGGCCCTAATTCAAAAGGCTCGACCAATGCCATCACTTCCTTTTCTTTGATTCTATCAATGCCAAGCGCGGCTCGATTGAAACGTACCACCCAGGTTCCTACTTCGGTTTTGATTTTAAATACATGGTTACTGGTACCAGTATAAAGTGGTTGCCAATCTAGTAATCCAGCATTGTAAACCATATCAATTGATCTTAGTTTTTCATACCAATTTACTTTGGGTTGCATATTTTTTTTTCCATTTAAAATAGCCAACAACAGTGAGTACTATATACAAGACAAACATAGCGGCAGTTAAAAATAAATCTTTGCTGATAAATAAGTATACAGAAATTATATTGATGACCAACCAATAATGCCAATTTTCTAAGACTTTATGAGCTACCATAATTGTGGCTAATATGGCAAAACATGTGGTAAAGGCGTCTAAATAAGGCATTTCAGCCCCTAATTGACCCATACCAAAACCCAGTAATGGCACCATCAACCCTGTTATTAAAATCAAAGCGCCGTGTTTTTTCAGTGGCCAACTGACAATTTTTAACAGTTCATTATGCTGTCTCTGTTGCCATTTGTACCAGCCGTAAATTGCCATCACAAAATAATAAATATTCAACAAAGATTCAGACAATAACCAAACACTTTGAAATAGGTATATATAGATACCTGTACTGATCAATGCAAATAAAAAGCACCAGATATTTTCACGAATAGCCAGCACCAAGTATAAAATAGCCGCAATCACAGCAACTACCTCAAGGTTAGATTGTGCTTGCCAAGCAGTTATAATTGAATGCCAAATTTCATGCATATGATTTACACCTTAGGTGACAAGTCACCATGTAATACTTTCATTACAAAAGCGGCTTTGGGAGTGGCTTGGTGAGTGCGTTTCATTTCGGTGTTCAAAATTTCTAACACCCTACCATAATCGCCGAACACCTGCGTACTCATGGTGTTTTCAATCACTGTTACCTCCTCGTAAGTGTTAAGCCTGTCAATAAAACCTTGGATCGGAGGAATGTAATTTTGATCCAATGGATATAAACTGACTTCTACGGATACTTTCATATGATACTGGCCTTAAGTTCGTTGCATTAAAATTCAAACTGTGCGGTGATGCCGAAATGTTTTGGGTCACCAAGATGTTTGTATAGCGTATCATCAAAGTTAGGTGGCTCTAGACCAAAGAAGAATCCACGAACTGCATATTCTTCATCTAAAACATTACGCCCCCAACCATATACTGACCAATTGTCAGCTTGATAACCCAGTTTTAAATTCAAGATCTCTCGACTGTTGGCTTGCTGTTCATGTGAGTCCGAAAAATAAAATCCATCTGAGCCATTCATATCAGCACGAGCAAACCACCCTGAATCACCTTGGTAAGTGAAACCTAAATTAAAAGTATAATCTGGAGCATGGGCTTGTTTTCGACCATTGAAATTTTCATCCGCTGTGACATAGTCGGAAAAAGTGGCATTCAATAAGCCTAAGGAGCCATGGAAACTAAAATTTCGATTGATTTGATACAACCAATCAGCTTCTAAACCATAGTTTTTGCCAGTCGCAGCATTGCCAGTAAAGAAGATAAACGACAGCGGGTCTGTAGGGTCTTCTTGCACTGATGTGCTGACTTGTATGTCATCACGTTTGGAGTAGAAGGCACTGACATTTAGGTTTAATCGATAATCCATTAACGAAGCTTTCATACCGACTTCAAGATTAAGCAAAAATTCTGGGTCAAATGCACGTCTGTTTTCTGGTAAAGAAGCACTTAAATTAAAACCGCCGGCTTTATAACCACGAGATAAGGTGGCATAAATATTTCTGTTTTGGTTTAATTGGTGGTTGATAGAAATTTGCCCGCCGACCATGTCATCATCGGGAGATAAGTCTAAGTCATTGTTGTCTTGATAGTCTGCAGTTCTGCGTTCAAACCTTAATCCTGTGGTGAGAACAGTTTGTTCGCTTAAATGGGTATCTAATTGAGTGAATAACGCTACATTGGTCGCTTCAAACTGGCTGTTGAAATCTCGAAACACATCGTCGTTAAAAAAATCATTGATGACATTGTCTTCATCTAACTGAGAAAGGTAGGCACCGACAATCCAATCGGTCGAATCATTAAATATTCTGGCATCTGGTTTTGATACCAAACGAAACTCTTGGGTGAAGTTAGTGCGTTCACGATCGTTGTTGGAAGTAAAGTCATAGGGAGCAAACTCTCCCCAGTAGATGTCATTACCCCAGTCGCCATCAAAAAAGTATTGAATGTCCGAATCGGTGTAACTGCTGATGCTGATCAAGTCGAAGTTAGTCGTTGAAAATGTATTTCTGACACTGAAACCAAGTGATCGTTGGTCATCAATACCCAAATCATCAGTATGAGTGGTGAAGGTGTTCTCAGGGTTCCATTTGTCAAAACCATTATTTATATCCACCAACATCAGTGTCAAATCAGCTTGCCAATTTTCGTTGACGTTCCAATTGACTTTGCCTCGTAACATGAGCTCATCTAAATTGTCAGTATCATCGGTGTTGAAAAAATCATTGTAGCGAAAACCGTCACTTTTAAATTGATGTGCAGCGAATCGATAGGCTGCTCGTCCTGAATCACCGAGCCCACCAGTTGCGCTGAATCCAGCTGCATAAGTACCATTGTCTCCCAAAGTGGTTTCTATGGTGTAAGCTTCATCAAAACTGGGGTCTTGGCTTTGCACATAAATCAATCCAGCCAAAGCATTGGCACCATAACGTGTGCCTTGTGGGCCGCGTAATACTTCAATTTGCTCTAAATCAAATAAAGTAGCCGCACCACCAATTCCGGTGAAATCTATGTCATCAATAATAAAACCCACTGATGGATTGGGAGCGCCTTCATATTGTGAACGTTCTCCGATACCTCGGATTTGAAAATAACGTGGCCTGCTGGTGGAGCCAGCCCAATTGATGTTTGGAATCAGGCCGAGAACATCTTGAAAATGTTGCGTGCCTGCTTCAGATAAGGTGTCTTCATCTAGCACAGTGACTGAGGTGGCTATTTCACGAACAGTGGTGTCTTCACGCAGGTCTGCAGAGACCACCATGTCATCCAGTTTTTCGGTATCAGTTTCAGCTTGAGCAAAAGTTAAGCAGCTAGTGGTCAGCAGTAATGCCAACAAAGATGCAGGGGTGTTTTTTTTGATTTTCATAGGATCTCTTATTTAATAAAGTCATTAATATGAGATCCGGTTGTGGCGTGTTGAATTGTATTACCCATTCCTACGCCGGTATTAACCGGATCAGGTTCAAAGGGTTGCCCAAAAACATTAAGCGTCTCAGGTTGTTGATTCAACCACCCCTCGGATGCGCCGCATTTTAACATATGACAATTAAGTTTCAGAGCTTATTAACCAAAAGTTTCTTTATTTAAACTATTTTTAATATTAACAGTATTGTCTCTTTGATTATTGGCTTTACAATGCTATTAAATGAATAGTCAGAAAATGACCCTAATGCTGAAACAATGAACAGTAATTTTAAATATTTTTATATTGTGTTGCTTATGAGCATGTTGCTTGCTTGTTCTAATGAAGGTCAGGAAAGAGGTGGGTTGACAGAACAAAAAGCAGTTGTGTCATTAAAACCTGTTACATCATTTCCAAAGCAGATTTCAACTTCATGTCGTGAAGGAATCGCTAATATTTATGATGAATGTGGCAGTCAAAAAGTGATTCTTGAAAATGCTTTAATTGCGGCGCAAGCAACTGATACAAGAGTTGTTATTTTGTATGGTGCCGAATGGTGCATTTGGTGCCACGTTTTTGATAAATATGTTAAAGGTGAAAGTAATAAATTTACCTATGAATGGCAATATCATGATGGAGACAACCTAGACTGGACCATGTATGATAAGGCAAATAAACAAGCTGAAGAAGAAGCAACTGAGTTGAATGAATACTTTGCTAACCATTTTGTATTGGCCCATATTGAGTCACATTATTCCCCAGATGGCGTTCAAGTTTTGGCTGATTTAGGCTATGAGGTAAACAGTATTTTAGGCGTGCCAGTTATCTTGGCATTAAATGAATCAGGTGAAATTGTTGCTGAAATGAAATCTAGCAAAGAGTTAATTGGTTTGGAAATACGGGAAGACAGTGGACGTGAATTCAGGGGTTACGACAGAAAATTGTTGTTGTCTGAATTACAACGTATGCACAAGCTTACAAACTAATCATTTGAAAATGACTGCGCTGACAGCATAAAAAATGGCCATGCATCCTGAGAACAGAGAGCTCACTAAGAACCTGTGTTTTATCGGTACCTGGTTTTGTATCAAGTAATTAATCACCACGGAAACGGGCATGCCATAGACAAAGGACTGCCAAGCTGCGCCGAAGACATCCCAGCTGATGCTCTGTTGATTTAACAAGTATATAAAACACATGTGGCGAGCTATCCACAGAGGGTTGAAATAGGCCACAGTCATCAAGGTTTTATACCATTTACCGCCACTTGGTGACATGGACTTACTTTTGCCTTCTATCCAAGCAAAATAGCTGGGTATTTCTATGGCGTAAACACTGGCTCCAATTAAGCTCATACCAACCAGCCGTAACCAACTGAACTCGCCTAAAATAATGGCTGCAATGGTGTCGAAAATACCGAATGTAAGTGCGCCTTTTATACTTTCTGATTGACTGAAGATAAACTTAAATGCCATGGTTGTTGTTTTGTTTTCGTTTGGTTTTTTAAAATGCCAGGTCACCTTACCCAAAATGATATAAATTTAAAAGAATAAAATTTGCTTTGTTATCATTCAAAATAAAATTGCATTTTCTGATTTAGTATAGTTTTTTTAATAGAATCTTATTCAAATTTTTATAGGTGATTTATGGCGCGTTTTTGCTTATTATTGATGTTTATTGTTAATGCAGTTGATGCTCAGTTATTGTCTGAACGTCTATCAGAACCTTCGAAAATTCTTGATCGTCCGCACCAGCTGTTGATCTATACGCCACCATCATTGATTTACAGCAGATCAAATCACCTCGATGATTTTAGATGGCATTGTTTTAGGTACTTTGGGGCGTATTGATGCCATGTTAACCGCCATGATTTCAGACAGCTTAACGCGTCAGGAACACATGTGAGATAAAGGGTTGGTTGAGCAAGGTGTTGGTAATGTGGTATCAGGTTGTTTCGGTGGTTTACCAGGTGCAGGCGCCACTATGGGTACGGTGGTTAATATCCAAAGTGGTGCAAAGTCTGCTTTGTCTGGGGTGGTACTGTGATGATATTATTGATAATAACTAACCTGACTGCAAAAAATACAATACCAGACAGGCTGATCAGCTGAATTCCTCCAGAATTATAACAGCCATACAGTCAAGGTCATCCCAATTAATATCATAAATCAATCATGTTTTGAATGGTTGTATGGCTAATGACTGTCTATATATTTTTGAGCCAGTTGCTGGTATGAAATGTAAGTTGGGTCGGAATTTGATTGAGTTTCAGATAGAAATGTTTCGAATGCAGTTTTAGCCAGATCGACCTGGTTAGATTCACTGTACAACATACCCATTCGGAAAAATATCATTTTTGCAGCTATGTGAGTTGTCGTTAAAGCTGCAGATTGCGCATCTGTTAAAAATTTCAGTGCTGTTGCTTTTTTATTTTGTAAATACAAAACCACCACCAGTTTATCTGTCAACAATGCTTTGTATTGGGGTAATTCAGAAATGGCTTTACGCAACTGGTTTTCAGCAGCTGGCAGCTGATTGTTTGTAGTTAATATCACTGCGTATAACTCATAGATTTGGTAGCCTAAGTAGGCATCTATTTTTGTTCTGTATTCATTGATGGTCAGTTGTAATGTTCTTGCAGCGATGTCATGAGCGCCAGATAAGTGTTGTGATTTGGCCAATCCATAAAGACTTCTGGGCGTGGCTTGAATGTTAATTGATTGATCAAAGGCTGCTATGGCTTCTGGAAATTGTTCGAGCCCTAGATGCGCATTGGCCAATTGTTGCCAATTGAATGCTGAATCAGGGTCTACTTTTAAGGTGTTTTGCCATAAGCTGAGGTTGTCATGCCAAATTTGGCTGAAACGCCAACTTTGATATGTGTAGCCGGTTAATAATAAAGTTAAAACCAAATAGTTGGCCTTTGGATAATTCTTACCAATAGATCTCTGCCATGTAGGAATTATCAGCAACAAAAGTCCCAAAACAGGCAGGTATAAGTAACGGTGATGAACCAGTTGTTCGTGATGGAATGCAAATAAGTTTAGTGCAGGTAGTAAAGGTAAAAGTAATAATAAAAGCCCCAGTGTTTGGATGCGACTTTTACGACTTAAAAGGAAAACTAAAATAGCCATGGTAGCGCCAAAAATCAGTGGTAGCACAAACTGGCCAATCGATATTGAAGATAATGCCCTGGGTGGGAAATTTGCTGCTGCCTCTATAGGTATAATTAATTGTTGCCAGTAGAAGCTGATAACTTGAGGTAGGGTATATAAAAAATGGTTGATGGGCAAAGACTCAATGTAACCTTTACTTATAAAACCTAAGATTTTGAGTCTGATTAAAAAGTATGTAACCGCTACCAGTATAAACAACGAGCTGATTGTGATTAATTTAAAGTTGGTGCTTGGTTTTAATGTTGTTTGCTGGGTAGTCATTGCAATTTGACCTTTCCAATATGCCAGCAGCATGAACAGTGGGGGAAACAGAATACCGACTTCTTTGGCGCCAAGTGCCAAAGCATAAAATAACAATGAAAAAACCACTAACACCAGATGTCTGCTCTTTAATTGGTGTGCTTGGACAACAAAATGCCAACATATTAAGGCGCAGATTATGAAAAGTGTAAACAGTATATCTGGTGATCCAGCGATCCAAGCCACTGACTCTACATGAATGGGGTGTAAGGCAAACAAGGCAGCAGTAGATAACGCCATACCGATACTGAGTGACCAACAACGCAGCAAGAAAAACAGTAATACTGCGACTAAAATATGTAAGGAAATATTGGTGACATGCCAGTAAAATGGATCTAGCTCTGCCATTTGGTAATTGAAGATCATCCAAGCGACGAAGGTGGGTCGCCAATAGTTGCTCACCGAGGTGCTGCCATCGGCCTTGAACGCCCACACATCAGACAGCAGTGCTTGCTGATAAAGGCTTGAGTTTTGAATGAGTTGGTTGGCTTCAATTTGTCGATTGTCATCATAAACAAATTCTCCATCCAGACTTGGGTGGTAGGCAATCAAGACCAGCAGAACAATGATTAAAATAAGCAGCCAGTTTTTCAAGCCAATAGCAAGTTTCATGGTATTTATTTTACCTCATTAATTGATGATAAAGGCAGTAACTCTCAAAGAATGACTTCACTCTGGTTTATTTGAAAATCATTGTGCTGACTGCATAGAAAATAGCCATACATCCAGAAAACAATGAACTGGCGATAAATCTGTAAGTGATATTAATTTTATTTTGAATTAAAAAATTCACAGCCGCAGAAACAGGCATGCCATATAGAAAGGATAGCCAAGCGGCTCCTAAGATGGCCCAATCCAAGGTTTGTTGATTCAATAAGTAAATAAAACACATGTGCCTGGCAATCCACAAAGGATTAAAGTAAGTCGCAGTCATCAGCGTTTTGAACTACTTACCCGTAGTCTGAGACATGCTATGGCTTTTATGTTCAATCCAAGCAAAGTAGCTTGGAACTTCAATGGCATAAATGCTGCCGCCAATCACTGACATTCCTATCAGTCAAAGCCAGCTGAATTCACCAAGAATCACAGCGGCTAAACTGTCAAAGACGCCAAAA
>CAZVZJ010000040.1:12134-33661 GCA_964631055.1 uncultured Marinicella sp.
CCCATATCATGGTTAACAAAAAACAATTCTTCAGTAGTTCCATACATGCTGCGAAAATCAAAGACGCCGTCATGAGCTATGAAAGTTTTAAAACGTTTCTCATGATGACCAGCTAGATAAAATACTGAAAATCCGCCGAAACTGGCTCCTATTGCGCCAAGTCGATTTTTGTCAACATAGGACTCTTTGGCCACGTCATCAATCGCATCCAAATAGTCTTGAATAGCCCCACCACCCCAGTCATTACTGATGGCTTCATTCCAGGCCACACCATGGCCAGGCATGCCACGACGATTTGGAGCAACAATGATATAACCTTGAGATGCCATCAATTGAAAGTTCCAGCGATAAGAGTAGAATTGTGACAAGGGTGATTGTGGGCCGCCTTGAGCGTATAACAAGGTGGGATACTTTTTGCGTGCATTAAAATTAGGTGGATAAATCACCCAAACCAACATTTCTTGACCATCTTGGGTGGTGACCATGCGTTTTTTCACAGTGGGTTTATCCAAGTCAGCATAAAACTCTTTATTAACTGATGTCAGGGCTGTTAGTTTTTTGTTGTTTAAATCTAAGCTGTAGATTTCTCTGGCAGCATTCATGCTGTTTCTGGTAACAATGAGTTGGTCATCAATTTGGGCAACTATACTGCTTATATCAAATTGTCCGTTTGTAAGCTGGTTAATGGCTGGCATCCTTTTGCTGTCACCTATCAAGTCAACACTGAATAATTGTATGGTGCCTTTTGTTGGTGCAGTGAAGTAGATACGTTTCGCATTTTGACCCCAGAGGAAACCCCTTACAGTTCCGTCCCAGTGCCCAGTCAAGTTAACTGCTTGATTGCGATGCATAATCATAATATCGTTTTTATCTGCTTCATATCCAGGCGTGTCCATGCGTAACCACGCGAGTTGGCCTGATTTAGAAAATGCTGGACTGGTGTCATACCCTTGATTATCAGCAGTTAAATTTTTGGTTTTTTTACTTTTTAGGTTGTATTGATATATGTCGGTATTGGTGCTGGTGACGTATTCAGTACCTTGAAACTTCTTGCTTACATAGTATATGTTTTCACTTTTAGGGCCCCAGATATAATCTTCGTCACCGCCAAATGGAGATTGAGGCGTTGAATAAGGTTCGTCAGGCATGACGTCAATCTTCTCTTCAGTCGTTAAATCTTGATAAAAAACATGGTTAAAACTGCCATCATTCCAAGTGTCCCAATGTCTGTAATCTAAGTCATCAAACACGTAAGCATTAGCTGCAGTCAGTGATTCGTGAAGGTCTGTGCCTAATACTTGATTTAATTTTACTGACTCATGAAACAGTTTTTTGGTCCCATCTGGTGAAATGTTTTTGTCAATTAACATGCCTTGGTAATTATCTATCAATTGTTTGCTTCCACCATTGATAGAAACTTGATATACCTTACTTTCAAAATCATTATTCTGCACGTTTGGGGTGGTCACTTTATACAAAACATGAGTTTGTGCTTTATTTAGTCCTAATGGACTGACTCGTTTTACTTGCCATAATTTATCGGGTGTCATGACATCTGATGCATGCAATTGACTGAAGAATAACAAACTGGCCCAAACACAAATTATTGTCAGTGATTTGTTAGCTATCATAATGGTTCCCTCGTGAGTGGATAAAGTGGTTCAGGGTACATAAAATGATTATGAAATGAAAGGGTGGATGATGGTTTTTTTAAGCTTTACTGATTTGTTTTTGATTAAATATCTTGTTTGCCTCGTCTGAAGTTGTGTTGATCTTATTTTGAATCAATTGATTTTTATCTGCAAAGCGAGTCAACTAAAAAAGATCAATCAAGCCAATAATTGTATGCATATATTGTCTGTTTATTCGTGATTTTAAAAAAAAACGGTTCATTTAAAAGCATTCAACGGATCATCCAAACCTGTGGATTTTGATTTTTCGATCTCATATTAATCATGCATTTTTATTTTGGGTTGATTAAAAATTAGATTGATGTAAAAATAATAATATTGCTTTCGGGGCGAAATTCACAGAATATTGTGCGTGTGCATGTAAAAAACATACTCATTATCATTGGCTTATACACCTTAGCCATTGTGTTGTATTGTTACTTTCATTTTAAAGATATTCACAATCAATCAATTGGTGGCATAGATAAAAAACTATTGACCGCTATCCACGCAACCCGTGCAATCATTGGTCAAGATTTTCATGATCTTGTGTTTGAACAAAGCACAATAAGTCCTGAACAGGATTTTGAAATGGGCATGAAACTTTATGAATTTGCGAAAGATGTGGGTGTTGAATATGTATATAGCCTTAAACGATTCGATGGTGAGGTTGTGTTTGTGGTTTCAGGTGCCACAGCAGATGAAATATCTACAGGTAATTATGAACCGGCTTATTTAACGCGTTACCCAGAAATGGATGATGCTGTTGAACGTGCATTCACAAATCACAATGTTGAAACGGCAGAATACAGTGATCGTTGGGGAACATTCAGATCTATGTATGTACCATTCAATACACAGTCTGGTGATGTTTATGTCATTGCTGCAGATGTCTCAATTGAAGAAGTGAAATCAGCTGTGTTTAGGAGTGTGTTTCATACCTTTTTGGCTGCCAGTATTCTGGGTTTGTTGTTGATTCCTTTGATGGTTTTACTGATTAAAAGTATGCGCAGAGAATGGAATATTAAATACCAGTCTATGTTTAATGATGAATTAACAGGATTGCCAAATCGAAACCAATTGCTAAAAGACCTTGATGAATCTGAGAATATACATTTGGCATTGATAGACATCAAGGGTTTCAGTGATGTGACCAATACTTATGGCCCTGCAATTGGGGATCATATTTTGAAACAATTTGCTTGTAGACTGAATGATTTTCATCACCATAAAGTAGAAAACTACCAAGCATATCGAGTAGCAGGAGACTTATTTGCGACTATGGTTAATCAACCATTAAGCAAAGAAGATGTCCAAATTCGATCGGAGTTTTTAATCAATCATTTGACACAACATGATTATCAAATCAATAACAATGATTATACCCGTTTAGCACTTACCTTAGGTGGTGTTAATCAGAATGAAGACGCATTCATGTTGGCAGATATGGCATTACATGAGGCAAAAAGAAGAGAGGTTGAGTCTTTTGTTTATGACAGCCGCAGCACATCATTGCCTGAAGTTTATAAAAACAATGCTCATTTAAAACAACAACTACAGCTGGCTTTAGACGAAGATCGTTTGGTGCCTTTTTTCCAACCCATCATCAATGCGAAAAACAATCAAATAGCTAAATATGAGTGCTTAGCTCGCATCATTGATGAAGATGGAGAAGTAATAATCACTCCTGATGTGTTTTTACCAGTGGCCAGACAAACCAGGCTCTATGCAGAGATTACTCATCGTATGGTGGCAAAATCTATCGCAGCTGTTAAAAAAGGGAATTTTATTATTTCAATCAACTTGAGTATTTCAGATATCATGAATGGTGCCACCAGGTATTATTTGTTGAATGCAGTTAAAGAATCTGCAGCAGCAGATCGAATCCAGTTTGAAATTCTTGAAACTGAAGCCATTCAAGATAAAACCAAAGTACTTACATTTATCCGCAAACTGCAAAAACTGGGTGCCAGGGTAGGCATAGATGATTTGGGCAGGAGTTATTCAAATTTTGACAGGTTGACGTTTTTGCCCGTGGATTTTATTAAAATAGATGGCTCTATCATAACCTCAATTGGTAATGATAAGGATGCCCAAACTGTAACTAAAAATATCGTTGATCTTGCTCACCGACAAAACATTAAGGTTACTGCCGAATATTGTTTTAACGAAGCCACGACTAAGATGGCTGTTGCCCTTGGTGTAGATTATTTGCAAGGATTTTACTGTGGAAAGCCCAGTAAATCGACTCATAAAGAATAACCAGCCAAATGTGCAAGTTCTAGTGAGGATTAAGAGCTGACAGTTTGGTTCTTACCATTGCTTTTTGCAGAGTAAAGTCTTTGGTCTGCATATTTGAAAATTTCATCTCCATGCATTCCATCTTTCGGCGCCGCGGCGATTCCAATAGACAATGTGGTGGTATGATTTCTTGACAGCTTGCTTTCTATGGATTTAGATTTAAGTTTTCTGTGAATTTTCTCACCGATTTTAACTGCATCTGCAATGGTTGTGAAAGGCATAAATACAACAAACTCCTCTCCGCCATATCGATACCCAACATCACTGCCTCTGAGTTGAGATGTGATGGCTGATGATATGACTTTTAATACTTTATCACCTTCTGAGTGCCCGAGTCGATCATTTACATGTTTGAAATCGTCTACATCTATGATCATTAAAGCAAACGAATTGACTTCGTTCCAAGTATCTAGCGCTAGATTGAATGCACGTCTGTTATACAGTTTTGTTAAAGAATCAATCAATGAGTCATTTTTTGCAGATTCATATTTTTGTCTGTAGGTAAGTAAATTGAAAACATCTGAGATGTTTTGAGAGTCGTTTTTTGCTGGCTTACTCATAATTTTGTGTAACATAGTTACTGCAAGCACAGCAGAAGGTATCATCATCAGTTTACCTATTATGCTTGAATACAACATGTTTAAATAGTTTTGGTTTTCAAAAAAAGACCCAGTAACAAATATCAAGCTATCAAAAATTAAAACCACAGATAAAGCCATGCCCATTCTCAAAAACAAGCTACGTACTCTGTGAAAAAATTCATAGACCATGATGACTAAAATGGTATCTAGAAACAGTGTAATTGTCCCAATAATCATGATGCGTGGGTTTTGTATGAATATTTCTCTTGGAATTTCAATGAAATGGTGAGCCGCTTCACTGGTCATATGTATGCCAATTGCATAGGTTATTAAGCTTAATAAAATGTTGGCTAGTAATAAACTGTAAATGAGTTTCCTTGCCCCTATGGCATCATCAACTATATAAAGAAGTAAAACGCCTAAAATCGTTCCAGTAAACAATAGGGTTGATCCAGGGCTGATCAAAAGACCAGGCAAAACCTCAAAATACAAACTGATGGCAAGTAACACTTGGATAAATTGGAATGTACCCAGAGTAACTACTAATGGTGTATTGCCCAACCATGGGCGAAGGCGAAGCAATAAATATAAAAAGGCACCAAGAATAAATGACTCTAAAATCATCCATAAAAGTAAATTTGAACTGCCCATTTAAATGAAAGTAAGTTGCGGAAAATTAACCAGCTATCATAAATGTTTTATTTCAATCATGTTTGCAAAGAATGTAAAGAAGTTTAAACTTATTCAAAAGAAAAAGTTGGGAGCATTGTGCGTCGTCAAAACCTTTTGGTTCAGTGGTCGTTTAATTTAAGAGGCAGATAGGGTGAGTTTCCGCTGGGCTTATGGTATCGAGGTTTGATATTTCGCAGTAATATAGAATCAGTTAGAGATTGATCAATCACAGTTCAGACCTTCTATGTTAGCCAAGCGTTGGTATGTCAGAGAACCAGATTCAATGGGATTTTCACTGCTGGTAAATGACATATTTAGATGGTCGCAACTGGGTATGCTGATGGTGGCATTACCCCAAATAATTCGCTCCACATCATCGGCGTTAAAATCAACACCAAAACTGGCTCCATCGGTACGTATGATGTCCATGGTTATGCTGTCATCACCCGCTTCGAAATCTGCGCTACCAACCAACCACATTTGTGATCCATTTCTGTAGGTATACCATGTTGCAGTTGCAAAGAGTCGATCTCCTTGTTTTGAAATCGTTAGATTAATGCCGTCGCCTGAATTTTGGGGGTTGTAATATAAACCACTGTGCTTGCCTTCTAACGGGAAGTTGCCATCCGTCGAAAGTAACTCAAAAACAAATCGTCCTAAAATCTGATTGTTATTGAATGGTGATGTAATTATTTCAGAGATGGGATCAGGTGGATTGGTGGGAGTGTTAGCTGATGTGTAATTGCTGCCACTGTCACTGCCCGCATCATATGCTTTTAATTCAACGTTAAACTGTTCACGCCATTGGTTATTTTGTCGCATATTCAATGAATTCACACCGATGAACCAATCAGGGCTGGGTGCAATCATAGACACTAAACTGACCAAAGGATACTCCTGTGATAACTCAAAGTTTAAATTCACAGTGCCAGGTGAGTCGCTTATACCTTCACCGGAAAGTAGGTTTTGAACCAAGTTACTATTGATCAAAGCATTGATCTCAGTGTTTAAAATAGATTTGCTTCCAGTTTCTGCCATCAAAGCAATGCCCGGGGTGGCGATTTCACCCATTTGCCATAAGTGAGCTTCATTGTTATGAGTGGCGCCAATTAAGCCTGAAAAGTGTGGGTCTGAAGGAAAGTTTTCGGGATGGGTGCTGGCACTCCAGTCTGCCTCAAAAGTAACACGGTATTGTGCATTGAATGCTGGGTCGGTTTGCGCCCAAGCAAGAGATGAAAATGATGCGCATACAATTAAGACAAACTTCATGGTTAACCTTTATTAAAAAATTATGTATTGCATATGAGAACCTAACTCCTAGAGAAAAATCACATATAAATGATCACTAGTTTACCTCAATATTTATCAGATTAAGCAATTTCAAGTAGAGCAAGAAGTTGTTTGTTGAAGCTTTAAGATCGGTTTAAATCAAATTCCAGCTTCATGTGCCTGTACGTCGGCGTGGTAGCTTGAGCGAACTAAAGGTCCTGCGGCAATATGTTTAAAACCTAAGGTATAACCGTATTCTTCGATCGCTTTGAACTCGTCTGGGGTCCAATAGTTGAGAACCGGGTGATGGCCTTGGGTGGGTTGTAAATATTGACCGATGGTGATCATTTCTACATCATGATCGGCCAAGTGTTGCAAGGTTTCTTGAACTTGTTCGAAGGTTTCACCCAAGCCAACCATGATGCCTGATTTGGTTGGGATATCTGGATGTTGGGCTTTGAATTTTTTTAACAGGTCCAGTGACCATTGGTAATCTGCACCTGGGCGCACTTCTTTATACAGTGCATAAGCAGTTTCAAGGTTGTGATTAAAAACATCAGGCGGGCTTTGGGCTAATATTTCCAAGGCTTTGTCCATGCGGCCTTTGCCACGAAAGTCTGGGGTCAGTATTTCTATTTGAATACCTGGATTTTGTGCTCGAACAGCCGCGATACAATCGACAAAATGTTGGGCGCCACCATCCTTTAAATCATCACGATCAACTGATGTGATCACCACATAAGATAAACCCATATCAGCTATGGTTTGCGCTAGGTTAGCCGCTTCTTTGGTATCAGGTGCAAGTGGTCTGCCATGTGCCACATCACAGAATGAACAACGACGTGTACATACCTCACCTAGAATCATAAATGTTGCCGTGCCTTTACCAAAGCATTCGTGTATGTTTGGACATGAGGCTTCTTCACAGACTGTGACCAAGGAATTTGAACGCAATTTGCTTTTCAGTTTTTGTACCGCATTACCTGTGGGGATGCGAACCCTGATCCAATCAGGTTTACGCAAACGAGGGGCGGTGGTATCAAAACCAGCACGATTACGATCTGTTTTTTTGTTGCCAACTTCTTTCGCACCGGCCACTTTTCTTGCCAGTTTATCGGCAGATTTTTGGCTGGGCATTTCGATCGCTAATGGCATTTTATCGGTCATGGTGTTTCTCTTATTGTCTGTTCTGGCTGTATTTTTTTATGCTGCACTGGCTTGTTGAGCAGTGAAGTTAAGCTGTTCGCAAAAAGCCGTTATTAATTGTTGTTCTACTGTAGCCATTTCTACACCTTTGGCTAAGTCCGCCAATTGTATGACTTCTAGCCCTGAAAAGCCACAAGGATTGATTCTGGTGAATGGCTCTAAGTCCATATCTATATTGAAAGCCAAGCCATGGAATGAGCAGGCTTTGCGAATACGTAAACCTAAAGAGGCGATTTTTGCACCATCAACATAAACGCCAGGGGCATTGTCTTTTCTTTTGGCTTCAATATCATACAAGGCCACAGTATCAATGATGGCTTGTTCAATGCCATTCACCAGGGATTTCACTCCAATGCCATGGCGACGTAGGTCAATCAAGGGGTAGGCCACAATTTGTCCTGGACCATGGTAAGTGACTTGGCCACCACGGTCGACCTGAATTATGGGTATGTCGCCAGCGGCCAATACATGTTCAGCTTTTCCTGCTAAACCTTGGGTGAAAACAGGCGGGTGCTCTACCAACCACATTTCATCCATTGTATTTTTATCACGTTCATCGGTGAATTGTTGCATCTGACGCCAAACGGGCTCATAGTCACAGCGCCCCAGGTGTTTGATAGATATGTTTTGGCGGTTCATGATTGATCAATGTATGGTTTTATAAAGTCCACATCAAGTCATCGACCGTATTAATGTCTTTATAAATGCCTAACAAATGATCTTTTGATCTGGCGTAAACCAATACAGTCACAGATTGGTATTTGCCTGTTGAACTGGTTTTGGTGTGTACTGAATTTGAAGAGACTTCTGGGGCATGTTGTTTGACCAGTTCAACGATTTGTTCAGCAAATTCAGTTGTATTCGGACCCATTGCTTTGACTGGGTACTCGCAAGGGAATTCAAAACCTTTGCCTTCTATTTGGTCCAAGTTTTGCATCAGTCATCGTCTCCAAATGACTTGAACCACAAACCTATGCCATCCATACTGCGTGACCACCAACCAGCTTGTTCTGCAGTTTGTAAGGCGACCAATGGTTTTTGCATAACGGCTTGGTCATTAAGTGTGATGTTTAATGTACCTAGTTGAGTACCTTGTTGAATGGGTGCCGTTAATAGTCCTGGGATATCAACATTGGCTTTCAGTTGTTCATAAGTTCCTTTGGGAATAGTGATGAACAGATCTTCAGCCAAGCCCAGAGAGATGTTTTCTTCAGCGCCTTTCCAAATTTCAGGCTGCACCTGTTGTTCACCGGCTCGATATAATTTATGAGTTTCAAAAAATCGAAAGCCGTAATTGATCAATTTTTGCGTTTCATCCGCACGTGCTTTTTCCGACTCAGTACCCATGATGACGTTGATCAAGCGCATACCATTTCGCATTGCTGAAGTTGCCAGACAATAGCCCGCTGCTTCCGTATGTCCAGTTTTGAAACCATCAACGGTTGGGTCTCTGTATAACAAGGTATTGCGGTTATGTTGTTTGATTTTGTTGAAAGTGAATTCTTTTTCTGAATAAAAGTGGTATAGATCGGGGAATTCGCTGATCAAAGCTTTACCCAGCTTAGCTACATCATTGGCAGTAACCAGATGTCCTTCAGCTGGTAGGCCTGTGGCATTTAAGAAGTTTGAGTTATTCATACCTAACTTATGGGCATGTTGTGTCATCATATTGGCAAAAACTTCTTCACTACCGGCAATGTGTTCGGCCAAAGCAACACAAGCATCATTGCCTGATTGAATAATCATGCCTCTAATTAAATCTTCCACTTTAACTTGTTTATCTACTTCAATAAACATTTTAGAACCACCTGTGCGCCAAGCCTTTTCACTGACAGTGATCATTTCGTTCAAGGAAAGGTTACCTGATTTAATTTCTGAAAAAACCACATAAGCGGTCATCATTTTAGTGATACTGGCTGGCTCAACCTGGAGATCTGGGTTGCTTGAAGCCAAGACATGCCCACTGTGAAAATCCATCAGAATATAACTACTGGCATTTACTTGTGGTGGTTGAGGTGTGGCGCTGATTTGACTGCTTTGGTTGGGAATAGCCGGATTGTTTTGGGCCACAGCGATGTGCGCAAAACTCAAGAAAATCAAACTCAGTGCGATGATTGGGTAAGTTGTTTTAAATAGGGTTGTATTTTTTAACATAGACCTCACTCGGTAATCACTTTGGCATCTGAAATGCCATTGGAAGTGATTTGATTAATTAGTTGATTGACCTTTGACTCAGATTCTACTGGGCCAATACGAACACGATGTAACGCACCTGTCTGGGTGGATAATATGGTGACAAAGGTTTCTATTCCAAGTATTCGACTGGCTTTTCTGGCTAAGTTATAGGCTGCATTCTTATCCGAAAATGCCCCTAGTTGTAGATAGGTGGAGCCCTGAGTTATGGGTTTGTCTACCAAATCTCGAGGTGAAGCCACTACTCGGATGTGGACATTGGCGATGCCATCGTTAACAAAATCTAAGGCTTTGGCTGCCGCGTATGATAAGTCAATAATTCGATCACCGACAAATGGACCACGATCGTTGACCCGAACGATCACTGTTTTGTTGTTTTTCTTGTTGGTGACTTCAACATAACTAGGCAGGGGCAAGGTTTTATGTGCGGCTGTGAGTTTATACATATCGAAAACTTCTTGATTGGATGTTTGCCGACCATGAAATTTTTTGCCATACCATGAAGCTTTTCCTGTTTCACTGTAGCCATTTGGGTGATTGTTGACGCGATAAGTTTTACCATAGACTCTGTAAGGACTGTGATTGCCATATTTGCTCAAAGGTTCTGACTGGGGAGACCAGGGTTTAATGCTGTCAGTATCAATGTCGCGGTATTTGTTCTTTCTGCCACAGGCAGATAATGCCAAAAGTCCAATCAATATAAAGCATAAATTTCTATTCATAATGAAGTGTTTGTTTGCTCTTTGAGGTTTTTGACTGCTTCAGATAATTGGAATACAGCACTGACGTACATATGAGAGTGATTGTATCTGGAGATGACATAAAAGTTTTGAAACCCTTGCCAGTATGCCTGTGCGCCGCTTTCCATATCTAATTCCAGCACTGTATATTCTTTGCCTGTCTTCTGGTCGCTTAAATGTGGTTTGAGTTGGTTGTACTTAAGTGCAGTGTTAGGTTTTTTTATTTCTTTTAAAATTTCACCACCAGTTTGCCATTTATGTGCTTTTAAGTAATTAGCTACACTGGCAATGGCATCTTGGGGGTTGTTGAGTAAATCTATCTTATTGTCAGCTTCAAAATCTACTGCGTATGCTCGGTAACTAGATGGCATGAATTGTCCAAAGCCCATAGCGCCGGCATAAGAGCCTTTAGCAGATAATGGATCTATGTGACTTTCTTGAGCCAGTGCCAAAAAATGTTTGAGCTCGCTGGTGAAAAATTTGGATCTTTTTGGGTAGTCAAAAGCCAAGGTATATAAAGCATCCAGAACTTTGTGACTACCCATGATGCGACCATAAAAAGTTTCTACTCCTATGATGGCAACAATGACTTCAGCAGGAACGCCTGTTTCAGCTGAAACTTGATCAAGTACTGATTGGTGCTTTTGCCAGAACTCTACACCCTCTTGAGTGCGCTTATCAGTCATGAATATTTTGCGGTACTCAAACCATTTAAGGGTTTTTTCTGCAGGTTTGCTCATGGCGTTGATAATGCTTTGCTGATGGTTGGCTTGGCTGATAATATCCCTAACCCATTTGGGGTCTAGGTTTTTTTCAATGGCAGTGGTTTTAATGAAGTCGTCAACTTGTTGTAGGTTAACTTTTGCCTGTAAGCCGTCTGATAGCAGCATCAGGGAAGTGAATAATATGGTTTTAGTTAGTATTTTCATTGTTGTATCAGTTTTTTATGTGAGTGAACAGAGGTAATGATACCAAATGATACCAATAATGTAAGCACTGAAGTACCTCCATAGCTAATCAGCGGCAGTGGGACGCCCACAACTGGCAGTACACCTGAGATCATGCCCGCATTGATGATGATATAGACAAAGAAAATCAGCGTTAGTGCCCCACAGAGCAAACGATTGTAGGTGTTTTTTGCTTGTAGAGCGATAAATAAGCAGCGCATGATGATCATAAAGTACAAAAAGAACAAGATAAGTACGCCAAAGAAACCAAATTCTTCAGATAAAACTGAAAGGATGAAATCAGTTGAATGCTCAGGTAAAAAATCAAGTTGGGTTTGGCTCCCATCTGTCCACCCTTTACCCCAAAAACCACCTGACCCTATGGCAATTTTTGACTGTATGATGTTCCATCCATGATTCAATGGATCAGCTTCCGGATTTAAAAACATCAATATCCGTTGTTTCTGATATTCATGCAGAAAATGCCAAAGAACTGGTGCAGCAAGTGTCGCGGCTAAACCTGAGCCCAGAATCAAACGCCATGATATTCCAGCCAGAAATATGACGAATACACCGCTGGTTGCAACAAGGATTGAGGTCCCAAGATCGGGCTGCTTGTAAATTAAGCCAGTACAAATGCCAATTACCACAGCTGCGGCCAATAAGTATTTCCAATTGGGTGGTAGGGCAGTATGACGAAAAATCCAAGCAACCATCATGGGTAAAGAAATTTTGCATAACTCTGAAGGTTGAATGCTGATCCCCAAATCAAGCCACCGTTGAGCACCTTTTACTGTTACGCCAAAGAAAAAGACTGCTATCAACAACATAACAGATCCGGTGTAAACAAATGGTGTGAATTGTTCAAATCTTTCAGGTCTGATCTGGGTGATGATGCACAATGCCATCAAACCTAAGCCAATTCTAAAAGCTTGTCTTTCTACCAAAACCATACCGCCCGCACTGAATAAAACCACCAAGCCAAAGCTGATTAATAACAACAACAAGATCATTAAAATTGGATCAGGGATATAAGTAAAGAAACGTCTAGTCATCATTCACCTCAGCCTGAATTAATTCTTTATTGTCCAGCTGCTTTGTATCAGCAGTTGTAACTGAGGCTTTTAAAGTTCTTGAGGTCATATATGAATCAATGATGGTTTTGGCAATTGGCGCCGCAGCTTTGGTACCACTGGCACCATGTTCTGCAACCACAACCACAGCTATTTCAGGTTCTTCTACCGGGGCAAAAGCGATGAACAAGGCGTGATTCCTCAAATGTTTTGGTAACTCATCATTTTTCTTATATATATCTTCTTCACTTTTTCCATATACCTGAGAGGTGCCACTTTTCCCAGCGATTAAATAATCACTGGATTTAATCGATCTTGCAGTGCCATTGGTGGCATTGATAACACTGGTCATGCCTTGATGTACCACCTCCCAGTGAGGTGATTGAATTTCGAAAGGTAAGCTATTACTGGATATGTTTTTCTGGACTAAATGTAGCGGATTGATCTGTCCCTTGGATGCCAGAATGGTCAAAGCCTGAGCCATTTGTACAGGTGTTATAACAAAATATCCTTGCCCGATGCCTGTGATTACAGTTTCGCCGGGGAACCACACCATGTCACGGTTGGCTTTTTTCCACTGCCTTGAAGGTAAGATGCCTTGTTTCTCACCACTGATATCAATACCCGTTGGTCGGCCAAAATTGAATGGATCCAAAAATGTATGGATGTTATCAATCCCTAGTTTAACCGCCAGGTCATAGAAGAATACATTCACTGATTCAGCCAAAGAATTTACCAGGTCAACTTGACCATGACCACCTTGTTTCCAGTCGTGGTATCGACGTTTTTGTTTGGGGAGCTGGTAATAACCATTGGAGAACATGGTAAATTCAGGGGTGATTAGTTGATGATAGAGCCCTGCCAAAGCAATGTATGGTTTGATGGTAGAACCTGGTTCATAGCCGCCCTTAATACTGCGATCAAATAAAGGTTTTTCCTTGGACTTAGCCAATTTATCGTAGTTACTTTGACTGATACCATAAATAAATTGGTTGGTGTCATAACCTGGTTTAGAGACCATCGCGAGGATTTCACCATTGTTAGGATTAACTGCAATAGCGGCCCCAGTTTCATCGCCAAAAGCTTGGTAGCTGGCTTTTTGTAAATTTAAATCGATGGTTAAATTTAAATGCGTGCCGTTAATGGGAGGCTCTTGAATTTTTTGCGACAATTGCTTGCCTTGGGCATTGATTTCAGTGATCAATTTTCCAGGTGTTCCATGTAGTTGATTCTCATAATATTTTTCTATACCAGTTTTACCGAAGTAATCATCATTAGAATAAATATTTTGGTCTTGTTGATCATATTCAGATTGGTTGATTTTGCCCACGTATCCCAACAGGTGGGAAAACTCAATCGGGTGCAAATATTTGCGATTCAGATAAGGCTCAATCTCAAAACCAGGGTATTGGTGTTTTTGTACCGCAAATTCTGCAACTTGTTGCTCGGAAAGTTTGGCTTTTATGATCAATGGTTTGAATACCGGATTGTATTGAAGTTGTTCGTTGAGTTGGTCCACTTCTTCATCGGACAATGATATTATTGACTGGAGTTCAAGCAGTTTTTGGTTGATGTCGCTGACTTTTTCTGGGGTGACCAGAAGCCGGTAAGTGGTGATGTTTTCTGCCAGTAACAAACCGTTGCGGTCGTAGATTAAACCTCTGGTTGGATCAATGCGACTGAGTTTGATTTTATTTTGCTCTGCCTGATCTGTATATTTTTGATGCTGTATGATTTGTAAGTAAAAATATCGACTTAACAGCAATGTGAAAACGACGCTAACCACAATGATCGAAACGATGATTCTCTCTGTGAAAATTTTTTTCTCACTAAAAGGTTGTTTGAGTTGTCTACCCATATATCATCGCAATTATGAACTTCGCATCGAAGTTTGAATCCGGTCTAATAAATATTTCAACCAAGGCCAGATAAAGGCTGCAGTAAGCAATGGGATCAAGTCTTGCCATTCAGGTTGATAACGATAGCTGATCCAGTCAATGGCTGCTCTGATTACTATATCATTAAATAGCCATACCATGACCATCATCAGGAGTTGCCAGAAAGAGGTCATGCGTAATTTCTTTGCAGACTTATTAACTAAAAAAGACAGGGCCACTAACGACATGCCATGTTTGCCTAATAAACTACCCATTAATATATCTAAAATTAAACCATAGACAAAAGCCATGAACATGACTTTGTTGTTGGCAGCATAGAGTGACCAATAAGCAATCAATAATGCCACCCAATGAGGCTGAAACAAGGCGATTTTATCTGGCCAGGGAAACAGTGTAAGCAAAATGGCAAACAAAATTGACAGGTGTATCAACAGGTTGTTTTGATTGTGTTGCTTACTCATTCTTATTGAGGTGTTTCATCGTTGGGCTCAGTATCATTATCTTGCTTTTCTTGAGTCTCTGGGTTTGTTTGTTGACTTTCTTCTTGGTTGAGGTTTACAGTTTCTTCAGGGTTAAGACTTGTGGCTTCTTCAGTTGAGGTGGTAAAAGGTGATATGTCTTCTGAGTGGTTAACTGTATTCTTATTAGCTTGATTGGGCCATATCAGAAAAACTTCAGTCAATAGGTCTAATTCAGCAAAAGGAGTTGCCAATGCGGTTTTAAAAGTCCTGTCTGGGCTTACAGCTAAAGATTCAACCTCAGCGAGCTTAAGCCCTCTAGGAAAGCGGTTGCCAAATCCAGAAGTGACCAAAATATCTCCAACCTGGATGTCGCCGCTGGTTGGGATTTCTTTTAACCAGATTTTTTCACCATTACCATAAGCAATGGTCCGCAAACCAGTACGCAGGATTTCAATAGGAATGGCATGTGTGGTGTCTGTGATCAAAATTACATGAGCAAAATTATTGCTCAATACATCTACTTGTCCAATGACGCCTGCTAAATTCAATACCGCTTGCCCAACAAACAAACCATCAGCTCTGCCTTGATCAATGACCACATGTTGTTGGTTTTGAGTTTGGCTGATGTTCGAAACGAAGGCCACACTGGTAGCTAGTGGAGAGTTCTGAGTGGCTGACAACATGGTACGTAAACGTTGATTTTCTGCCGCCAAAGATACGTTTTGTTGTACTTTAAGTTCTGCGTCCAGTAATTGTTCTTTAAGTAAATTATTCTCTTGCACCAAATTGGCTTGTCGTGACATCGCCAACTGGGTGATTTGATAGATATCTTGAGGCCATTCAATGATTTTAATTAATGGGACCACAGCCAGTGATAAAACATTTCTGATGGGTTGGGCTATTTGATTGTTCTTGTCGGAAATCATCAACACCATACAGATGAATTCCAAGATTAAGAATTTAAACAGTGGAGACTGCGTTATTTTCTGGTTGCTTTTAAGGGTTTCCATCGAACATATTCAAGCACTGAACAATCACCTAAAAGGTGCAAAGAAGTCGGAGCCTTCTTGGTCGATAATTTCTAAAGCTTTACCGCCACCACGTGCTACGCAGGTTAAAGGGTCTTCTGCAACAAATACCGGTAAACCGGTTTCTTCCATCAATAATTTATCTAAATCTTTGAGTAAAGCGCCACCACCAGTTAAGACAATACCTTGTTCGGCTACATCTGCACATAATTCAGGAGGTGTTTGTTCTAAGGCAGTTTTTACTGCTGCTACAATGCCAGAAAGAGGTTCGTGTAAGGCTTCTAATGCCTCATTGTTGGTCATGGTGAATTTGCGTGGCACGCCTTCTGCTAAATTTCGGCCTGAAACTTCCAATGAAATTTCTTCTGCCGCAGGGTAGGCACAACCAATTTCATGTTTGATTCTTTCAGCAGTAGATTCCCCGATTAAAGTACCGTAGCTTCTGCGAACGTATGAAATCAATGAGTCATCAAATTTATCGCCGCCGATTTTAACAGAAGCAGAATAGACAATCCCATTTAAAGAGAGTACTGCGACCTCAGAAGTACCACCACCAATATCTAAAACCATGCTGCCTCGTGCTTCATGGATAGGAATGCCTGCCCCGATCGCTGCGGCCATCGGTTCTTCAATCAGAAAAACTTCAGCCGCACCCGCACCGGAAGCAGATTCTTCAATTGCACGCCGTTCAACTTGAGTTGATCCACAAGGTACACATATAAGTACCCTACAAGATGGTTTTAGCCAACGGTTAGCATGCACCTTGCGAATAAAATGTTGCAACATGGCTGAAGTCATATCAAAGTCAGCAATAACGCCATCTTTCAATGGTCGAATGGTTTTGATGTTACCAGGTGTTCTTCCCAACATCATTTTTGCATCAGCACCGACTGAGGCGATGTTGACTTGGCTGCCACGATTTTGATCCATGCGAACAGCTACCACAGAGGGCTCATTCAATACAATGCCATGATCACGCATATAAATAAGGGTGTTGGCGGTACCTAAATCGATAGATAAATCATTTGAAAACAAGCTTCTGAATTTTTTTAACATGTGATAATTGTAGTTACATCTGATTGGTAAAAAATGGCATAATATCTGCCGGCTTTGCTTTGTGGCAAGCCAACCTGCGAATTATATATGAATCCGGCTTATAAAATGTCAATTAATCGTAAAGAATTAGAAGAAATTGCCAGCTTGGCACAATTAAATATACCTGACTCTCAAGTCAGAGGAATCACTGATTCTTTGAATCAAGTGATGGGCATGATTGAACACATTAATGAGGCGGATACGGAAACTGTGAAACCCATGTCTCACCCGAATGACGCTGAACAGTTAATCAGGCAAGATGAGGTTACTGATGGCAGTCATAAGCATGAGTTGTTGAAATTGGCTGCTCAGGCTGATGAAGATCATTATCTGGTGCCGAAAGTTATAGATTGACCAAGGAGAGAATATGATTAACTTAACCATCAGACAGATGTCGGAATTACTGTCATCAAAACAAGTCAGCGTTCAGCAGTTGAGTGGTTTGTTCTACGACCGATGCAAGATTCATAATGAGTCTACAGGTGCTTTGGTTACATTGAATAATGAACTGGATGCAACGGAACTATTACAGGCTCAACAGCAAGTTAAGCTTGGCAATCAGTTGTTGGCTGGTATTCCTTTAATACATAAAGATTTATTCTGTACCCAAGGAATTAAAACAACTTCTGGTTCAAAGATGCTTGAAAATTTTGTGCCGCCTTATGATGCCACTGTGGTGAAACAGTTAAAAGCGGCAGGAATGGTTAGTTTGGGTAAGGCCAATATGGATGAGTTTGCTATGGGTTCGTCTAATGAATATTCTGCCTTTCATGTGGTGAATAACCCTTGGGATTTATCACGCGTTCCTGGCGGTTCGTCTGGTGGGTCTGCGGCAGCTGTAGCGGCCAGGATGGTGCCAGTAGCTACTGGCAGTGATACCGGTGGTTCAATTCGACAACCAGCTGCATTCTGTGGCATTACTGGTATAAAACCGAGTTATGGGCGGGTTTCACGTTATGGTATGGTGGCTTTTGCATCATCATTAGACCAAGGTGGAGTCATGGCCCCAGGGGCTGATGACTGTGGCTTGGTGTTATCGGCCATGAGTGGCCATGATGCTTTTGATTCTACTTCTGCAGAACAACCAAGCTGGACATGGAAGAAGCCACAAAGTGCTGATATGAGCGGCTTAAAAGTAGGGGTGACCAAGCAGTGGATTGAAGCCCTACAAGATGAAGACATTAAACAGAAGACCTTGGACGCCATTGAATATTTTGAAAAAAATGGCGCTGAAATCATTGAAATTGATTTACCTCATGCGGACTTGGCTGTATCTGCCTATTATGTTTTGGCACCGGCTGAATGTTCATCTAATTTATCGCGTTTTGACGGCGTGAGGTTTGGTCATCAAGCCAAAGATATTACAGATTTAGAATCACTGTATCGTCAAAGCCGTACTGAAGGTTTTGGTGATGAAGTGAAAAAACGTATCATGATTGGCGCCTGGGCTTTGTCTTCTGGCTATTATGATGCTTACTATATTCAAGCGCAGAAAATACGCAGATTGATCAGTGACAGTTTTAATCAAGCATTTGCTCAAGTAGATGTCATTGCTTGTCCAGTTTCACCTGAATTGCCTTTTAAACATGGTGAGAAAGCAGATGGTGTAAGTATGTATCAAGCGGATCAATTCACCATTCCTGCTTCATTGGCTGGATTACCTTGTTTATCTATGCCCATAGGTTTCAGTCAAACTGGCTTACCCATAGGTTTGCAATTAATAGGTCGTTATTTCGATGAACAGGGTATATTATCTGTGGCAGATAAATACCAACAACAAACGGATTTCCATTTACAAATGCCGGAGGCCTTTGTATGAATGCACATGTGATAGATTTTGAAAAATGGGAAATGGTTATTGGTTTAGAAATTCATGTGCGTCTGGACACCAAGAGTAAACTGTTTTCAGGCATGAAATCCAGTTACGGGGCGTCACCTAACAGTCAAGTCAGTTTCCTGGATGCTGGTTTGCCAGGCACGTTGCCGGTGATTAACCAAAAAGCATTGGAGTACGCCATCAGGTTTGGTCTGTCGGTGGATGCCCAAATACCCCAAACCACTATTTTTGCTCGAAAAAACTATTTCTATCCTGATTTGCCCAAAGGCTATCAAATCAGTCAAATGGATGACCCCATAGTGGGTAAAGGCGCTATTGAAATTGAAACTGAAAATGGTAAAAAAACTGTTGAAATCACAAGAGCACATTTGGAAGAAGATGCAGGGAAGTCTATCCATGATAAATACGATCAACATTCAGCAATTGATTTGAATAGAGCAGGTACGCCTTTGATCGAAGTGGTATCTGAACCACAAATGTCTGATGCCAAAGAAGCGGTGGCTTACATGCGAGAAATTTATACACGTGTGACTCACTTGGGTATATGCGATGGTAATTTACAAGAAGGATCTTTTCGATGTGATGCCAATGTGTCGGTGCGACCTAAAGGACAAGCAGAACTAGGAACACGGGCTGAAATTAAGAACTTGAATTCATTCAGATTTATTGAGCAAGCAATCAATCATGAAGCCAAAAGGCAAATCAAAATCATTGAATCAGGGGAACGTGTGGTTCAAGAAACCAGGTTATATGATGCGGACAAAGGTGAAACCCGTTCGATGCGGAGTAAAGAAAATGCCAATGATTACCGCTATTTCCCAGATCCAGATCAGTTGCCAATTACCATCACGACTGAAATGATTGAAGCGCAAAGAAAGCATTTGCCAGAATTTCCTGCAGAAAAAATCGCGCGTTATATCGATGAATTAGGTCTAAAGGAAGATGATGCCACTCTAATCGCTAATGACATCCAAATGGTTAAGTTTTTTGAGTTAAGCGATCAGCATTCAAAAGCAAAAGCAGATTTGAATGCAAAATTCTTGTTGGGCGAATTCAGCGCCTTATTAAATGTTCATCATGCCCGTATCGAAGACAGTGTTATAGATGCACAGTCATATGCTGGTTTGTTGGATGCCATCACAGCTGGTACTGTGTCGAGAAAAGTGGCTAAACAAGTGTTAGATACCATGTGGGCCAGTGGTGATTCTGCTGACCAAATTATTGAGTCAGAAGGCTTGGGACAAATTTCAGATTCATCAGCCCTAACTGAGTTGATTGCTCAAGTGATTATTGACAATCCCAAGCAAGTAGCCGAATATCAAAATGGCAATGAGAAAATGTTCAATTATTTCATTGGACAAATTATGAAACAAACCAAGGGCCAGGCCAATCCTGTGCAAACCAAACAAATCTTAGAGGACAAGTTAAAAAATGAGTAGAGCATTAATCTGTGGGTCACTGGCCTTTGACAACATCATGGTATTTGAAGATGAATTTGCAAATCATATACTGCCTGATCATATACATAAATTGAATATTTCATTTATGGTGCCGACATTAAGTCGAGTTTTTGGTGGTGTGGCTGGTAACATTGCCTACAATTTAAAGATGATTGGAGGTGAACCAATTCCTATGGGCGTGGTTGGTAGTGATTTTGATATTTACAGCCAACGTTTACAAAGCTTAGGCATAAATTTAGAGGCTGTTAAGGTGAAAGAAGGACATTTTACCCCTCAATGTTATATCACGACCGACATTAAAAATAATCAGATCACTGCATTTCATCCTGGGGCCATGAATTTTTCTCATGAAAATCATGTTAAAAACTATGCAAACATTAAAATTGGTATTGTTGGTCCTGATGGCCGTGATGGTATGATTCAACATGCTGCAGAGTTTGCTGATTCTGCAATTCCATTTATTTTCGACCCAGGTCAAGCCATGCCATTGTTTGATGGTGATGATTTAAAAAAATTCATTGACCAAGCCACTTGGATGGCTGTAAACGATTATGAATATGAGTTAGTGCAAGATCGCACAGGTATGGATGCCAGAGAAATTGCATCAAAGTTAGAGGCCTTAGTTATTACCAAAGGGGAAAAAGGTTCTGAAATCTATGCTGATGACACCATGTACCATATTCCAGTGGTTGAAGCAGAAAAAGTGGTTGATCCAACAGGGTGTGGTGATGCTTATCGTGCTGGTTTGTTGTATGGTTTAACCAATGATTTGGACTACCAAACATCTGGTCGAATTGCTTCTTTATTAGGCAGTATTAAGATAGCCAGTGCGGGCACTCAAAACCATTACATCTCGAAAAAAGATTTTCGTCAAAAGTTTTTGGATGAGTTTGGTTACAGTTTCTGATCGAGTATCTTTGACATTTAATTTAAAGAAGCCCTGTTACTCATGTAACAAGGCTTCCTTGCTTATAGTCAAGTGTTTTAAATTGAATTGATAAGTTAATATGCGTTTTAAATTGTCTTTTTGAAAGTTAATACCTTGCTCATTATTCATTTTTTTGAAACAATAGAGACAGTTTAAAAATTTATATCA
>CAZVZJ010000041.1:0-33311 GCA_964631055.1 uncultured Marinicella sp.
AGATGATACCATTCAATGTTGTTGTGACTGGCGAGCCCGCATATATCAAAACCTTGATTAATTGCATTGGTTATGGCCCTGAGGGTGTGATTAAACACAGCTATAGAATCAAAGGTTCAGATGTTACCAAGGAAGTACAGATGAATTTTAGCAGCCTACAAGTTGATGAAGACCATCGCATTGATTTTTTTGGTGGGAATGATGAAGCTTTATTTGAATTTGTTGAGGGTCGACCAGAAAAAAATTTTAAAGGCATGATTTTTCTGCTGGATGCAGATGATTCGAAGGGGTTGAACCATTTCGAAGATAGATTGAAAGGTCACATGACTTACCTGGATAAGCATGCCTTTGTGGTGGGCGTATCCGGCAGCGATTACACTTCAATTAAACAAGTTGAAGAGCAAGTGAGAAATCATTTATCAAGGCTAGGAACTCCAGTGCCTGTATTCAGTATTGATCCTGATGACAAAGAGGAGGTGAGTCTGTTAGTTGAGTCATTGCTGTGTCTTGCTAGACCTGGCATCAGTGACAATAAATCTGGGAAATCATCCTTCGTCGTGCGCGAAAAACAATGTTAAGAATCAGCAATGTCTAATCATGAATAATACCCCCTCCAAAACCGAATTTGTTACTGTATGTTTTCATAACTTTGATCACATTTCCAAAAAATTGATTCATGTGCGTCTTAAAAATCCTGAGTACTCGATTGAATTGATGGAGGAACCTGAGGATGCTGACTTGTGTATTTTCAATCAAGAAAGCTTGGATGAAAAAGAAGAAATAATGGCGTTGTATGATCAGTTGAAAAAACGCGATATTCCTATGATATTGTTAACAGAGGATGGTGAATCCAAAAGTGATGAGTTATTCAATGTGATCAAAAAGCCCATTGATAATCATCAGCTCAGTGATTATTTGTACCGCGTTAAAGACACTTTTTATTCTGTTTTAGCGGAAAAAGTAAAACGTAAAGCAGGTGAGAAAGCACCTAAAATGATTTATAACAGACATTTGTCGAACGCCATCAATCCTGCACAAATACAATTCGAACACAATCGCTTTTATGCACAAAAATATGTGGGGCTGAATCCAGATGTTGATTTTAGCGTGGATGAGCAGTTAGAGAAAATACAACTGAACCCACAAAGCTACTTTTTTTATTACCTCAAAGACGCCTATGAATTGTCTAAGGAGAAAAGCAAAATCACCTGTGTGAAAACAGTCTATGGCACATTTTATGTGGATGCAAAAAATAAAGTCATTTATCATGATAAAACCGCAGAAGAAATTGTTAATATTCATAAAATCCCTTTTTATAAAGACACCCAAGTATTTATTCCCAAGTTAAAACGCGGTGAAATGGACTCATTGAATCAATTTGATTATGAGCCTTTCGTTTGGCTCAGTAGCATCAATGCCAGTAAAGGCAAGATTCCTGCAAGTATTGATTTTACAACCCCTGTTAAGTTGATAGCTTGGCCTGATTTGACCAAACTAGTGGTGTTCAAACACGCCATTAGGATCATAGCCTTGTGGTCAAGAGGGGTCTACTCATTAAAACACACAGGAAAGATTCTCAAAGTTCCACAAAGATACCCTTTGACCGTTTACACAGCGCTTCATGCACTGGGCTTGATCAGTGAAAATAAAAAGCGCTAGTCACACACCCTAACCAATAAACTTTGCCATTAAGGGCACCAGGTCAATTGGTAAGAATAATGATCGAAATGCCTGATTAGTTTTCACAAGAGAGTTGTATCTAATACATGACAGTAATTGTCATTAGAACAATGCTTATCCCATCAATCCTGCTAGTTAGTGACGATTGTTTCAGAATATTGATGAAATCTTAGTTGATTGCATTTAATCAACGACATTACTTATGGCATGTATTGGCTTTATATATATAATAGCAAAGATAAAACAAGAACTTTATAGATGTACTGATTTTTCATTTATATTTGAAAAGTCATATGGATGTTAACTCCTCTAAACGGATTTATCTTATGAACACTAAAACTTTTTCCTCAATGACTCTCTTTTTGGCTGCCTTGTTGTTTTCCATGCAAACTCTGGCTCAGGATTCGGAAATTTTCCTGCATGCTCAATTTAACAAGGATTTATCAGATTATGAAGCCAGTTACCAAGGTGAAAGTTCAAATGTCTCAATCATGAATTTTTCTGGCAACTATGACAGGAATATCAATGATTCCCTCAATGCAGAAGCCAGACAAGCCGTGAGCTTAGAACTGTATACAGTTCAACCAGACCAGTATGATTTTTTGGTTATATTTACTCAATTTCCCGTTGATTCAGCTGGTGCAGATGCATTTGCGATCACTTATGAAAATGATACCCAAGGCATTGGGTTGCCGATCTTCGACAACAGTTCGATCATGGGAGGAGAGCGTTTACAAGCCACTATTGATATGACTGAACTCAGTGATTGGGAATTGAATCCTGGGAATAGAGCGTTTGACAGCACATTAGACACATTGATGCATGAAATGATGCACCGCTGGGGTATTTACGTCAGTTTTGAAGATGGTACTGGACAAATCAGCGATTTAACTTTGGGGCGAGATAACTCTCATTGGAATTACTTCCTTAACACCAATGCATCAGTGATGTATGGTTCCTTGTGGAATGAAATAGGTTTAAATCAGTTTACAACACAAGCCATACGGAAATCTTTGAGTCCATTGGATTTGTATTTGATGGGCTTCAACGAACCGGCCAATGTCCCAGAATTTTTCTTGATAGAAGGAGGTTCACCAGGTGACAGAAATGATTTGCCTTCGTTGATAGGAACAGCAGTTACGGGAAACAGGGTTGATATTTCAATTGAAGACATCATTGCGGCTGAAGGACCTCGGGTACCTTCAGTTGATGGGTCCCAACATGAGTTTAATTTTAAATTTATTCTTCTCAAGCGCCCAAACCAAACAGTAAATATGAATGACATTGGCAGTTTAGTGGTGCTACAACGTGAGTTTCAAAAACGATTTTTTACCGAGACCGCTGGTATTGGTGAGATTGTATATCCCACTATTAGCGACTTGCCTGAGGCGAACAACCCAGCAGTTTTATCTTACGACCCTGTTAACAATCAGCAAGTTGATTTTGCGTCAGCAGAACAATTTATTATTAATAGTTATATTGATGAAGAGTCTCATTGGCGGGATAAAACAGCCACTCAATTCAGAGATACTGCAACAGTAATTCAGGCATTAAGAAGTTTAGAACAACCTTTTTTGACAATTGACGCATCAAACTGGTTAAGATCAACACGAAATGCAGCAGTAACCAATGATCATTTGGCCTGGTTATTGATCAGTGAAAGTCTAACATTGCTGCAGAAATCTGCTGTTGTTCTTCAATTACTTGAAAATATAAACCAAGACGGTGGTTGGGGTTTAACTTCTGGAGCTGAGTCTTCAGTTTATGATACAGCATTGGTTATCAAAGGTTTGATAACTGCCATGGGTAATGCGTTTGAGCCAAATGAAAACACCATCGCATACATCAACCAGCAGATTAATTTAGACGGTGGTATAGGATATGCTCAAGGTGGGAAAAGTACCTTAACCAGCAGTGCGTTGGTACTATCTATTATCAATGATTTAACCGGAAACTCAGACTCAGAACAGCCTGTTATAGATTACATTGTCTCTTTACAAAATCCAGATGGTGGATTTGGGTTGGGCCCATCTACCGCACATGAAACTGCCTTGATAATCAATGCATTGAATGCCGCTAACAATCAAGATCATGCACCAATAACTGAAGCTGCAAAGACTAAACTATCAACCATGCAGAGCCAAGATGGTTCATTTGAAGGTAGCGTATATTCATCTGCACTTGCCATTCAGGTTTTGGTTGATGATCAAAAACCAAACTTGGTTATCAGTTCAGCACAACTGTCCAATAATCAAGCCGTGGCAGGAGAGCAAGTTTCTGTCGAATTTACGGTCAGTAATTCAGGTGGATTAAATGCTGAAAATGTATCTTTGGCCATACTGCATGGACAACAAGTGATCGCCTCAGAGCAGTTTGCTTCGATTGCTTCAGACCAATCTCTCAGTGGCCGGCTAGCTTTCGATACTTCGGCTTTACAGGGTTCAGTGGATTTGCAGTTATTTATTGATCATGAGAATACCATTTTTGAGGCCAATGAATCTGATAATCAAGCTTTGTTAGCGCTGAATGTCCAAGCCCAAACCGCCACCCCTGAGTTGGCTATAGATTATTCAAGCATTACATTAAATACGGACTTTTATGATGCTTTGCCTTTTGATTTCCAAGCATCTTTTAATGTCAATAATTTGTCCAGTACTGACCTCCCAGGCGTGAAAGTAGACCTCATGAAAGTGATTGATGAATTCAACAGAGAATTGTTAGATACTGTGGTATTAAATATCGATGCCAATCAAAGCCAATTGTATAGTTTTAACACTGAAATTACTGCAGCAGAGGGTGATCTGGAACTTGTTTTTGTTATCGATCCTGAAAACCAAATCGACGAAGTTAATGAGGACAACAATGAGTATTCGGTAATAATTGATCGTGTCATGTCGATAGATTTGGAAATAGTTAGTGATGATGTGTCTTTATCATCAAACCATGTTCTTGGTGTTAGTGAAGAAGTGATTTTTTCATTTAAAAACAGAGGTTCGGTGGATGTTTCTCCTTTTGTTGCTAGGGTTTATTTAACCCATGATACGGAAGATGAAATATTGTTATTTGAGAGTGATATAGCAACCATGTCTGGTGGCGAAACCATTACTCGATCATTTAATTGGACACCTAATGCTATAGGCCCTTACTCACTGACCTTTATTTTAGACGAAGATAATGTGATAACAGAAGCCAGTGAGGTGAATAACAGTGCTGTGATACCAATTACAGTGGTTCCAAATAGTTTAACCAATCTATCCTTGATAAAAGAAAGTCTGAATATTTCACCACTGCCTGGACTATCAGGTTTGCCCCTTACAGTATCTGTTGATGTGATTAATGATTCTGCTATTGATGGGATTGATTTTAATACATCTTTGTCTTATCAGTTCAGAGATCAAGCACCAGTTTTAATCGAAACAAAAAGTGAACAATCAATAACTGCCAATTCCATGAGAAATATCATGTGGACGATTGATCCACTTATGCTGTCAGGGGAGGTGGCGTTCATCATTGAGATTGATCCAGATAATTTGATTCAGGAGTTTAATGAAGAAGACAATATCTTGATACAGAATGATGTTCGAATATTAACGAAAGCTGATGCTGCAGTGTTTAGGCCGAGTATATCACTTACGCCCTCTGAACCTGTTCCTGGGCAGCCATTGACTGTAGAGGTGTCAGTTGCGAATCTAGGCGAGCAGGACATAGCTCCCCTCTCTATTAAGCTATATACAATTGATCAAAACTCTGGACAAGAAATGTTGGTCGCAGAAAACCAGCTTGCTCAATTGTTAGCTGGAAGTAGTGAGGTTTCTCAATTTGATTTTATTCTGAGCGGTGTAGATGTCATTAAGAAATTAAGAATCATTGCAGACGAATTGGATTCAGTGAATGAAATCAATGAAAATAATAATGAGACAGTTATTGATTTCACTGTGCAAAACAGTGAATTTTACGTAACTGAGAAGTACATTTCTCCTGATGGTAATGGAGCCAATGATGAAACCACAATTATTTTTAACCTGACACAAAGTGATGATTACAGAGTGGAAATATTTGACCCATATGAAAGAGAAGTCTATAACTTTGAAGATCAATTAAATGCAGAGACTTCTTTTGCTGAACTTACATGGAATGGGCGAGATAGTCACAATCAAATTGTTAAAGATGGTGTGTACGATGTTCGAATTGAAGGGGCAAATACTGGATACACTAATTATTTGCAGGTAGTAGTCGATACCAATCGCAATAGTTTATTAACTTCTATGAGTCAGGGGGATGGTTATATATTTGATCTGGGTTGTGTCATTAATGATCAAGAGGGGTTAGATATGTCAAAGGATGGCAAATACCTGTATAACGATAGATATCGGGACAAAAACAATGTTCTACAACGAGGGTTATTCCGAATCAAGGCTGATGGAACTTCAATAGAGTCTGTCGTATCCAATGCTTTTTTGCAAAACAGGACTTTAACAAGTCATAAGATAATAAACTCTGGTGATTTGATATTTACTGCAAATGCAAATAGTACCTCAGAACTATGGCGTTTGAATGTCAATACGGGTGCGATAACTGAGCTTCTCGTTCCACCTTTAACTGGGTTCAGGCCAGTATCTTACAATGAGAACTCAGTACTTTTAGAATCTTTAGACCCTGCCAACAGGGGATACTTTCAAGCTTTTTATGATGGATTAACTCCTGCCGTTCAAATCGATCAATCTATTCCATTTGATTTTAATAATAATTTTTCAGAGTTGAAGCATGGTTGGTACTGGCAAGTTAGGCAAGGTAGTTCTTCTGAATATGATCATTACTATATTCCAAAAAATAACTTAAACAACCCAATCTTACTGAATGATCAAGGGCTAATACCTAACTTTGGAGGCCAGGTCTCTAAAGATTTAAAAACATTTACTGCCAAAATCAATGGGGACATAATTTGGTACAGAAGTGAAGAAGATGGCGTCAGTGAAATCAAGGTTATTTCATTAACAGGTGAATCAATCACAAACCCCAGTCAAACAATTTCTCCTAACAATGAATTATTGGTTTTAGAGGATGGCGAGTTTCAGTTATTTGATGAAGTTGGTCAATTAAAGTGGCGTGTTGAGAATGCATTTGATCTGGAATACTTTAAAAATTTAATCATTCAGCAATATGGTTCGCTGGAAGAGTTAGTTTATGAAGGTGGTGATTCAGGTCCGTTTGTTTATAGCTTTTCAGAGTTATTTAATTTAAGCATTGATTTTGGCTTCAATGAAAATATTACTTGGGTTAGTGATACTGAGATGTATATGACTTACCGCCCAAGATTAATAGCATCGTTACTAATTGAAGATTTTGGTTTTACCTATACGGATACGGTTAGTTTTTCATCTCCAGAGACTTTATACCTAAAAATTGACTATTCAAATTTATCAGCATTGGAAGTGACTGAATTACAGAACATGCAAAGCGTTCATAAAGAATTTTTGGAGCCTAATGGTTTTCACTTTCTTGCGGGTGATCAAGTGCACTTAAAAGCAATGAATGGTGAGCCTTTGGGTAATAATTTAAATTTCCCTGAGGATTTTAATTTCACACTCAATGATTTTATTCGTTTTCCAACGGCAGATGAAACCACTTCAGTGGTTAGAAAGTTATTGATCTCTAGCAATCGCCTGAACAATCCTTTGCGGTGTACCCAAGTAGGCGAACGAGCTCTTGGTATTTATCAATCAACAGCTAACATCACTGGGTATGTCAAAGCAGACTTTGTGCAAGATAAAGTTGAAATTTCAGGTTCTGCATTTGATGAAAATTTTTCTCACTATCGACTTGAATATAAACAAAACTTGTCAGCTCAAAATAACTGGAACTTGATCCAAAACAGCGATATTCAACGTATCGATGAAAGTATCTTGAACTGGTCACCAATAGAGGCAGGGGCATACACTGTGAGATTAACTGTATTTGATAAGGCTGGTAATTTTATCGAGGATATCGATGAAGTTTATGTGGCCAACTCCAATGTAAATATCAGGAATGTCCAAGTTTTACCTGAATATTTTTCGCCTAATGGTGATGGTATTAAAGATGAACTGAAGATAGATTTCGATGTGCTTAATTCCAGTGATTTAACCATTCAAATATTGAATGATTCCGGCGAAGCAGTCAGAACCATTTCAAGACAATACGTGGGTACAGGTAACCATGATCAAATTACATGGAATGGGCAAAATGACCAAGGGCAACCGCTTGAATCTGGTGAATATCAGGTCGTCCTACCTGGCTATAATTTTCCAGTTATTTTGGATTTAAACGCTCCTGAAATTAAAATAAATCCAACAACTGTCGTTGCAGGGTTATTCGGTTTAACTGGAAGTTTTAAGAAATATAATGGTTATGAGGGCGATACATGGGAAGAGAATCAACTGACTGAATTAGAAGCTTTTTTCGAGTATTTTGATAGCAATACTGGCCAATGGATTCAAACGTTACACGAACAATTTCTTCAAATCAGTCCAGATAACCGTGATGTGGTTAACCAAACTCAATACCGTGTATCAGTAGTCGACTATGCAGGTAACATAGGTGTAAGCGAGGTTTTTAATTATGAAATTGATAGTCTATATCTTGGGCAGGTTAGAATAGACGCTGAGCCATTGGATGTTGGGTTTCCAGTTCTTAAAAATAATTGTGATTCAGGTGATTGTTATAACATATTTAGAAAAGAAGATTTTTCAAAATTTCTTTCTGATGAAGAAAACAATCAAATAGCTTTCTTGGTTCAAACATTTTCACCTCAGGTTGCTGAAGATGTTGAATTAGAATTTAACTACATAAGTAATGATGGTAATGTCAGTACAGAAACCATAGTACTACCTACCAATTTTGCTGATCTTCAAACAGCACAAAAGTATTTTCCAGAGGATGCAGAATTATCTAATACAGGCTTGCCGTCGGGCATGGTTAAATTTAAACTTGGCCCCAAAACATACCATGCATATATATTAATGATTGATTCAGATCGTTTATTTAATGCCCGTAGTTATGCTGGTTTTTCACCAGACTTAATTACTGTTAATGTCCTATTTAACAATTATGAAAGAATTAACTCTAATAACTTGGGGTTTATTTATGCTCCTGAAGAAACTAATTTAGAGTTTTTCGATAATATCGATGCAGAGATTAATAGTAATGCTTATCCATATAATATAGAAGATGAGGACTTTAGGCGAGAGTATGACCTTATCAGAGATAAAATCAGGAATGGCGAGCTAGGTCTAGGAGACTTTGATCACTATTACTGGCGTTACAGCTCGAGTGATTCAGCCAGTATCAATGAAATCAATAATTCAGTTTTGATCGAATATGAAGACGATGCAAACATTAATAATGTTTTGTTAAGGCCTATTTTTTCAAATTCACCAGGTGAAGGAAATTTATCTCAACTCTATGGGGTGAACTTAGAAGACTGCAAAGGCATAAAACTGGTAACTTGGAATAGCATTAGTAGCAGAAACAGAGAGGCATCTGGCGTGGAAGGTGGCTTTTGTTTAACAGAAGATTTTACGGAGCAAACTTTTCACACCCAAGGTTTCTGCGAACCTTTGTCTGACCCAGACGAATTGATCAGAATTTCAGTTGGAGGGCTGTTCAATACCACCAGAACCGAAGTGGCTTCGTTAGAGGTATATCAAATAATTAATGATTTAGAAGAAGTCCTGTTTACCAATACAAATCCCATAGGTATTCCTGTTGAGGGTCGAGAAAATTTACTTTTGTACCTAGAGGAATTTACTTTAAATAAAACCGATTATAACGAAGGCAGGCATGAGTTCTTCGTTAGGTATTCCAATGTCGAGGGTGTACAGATCATAGAGAATTATGAATTTATCGTTCAACAGGAAAATGCCACACCAGAAGTACTTCAACCACAAGCCTTAACTCAATACTGTGCGGCTGGAGAAGAAGACGGAGACATAGTCATTCCTTTAGATGTGATATTGAATTCTAATTCTGCTTACTATGCCAGTGTCTTTAATACTGAGAACAATCAATTCATCGAAGGTGTGACTGACTTCAACTACAATGGCGTTGAGTCAGTTTCACGCTTTGGCGGTGGTTTTAATTCAGAGCTCAAATTTAAAATGCCTTCATTCAATGGCCAAACGAGCTTGATTTTTGAAACTGTTAATACCACCGGAATCAGTAGTTGTGATGTAGTGACAATAGCGGTGGACTCCTTAATTGATGTTGTGGTGACTGACAAAACTGTAGAAAATGGTTCATTCACTCGTTTTCTTCCTACTTATGTTTCAGAATTAAATGTTGAAGAATACAGCTATTTAGTGGTGAATGAAAATATAACTGTAGAAGTTGATTTGTTTGAAACTGAAGGGGCTGCTCTGGGTGCACATTTAGCTACTTTAGATGCATTCACAGCCATTGAAAATGAAGAATTTTCAATGACATGGGATGGGAAAATTAATGGATTATCTGTTGCTGATGACAACTATTTTATACAACTAACAATTACCGATGATTGTGGTTTGGTGCGAACAACTCAAAACAGAATTGTTGTTGATAATACAGCACCTATAATCGAGTTTATCAATCCAGTAGACAGTGCCAATGTTCAATCGTTTGTTGCTGTTGAAGCTGAAATTTCAGAAATGAATTACGAAGACAGTCAGTTAGCCTATTTAACGAATGGTACTTGGGTGCCGATTGAATCAGAAAACCGATCATTAGATTTTCCGAATGTATTGATCACTGGAGATTGGTTCTTAACCAATTTAACTGCAGGACAATATACCTTAAGGCTATCAGCTCAAGATAAGGTTGGTAACGAGGCTATTGAGATTATCAATGTAAACCTAGCAGAAGAGCAGAATATATTCTGGCAGTTTGGGTTGTCGCCTAAATTCATTTCGCCCAATGCAGATCAAGTCCAAGATGAAAGTACCATTAATTTTGGTTTGAATATTAATTCGTTGGTATCAGTTCACATAGAAGATCAAAATCAACAGCTCGTCAAAGAAATAATGAATGATGTTTCATTAGATCCTGGTTCACACTCTGCTGCCTGGGATGGTACTAATGACTTGAGTGGAATTGTCAGTGATGGAGACTATCATGTCATCATAACCGCCAGCGAAGTAGGTAACCAGAGCAACAGCCAGGTCTTAAGTCAAAGCATCCACAGTGATGTTTCACCACCGATCATTGCGTTGAACCCAATGGGCCAAGTAATAAAAGGAGAGGACCAATTAGGGTTGACAGTGACAGAAGAGAACATGTCTAAGTTAGAGGTGGATTTACTTTCAGTAGAAGCACCCGTAATCGAAACACCATTGCTTGATACCAATGCCTCAGGTTCTTTTGATCTGCTGGATTTAGCCGATTTAGAAGAAACGGCCTATCAAGCAAGCATCCAAGCGAGTGATCTTGCTGGCAATGTGTCATATTTATTACACTCATTTGAAGTTGATAACACGCCACCTGTTGTGATTATTAATCAACCCAACACAGAAAGTTATGTAGGTGGAGAGACATTATCTACAGTCATTTCTGGATCAATTACAGATGAGCATTTTTCTGAATATCAATTATATATTAGCCCTGATATCGAGCCAAGACAATGGGAATTGTTATACACAGATACCTCCTTAATAGACAGTGAGTTCAGGCACGATTGGCCAATCACAGTTGATGATGGCGTTTATCTGATAAGAGCTTTAGCGGTTGATCAAGCTGGTTGGGAATCAGAAGCCATTCATCAGATAACAATAGATAGTGAAGCACCTGTTATATCAATCAGCAATCCACAAAACCAGTCATTACAAGGACAGGTGATTGATATCCAAGGTACAGTCAATGATCTTAACTTAGATTTCTTCCACCTGAGTTTTCAGGCTGTAGGTCAAACCAATGATGATTGGCAGTTGATTTACACAAACATTGAGACATTCACCAATGAGACATTATTCGAATGGTCTCACAATCTCGTTTCGGGTGACTACCGCTTGAGACTATTGGCACAGGATGAAGTCGGTTTGGTTTCTGAGGATATTGTGAGTTTTACTCTTGATGTTCAAGAACCAGAAATGCCCTTGTATTTGAATGCAGAGTTAATTAATCGAGAAGATGTACATTTAAACTGGGAAGCCTCTGCCTCATCTGATGTTATTGGTTATTGGGTTTATAGAGATAATAATGTCATCAACGAAACCTTGATAAATTTAACTTCCTATCAAGACCTGAGTTTATTTGAAGGTGAATTCAGTTATTGGGTGGTGGCAGTTGATGCAGCAGGTAATTCCAGCTCGCCCAGCAATATTGAGAATGTCATTGTTGATAGAACAGGGCCTGAAGTTTCTATGCAATTTCCTGCAAACAACCAGGTCGTTAGCGGTTTGGCTGAAATTTATGGGACTGCCTTTAGTGATGACGACTTTTTCAATTGGCAATTGTTTTATCGTGAACAAAATGATCCATTACCAGGCATTTTGTTGAGTCAATCTTCATTACAAATTAATGGGCAAAAACTAGCTGAGCTAGATACAAGCTCCCTAACTCAAGACGCTGTTTATGTACTCAGGCTTGAGGCCAGAGATCTGTCACAGAATGTCAGCTCAATAGAGCGCAGTGTTCAAATTGATAATTCACCTCCTACGGCCCCAGTTAATTTAACTTATCAATTAAATAATGGTAATGATGTTGAACTCAATTGGAGTGTTAACTCTGAGTCTGATTTAGCTGGCTATTTAGTATATCGCAACGGTGAGATCATATCGGGCACTGGCATTGTTGACTCTTCGATCATTATTGATACAAGTTTTATAGATGCAGATGTTTTTGATGGAACCCATACTTATTTCGTTGTAGCTATTGATCAAGCCAATAATGTCAGTGGCCCCAGTAACACTGTAGAAGTGATTATTGATCTCAGACCACCACATGCAGTTTTTACAAGTCCAGCTGATGGTCACGAGTTTGAAGCGCCTTTGAGGATGGTGGCAGTTTCAGATGACATTGATGTGGCTTCTGTTTTGTTTGAATATTCTACAGATGGTTTTACATGGAATAACATTTCGATTGATGAGTCAACACCTTTTGAGGCAGTAATAGATGCAGAAGGTTTAAGCTTAAGTTACGGGACATTACAACTCAGAGCAACAGCAACTGATATCAATTCACAAATTGATCCTTTCCCTGACCGGGTTTCAGTGATGTATACAGATTTGACAGCACCAGAGACCGTAACAGGTTTGTATGGTTTGGTAACAGGTGTTGATGTTCAATTGGATTGGGCCGCTAATGAAGAAACAGATTTAGCAGGTTACATTGTGTCAAGGAAGCAACTTGCACCTGATCTTGAAGAAGATTTTACAGTGCTGACTTCACCAGTTGTTGCTGTTAACCAATATGTTGATACAGGCTTAAGTGAGGGCACGTATGTCTATAGGGTGTCGGCAGTAGATACTTTTGATAATCAAGCTGAAGGTATTGATAGTACTGAATTAACGATTTTTGCAATTGAATTAAAACAACCGTTTTCACCTGTGTTGGCACCAGCCGCTTTGCAGTTAAATGGCACCACTGATTTTAACGGTGATATCACAGCTACAATGAACAATGATGCGGGCCTCGTTTCTCTGAATCCAGCAGCAGTTAACCCAGAAGGTTCTTTTCAATTTGAAAGTACTCAACTAGAAATTGGAGACAACTTTTTCACTGCGATACAATTAACTATAGATGGTCACAGCAGTATTGCTTCTGATACAACGGTACAACTTAGTCCGATACCTGCACCACCAATTAACCCAATGACTAATCTATCAGTATTTGATTTGAATTTTAATTGGGATTCTCCTGATCTTCAAACTATTGGTTATTTACCTTATATAGATGGACAACCCGTTGAACACATTGAACAGCTTTCTGAGAGTCTTACTGTTTCAGCCAGCTCTAATACAGGCATATCAAATCGAACTATTGATGGAAATGAGGGAAGTTATTGGAATCCCAGTACTTCAGATACAGTTGATGGAGTGCCGGTTTACATTGAGGTTTCATTTGCAGAACCTAATTGGATCACACAAGTGGATATCAGTTGGTTAGAAAATTCTAATGCAGATGCTTTTGAGCCCAATCAATATTTATTACAGTATCAATCACCAGTTGGTTGGATTACTCAGTCTGATTTCAGTGGAAATACCAGCTCGTTTGTCAGTTATGAATCTCAAATCCCATACTTAACGCAGGCGATTAGAATTTGGATGCCATTAGGTGAAGATTACACTGGCTCATTCATTGCACTGAGTGAAATGAAAATTTTCCATCAGCCTTTTGTTGACGAATTAAGCTACAGCATTACATTAACTGATGGTTTATACGACGTTCAAGTAAGTGCCATTAATAATTATGGGTTTGAAAGCGAAAAAACCACAGCTCAAAGTATAGTCGTGGGCGATGTTATTCCTCCAGAACCAGTTACACTCATGGCGACAGTTCAAAATGCCAATCAAGTGTTACTAGACTGGAGCAGTAGCTCATCAATAGACGTTGCATCTTATCGTATATTTAGGAATGGTAACTTGATTGCTGCTACTGCCGATGGAGCTACTCTGAATTACCTTGATATTGGGGTATCCAATGGATCCTATACGTATCAAGTGGTTGTTGTTGATACGGCTGATAATTTGTCTGATTATTCAAATGAGGTATCAGTTGAAATTAACCAACAATTACTCGACCCGCCTACAGGGTTGATTGTAAATAGTGAAAATACTGGTCAAGTATTAAGCTTAGCCTGGGACGAGGTTTTAAACCCAAATTTATCACACTATTTGATATATCGTTCCACCAATGCTTTAGATGGGTTCGAGTATATTGGCCAGTCAGTTGATGCTCATTTTGTAGATGACGGACTTACAAATGGATCAAGATACTATTATTACATCACCTCAGTCGATCAATTTGAGAATGAAAGCTTGCCTTCAATTATTGCTTCGGGCGTGCCTTTTGATTTAATTGCACCAATTCAGCCGGCCATCACCAACCCAACCACAGCAGGCACTCCTATTTCAGTGAATGATTTATCAATAAATATAACTGGTGATGGGTCGCCAGGTGTTGAAGTTGATTTATATCATAATAATGAATTGGTTGATACGGTGGCCTCTACCAGCGAATTTTCTTTGGTGGAGGTGCGTTTGCCCAGATCTATCGATAATGTCAGGTATAACGGTCGCAACAATTTCTTTACTTACAATGATTTTAATACTGGCGAATTAATGTTGGCTGACTTTGATAATGAAACTTTCACAGCCGTCAATGGCAGTAGTTTACGTTATTCTACGTGGAGTGAAAACGGTGACAAGATATATGTAACCTCTCGATTTGGCTCACAAACTGAATTAAATTCATATGGGTTAGATGGTGAGTTACAAAATAATTTGGTCAGTGGATTCAATATTAATGCGTTTACAGTCAATGAAGATGAAAGCCAAGTGTTTTATTGGGGTGATGGCATAAATCCAGATACTGGCCTTGCTGAAGAAGGTCTTTGGATTTACACATTCAGCGATGGTAATTACCAAAAGCTTGAAGTCAATGATTCCACGCAAATTGCTTACTATGCAGTTGAATGGTTACCAAGTGGCGGTATCGCATTTATTAACTATCCGAGTGGAGCCAACAGTGATGGTGACCTTTGGCTTATGGAAACAACAGGGAGCGCTTTACAAATGGTTGAAGGTGGATTACCTGGTCGTACCGCACTGTCAACAAATGTTCAAGGTACACACCTTTATTTTTCAGCGAACGTCAATGCCAACAAAGCCATTAAGCGTTACAGGATAACAGATGGTGACATTCAAGTTTATGCACAAGCTGGAAATGACCTAACTTTACCTTTTGTTAAACAGAACATTGATCTGGTATTAATTAATGTAGGTTGTTGTACCAAAGAAATTGTGAATATAGCGACCGGTCAAATACTCCAGCAATTTACCAACACAGGTAACGAATCCACAGTAAATTGGTCAGATGAAGGCAGTATTATACTTCTGAGTCAAGTTGGGTTTACGCAAAGTATTTTCAAAGTGATCAATTTGCCAGGTGTTTTTGAGTTTGTAAACGTTGATTTATTCTCAGGTCTGAATGAATTTTACGTGATAGCCAGAAAAGACAATGGCCTCAGCTCCGAACCTTCAGATTCGATTGAAGTGACCTTGAATGAGTCCGTACTTGCGGATTTAGAAATCAAACCCAGTTATTTACAATTAATACCTTCACAAGTTTTTGCTGGTCAGTCTTTGTCAGGTAGTGTCTTGGTGAAAAATAACAGTTTGGTTGATGTAGAACAAACTCGGTTGCTCATCGAATTGATTGATCCAGACTTGAACTCTCAACTCATTGAACCGGCGCCGCTGGATTTCAGCTTGGCAGCAGGTGAATTGTTGGTAGAAAACTTTACTGTTGATAATCTAAATATCTTGGGTGAATACACAGTGCGGGTGCTGGTCGATTCAAACCAACAGGTCTTAGAAATCAACGAAAATAACAACAGCGTTGTTAAAACTATTCAAGTGATTGATGATTTATATGCTGATTTAGAGGTGGTTTTATTTGATAACGAACTGTTTCCTGGCACAGATTTAACGGGTTCCATGCGAATCTATAATCCAGGAGCCAGTTTTAATGGCTCGGTTTCATTGCGCATCACCGACAGTGAGGGCTATCCAGTTGGGTTTGAACAAACTTATGTGATCAATGAACTGTTAACAGCATCAGCTTGGGAGCAAGGCATTATATGGAACACTGCCGATGTTTTTGCTGGTTTTTATGTGGTTGAAGTGGTCTTGCATGATGAGAATGAACAAATACTTGAGCAACAGCAAGTTAATTTTAATGTCAGTGAAACAGCGGAATTTGAAGTTTCTTTGACTTCAAATTTATCGCAAATACCTGTTAATCAGGCTGTTAACTTTGTGGTTGATATCAACTACCTGACAGGTAACTCGATTCAATCTGGTGAGCTAATTTGGCAAATATTCGATGACAGTCAACAATTGGTTTGGTCAAACACCCAATCACTAGGCGCAATGTCACCTGGGTTTAATGGCGAATTTGAAAACACCTGGAGTACAGCGCAAGCAGGTACTTATCAAGCCAGAGTCACCTTAAACACGCCTTTGGCTCTTGAGGTTGCAAATATTCCATTCGAAGTGACTTCTGTGGCTGCACAAGTCAGTTTAACTGGTGGCATTAATTCATTGCCTGAAGGTGTGATTTTAGGTCAAACATGGAACAGCCCATATACCATTCAAAATGTAGGGCAAATTGATGTGACCAATGTGCCATTGAGTTTGTCACTGTGGAACAGTGATTTGAGTCAAATGATTGGTCAGCAGAATGCCAGTGTGAGTTTAAATGCAGGGATGAATACTCAACTGACTGCTAATTGGGACAGTAATAATCTGTTGTTAGAAAACTATGTATTGGTGTTAACTGCTGATTTAAGTGGCTTCGGTGCGTCAGGTACCTATTTAATTGATACAGTGAGTGTTCAAGCAGTTGATGCCACAGCTCCTCAAATCAGCATTAATAACCCTGTCGCGTTGGGATATTACCCAAATCATGTTGAATTACGTATCGATGTGATCGATTTACACGCTGATGTGGACTCAGTGGCAGTATATTTGGATGGTAATTTAGTAGAAAATTTACCTGCTCAAGCCAATAATCCAATCTATGCCTATGCTTTGAATAACTTAGCAGAAGGTCCACATGTTTTGAACATTGTTGCTAAAGACATATTCGATAACAGCGGCAGTGAATCATTAACTTTTAATGTGGATGGTACAGCACCATTAATTGCGATCACCGGTGTAGAAGAGGCTGGTTTATATAATCAAACCGTTCAAGCGAATGTGGTTATTTCAGACAATAACTTAAGTAACAGCCAAATCATCCTTGATGGCATGCCATATACATCAACTGCAGATATCAGCAGCGAAGGCAGTCATATCTTGATAGCAAGTGCTGAGGATTTAGCTGGTAACACCAACAGCGTTCGTGTCTCGTTTAATATCGACCTGACAGCACCTACAGTATCGATCAGTTATCCAGCTAATAATAGCGAGATTGCTGAAGACACCACAGTGGTCAGTGGTAACACTGAAGCGTTTGCCACAGTAACGTTAACAAGCGGTGCTTATACAGCCACCATAACAGCTGATTTTGCAGGTAATTTTAATTTTGCTGATGTGCCTTTGGCCAGTGGTGAAAATACCATTGCTGTCAGTTCTGTCGACCGGGCGGGGAATGCTGGTGGTGTCAGCACAGTGTTGGTTAATTTTATTGATGCAATCATAGTCAATGGCTTTTTAACCACCCCAAGCACCCAAGGTATTGGCTCTGATTTAACCGTGGCTTGGCAACTGAGCAACCTCAACAGCAGTGAAGTTACAGACCTGCCAGTTGAAGTGAACTTATACCGAACCACTGATAATCAATTGTTATTGTCTGACATGCGCACTCTTTCGATCAGTGCCGCCGGAAATGTTATGCTGGATTCTGTGTTTGATACCAGTACTTTAAGTGTAGGTGATCATCGCATTGAATTGAGGATTCAGATTGATGGTGTGTGGCAAACTCTAGATGTTGATCTGGTTCTGCTAGAAGACGTGATTGGTCCTGAAGTTACTGTGATTGAACCTGTCTTGAATCAAGTGTCACAGTCTACTGTTGATTTTCTGGTGCAAGCCAGTGATGTGCACAGTGATGTCGATGCTGTGAACTATCAGTTAGATAACAGTGGTATATGGTTACCATTGAACTGGGATGGTATGGTGTATTCATTACAACTCGAAATTGAGCATGGTTCTCATGAGGTTATGTTTCAAGCGGTTGACACTTATAACAACGAAACTTTGAGCACTGCCATACAATTTACTGTTGATACCGAAAATCCAGTGATCAATGTAGTCACACCAACAGATGGTTTAATCACCAATCAGTCAGTCACCATAGACTTTAATGTGACTGATGATCACAGTTTTACCGTGGTTGCTGAATTGGACCAAAACACCATAACAAATGGTGATGTTGTGACTGCTGAGGGTGAATATGAACTCCAAATCAGTGCCACAGATGAAGTTAATAATATGGCTCAACTCAGTAGGAGTTTTATTATCGACACCACACCGCCATCATTGGTTGTTACTACACCGGTTAATGGCAGTCAAAACATCACTGGCTTCCAGGACATCATTGGTTCGGCTGAAGCAAGGAATGTGATTACCATAACAGTTAATGGGGTTGAATCAACCATTAAAACTGATGCAGTAGGTGGTTTTATTTTACCCGCACAAGCCTTGCAGTTAGGCGCTAATCAAATTGAAGTTATAGCCACCGATCAGGCTGGTAATGCCAGTGACCCTGTGTTGTTATCAGTCACATACACTCAAGTCAGTGAAATAACAGGTCGCGTGTGGCAAGATGAAGACCAAAATGGCACCATTGGCCTGGGTGAACCAGGCTTCAGTGGAGTCGCATTAAGGTTAACTGACAGCGAGAATGCCAGCCAAGATGTATCGACTGATGTCAACGGGTTCTATAGTTTTGAAAATACATTACCAGGCACATACACCTTAGCAGTGATAGAAAATGATTTACTTGATAATTGGTTTAATACAACCGCCAATAACCCATCAATGGTTGAGGTTGTGGCTGATCAAGATCTACAAGTTGATTTCGGCTTTTACCAAGATAAAGCACAGCTAGAAGCCAGTTTAAGTGCTCACAGTATCAAAGGTAGGTTGTTGATATTGGCTGATCTACCAACGGCTCAAGTCGACATCGGCAGCTGTGTGGGGGTCGCCAATTATCAATTACAGCGAATGATGACAAATGAGTTTGTCGAGGGAGACATCGTCTGGGCACAGTTGTATGACAGTCAAGAAAACTTGTTACAAACAGAAACTGCCAGTTATGCTGATTTTGTTGCTAATGGTCTACAACCCATAGATCAACAAGCAGAAACCAATGAATTCAATTTATTGTTGTTGCCAGTGGCCAATCGACAGATTCAAGCCAAAGTGATCAGTTCCTCAAGTGCTTCAGCTTTAACTAACGACTATCGAGTGGTCTTGGGGCTTGAGTCTAATGGCGATAGTTTTGAATGGTCCAGTGATCCAATTTCTGTGGCATGTGCAACCTATGAGCAAGTGGGTCAGCCTACAGGTGATTTGAACATAGCCAACGTTGGTTTGTTCCCTGCATTGGCATCTGATGATCCTAATGGTTCAACAGCAGCGCCCCATTTGAATGCCCAGTATGTGATGTTAGAAAACATACTACAAGATGCCGGATGGTCATATGAAATGACCACTGATGAATCTGAATTTGCCACCCAATTAGCAAGTGGTGAGTTTGTGGCTTATTGGTTGATGGCTGAAAATGTGCTATTGAGTAACCCAGTGCAAAACGATTTGATCAATGCGATGAACCTTGGTGCAGGATTGATGGTTTCCAGTGGCCATGATAACTTAAGTAAGCAATTCTATTCCTCTTTGGGTGTCCAGATCAGTGGCAACCATGACACCATAACTGCAATAGAGCTGTCAGAAAGTCCAATTGCAAGCAGCGGTGTATTGGATGTCTTAAGTGATGAGCAGGGTCTGAGGGCCAGCCTGATAGCGGGGCCTAGTGATGTTACACAATCTGCAGCTACCTTCAGCGGCCTCAATATAGTTGCACCAGAAAATCAAGCCATCACATGGCTCGATAACCTGGAAGGTTCTACAATTTTTTCCAGTCTTGATTTACTGTTACAAGCCACAGCTGACATGAGTTTAAGTGGTTATATTCAATTGATTAAAGATGCGATTGCTTACAGTCATCCTTTGGGCTTATCCAATGACATAGGTTATGCCAGAGCGATGCAGTTTAATTTACAAAATCTTGGCCGACCTATTGATGGTTATGTTCAGGTGTTGTTGCCTGCCTCGGTTACTTTGGTGCATGCGGAAATACCAGTGATACCTAATGTAGATGGATTCAGGTTTGATTATGATTTGCTTGATAATCAATTATTGGAGCTGGAATTCTGGGTCACTCTGAATGCCAGTCCAGCTACAGTGACATTTGAAATATACCTAGGTGATGATACAACGGTGTTTGAGACTTTAGATTTGGTCTTGATTGCAGGAGAACGTCCTGACTTAAGTGTTTCGATCAGTAATTGTCAATCAGGTGCTCACCCAGATCAGCTGTTAAGTTATCAATTAGCCATCAATAACAACGGCAATGTGCAGATAAATCAAGCGCAACTGGATAGCAGCTTTACTTCAGGCTTGACTGGTATCAGTTGGACATGTACTGCCACCAACGGCAGTGCTTGTCATCAACCTTCAGGAGTTGGTGGATTATCTGCAGTCAATATCGATGTCGCAGCTGGTGGTGCAGTGAATTACGTGTTCGATGCTCAGGTGGGGCAACAACCTATTGATGCGGTTACAGCCAGCGCAGCGGTGTTGATGCCTGGCTTAGTGGGCGATGTGAACCCTGGTGATAATGAAGCCAGTGATACAGATGCTGTTTATGAATTTTTATTCAAGAACGGTTTTGAGTGTGCAGCGCCGGGTGATGATTCATCGCTGTTAAAAGATGCCTTAAGATCAGTCCCCAAAGGTCAGGAATAACAAGGAAGATAACATGAAACAGAATAAACAAAAAAACAGCTTGTCTCTAATTTTTAATAAAAAGAATTGGTTCGTTGGCATGACCTTGACCGTGTCAATACTGACCTCTTTAAGTGGGTGGACCGGTGAACAAAAATCACCTGACGACCTTCCGCTGACAAAAGACTTTCAACAGCAGTGGATGACAGGACTGTTGTCCGGTAAAGACATGAGTGCCGTCTCTAGCAGTTATGGTTCTGCCGGCCACAACATGGCACAATCAGCAGCTGGTAAAAAATCAGTAGCCACTTCCACCAGTCATTTGTTTGAACGATTTAATCCGTTGACGCATTACCAACAAGCTGAACAAAAATTCATAGATCAGATTAGGCGTTTACTTGAGGTGCCTACAGACTCAACAAATACAAAACAGGCTTGGTCCTATAAGCCACAACAGCAAACTTTTATAACTGACAGTTTTGTGCAGTTACAGGACGAGTATCAGGCGTTAGATCAATGGTTGAACTCACTGGAAGCCCGTTTGGACCAACCATTTAAATCTCAAGCTAAAATTGATCGCTCACAGCAAATCCTAAAGTCTTATCAAAATCGGATGCAGGTGATTGAAACAGCCATGAAATTACCTGTCTCTGAGTGGAGTGAACTGACTCGAAGTCTGTTACTAAAAATCAGCCAGCCAAGTCAAAAATCTACTCCAATAGATAACCATACCCCCATTATTCTGCGTAACCAACAGCTGCCTTTCAGTAACCGAAATTTTGCTGCACCTGCATTGAACGCAGACTTTTCAGTGGTGCCAAGTTATGCCGATGAGACCGCTTTAGCGGGCGGTGCCGGTGATTTAATCGGTGATGAAGTGGTGAGTCTGACACCTGAAATATATGCCATGGCTGCCAGCTTAGAATTCGATTACATCAATATTTATAATTTCGTTCGGCAACAAATCACCGAACAGTATTACCCTGGCAGTATGAAAGGATCTGTGGGTACCTTACTTTCTTATGCTGGTAATGACATTGATCAAGCGGCATTGTTAATGGCTCTGTTACGTGCATCAAACGTTCCAGCACGTTTTGTACAAGGTGTGATTGAACAACCCCTTGAAGACATAGCCAATGGGCTTGGTTTAGGCGCTGGTGGCAATGTCGAACAAACAACGCAAGTTTTACAAGCGTTAGATCGTGCGGGTATCGCTTATCAGCCGGTGGTTCAAGGCGGACAAATAAGGGCAGTGCGCAAACAATACACTTGGGTCAGTGCCTATGTGCCTTATGCGCATTATCGTGGCAGTGCCAACGATTTGAATGATCCGGTTTGGATTCCATTGGCGCCTGCGATTAAATCAACCACATTGACTGATGCAGATACCGATTACACCACATTGAATTTAGCTGAAGATCAGTTGGTAATGGATTACCTGACTGATCCGAACATTACGGTATCACCCATTGCTTACTGGCAACAACAAATCCAAGCTACACAAGCTGATTTCGATGTAACGTCATTCACTGTAGTTGACAACACCACTGTTGCGTTGAATTTACTGCCTGCTTCCCTGCCTTTTGAGGCGGTGGGTGTTTCATTTGAAGGTGCTGTTTTACCTGATGAACAAATTCAACAAGTAGAACTTGAACTGACAGCAGGTGGCCAGCAGGTCAGTGCAGTTCAATTGAAAATGCCTCAAGTGGTGGGTCGTCGATTAAGTTTGTCTTACTTGCCTGCAACGGTCGATGATTTAAACATCATCAATCAAGCTGGTGGTATGTCGCAAGTGCCACCTCATCTGATTGATTTAAGACCTGTTTTTAAAGTAGATGCCAGACAAGTTGTCCCAACTGACCAAAGTGCAGCACAAGTCATTGGCATGGCTCAAGCTCATGAGTTATTAATCACTTTGAAATCACCATCAGGTGAGATACAACTAACCAGAACCTTATTGGCTGGCACTTATTTAAGTGTGGTGCTTGGATCTCAAAGTGACCCGTACCCACTTAACAATGAAGACATTAATTTAATCAGCGATGAAACCAAGCCGATTCGTTTGATGCATAATTTAGGAGTTAATTACCAACAAGCTTGGAATCAGGCTGAAGATGATTTAGCTGCAGTGATGAATTTGGCAGTGATCAGACCTTTGCCTTCGGTGGCCATTGTGGCACCTGAGTTTTCACTTGATTACATCGCAGGGATTCCAGTGCGCATGGCATTCAAAGGCATCAGTTTAGATGCAGTTAACCGCTCAGTTGATGTGATCAACCGAACATCTGATACCGAGTTACCTGCTGCGTGGATGCGTTTGGCTGCTTTACAAGGTTCGTGGCTTGAATCACAGGTCTTCAATGACCAATGGGCAACTGCCGCCATTTCAGCCGATCAAGGCATACGTGCTCAAGTGGGTGAGGGTGACACCATACAACACATCACCGCAGCTAACTTGGCCAGTGTTTTACCTTCGTTAAATCACCCTGATTATGTGAAAGATCATATAAGTGAATGGATTAATACAGGTCATGAAGTCCTGATCCCACAAAATTTAACATTGCAAGACACCTGGCAAGGTTCAGCTTGGCATATTTGGCACCCATCCAATGGTAACTCTGGTTATTTCATTGCCGGTGGTTATGCCGGTGGACAAACCACTGAATCACCTGATGATTGGGTGTTCGATGAACTGGCGCAACAGCTTTCTGCGCCGTATGCAGAAGGGGCCAATAACGATCCGCAAGCAGGCCGTAATATCAGCATTATTGAAGAAAGTAATAATCAATATGGTGTGGTTAATGAAGTGTTGGCCATGACCAGTCAAGTGCGGGTCACCGATGCGCAAAACCGACCAGTGGTGAATGCCCTGGTACGACTTTCCATGCAAACCCAGCAAGCCCAATTCCAAACCAACGCCGGTTTAACATCATCCACTGATGTTTATACCAATGACCAAGGGGTGGCCGAAGTCACTGTGAAACTCAGTGAGAACCTAGGTGCCGGTCCATTCATTCAGGTTAACCCAGGTGACAGTAACTTAACCCGTGTGGGCTTAGTCGCTATTTCTGCAGTTTTATTCAGTGATTTGGGTCAGATTGTTATGCCTGAACAGTTCAATCACTATGCGATTCCTGATGCGCCGGCTGAAATAATTATTAATCAATGTAACTGGTTACAGGGGATATGCAATATTGCCAGTGGTCAACAAGACATGCGAGCTGGTAATGTGTATGTCACGGTAGTTGATCAATACAATAACCCAGTTCCCAATGTGCCGATTCAAATCACCGCTGAAGATCCAGTACCCAGGGCTGATAATGGAGCCAATAAAGATTTAACGGCAAAGGCACAAGATTATACAAACCAAATCCATGAGCAGAAACCAGTGGCTCCAGCATTTTCATGGGGAGCTTCCTCACCAACCAATTCAGATCAACTTGTTGAGTTAGGATTGAAAGCTGACCAATCTAAGAGCAGCATCACAGGTCGATGTGATGAATTAACACCAGCACGCATTGCAGCGAATGCTTGTTTTAATCTGGGCGAAGTCAATGTACCTGCCTGTGCCACAGCTTCGGCAACCATCGACTCGAATAACAGTTGGGAAGTGTTTACGCTTTATAATGGTCACGGCTATCCTGCCACTCGTTTCCCGATCACCATCAGTGCTACAGGTTTAGAGTCAAAAACCATCAACCGCTATAATGGATTCAGTCCTGATTTAAACACATTTTTCCCAAGCGGCTTATTTTTTACTGGCGATGACACCAATGGGCCCAATGGTGATTATTTTGCTGATCAGCCGAATGAAGTGGCCAGTAAAAGCATTCAGCCATACTTTGTGAACTACACAATAGATGGTGGCACAGATAGCTGCGTAGTGGTTCAACAAACCCTTGCATCTGTAGAGAATCAAAGCACCAGCAGTGTTGAAGGTAACGCCATGTTGACGGTTAATAGCAGTCCAGGTAGCGGGGGTGGTGAACAATGGGACATTGATTACCTGATGGGTGATGGTGCAGCCGATAACCACAATCAGATCATCAACGATACCATGATATTTGATGGCGTGGGTCTTTATGCTGGTCAGAGTTTAAGTAACATCAGTTTCAGTGCTTACAGCACAACAGCCACTGCTGATGTGGTGGCACGCAGTCCTGAAGCCTTTATCTTGAATGACGACTTAACCACGGCGACAGCAACACAGCTGGCCGTTCAAATCTTACCTGCTGGCTATCAGCCGCTTGATCTGACAGCGATGTTTTACGAAGATGATGAACTGATTTATACATTCAGTACGCCTTATCCAATCGGTTCTAGCCAAGTGGTCAGTTTACCAGCAGGCATACCAATTGACCCTGAAAAAACTCAATACATTGAACTGGTGATGAACACCGATACTGAGTTTGAAATCAGGTATGAGAAACAACCTTTAGATGGCATAGAAAGGAAACTGGTCACTGATGTGAATTGTGACCACAACAGTTCATTATCGGGCAGTTGTGGTGGGCCCATTATTAACCAACGTTTTGAAACGCCAATAAGGTTATCAACTGATACTGATTTGGCCAATGCAGCGGTGTGCCGAAATGAAGGTTTTGGACTGAATTTAACCACCGATGCGCGTGTCACCATCGAAGCCTTTAAAGTGGGTGTCGACGGTGTGCCGACCAATGAGCGAGTCTTGGTGGTAGACAACGAATTGATGTTCCAAGGAGAGAACAGTTTACCGGCCCAAGCCGAAACATTCGGTAATCATGCCTATAACCTGATCATCACAGCCACAGCAGAGGATAACGGCGATGTTGAGGTCGTACAAGGATCCTTGGTATCTAATTATGACATCAGTAATTCACTGCCCATTGGTCATGCCATTGTAAAAGGGGTGGATCTGGCCGATGGTTCGATGGTTTATTCGAAGCAGGATATTGCGCTGCAGTCTCCAGGTGTGGACCTGGAATTTGTCCGCACTTATTCCTCCATAGGCCGACATGAATTGGGCTCTTTGGGTTTTGGCTGGTCACATAATTACCTCTCGCGAGTGATTGTGGGTAACTGTGGTCAGGTTACGGTCACGGGTGCCGATGGTGGTTCAGCTCGTTTCCGTTTACAAGATGGTGAGTTTGTTCCTTTGAAAGGTTATCACTCATCCTTGGTGCTCAATGAAGACGGTACTTTTGATTATTACCCCAAAGGCGGTAACCGTTACCATTATGTGAGGATGCAGGACAACAGCTGGTGGATGGACTATGTAGAAGACCCCAATGGTAATCGCCTAAGTGTTGAATTGATCGGACGCAATGATGCACCAGTGATTGGTTCTGTGACCGATTCGGTGGGCAGGCGCTTGGTGTTTGAATATGAACTGCGTATTTTTGGTATTTATCGCCATGAGATGCTGGTCGGTGTGACAGGCCCTGATGGCATTGATTTGCGCTTTGAATATGATGGCATTGGTAACCTGATATCAGCCAGTCGAGAAGGGGGCAGTATAGGTGGTGCGACCAATGAGACATTCACCTACTCCGGCGATGTCTCTGGACCATCACGTTCACTGTTGTTAGCGGTGAATGATCAGGCCACTGGCGCGGTGCGGTCATGGACTTACCAGGAACATAACATCGAAGTACCGCCTGCTGTGGGCGACATTCCAGACATTGCTTCGGTTGAAGTAACGGCCATCACAGAGAGTGACAGTGGCACAACCACGTTCAGTTACACCGATGCCCCCGGTTATAACAGCGCAGCTGTGGTGACCCAGAACGGACAAGTCAGTGATTACACCTTGAACTTCTATGGTGCGGCCACCGAGATAGTGTCGCCAGCAGGTACCAAAAGTTTTGTGTGGGAAACCGATACCGATGTGTTACTGACCAGTGAGACTGATGAGAATGATCGAATGAGGTCATTTGAGCATGATGAATTTGGTAATGTGATCGAAGAAAGACTGGGTACACTGATCAGTACTTACACCTATAATTCACCAGATCAGTTCGACCCGCCTTTTATCAAGGACAGACCAGCCACCATGACCAACTGGCGTGGAGATACCACCACTTTTGATTATGATGCCGCCGGTAATAAAACCAATGAAGAACTGGATAATACCACCACCAGTTACACTTACGATGACCAAGGTTTGGTGAAGACCATGACCGATGGGCGTGGTTTGGTCAGCATCTTCACCTATGATGCCTTTGGATACCAAATGACTGCTCGTAACCCAGCCGGTGATACCACCACCATGAGCTATAACGCCCGTGGCCAAAAGCTCAGCGAAGAAGATGGTAATGGTAACCAGACAACTTACACCTATGATGTGTCAGATCGCATGCTCACTAAAAGACTGAACAGCCGCTTGTGGACCTACAGTTATACCAATGGTGGACGCACGCGCACCGAAACCGACCCTAATAGCCACAGCACCACTTATGATTATGACACCCAAGGCAGACTGACCAGCACCCTCAATGCCGCGGGAGACACCATGGCTTATGGTTATGACTTGAATGGCAATAAAACTTTAGAAACAGACTTTGGCGGGCACACCACCACTTTTGCGTATGATGATGCCAATCGCCTGATCACCAAAACTGAACCGGCAGGCAGTGCAGGCACACCTAAAGTCACCACCTACACCTATGACAATGTGGGTAATGTGCTGACCGAGACCACAGGCGATCGCTTAACCACGTATACCTACGATCCTGATCGATATTTTCAAACCAGCATCGAAAGGACCAGTTCTACTGGTAATGTGCTGATAACCAGAACAGTGGATGGCAACGGTAACATCCTCACTGAAACTGACCCGAACCAAAACGAAACCACATTTACCTATGATGCCTTTGATCGGATGCTCACAGAAAGTGGTCCGATGGGTTCTGGTCAGGTTCTCACTTATGACCCCAATGGTAATGTGTTGACCCAGACGACCAATAACAGCACCAGTAACCAATTAACGGTTAACTCATATGACACCGCCAACCGTCTGATCCAAACCACCTTGCCCGAAGGCGGAATTAACACCTACACCTATGATGGTAACGGTAACATCAAAACAGAGACTAGACCGAATGGTTACCATGCTGAATACGGTTACAATGACTTGAACCTACCGACCTTAAAAACCATCAATGCCCAAACCTGGCTCTTAAGTTATGATCTGGCAGGTAACCTCAAAACTGAAACTTGGCCGAACGTGAACGGTGGTACGGGTAATGTCATCACTTATAGCTACGATGAGTTGAACCGAGAAATCAGTAAAACCGATACCATGGGCCCCATCAGCATACAAACCTGGGATGCCGATTCAAATCTAATGAGCCAAACCGATGGTAATGGTAACTTCACCAGCTACAGCTACAACGCCTTACACCAGAGAACCAGCGAGACCAAACCACTGGGGCGCGGTCACAGCTATACCTATACCGCGTTTGATGAATTGTTGACAGACACAGGCCCGAACGGCGTCATGACGCACAGCATTGATCAGTTAGGGCGCAGAATCGCCAGTACCGGTCCTGATAACTACGACATGAGTTACGGCTATGATGCCAATGGTAACCTGATCAGCCAAACTGACTCCAGAGGCATCCAAACCACCTTTGGTGTTAATGCCTTGAACCAAACGGAATCAGAGACCACGACAGGTCCAGGCGGTCCATTCACAATGACCATGACCTATGACACCATCGGTAACCAGTTAACCCAAACCGACTACCGTGGCATAGAAAGCCTTTACACCTACGACACCGAAAACCGCCAACTGACCTTTACCCGAGCAGGCGAGTTACAAAGCACCACCACTTACAACAAAGCTGGTCTGCCAGTGGTCGTTAAAGATGCCCGCGGTAATAACACCGTGCATGAGTACAACGTGCAGTACCACAAAACCAGAACGCTCTTGCCTGAATCGCAAACCATCGTGTTTACCCCGAACGCTTTCGGCGATGTGACCTTACAGAATAACCCAGGACCTAATGATATAAACCGCACTTACGATTTAAGGCGCAGACTCAAAACCGAGACCAATGGCGCAGGGGAAACCACCACCTACGAATACGACTTGAATAACAACAGGACCGCAGTGATTAAGCCAACAGGGGCCAGGTGGGAATATGACTTTGATGCGGCTAACCGCTTAACAGCTGTTAAAAACATACCAGAGGCGATTACAACCACCTACACCTACGACACAGCCGATAACCTCGAAACCATCACCGATGCAGAAAATAAAGTCACCACGTTCACTTATGATGACAGAAACAGAAAGCTCACCAAGACTTATCCAGACACTCAAGTGATCACTTACACCTATGATCCAAATGACAACCTCAGCACAATCGGCTTACCCAACGGCACCAACATTGCTTACACTTACGATGCGCTGAACCGACAAACCAGCCAAGACTACACAGGCACATATGGCACGGCGAATGTGAGCTTTACCCTTGATGGGAATGGGAATGTTGAGACGGTGAGTGAGACTATTGATGGGGCCAGCTATAACTACACCATGAGTTATGATTTGCTTGATCGCATGGAGTCTAAGACTGATCGATATGGCAAAACTTTCTTTTATACTTACGATCCTAATGGAAACCGTAAACAGTTCCGAGATCACGACAGTAAAGTCACTGATTACAACTACGATGATCTGAATCGACTGGAACAACTCACACAAGCTGGCTTAGGCGCGTTCACTTGGGATTACAATCCAGCAGGCCTACCATCGAGGATAGATTACCCCAACGGCTCACAAGCTAATTACAGCTATGATAACGCCAACCGCATTGCCTTGATAGACAACACCCAATCAGGGGTAACAGTCACCAGTCATGCTTATGAATACGATGCCAATGGTAATCGTGACATGTTGACAGAAAGTAACATCAACGCCAGCCAAATCACCACCTATGATTATGATGATGCGGACAGACTGACCCAAGTTAATTACCCAACCACCATCAACTCATATGTATTGGATAAAGTAGGGAACAGAACCTCGGAACTGATCGACTCAAGTGGTGTACTGAACACCAGAACCTATGGTTACAACACCCGCGATCAGCTAACCAGCGTTACTGATACTGATGGCCTGAACCTGACATACAGCTATGATGCAGCCGGAAACCAAACAGAAAAAATAGATAACGGCCTGATTACTACCTTCGATTACACCGCCAGACAGCGCGTTAAAGACATCACAGTAGGTGCAGCCAGTCCAAATGAGTACCAATACGATTACGCCGGCCAAAGAATCAACAGCCAAACAAACGGTTTGGAAAAACGTTATCTATACGATGGCCTAACCCTGATTGCCGAAACCAACACCATCGGCAACACACTCGCCACATACCACTATGGTCAAACTCGGCAACTGGCTGAAACCAGAAACACCACCAGCTCATTCTACCTAGCAGATGCGCTGGGTACCAATGTTGCCATCACCAACGCAGATGGTTCCATCCAAAACAGAATGGACTATGATGTTTGGGGTAACCTCAACCAAGAAACTGCCACCTCAGACTCACCCTTCGGCTTCACAGGCTACATCAGAGATGAAGACACTGAACTGTACTACGCCAATGCCAGATACTATGATTCCTTTACGGGGAGGTTTTTGAGGGAAGATCCGTTTAATGGTACGTCTTTAACTCCTCCATCTTTGCATAGGTACTTATATGCGAATGTAAATCCGACTGTTTATATTGATCCAACAGGCAATATAAGTATCTGTTTGAATGACCATTGTTTGAGTACAGATAATTTATTGAAGTCTGCTCAAGAAGGTTTAGAAAATAACGAGAAAATATTAGCTTCAAACTTAAGAGCACAAGAAGCTGCAGCAAATAGAGAAGGGTTTAGTAACGATGAAGTCTTTGCTAATGCTTCGAGTAGATTGACGACTGAAGCTTTAAGTTCAGTTAATAGTGTATCTAGATTCTTACTTAATAATTTCATTGCAGCATCACAATCCGGTGACCCAGAAACATTAGCAGCTGCAGAGTCGCATATGCAGAAAACAGCTGAGTCAATAAGAAATTCAGCGAATTTTGTTATGGAAAATCCCGGCAAGGCTGGTAATAAAGTATTAACATCAATTTCTGAAAGAACAATTGATTACATGTTAACTTCTTACAACGCTATTAAAGGAGATCCTTCTTCCAGATCTGATTTATTGGTTAAAAATGCAAAGATTGCAGCAGTAGCATTTCCTGCTTCAAGATTGAATGCAGGAAATAAATCATTTAACATTCCTTCTAGAAAACAAGGTTTATTTGATCGTTATCCTGATACAACAACTTTAAAGTTTGATAGTTTAGATGAACAAGTGAGCTTTTTAACAGATAATATTCCTGGTTTAAATTCAAAGCAAGCAATGGAGATACTAAACATCGGTTTTAGTCGTGACTCTTCAGTTGTTTTTGGTGGCAGTAGAATAAGAGGTGACTTTAACAATTCTAGTGATTTGGATGTTGGTTTTGGTAGTTTGTCACAAAGCCAAGCTCAGAAAGCCATTAAAAAACATAATAAAATAGGGAATAATTTAGTTTTAGAAGATAATATTAGATTAGTTCCAGGCACTCAAACTTCAACTGTTCCATTAATTCAAAATGTTGAAGAGTTTTTTCAGAGGTCAGGTACTAGACAAGGTGGTGATAAGAAGAAAGGACAAAGGTTTAATCCATCTGGTTCAATTACAGCTACAGCTGATGGTAGTATTGTGATAATACCACCAAAAAATTAATGTACTATAAAATAAAAAATAAACACAAGTAAAAATATGAATGATTTTAATAATAAATTTGAAATTTTTGAAAGGAGTATATCTCAACCTAAAAGTATCAAACATAAATACTTTACACCAATGAAAAACCAAACTGATAATATGGATATTCTGATAGTATCCTTTTTGGGTACATACCCTAGTGGGAGTTTAGGTTCGTCTTATGCAAAATATATTAGTTTGATGTCATTACATGGACTTCAGTATTTTGAACCTGAGTGTCTTATATTAGACTTCAGAGAACTTGATTATCAATATGGAAATTCATTGATGGGTGTGTTTCAAGATATTTCTATTTTCAAAGATGCCAATAAAGAGGAGAATGAGCCATTTTTTCCTGTTTTAGTTGTAACATCTGATAAATGTAAAGATGGTTTCTTGTCATTAGTAACTCAAAACGGTCAAGCTGAGCCTAGTTTTCATTTTTCTGATTTGTCTAAAGCTATTGATAGAGGTGTTACATTGGGCCGTCAATGGTTGGATTACTAGGAATAAAGCGAGGACATCTGTCCTGCGTTTTTGATCGTTGAAATTAGTAACCAAAACTAATCAGGGACACGCATTAACTAATCAGGCAACTAATCAGGGACACGCACTGCTTGAGAAAAATAATTTAAGTTTTTAGTGATGTTTTTGCTTTAAAAATTGCAGGTTTCAGCTGAGGGTTTGATGACGTGAAGTCAATTCTTGGTTGAATGTGTGATTTAGTCTGTTTTGTTGAATTTCTCACGAGTTGGACGGTTTTAGATGGATTCTGCTGATAAGCTTTGTGAGTTTTTCAAGCTATTCCAGAGCTGGTTTTAGCTCGATACCCAGTGTCCATTTGCGCTTGGTTTTTTTGGAATATTCTTTAAGTTGAGAGGCTGTTCCTACGGCTGAAAAAATCGTATGGAACGATTTTTCACGCAAGCCCCGAAGGGGTGAGTCTCATGGATGAGACGAATAAAAACCTATAGATTTAAAACCTTTTAATTCACGCATAACGGCACAAAGCAAGCGCTTCTTTTGCTACGCAAAAACCACACTCACTTTTTAGCCTATGCTACCCAATCATCAGGAATAAAGCCGATTTCATCAATGGCCTTGGCTGTATTTTAGATATCAACTAATCAGGGACACGCACTGCTTGAGAAAGCAACTAATCAGGGACACGCACT
>CAZVZJ010000042.1:0-4887 GCA_964631055.1 uncultured Marinicella sp.
GTACAGAGGATTAAGTGGAGCGCAACAAATCACTGCTGATGCCAAAGGTGTTAGAAAAGTATTCAAGGTTCTGAAAGATAAAAATATTTTAGCTATTTTACCGGATCAACAGCCGAAAAGTGGTCAAGGTATGTTTGTCCCATTTATGGGGCAAAATGCATACACCATGAGTTTGTTTTCGAAAATAGCTATAAAGACTCAAGTACCAGTAATTTTTGCTGTAGCTGAGAGACTGAGTGAAGGCCAAGGGTTTGATTTACATTTCAATCAAGCACCGAGTTCGATTTATACCGACCTGGAGAAGTCAGTAATAACAATTAATCAAGAAATTGAAAAAATGGTGGCCATCAACCCCAGTCAATACCAATGGACATATCGCCGTTTCAGCATCCAAGCAGATGGCTCTAAGCCTTATAAAAAGCAATGACAATCAACACCTCTTGATTAAATACAGAGGTGTTGATCCATTAGGTCATGTCGTTATTCAGGCGCTATGATGGCCTGTAAAGGTAGATTAGATCTACCCCAGTTAACATTTTCTCTGTCCACTGAATACTGAACCAAAGTACCACCTGTTTGACCATTGAGTGTCATTTGTATTGTTCCAACTGATTCTGCTCGAGTGGGTCTTGATGGGCAGCTATGACAAAAACTATTAACATGAAAAACATTAAAAGCTGAGTTGTCATTAACACCATTACCTATGGTCCAGTATGGATTTCCTTGGTCGTCATAAAGGAATGATAGAGCAACTCTTGCATCTCCTAGGGTCCCAACAGAATGTCCCCAACCATCTTCACTGGGTGTAAAGAATGGAGCTGTATGTAAGTTAGGCGTTTCATTGGGTCCATATTGAAAGAAAAATTGTTTTTCTGCACTCAATACACCGTTAATTTCTCGCACTTGAATTGCAGTAGAACCATCAATAAAGCTGGTGTTTGACCAGCCAACTGAAGTGTTCTCAACTGTTCCATTTCCAAACCCACCAGGAACGCTGAATTCTAAAATATTGTTGTAGTATTGATTATAGGCAGAATCAGCATCATTGGCTAAATACCAAATCGGCTCTCCATCAGCTTGACCTGTATAAAAAAAGTACAATAGTGATTCATTATTGATGCCATATAAATCTAGACCGTTACCATCTCGATCTGGATTCCACCACAAACCTCTTCTTGGCACTATGTCATTGGTATTGTTACCTGAGTCACCCACACCACAACTAGTGACCACATTACACTGACCATTGTTACCAATATTTTGGATTAAAATATTGTCTTGTCCAGCATTAAACCCTTCATCAAACACAGAAGCCTCATGATTAATACTGAATGATGAGCCACAACTTGCATCTTCGCTGATCGCAAAATTCATATCACGACTTTGGCTACCATTAACTAATAAACCTCCCAAACTAATAACTGGGCTTTCCAGCATAACGAAATCATTACCACCTGCAGATGGCTGATTATCTTTATTGAACGTACAAACGGCCTCGTTTGCATTGATGCTGCTGGCTGTATCACAAGCAAAGGTCAAGCCATCGTTAGCAGCTTCGTTTTGCATACCAATGGTTGCATCCGCACCATCAAAACCACTGCCAGCGTATTGATAAACCCATTGTGAAGTAGCTGGATAAAGGATGGCTTGAACATCAATCGATTCCACTGTATTTTGTGTATTAAATAAGTCAGCACCTTGCCAAAGAAATACTTCACATGCAAGATCAGTACCTGTTTCCGCAGGCCTCGGACAATTGTTGAATGATTGGTGGTAGAAGGCCGAATCTCTCAAGTCATCATGCATGGGTGCTATTCTCCCTCCGTTACTATCCCTACTTGGCGTAGCTGGTAGAGGGCAATCATTATCAAAATCATCACCCGTTGCTCCTGTCGAGGTACTGATATATCCATTAGTGGATACTCGAACTTGACTTATACTCTCTCCATAATGATCAAAAGCTTGACTTAATTGGACAAGCACAGACCCTTCGTCTGCTACGCTGACATCATCGAATGTCGAGGTGTCTTCCCATGCTAATAAAGTTCCAGTACTTGATATATCAATAAATAATCGACCACAACTGCTGATCGTATTGCCAAATGAGTCACTCTGTCCAGTTGTCGAACCTCTGCCCTTACCCAAAGCCAAATAAGCATCTGAGGCAGTCTGGGCTCCATTGTTTCTGGCTGTTAAAGTTGCACGCCATCGTTCACCCGGATCAACCACAGTATCATTATTGCCACACACTTGCACCACACTACTTTGGATGTTTTCAACCTGTTCTAATTGAACATCAGCATTAACAATAACAACAGCCTGAGAAGCACTGGCTTGACAACCCGCAGAGTCTTTAACTGTCAATTGTATATTACCCACAAACTGATTGTTATAACGAGCCTGAACAGCTGCTGACATGCCATCTAACTCACCATCGGCATTAACATCCCACTCATAAGTGTAACCACCTGTACCGCCACTGACCTGGGAACTGAATGTCAGTAAATCACCCACGCTGTTTGATGAAGTATTAATTATACTGACAGTTGGCGCTTCACAACCACCGGTTCCCTGCAAGGTTTGCTGACCAGTGTTATTAGGATCCAACCAATCCCTCATTCTAGATTGTGCATCGCTGCCGTTATCCCAAGAAACAAATAACCGACCATACCAATCATCTCGGTCATTACCACAGGCAGCAAATCCACCTTCTAATTGACCGATAAATAGTCGATCAGAATTCCACAAACCAGAACCCGAAGAACCACCTTCAGTGGTGCCCAGGTCCCAATCCTCAACACGCAAGTGCGTGCCTGGACCAAGTGTAGTACTTAAGTAACCGGTCACACTTAAAGCATCATTTTCAAAACTGATCCTTTTTGCATGACCCGCTGGGTGATGAATTGAAACTGCGCTATCTGGTGTGATATCTCTTCGGTCCCAACCGGTATATTCCAATCCATAGCTGGCATCAGGAATGCTGTTTAATCTAACCAATGCAAAATCACTGGCAGGATTACTGGCTAAATAGGTAGCACCAGTTTGTCTGTCATTAAATCCACTGGTTGAAATTCGAATACCGCTCTGGCTAGATCCAGGAGCACGACAGGTTAATGATTGATAGTTCCAAATCAATGAAATAGAAGATGCCACATTTTCTCGAGCTGTCAAAGACACCGGTATATTATTACTGGAATAGCCGCAATGGTCAGCCGTAGAAAACAAAGGCGTACCATCTTGTGATGTATTATTAATCAACTGACCACTACAAACGAAACTACCATCGGTAGTGGAAAAAGAATATTGACCCACTGAATTAATTTGACTTTCCCAGTCATCACCTTCTGGGCAGGCCACATCGACATTACAACTTCCGCTTTTAAGACCAAAACCATCACTTAAATAAGAAGGTTCAATCCAATATCGGTGAAAACCCCTGGTGACATTGTCGACTTTAAATGACAGGTATTCTTTTTCTTTGTCGCTGACAGAAATCAAAATATTCAAATGGTCTGCCGGCACATCACCCACCCAGAAAAAACCGTGTTTTTGATTGTAACTACCATCATAAGGGCCACGCATAATGGTTTGATCATCTGTGGACACCCAAAGTTCAGCAGAAGGTGGTAAGAAAAAGTCTTTAAAACCCACATTCAAACTGGTGGCATTTTGGGCCGATAATCGCAGCTGATATTCCCAGCTACCATCAAACATTTTTGTCCATTGTCCAGAAAGACTCTCGTCTTTACTGTGATAAATATCATTTACTTCCGTGTTAATGGCATATTTCAATGGTGTACCTTTGACCAAAATCGCTTGGTTTTTTTCAGTGACAACATCAACATCTGGCAAATAGTAAGTGTCACCTTTCATTTGGGCATGTGCAGTACCATTCAATGACAATGCCATCAGACTTAAAATTAACATAATGTATTTCATACTATTCACCTATTCTCCCGATTATTCATACGTTATTAAATAACCGATTTTTTTTATAATTTGGTTTCTTTAAGCACCAAGGCTTTGTGGCCATTTTGCTCTAATTGTCTTTTCTGTTTGTCAGCTTCACGGCTGGAATCAAATGGTCCAACCCTAACCCTGTGCCATTGTGTTCCATTGACATCAATCGCTTGAAGGTAAGCAATTTGACCAGCAAAAGCAATCCTGGCTTTCAATTCTTCAGCATCCGTTTGATTCTTAAATGAAGCCACCTGTAATATATAGGTGTATTCTTTGCTGTTTCTGGCTGCTTCTTGCTCCAGCTCTTCTTTGGGTATCACCACTTCCATTTCTGGTAAAACAGAATAAAAGTCGTAATCTGGTTTTTGTTTACTCAGGTTTTCACTGACATCTTCAACTGGTTTAACCACTTCTTGGGCCACTCCAGGTACTGGTTGTTGTGTGTTTTGCATTGGTTCAGGCACCCATCCTTTGGTGTATATAAATACCGCCAACAACAAACCTGACAGCACCCCACTGAGCAATATAATCCAACCAGGAACAGGCCTTTTCTGCCCAGCTTTTCTGGCTGTTTTTCTCACTGTTTTTTTGGCAGTGGTTTTTCGCCCTGCATTTTTCTTGGTCATACTTATGCCACCTGTTCAGGCTTGTCTTCTGGTCGCATCTCCTGTGGAGCAGATGAACCCAGCAATGCCAAACCATCAGCTAACACATAACGTGCCGCTAAACATAAGTTTAACCGCGCATTGCGTAAATTTTCGTTATCAATCTGTACTTGATGGGCATTGTAATAGCTGTGAAACAACTGAGCCAGCTCTCTTAAATAGTTCGCCACAGTATGAACGGAGAAGCTGGTGGCTGCCTTATTGATAACTTCTGGGTATTGAGACAAGGCTTTGATTAAGTCCAATTCCTGCTCTTCAACCA
>CAZVZJ010000042.1:4987-32524 GCA_964631055.1 uncultured Marinicella sp.
AAGGTTACAAACTCTCCCGATCTGGTAGACATTTTCAGTTTTTCTCCACCTTTGAACAAGTGTGCAAACTGCACCAATAAAATCTCTATTTTATTGGCATCAAAACCCAAGGCCTTAGTCGCCGCTTTTAAGCGCGGAATATAACCATGGTGATCTGCTCCAAATATATATATCGATTTTTCAAAGCCACGTTCAAACTTATTCAACAAGTAAGCCACATCAGATGCAAAATAGGTCTTCAATCCATTTTCTCGCATCACCACACGATCCTTTTCATCGCCAAAATGCGTGGCATTAAACCATAAAGCACCATCTTTTTTATACAAGTGGCCACCTGCTTCCAGTTTTGCTAAAGCACGTTCAATGGTGTCCCCATCATGTAGAGACTTTTCTGAAAACCATTGGTCATAATAGACATTGAAATCTTCAAGGTCATTTTCGATGCCATGTAAGATGTTTTTCAATGCCACTTTAAAGATTTTTTTATAACCATCAGTCAGAATGTTTTTGGCGTTGATGACCAAATCATCAATGTGTTGTTCTTTATCGCCACCAGCTGGCTCATCTGGACTGACCTGAGCGAAGACTTCCATCTGATTGTGTCTATAATCATCACCATATTTTTGTCTGACTTTACGCGCAATATCAACAATATACTCGCCTTTATAACCATTGGCTGGGAAGGTCAATTGTTCACCACACAATTCCAGATAACGCAGCCAAACTGAAGTCGCCAATATGTCCATTTGTCGGCCATGATCATTGACATAATATTCAGCATGCACCTCATAACCCACTTTCTTTAAGATGTTGGTCAAACTCGAACCAAAAGCAGCTCCACGGCCATGTCCAACATGCAAAGGTCCAGTTGGGTTTGCTGAAACAAACTCTACCGTGATTGGTTGGTCAATACCCATTTGACTCGAACCAAAATCCTCTTTCAGTTTCAGAATTCTTTTCAACACTTGTAAACGACAGGCATCTGTCAAATAAAAATTGATAAACCCTGGCCCAGCTATTTCAACCCGCTTTACGTGAGTGGTCTCAGTCAGCTCCGCAATGATCATTTCAGCAATGGCACGTGGATTCATTTGCAACGGTTTGGCCAAGGTCAATGCCACATTAGACGCATAATCGCCGTGCTCTTTGTTGCGTGTTCGCTCGATGGTGATTGTTGGGGTTTGTGCTAAATTGAATGCACCTTTGGCTTGCAAATGCTCCAAAGCGTTCTCAATCAATTCTTCGATGTGTCCAATCATCAATGCTTCCAGTCAAAATAAACGATTGATTTTATCAAACTGAAGCTTTTCTGACCATGTATAACCTGCTTCGAATGTAAAAAAGTAATTCAAGAAATTAGATTATGAGCGAATGTATCGAAGTTATTATTAACCATGTTACCAAGGGCTACCCATTCAACATCGAACGAACATGCATCCAAAACTTAGTGATTTTTTCTGATGGAATAAGATATTGAGACACAGTGGAGTTTCATTGGTAAACTGCATGCATCTATGGAAGACGCCAGATACCGGCCTGAGCCGGCATGGCGAATATCTTGGGTCAAATGATTTAGGAATATTATCTTATCAATCAACCAGCCCTTTTCAAATAAACCAATAACAGCGATACCGCTGCTGGTGTCATGCCTTGAATACGCGATGCTTGACCGATGGTTTCGGGTTTGATTTGATTGAGTTTCTCGGTGAGTTCACCGCTTAAACCTTTGATGCCTGAGTAATCCATATCTATAGGCAAAGCTTTATCAGCATGGGCTTTGGCTTTGTCTATTTCTTGTTGTTGGCGTTCCAAATACCCAGCATACTGAGAATGGATTTCGACTTGTTCCAAAACTTTTTCATGCGCAGAGGGTAAAGTTATTTCATCCAATTCATTGAGCATACTGATGTTAACATCAGGACGGCGCAATAAATCATAAGCGCTGTTTTCTTTACTCAGTTCAATGCCAGTTTGAATGATGAATTTTTTACCTAAAGCATTGTGAGGACTGAGCCAGACTGATTTTAAATGCGCCAAAGAACCTTCTACATGACTGCGTTTTTCAACAAATGCTTGCATCCGTTCTTCACCTACTAAACCCAGCTCATGCCCTTTTTCAGTCAGCCTGAAGTCTGCATTGTCCTCGCGCAGCATCAAACGATACTCTGCACGAGAAGTAAACATCCGATAAGGTTCATTGGTACCTTGGGTAATTAAATCATCGATCAAAACACCCATGTAAGCTTCATTCCGAGCAGGCGTCCATGATGGCTTACCAGCCACCTGCAACGCCGCATTCATACCAGCAATCAAGCCTTGCGCGCCGGCTTCTTCATAACCTGTGGTGCCGTTGATTTGACCAGCAAAAAACAAACCTTGTACATACTTAGTTTCTAACGAAGCTTGGAGGCCACGCGGGTCAAAGAAATCATATTCGATCGCATAACCTGGTCGAGTAATGTGAGCATTTTCAAAGCCTCTGATCGAACGAATTAATTTTATTTGAACATCAAATGGTAACGATGTTGAAATTCCATTTGGATACAACTCATGGGTACCTAAACCTTCTGGTTCGACAAATATTTGGTGCGAATCTTTATCCGCAAAGCGCATGATTTTATCCTCAATTGAAGGGCAATAACGTGGTCCCTTGCCTTCAATTTCTCCTGAATACATCGGAGAACGGTCTAAACCTGTACGGATATGGTCATGGGTTTGTAAATTTGTGTGAGTAATATAACAACTGACTTGTTCCGGATGTTGGTCAACTGAACCCATGTAAGAAAAAACCGGTCTGGGTGTATCACCTGGTTGTTCTTCCATGACAGAAAAATTGACTGTTTTACCGTCAATTCTAGGTGGTGTTCCTGTTTTTAGCCGCGCCACATCAAAAGGTAAAGCCCTTAATTTTTGTGCCAATACAGTTGCAGGTGGGTCACCTGCTCGACCACCTGAGTAATTTGACATACCAATGTGAATCTTGCCAGCCAAAAATGTTCCCACAGTTAAAACCACTGTTTGGGCTAAATAAACCAAACCCATTTGGGTCACACAACCTTTGACTTGATCTTTTTCAATGATCAAATCTTCCACACCTTGTTGGAACATATATAAATTATCTTGATTTTCTACCACCGATCGAATGTAGTTGCGGTATAGACTGCGGTCACATTGCGCTCGTGTGGCTCTAACCGCAGCCCCTTTGCGTGAATTCAATGTGCGCCACTGAATACCTGCATGATCTGTAGCTGCCGCCATCACCCCACCTAAGGCATCTATTTCTTTGACCAAATGACCTTTACCAATTCCACCAATGGCTGGATTACAGCTCATTTGACCAATGGTTTCGATGTTGTGTGTCAACAACAAAGTTTTCGCACCCATGCGCGCAGCCGCTAAGGCCGCTTCCGTTCCAGCATGCCCACCACCCACAACAATCACATCAAAAATTTGGTCGTAATTCATTCATTGATCACATAATAATTCAGCCGTCTATTATACCAAAGCAAGCAATGAAACCAACCATATCGCCTTTGTTATATACTAAATACCCATGAATGATCCTTTTTTCTACCTGTTTCGCAGTAGAATGCTTAAGATCAGTTGATTAGTCGTCAATCAAAATGACGAACTTCAGTAACACAAGGTTCACTTTCACCTTTTTACATTTCACTATTCAGTTAGACAAACATAATTATTCCCCAGCCAAACAAAGCATTTGACTGGCAAACTGAAGTCACTTAGATAGAACCACCAAAAAAGGCCTTAACGGCCCTTTTCGGTGGTATCTCCATTCACCAATCCCTCTTCATATAGATGCATTTAAATATAGAGGGTTTTGTAGAACCAAGCTAAAACGTATAAAGGCTTGATTCTGCAATTTTATCTCTCAGAAGCTGTGTGTGAAACGTGCATAAACCACTGCGCCTCTGGGATCATCTGTGCTCTTGAAATAGCCTGCTTCTTCACTTCTATTGGGGTCAAAGACAGGGTCTTTATCGGTGCAGTTAATACAACCCAATTGTAATTTTTTATTATTACCAATTAATAAGGTATAGGCCAAATCAAAGGTTGTATGTGACGGTGTATCTGCCGTCCCTGTTAATGTATTAATTGATGAAGAACGTAAACCACTTCTGTAATTAGCAATTGCATTTAAACTATGAGCACCCCAAGCAAACGAAACAGAAAAATTATTTCTCAGTTGCGGAAAGTCCCCCAATACAACATTTCCTGTACCATCAATGGGTGCTCCAACAATTGGATTGTTTTCAGCATCTAAGACCAATGGGGCAAAATCAAACTGATCATAGTAAGTACTGGTGTTCTTTAACCCGAAAACACCATTTCCTAAATCAAATCGATATGCCAAAGTTAAATCAAAACCACTGACTGTTTGGAATGCACCATTATTAAAAGAATTGTTCACCCTTGAAATGGGTGTGCCAGGTCCACCAGGCCTAATCACTTGATTAGGATCATTCAATGCCAAAATAGTATTGATCGGTAGTTGCACAATGATGTTTTCATGATCAAAATTAAAATAATCAAATGAAACAATGAAATTCTCAATAAATCTGGGCTCCCACACGACGCCCACATTGTATGACTCTGATTCCTCTGGATTCAGCAATGGGTTTCCAGAATTGTCCACTCTTGTTTGACCATTACCACAATCTGCGGGTATTAAATCAACCGCATTGCCATTGACTCCTGCTTGACCACCGGCTGGATCTGGACAACGAATAGGATCAACTAAGGTTGGAAAAGTACTGACTACACCGCCAAATAACTCTGATAATGAAGGCGCCCTGAAAGACTCTCCAACTGACGCTCGTAGGGCCAATTCTGGGATGGGTTGCCATTTTATACCCACTTTAGGCTTAACAGTGGTGCCAAAATCGGAATAGTCTTCATACCTTGCCGCTATTTGAACATCTAATGTGCTATGCAATGGAATCAAAGCTTCTGCATACAATGAAGTCACATCACGTTCACCAAATGTATCATTAGCTCGACCAGTTCCTACTAAACCTCCAGAGTTTCGCAAAGGGTCTGATTCATTGGCGAAATACTGTTCACGATACTCAACACCAACCGCCAAACTTAAATCCCCTGCTGGTAATTCAAATAATGGCCCTGAAAAGTTTGCTACAGTACTTTTTTCCCAACTGACATTTCGACTCTCATAAGTTACTTTAGCAACGTCTATGATGCGTTGTTCATTGGTTCCAAATGGATTGTAATAGAGCGTTTCTCCACTGCCTGAGGGGTCAAGCAAGCCCAAAAACAATTGTTGTAAAGCCACTCCATTTATCGCATTGCGATTTTCGACCAATACATTGCTGCGTGTATAGCCAACTCCAATATCGTAATCCCAGCTACTATCAAATAAATAACCTGTAGCACCCGCGTTAAAACGGTATCCCTGTGAATTTATTTCCCCAGTTCTTGGCCCAAAATCAACAGGCCGGTACAACAGACCATAATCCTCCCCGCTGGTGTTATAGGGGTTTTCTGCTGGAAAATAAATTAAAAAGTTCGTAAAAGGAAGCGAACTACGAGTCGCTTGTTGCTCATCAGACAAAACACTCACAGTACTTGAACCTGCCACATTATAAACACTGGTCCATGGAGCAGGCGCAGCGATATTAACACTGCGATTATTGTTATATGCAGCATCCACATACAATTGAACATTCTCATTCATATCATGTGTTAAAAACAAAGAGGTCGCAAAGCGCTCACTGTCTGGGTAAAAGTTGATGAAATCATTGTAGTTAAATGAACAGGCAGTTCCTCCCAGTGCATTGATCACAGAGGTGCAGTTATCAGCCGCTTGTACTGTGCCATCTTGAAAAATTTGAGTAGGAGGTGAACCAAATAAACTGCGCTGATCGCTGCCACCTCGACCACTCTGGTCTGCCGTGGCAGAAAAATCTCGATCTCGATAAAACAAGGCTTCTCTATCAAGATAATTAAAGGTAGTGGTAAAACGTGTTTTATCATTTCCTCCACCAAAGATGGCATTAAAACTTCTTTGTGGTGTATCCCCATCAACATCTGTCTGATATCCCACTGTATACTCAGCACCCTCATAATCTTGTCTCAGCACAATATTCATAACGCCAGCTACAGCATCAGCTCCATATAAAGCTGAAGCACCATCTTTTAATAACTCAATCCGCTCAATTGCAGCCATTGGAATTGAATTAAGGTCGACAAAAGATTGGGTTATATTTTGAGCTTGCCCGTAACCAGCCACACGCCTGCCGTTGATTAGAACCAAGGTTGCATTTAACCCCAAGCCTCGAAAATTAATGCTACTTGTTCCATTGGCAAATGAGTTGTTATTGTCATCCCCGTTGTTGCCTGATGATATGGTTAAAGTCCTCACATAATCCTGAATGGTGTTATGACCAGAAACTTCTAATTCTTCGCGACTGATAGTTACAACTGGAGAAACACCCTCCAAATCTGTTGTTCGAATACGCGACCCAACCACCTTGATAGTGGTTTGTTCCTCAACTTCATCATTCGATGAATTGTCATTGGCATCTTGAGCCTGAGCATTCACCAATGTACCACTGCCAGCCAACAAGAATAAAAGGCAACTTGTTAATTTATTTCTTTTCATAGCGTTTCTCCAAATACTTATATTGTTTTTAGTACTATACTATTCGTACATATATCTAATATAGTACTAAGTTATTCGTATTGTCAATAAGAGTTTTAATAAAAAGTTATATTTTTGTTAAATTTATTGAATTTAAGAGGAGGTTTCTGCCATCATCAGCTTTTAAAGATTCATATCAATGCTTATTATTTCAACAAATTTTTTTGCTAAAAGTTAATGCCAACACCCAAACAAGTCATGTCTATTTTGAGGCCGAATCTATGCTCCTTCAGTTGGCAAAGCTTTGTATTTTAAAAGCAGCAGAGGTGCTTTTTATTTTTCAGAACTGATTCACTTTAACCAATTATCTTAAGGGCTTTTAGTGCAGCATCTCGTGAATACATCCGATCCCGATATGCTAAATATCTCGATGGTATCTTGAATTCAAACCGATCGGCCCAGTTGATTGTTTGTGCCAGCATGATATCCGCAAACGTAAAGTCATCACCAATCACTACATTATCTAGGTTAATCATACTGTCTAAGGCACCAACCGCTTTAGCAAACTCGAATTCTGCAGTAGGTAAAATAGCAGCAACCCGTTGTTCTGCAGGTAAGGCGAATCGATGTTTGCCGTTGGTCCAAAGGGGTTGTTCCAATTCAGTGACGATAAAGCTGGTCAGTTCATCATACTGAGCTCGTGCTTTGACCGATGAAGGAACAAAAGTTTTGTTACTGAGGTTGGCTATGTAATTGACAATCGCCAGACTCTCAGTAAGTATAAAGTCATCATGTTCAAGCGTAGGCACTTTTCCTTGTATGTTTTTACTTAAATATTCTTTCGAGTGTGCTGAATTCTCGGCGTCTTTATCAAAAACCACGGCTTCATAAGAAAAGTCTAATCCCGCTTCACACAAAGCCCATAAACAACGAAAAGATCTTGATGGGCCTAACCCATATAATTTCAATGACATATTTCTACCTGCTGAACTACCTGCTTTAATTAAAAGAGGGTTTCGCTTTTTAAGCAAACCTGAGTAAGTGTTTTATTATATCACTCCAAACTCAGTTTATAAAATAACTCATCTGCGATCAGTAGGGCGAAAACCACAAAAAAACAATACAATAATAAATACCGCTAATCCAGCAGCTCCAGCACCTGCGACCCCATAGCAACCACCTTTGGTAGAAAAAAATTAATATACGATAAGCTATTAAAACAAACAACTTAAGGTATAAATCAGCAGATAGTTGTTTCTTTCTTGACGATTAAATAATCAATTCATTTCTCCATTGTTTGGAGTCAAAACCTCATTTTTATTTACTTAACAACATCCATATAATTATGCGTCATGATGTACTCTGACTGCAGTGACTTGATACCTTAAATCACCACCAGTTTGCAAGGCATTAAAAGGATAACAAGTGGTCAGAATAAGTTCATCTTGCTGCCGGATGGTCACTTTTTGTTGAAGTGAATCAACCACACGCATATCACTGACTTGATACATAAACTGACCTTTTATGGTCTCAACATAAATCAAGTCTTCTAATTTAACTTTTCCTAAAAACTTAAAATGAGAATCATTGTGCGCACTGATAATCGTTGACAATTCATCACCAGGCATTCCACCGGTAATGGTTCTGGCTGGACCAAAAGCCATATTACGACCATTGGCACCTTGCAATACATAACTGGTTTGCGCTAAACCTGGAAAACTCAACTTGGCAACTGGGTAAGTATCGGCCCAATCCCAAGGTTTATGTTGTTTACCATCTTGCAAAGTTTGATCCCAAGCGCCTGCAATCAAATATTGTGCTAACTGGGCTTTAGCCAGCAAGTAAACGGAGGAACCTACTTGCCAGCTACCCACGGTTAACAATACAGCGATGATGATTTTGAGCCAATTTTTAAACCATGATTCGCTCCTTGCTTTTGAGGCAGCTTTAGCTGTGAAGGTCATGGTTTGTGAGTTAACATTGAACATCATTTGCTCCATTGTTTTTCGTCAATTGTGAATGAACCATTTCACTCATAATTTTCTTTGTAATATCAAAGCCATTGAAATCAAAAGCATGCCCAGTAAAAGGTTCCAGCGCCAGCCTAAAGACCCTTGAGGAAAAGGCACTTGCTGCGCAGTTTTGGCTTGTGCCTTTGCGCTGGCCTGTCGACTGGCATCCGGATTTCTATCCACTGCAACCATGGCAGTGAATTCAGTGATTAAATGATGTTTCAGTGCCAATGCGATGATCCCATCCTTGAGTAATTCAAAATCACCACCCAACTTCAAATCATCGGTCATTTCTTCGACTTTGTTTCTGGCCCACAGCCTGGCAATTCCCGTGGTACTGTCGTCATCATTAAGTGTGATTTTTTCTGACCACGCTGCTTTATTTTGACTATCCCCTGACAAACCACTGATCTCAAAAGTAGGCTTACCAGAGGTTTTATTTAATGGAGTTTTACTGGTAATTATTAATGGTTGATCCATGTACAAGTCAGCAATGACACTCGGGCTTTGTATCACATCTGGTGTATCCCAAGTCACCATCACATCTGTCAAAGCAGGACTGGCCAACTGTTTAAATAAATGACTCATGGCATCATTGACCTGGTCCAATGCTGCGATGTGTGTATAAGTTCCTCTGCCAAACATCGCTGCTTTACTCATGAAATAATTGTTAGGTGCTGCGCCAATGGCAATGGTGAATAAACGTGCCTCACCAATGTTTTGGGCTATTTGCTCAAATATCATGGCTTCATTGCCAACCGAACCATCTGTCATAAAAATGATTTGATTTAAATAACCTGTTTTGATGTTTTCATTTGCCATCGCAAGCTGTAAAGCTGGCGCCATATCAGTACCACCATCTGATGAGAAACCATCCACAAAGTCCAAAGCCAAAGCGATGTTATCTGGCGTAGCTGGTTCAGAACTATTGAACAATGCCTTGCTGGTTGAATCAAAGTCAATCACATTAAAATAAGTGTCAGCACTTAATTCCGTTAAAGCATATAACAGGGCATCTTTTGATTGCTCCAAAGCCAAACCATGCATTGAGCCTGAAGTATCCATGATGTAGGTCATATTTCTGGCCTGTGAAGTTTTTTGTACTTGCTTGGGTGGCATAACCATCAACAATGAATATTCAAAACCATCTTTTTGTTCTGAAAAATAAGCAGCTTTTGGAGTTTGCTCCAAAGTTGGATACCACCTTAATACAAAATCATTGGCATCATATAATTGCTGATCTTTTAAACTGATTACATGGTTATCAAAATTGGAGATGATATCGACATTGTGATGCATCGAGCTCAACTCATTCAGATCAAAACCCGCCTCTAAGTTGATTTCAATTTTCCTGTAACCCTCATCTTGTACTCCAAGAGTAGATGGTAAGTGATCAAACGTTGATGTTGGCATGTATCGTGGTTTAATCGCCATAGGTAATCGCAGTTCATAATAGTCTTGTTGATAACGCAAACTCATCTGATAAGTGATCTCTACAGTAATGGCCTCATTCGGGCCAATATGAGCAATATCCGAGGTGAAAATATTAGGCCGGTATTGTTTGACCATGGTCGCAGTCAATCCATCAGCTTTGGCTTGCTCATAAATTTGTTCGGCTTGTTTTTTCTCATGGATTTCCCCTTCAATGACCCGTTCCCCCAATATCATTTTCAATTGATAGACTGCAGATTTTTCTGCCATGGGAAAAGCATAGACACCCTCAGTAACCCAATTGTCTTGGTCATTAAAAAATGTCTGCTTCAACTTAATGGTTGCCAATAAACCATAAACATCAACATCATAATCAGTTTGAACTAATTTAAGGCTGTGATATTCCCCAGTGGCTTGATTAAACTCCATCATCATGCCACTTGAAATGTCATCAAAATTGACGACAAATGATTCTTCATTAGGGTTATCTATGGCTTGAGCTTGTACATTGACATGGTACAAAGTGGTGTAAAACATGGCCAGGGAAAAAATCACCGCATCTTTCCAGTTCAAGCCTAACTTGTGATATTTCTTTGTTTTTGTTGTATTGGACCTACCTAGTTGAGCCTTTTGCTTTTGTGCCAACTGTTCTAATTCCCAACGGATGGATTTTTTCTGTGCTTTCATTGCTGCTCTCAAATGATTAACTTAAGCTTCATTTAAACAACTAAAAATGAAAAATTAGCAGCCGATTTATGATCAATTATGACAAATCATGACTCAATTATGCACCAACATTAAAAAATCAAACACCCACAAAAAAGCCGGCATGATTACCGGCTTCTGTTTAAATCAAACTATTGAAGGTCAGAATGAGGGACACAAAGGAGGTACTACAGTTCCTTCAAAACCATTGGCGAAAATCAGATCACCTTCAAACCCATTACGGAAAATTAAGTCACCAATTCCTGCCAAGGCATTTGTCACAGATCTACGAGGCAAAGAAAATGGCAAACTGCTGCCATCACCAAATGTATATGGGTCGATACTGTCAGTCAAAGTAGTGATGACTCCGGTATTGACATCAATCCAACGGCCGGTATTTTCATCAGCAAATATAGCAACCAGCTTATTTTGCTCACTGAACATTAAACTGGTCAATACACCGGTGTTACTTCCAGCATCAGCAAAGTTTGTGCATGATGCTTGCATCGTATTCGCATCGACTTCAATCAAAACATCAGTGGTGTCAAAAGAAGTTGAGTCCAAAGCATAATAGTTACCATTCATAGGGCTGACCGCAAAGTCATGGATACCATAATCTAATACACCCGTACTGGCTATACAGCTTTGCACAGCGGCATCAGCAGCTGCTGCACCGCCCAATGCATTGGCAATAAAATCAGTAACCACGCATTCAGAGAAAACATTGGTCCGATCTCGAAATTGATTCATCACAGCCGCACAAACCGCATCCGTCGCAGTGTCGGCTTGTTGCCATGCTGCTGGGATCACTCCACCACTGGCAGCAGTTAAATCAGCACCACTCACTTGACCTATCATGATATTGGGCGCTTGATATAAAACTTGACCTGTTCCTGCCATCACATCAGCGCTGGATTGGTAATTGGTTTTATAACCCAAAACAAACAAATCACCCGTTTGATTAAAAGAAGCTGCTGTATGCACTAAAGGAATGACCTGATCGGTATTTGGAGGTAAAACTGCATCTTCTGCTGGCGGTTCAATTGAACCTATGTTTTGATAACCACCATCATTGCCAAGGCGGTAAACATCAACTGGATCAGATTTCATCATATCACCTGGTTGACCAGGTGCAGGAAATGGAAAACTCAACTCTAAATGTGTACCAATACCTAAATCATCAGTAGGCATTAAACCATAGAGAAAGTTATCTACCGGACTTAACCCTAATCCATCAATAGGATGAGTAAGTACACTACATGTATTAAGTGTGTTGACGAATTGTTGATTAGACATATTGGTGCACTGCCTATATAAACGAGGTCCACCGGTGGCATTGTAACTGACTGTAAATGCTTGATTCTCAAAGTCTAAAAATGCAGTACTTGCATCGGGAGTACAAAGCGGGTTGCCTGAAATTGCAGGCAACGATAACAACATGAGCAAGGGTGTGTATTTCTTCATATGATTTTCATTTAATTCTGACTATTGCGTCACATTATGAACCATAAAGTTAAAAAAATGTATGTTGGCTTAATTATGAAGACTTTTTTTTATATTTAATACCTTTTTATCAGGTCGTATCATTTGTATATTTTAAAAGTGACAATTTTTAGCTCATGTGACAGATTGTTAAAATCAACATGTGCGAATTGACCCAATGCTAAATCATTGGTAAGCTCAAGACTTTTAAAAAACAAGATTAAGGAGAAATTTATGGGTTTTTTTGATTTTCTAGCAGATGCAGGCTCTAAAGTGTTTGGCCAAGATGAAACTGAATCAGAAGTAACACTTCCTGTCATTCAGCACATTAAAAACAGCGGTGTGGACATCACTGATTTAAAAACCAAACTCGTTAATGGTGTGGTTACATTATCTGGTTATGTTCCTAACCAAGAACAAAAAGAAAAGGCTGTTCTCACAGCAGGTAACATCAAAGGCGTTTCAGGCGTACAGGACAACCTGATTTTAGGTGCAAAACCAGCTGACATCGCCGCTGCAGAAAAAGCCGAAGCTGAAGCAGCGAAAGCTGAAGCCGACAAGCCGGGTGAAGCTGCATGGGAATCAAAAACCTATACAGTGAAGTCAGGCGATACTTTAGGCAAAATTGCCAAAGAATTTTATGGCAATGCCATGGAGTACCCCAAGATATTTGAAGCCAATAAACCGATGTTATCTGATCCAGATAAAATTTATCCTGGACAAGTACTCAGGATTCCTGAATAAATATATTTTTACGGGTGAGGAGGAAAGCCATTGGAACGAGAGATTCAATGGCTTTTTCTTTTAGACATATCGAAATTGACTTCAAGTGTTTGTCCAATGACATCACAACCTGTTTCATCCCATTCAACTTTTACATTTTTAAAATTATTGATTTCATCAAACCGTTTTACGACAACTTCGTAAATTCCAGGTCGTTCGCCTAAAACAGAAACATTATTGAGTCGTGAACTTTTCACCCCATATTGACAGTCATGAAATTGACCAGGTAATATATTGTTATTAAAAGCATGATCAGTCACCAAGACTTCAATATTTTCACAATCAAATGGCACAATATTCCAGTCATCATCTACTTGTTGGATAACTATTCCAGAACTACCACTCAAGTTACAAACCTTGGGCATCAAAAATTGAGGTTTAGCTACTGATAAAACCGCCGAAATTAAGATTACGATCAATGACAAAAGTGTTTTCATATAAAAGCATGCCTGACTTAATTTTCATTAACTATTTCAGGCACTTTTTTTTGAGCTTAGTTCTTTAATCACCAAATCCGCAGCAAGAATACCAAAACTACTGATGACCATCGGGCTGGTGCCATAGCCTGAATCGCAATCTAACTTTTTACTGCTTATTGAGTCATGATCTATTTGGGGCAGCACCATTTCTTGATCTGAATAGATGGCTTGGATTTTAAATTTTTTCTTATTTTTAAAACCATGGTGTTTGCGCAACTCATAACGAACTTTTTTAAGTAAGCGATCGCCACTGGTTTTCGCCAGATCAGCAGTTTTAATTCGTGCAGGATCAGTTTTACCTCCTGCTCCTCCACAAGTAACCACTGGAATGTTTCTTTTTAAACATTCGGTTAACAACAATATTTTATGTTTGATTGAATCAATCGCGTCAATCAAACAATCATATGGGATTAATAATTGGTCTGCATTTTGGGCCATAAAAAACGACTCATGACAAACCACTTCACAAGCAGGGTTAATGTCTGCAATACGTTGAGCCATGACTTGAACTTTTGACTGCCCTACTGTACTGTCCAAAGCATGAATTTGGCGATTGATGTTGGTTACGCATAGTTCATCGGCATCAATCAAAGTGATTTTTCCGACACCTGATCTGGCCAACATTTCAGCTGCCCAACACCCCACTCCACCGACACCAACCACAGCCACATGACTGTTTTCTAGTTTCGATAATTCAGTGTCACCAAACAGCCGCTCTATCCCACCAAATCTACTTTTATCCGTTTTCTTCACAACTTGAACAGATGCTTCGCATTGGCTGTTGTTTGCTGTGCCAAAGTTAAAGGTTCAATTTTTTTAATGGCAGCAATGTCTTGATTCACCCGCAACAAATCAATCGGCAAATTACGTTGTTCCCTCTTATCGAAAAAGGGCTGATCAGGCGCATCGGTTTCCAGCATCATCAGTTCGATTGGAATAAATTCAATCAATTTTTTTAGTTTATGTGCATTGGGATTACACACCGCTGGACCAAAACCCAAATAAATGCCCTTGGTTATGATTTGTTTGGCTTGTTCTATAGATCCATTGAAGCTGTGCATCACAGCATGAAAATAATCATGCTTTTTCAATATATGAAACACTTCATCCACCGCACCGCGAACATGCAAAACCAAAGGTAATTTAAAATGTTTGGCTAATACCACCTGCGCTTCAAAAACCAGTATCTGTTTATCTCGATCCAAATCCTTCAAATAAAAATCTAAACCACATTCACCCACACCTACCGCACCTGAACCTTGCAGAGATTGAGCCAAAAATTCTAAATCTGTACCGCTGTGTTCATTGATGTAATAAGGGTGTAAACCCAGAGTATACGCTACCGAATCGTGATCTTTGGCCGCTTTCAAAACAGCAGGGAAACGATTGACGGAAACCGCTGGAACAATGAAACGATTGATACCTGCCGTTTGTGCAGATTTAACCAGTGCAGCTCGATCAGCATCAAATCGTTCATCATCTAAATGAATATGAGAATCTATGAGCTCCATTAAATCACTGGTTCTACAAACATTCTTGGCATCACATCACCCCAATGAATATAATGATCTAACAACAGCAAAGCAAACAATAACATCAAGTACCAAATAGAGTATTTAAAAGTTTCCCAAGCCAACAGTGGTGACTGTGTTTTTTTCAGCTGTAAAGTCATCCATAAAAATTTGCCGCCAAGAACCAAGGCACCTATGAAGTAAATCAAACCACTCATGCCCGTTAAAAAAGGAAAAATGGTGACGATGATTAAAATAATGGTATACAAAATGATGTGCAATTGGGTGAACTCAACACCGTGGGTCACTGGTAGCATCGGGATATCCGCTTTGGCGTAGTCATCCTTTCTATATATCGCCAATGCCCAAAAATGTGGTGGCGTCCAAGCAAAAATAATACCGAACAATATCAAAGCATCAGCGGTGACATGTCCTGTCATGGTAGACCAACCTAAAATTGGAGGCGTGGCACCAGCAGCACCACCAATCACTATGTTTTGCGGCGTCGCTCTTTTCAGATAAAAAGTATAGATAAAAGCATAGCCAATCAAGGACAAAAAGGTTAGAACAGCGGTTAATACATTGACAAAATACACCAATATTGACATCCCAATCAAAGTCAATAAGCCAGCAAATATCAAAACCTTGCCCGCACTCAACCCGCCACTGGGTAGAGGTCTGTGTTGCGTTCTTAGCATGATGGCATCGGCTTTTTGGTCAGCCCAGTGGTTTATGGCAGCAGCAGCCCCAGAAGATAATCCAATACCTAGCATGCCCCAAAAAACCAGTACCCATTCTGAACTTGGGAAATTACGCATTGATAACAACATACCAACCAATGCCGTAAACAGGATTAATAACACCACCTTCGGCTTGGTTAACTCTAAATATTGCTTAAACTGACTCATATGATCATTTACCTGGTTTGACTTGGTCTGGTTTTGTATAACAATACCATTAAGTTAGCCAATAGTAACGCCGCCACCCCATTATGTAGTGTTGCCACAGGTAATGGCAATGAGTAAGTGACGTTGATGATACCCAGCGCAATTTGCACAATTAATAACACCAGCAAACTCAATCCCAAAGGCATCAGTTCTCGATTTCGAGTTAACTTTGAAATCAACCAAATGAAATACAAGGTCACCACCACCGCACCCATGCGGTGCATCATTTGTATCGCCATTCTGGCAGGGCCATCTTTGACTCCAAATTCGTAATTAGGACCATATTGTTTGAAAACATCCAAAGCTTGTACAAAATCCATTTGGGGCCACCAAAGACCATTACATTGTGGAAAACCGACACATGCCAATGCTGCATAGTTAGCACTGGTCCAACCACCCAAAGCTATCTGCATCAAGAGTAGCACCAAACCAACAACCACCATCCATTGCTTCACATGCCCTGCATAACGATAGGGTTTGATACTGGGCGTTCGGGAACATGCCAGCCACACCAATAAAGCCAGGGTAGTTAAACCACCCATCAAATGACTCATCACTATACTCGGATGTAGTTTAAGTGTAACCGTCCACATGCCTAAAGCTGCTTGAAATAAAATCACAAAACAAATCACCAAAGGCAAGGTATAAGCATGAAACTTTCTTTGTCGATAAGCCCAAATAAACAGAGCCAACACAACCAAAGACAAAATGCCTGCCAAATATCGGTGCGCCATTTCTTTCCAAGCCTTACTGACTTCAACAGCCCGCTCTGTAAAATCTTTATTGGCTTGTTCTATTTCTTGTGCCTCAGTTGGCCAAGCCAAATGACCATAGCATCCAGGCCAGTCAGGGCAACCCAAACCTGCATCTGACAAACGAACATACGCCCCTAAGACAATCACAAACAATGTTAAAACTACAGCGAACCATGCCAAATGCCTGTATTTCATACTATTCTCCTTTGCGTTTTACCAACAAAGATAAATCGCGAATAATTTCAGTTGAAGTATTCTCTGCGGTGAATGACATCATCATAAACCCTTCTGGGGAAACCACATACATCCCATGACCTTGTTTTAATGATACTTCAGAAAGTTGTTCAAAAACTTGACTCAAGGCCTGGTTGTCCGAGATAGATACCTTTTTGATATGAGGAAATTGGTCAGCCATCGTAGCATCGAAACCATTGGCTATTAATAATAAATTTAATTTTTCTGCTCGGTGTCCCAAACTTAATCGGTATTTATGCAAATCATTTTCAAGGGTTTGGCATTGGGTGGAACACGCCTCTGGAATTCTTCTGACCAAAGTCCAGTGACCGTCTAAACCAGACACCCAAGGTGCATCAGAGTAATTTGCAACCTTAACCAGTGGTGAAATAAAATGCCCATTGTTTTTAGTTTTCTCCGGTTGGTAATCAATCACCCCTGAACTCAATAAATAAGCCACCACCACTGGAGATGTGAATAACAAAACGGTTATTACAATAGTCAATCTGTTTTTAGTTTTTGTTCGCATAAAATGTTTAATCTTCAAACTGTTTGAAATATGTTTTTTTCAGAAATATCATATAAACCAAGCACAAAGCCAAAGACATCGTAAACCATTGAAATGCATAGGCGCGATGTTTTTCAACCGTCATTCGGGGCAGTTGCCATTGGCGTTCAAAACCATGATTCATATCAGCATTTAATTTTAAAACCTGTGTTGTGAATATACAGTTTTCTTCATGATTGACTCTACAATGCCGTTTCTTCAGAAGTTCATTGGCAGGCTTTTCGTCAATATAAGTCAAGTGTTGGATCGACTGTTCTTTAATTGTTTGTTGACCCAGCTTAATGCCTGGGCGTGGCCAATCTGCCACCAAACCTTTTATCTTAGGGAAGTCATCATTTACCGCAAAGTTTTGAGTGTCGTCTTCACTCCATCCGCGGTTAACCAACATTAAAATCCCATCAACCGTTCTGAAGGCCGTAAACACAAAAAAGCCAACTTGGCCGTTCATAATTTGGTTGTCTAACAAAAAATGTGTATCTAAATATTGGCCTGTCACTTCAACCTGATCAAATACATGCAACCGCTGCCAGTCCTCAATGCCTCGTGGTGACATGTTTTCAGCAGACAGCAACCTAGTTTTAATCTGCTCTTTTTCTGCCGCCCGGCCCAATTGCCAAAAACCGGCAGTAACCATGATCGATAAAATTACCAACCACAAGACAGTGAATATCCAGGGAAACCTATTGTGCTCAATAGCCATAATCAATGGATCAAATCATGGTTTCATGAAAACCGGCTGATTGGGTTCAATCCAACCCATCTTGGCTGACAAAATGATAAACAGGAACAACACCACACTCAAAGCAACTCGCACGGTTAAAAATCGAACTGTATTTTGGCTTTTCCCTTGCCCCTTTACCAGATAAAACATGGCCGATCCCAAACTGAAAATAATGAATAACAAGATGATAACGATGAGGTATTTCATAAATGAATGGGCCAATAAATATTGTTGCCTATTTTAATAGATAACAACGCAAAAGCCCATCAAAGTGATGGGCTTTTGGTGTTATTTAGTTATCAGGTTGCTTTATAAGATATACACAAAGATAAATAAGCCTAACCAGACCACATCAACAAAATGCCAATACCAAGCAACGGCCTCAAAACCAAAATGGCTTTCTGGCTTAAAGTGACCCTTGATGACTCTGACAGTAATGATGGCAATCATGATAGCCCCAAGTGTGACATGAAAACCATGAAAACCTGTGAGCATAAAAAATGTTGATCCGTATATTCCAGAGTTCAATTTTAAGTTAAATTCTTGATAGGCCAGAACATACTCTTCAGCCTGGAAAAAGATAAAGACTGCACCCAAAACTACTGTCGCAATCAACCAAATGATGGTCTGTGATCTTTGATTAGCCCTTAATGCATGATGCGCAATGGTGATTGTTACAGAACTGGCTAATAACAGCATGGTGTTTACCAGCGGTAAATGATAAGGGTCAATGATTTCAAATCGACCATTCAATTCAGCAGGGCCATTGGTGGGCCAAACACCTTCATACCCTGGGTACAAAACTTCATTGGTGGCCAGACCGGTGCCTTCTCCACCTAACCATGGCACAGAAAATGTTCTGGCATAGAACAATGCGCCAAAGAATGCTGCAAAGAACATCACCTCAGAAAAGATAAACCAAATCATGCCCATGCGGAAAGATGTATCAACTTGCGTATTGTAAAGTTTTTCTTCACTTTCCTTAATCACATCACCAAACCAGCCAAACATCATCCATAACAGGATTCCTACACCGGCAAACATCATCCATGGCGTGATAGAAGTTTCACTGTTGAGCGCTTGAATAGCGCCTAAAAATGTGACGGTTAAACCAATTGAACCAACAATGGGCCATTTTGCCAAATGGGGAACATAATATTGATCTTTACTAGCTTCTGACATGTTAATTGCCTCTAAATCTCTGTTACTTTATGGGTCGAATTATCTGCAGCTTGTTGCGCTGCGGTCATTCGACTTTTATTAAAAAATGTGTATGACAAAGTCAATACATCAATGTCCTTAGGTATATCTGAACTGACGATAAAAGTGACCGGCATATTTTTTTTCTCACCGGCCGTCAATAATTGTTCGGTAAAACAAAAACACTCAGTTTTACTGAAATATATGGATGCCTCATTTGGAGCCACACTTGGCACCGCATGACCTGTTATATCATTGGTTGATATATTCTGAGCAATGTATTCAGTCTGGTACAACTTGCCAGGCGTCACTTCCATTGAAAATTGTTCTGGTTTAAATGACCATGGCAGATCACTGTTTACTGTACCATCAAACTGCACAATCACCGTGTGATTGATTGCTTCTTCTTTGACATTCTCAGCCGCCAACACCCCTGTTTTACCATTTAAGCCGGTGATGTCACATATGATGTCATACAAAGGCACCAAGGCAAACCCAAAACCAACCATCAATATACAAACAACAATACTGAGCTTCAGCACCTTTTTATTGTCTTTCTGTCTGTTAGAGTTATCCAGCTGCATGTTTCATCACAATAAAAACTGACCAAACAAAAAAGCCCAACGCAACTGCCCCTAATATGAGGGCTGTTTTTTTTGCTGACTTCCGATTATGCACAGTTTGCTCATCAGTGACTGACTCGGGTTGTACTCTTTTGATCGGTTCTTGGTTCATATTTTCAGTAGTCAGATCAATGATCTTTACCATGTGCCATTTTATCTAAGTCTACCGGGCCAAACTCTTCAAAAGTGTGGTGCGGTGCTGGAGATGGTACAGTCCATTCCAAACCTTTGGCGCCCGGCCATACTTCAGCTGTAGCTTTCTCACCACCTTTGACTGTTTTCCAAACCACATAGATGAAGAAAACTTGTGCCAAACCAAAGGCAAATCCACCGATAGATGACCACATATTAAATTCAGCAAACTGAGTAGAGTAATCTGGAATTCGGCGTGGCATACCTGCCAAACCTAAAAAGTGTTGCGGGAAGAATAATACATTCACTGATATGGTTGACCACCAGAAATGAATTTTTCCTAATCGTTCGCTGTACATATGTCCCGACCATTTGGGCAACCAATAATAAGCACCAGCGATGATGCCAAACACGGCACCGGTGACCAATACATAGTGGAAATGCGCCACAATAAAGTAGGTGTCGTGGTACTGCAAATCGACGGGTGCCAAGGCCATCATAACCCCAGAAAATCCACCGATGGTAAATAAAATAACAAATGCCAAAGAAAATAGCATCGGCGTTTCGAATGTCATCGAACCTTTCCACATGGTCGCAACCCAGTTGAAGATTTTAACGCCAGTAGGTACAGCAATCATCATGGTGGCGTACATAAAGTAGAGCTCCCCGCCTAAGGGCATCCCCACCGAGAACATATGGTGCGCCCATACGATGAAGGATAGAAATGCAATCGCAGCTGTGGCGTAAACCATAGACACATAGCCAAATAGTGGCTTTCGAGCAAAGGTTGGAATGATCTCAGACACAATACCAAACGCCGGCAAGATCATGATGTATACCTCAGGATGTCCAAAGAACCAGAAGATGTGTTGAAACAATACTGGATCTCCACCACCTGCCGCGCTGAAGAAGCTGGTATCAAAATATCGATCGGTTAACAACATGGTGACAGCACCAGCCAGAACTGGCATCACAGCAATCAACAAAAATGCGGTAATCAACCAAGTCCACACGAATAACGGCATATTCAAATAGCCAACATTAGGCGCACGCATATTCATGATGGTAGCGATCACATTGATGGCCCCCATGATAGAAGAAATCCCCATCATATGCACTGCAAACACCAAGAAACCTACATTATGACCACCTTGTAATACCAAAGGTGGGTACATCGTCCAACCTCCAGCAGGAGCCCCGCCAGGCATGAATAAAGTAGATAACAACATGGTAAATGCAAATGGCAGAATCCAAAACGACCAGTTATTCATTCTTGGTAATGCCATATCTGGCGCACCAATCATTAATGGAATCATCCAGTTAGCCAAACCTACAAAAGCTGGCATCACTGCGCCGAATACCATGATCAATGCATGCATGGTCGTCATTTGGTTAAAGAAATCAGGTTCTACAAATTGTAATCCAGGCTGAAATAATTCTAAGCGAATGATCATCGCCATAGCACCACCAATGATAAACATGGCAAATGCAAATATTAAATACAGTGTACCAATGTCTTTGTGGTTGGTGGTCATTAACCATCTTTTTACAAATCCTTTGGGCTTATGATCATGATCATGGTGATCATGGCCGTGAGCTACTTCATCATGTGCGATATCTTGACTCATAGTGGTTCTCTGTTATTGTTTCATGCTATTGACAGTAGCTGGCTGAACAATGTCGCCGGCTGTATTGCCAAAAGAATTTCGGGTGTAAGTGATGGCAGCAGCAATGTCAGTGTCTGACAAAATGCTACCGAAGGCTTGCATAGCTGTTCCTGCTTTGCCATTGAGGACTAAGTTGATCTGATCTGCAGCCGGACCATTTACGAACTCACTACCTGCCAGAGCTGGGAATGCTGGTGGCATTCCTGCACCTGTGGCCAGATGACAAGTGGCGCATTGAACATTAAAAACCTCTTCACCTTTGGTCATTAACTGCGCTTTGGTCCACTCAGTTTGAACCATTTCAGCTTCGACTGCTTGTTCACCTTTTTGGTCAGCAAGCCATTGTGCATATTCAGCCTTACTTACCGCTTTTACCACTATGGGCATAAAGCCATGGTCCTTACCACATAACTCAGCACACTGACCCCGATAAGTTCCTGGAGTCTTGACATTGGTCCAAGCTTCATTGATGTACCCTGGTATGGCATCACGTTTCCAACCAAAATCTGGCACCCACCAAGCATGAATCACGTCATCTGCTGTTAACAAGAACCTGATATTGGTGTCTACCGGAATGACCAGAGGTTTATCTACTTCTAGTAAATAGTTTTCAATGGTATTAACATCAATTCCTGAACCTTTCTGTCTGGCGATATTATGGTCCTGTGCCAAGGTACTTAAAAAGCTGATGCCTTCATCCATGTAATCGTATTTCCACTTCCATTGATAACCAGTTACCTTAATCGTCATGTCCATTTTCATGCGTTTACCTTGTTCGTCGGTCGGATTCTCCATCTGAATCAGTGCTTTGGTGGCAGGAATGGCTATGACCACCAGAATCAGTATGGGGATAACTGTCCAAATCACCTCAGCCACTGTACTGTGACTGAATTGTTCAGGTTTATATCCTTTGGATTTGCGGTGCGCAAAAATTGAAATGATCATTGCACCAAACACCAAAATTCCAATCACGATACAAATCCACAATGTGAACGTATGCATCCCATAAGCGGTTTCACTGAATTCAGTAACGCCTTTTCTTAAATTCAACCCATACTCAGCCGCGGCCATGGACGAAGCCAATAAACCTGTTATCAGCATCATGAATTTCATTTGTGCTTTTTTCATAAATTAATACCTTAACGATTTTCTGAAAAACTAAACCTTTGAACGTGTGGGAATGATTACCTATTTGCATGATGCCACACACATCTACAAATAATGATCTTCCAATCATAAACCCCAGTTATAACTGTACCAAGATTAAGTTACAATCAATGCGACCAAATGTCGCACAGGCCAGCGGGCGCAATTCTACCATTGTCCAACCAAAATATCCGCAAACAATATTATTTTTTTGTTAAAAAACAAGACACCCAGGTTTCGTGACATGTTGTAAACATTATTTGGCTAATTTGTTAGACATTCATTATAATCCGCACAGTAAATCAACATTCTTCGGATCACATCATGACACACAGTCCTTTACCATTCTCTGCACATTATTTAATTGACGAAGAAATTTGGGTCAATCAACTGTTAGATCATGCCAACTCGGGTGCAGGCAAACGCCAAGAAATTAAGCAGTTAGCAACTCAATTGGTAGAAAACGTTCGTGCCCAAATTGATGACATGGATGGCGTTGATGCCTTTATGAAAGAATACGACTTGTCATCCAAAGAAGGGATTTTATTGATGTGTTTGGCCGAAGCCTTGCTTCGAATTCCAGACAAAAACACGGCTGATAAATTAATTAAAGATAAAATCTTAGAAGCCGACTGGAAATCACATTTAGGCAAAAGTGAATCATTATTTGTCAACGCGTCCACTTGGGGCTTGATGTTAACCGGAAAAATAATAGATATAGACGAAAGCAAGGGTGGCATGAAACTTGCCTTAGATAAATTCATCAACAAAACTGGCGAACCAGTCATTCGCAAAGGCATACACCGTGCCATGCAGGTGATGGGCAAGCAATTTGTTATGGGCCGTAATATAAAGGAAGCCATTAAACGCTCAGGCAAAAAAGGCTTTAGAGATTATCGCTATTCATACGATATGTTGGGTGAGGCAGCCTTGACGCAGGAAGACGCCGACAGGTATTTTGCTGCCTATATGTCATCCATTGCAAGCATTGCTGATGCCAATAAGAAAAGACACATCAATGACGCTTCCAGTATTTCCATTAAACTTTCTGCACTCCATCCACGCTATGAAGCGGCCAATGTAAATCGAGTGATCAATGAACTGGCACCCAAGGTTCTTGAAATAGCCAACCATGCGAAAAACCTGAATGTTGCAGTCACCATCGACGCCGAAGAAGCAGATCGTCTTGAAATTTCCTTAAAGATTTTTGCCACTGTCTATGCTCAACTGGAAGATTATCATGGCTTTGGCCTGGTGGTTCAAGCCTATCAAAAGCGCGCATTAAAAGTTTTGGAATGGCTGGCTGATTTACACAACCAACACCAACGCCTGATTCCCCTGCGCCTGGTCAAAGGCGCCTACTGGGATACAGAAGTTAAACGCGCACAAGAACAAGGTTTAAGCCACTACCCTGTATTCACCCGTAAAGTGAACACCGACATCTCCTACTTGGCATGTGCTCAATATTTACTGTCTAACCGCAATCGATTTTATCCACAATTCGCCACTCACAATGCCAACACAGTGGCTGCTATTAAAGTTTTGGGTGGTGATCAAGGTGGTTATGAATTTCAGCGCTTACACGGTATGGGTCAAGCATTACACGCCCAAACCATCAGTGAAGAGGGCTTAAATCGCCCTTGTCGAATTTATGCTCCGGTGGGCTCTCACGAAGACTTGCTGCCCTATTTGGTCAGGCGTTTATTAGAAAATGGTGCCAACACTTCTTTTGTCAATCGCTTGACCGACCTGACTTTGGATATTGGCGACATCACCCAGGACCCCATAGAAAAAGTCAGAAAACACCGCAGTCATAAGCACCCCAAACTGCCGTTGCCCAGTGAAATTTATGGCCAGCAACGTGTTAATTCAAAAGGTGTTAACCTCGGTGACATAGCAACTGTGGATCAACTATTGAATGATGTGAGTACACATTCCACCACCCAGATCACTGCCAGTTCATTGGTTCCAAATGCGCCCGAATCTCCAGACAAAAACCAGATTGCAGTTCACTCTCCGGCAAATTTAGAGTTTTTAATTGGGACATATCACCGTGCCACTGAAACCACAGTAGCCCAAGCCATGCACAATGCCCAACAAGCCTTTCCAGCTTGGCGTGATAGATCGGTAGAGATCAAAGCCACATGTTTATTGAAACTGGCCGATTTAATGGAGCAACAGAGTCACAACCTGATTTATTTATTACAAAACGAAGCTGGCAAAACATTGGGAGATTGTATTGCTGAGTTACGTGAAGCAGTAGACTTTTGCAGATACTATGCCAACCAAGCCTATGAGCTGTGTGCATCTGGTGAAAAAATGCCTGGCCCAACGGGTGAAAGCAATTACCTGTTCCACCAAGGCAAAGGCGTATTTGTGTGTATCAGCCCTTGGAATTTTCCATTGGCCATTTATGCAGGCCAAATAGTTGCTGCCTTGGTTACGGGAAACTGTGTGATTGCCAAACCAGCAGAGCAAACCAGTTTAATTGGTTATTACACGGCACAACTGATTCATCAAGCTGGCGTCCCTGAAGATGTTTTTCAACTGGTACTGGGTTCAGGCAGCCAAATTGGTACCCAACTGTGTCAAGACAGTCGCATTGCTGGTGTGGTATTCACAGGCTCAACACAAACCGCACAAACCATTAATTTAAACCTGGCCAACCGCAAACATGCTTCAATTGCAACATTGATTGCTGAAACTGGTGGTCAAAACTGCATGATTGCCGACTCATCTTGCTTACCTGAACAGTTGGTTAAAGATGTGATTAATTCAGCATTTTTCAGTGCAGGCCAGCGCTGCTCTGCGCTGCGAGTTTTATTTATACAAGATGATGTTGCTGACAAGGTGATTCATATGCTCAAAGGCGCCATGGATGAGTTATCAATTGGCAACCCTCAACTGTATTCAACCGACCTTGGACCAGTAATTGATGAAAAAGCACTGAGGGTTTTACAAAACCACAAAGTTCGAATGGAACAAGTTGCCAAGCCCATTAAATCATTAGCTGTACCAGACATCAAAGGCCACTACTTTGCCCCACAAGCCGTTGAAATCGATAACATCAAAATTTTGGAACAAGAAATATTCGGCCCATTTTTACATGTCATCAGATACAAATCCAATGAACTTAATCAAGTCATAGATGACATCAATGGCACAGGCTATGGTTTAACCACAGGCATACACTCAAGGATTGATGACACCATAGAATACGTGATGTCCAAAATCCAAGCAGGTAACTGCTACATCAATCGCAACATGACTGGAGCCGTGGTTGGCGTACAGCCTTTTGGTGGTATGGGATTATCAGGCACAGGGCCCAAAGCAGGTGGCCCTGGGTATTTGCGCCAATTCCTCACAGAAAAAACCATCACCAACAACATCTCTGCTGTTGGTGGTAATGCTGACTTATTAGAGTTATCGGATGATGAGTAACAGCCATTTATATTTGTTCACCAGTGTTGCATCAACCAGAAACAGTCAAAATTTTACCTGGCACCAATCTGGCATTTAATGTAGCTATAATGAGCTGAAATTTTGCATAAACATCGTTTTCTTGAACCTGAGATGGCTGTTGCTCGCTTTCAACAAAATCTTATTGAGACATTACACTAAAATGATAATTACTCGCTTCATATTGTGCAATATTAGACTTTTAAAATTAAATTATTGTCACATATATGATCGTTATTGTGAAATATTGTGAAATATTGTGATATTATGTTTATGTTTTTAATACATATGCTTAAATAATCTGGTAATTCAACAGAATAAATTTAAATGATCACAACCTCTGAAACAGAAGGCACTGATGAAACAGTACCATCAACAAAACCCTTAAAGAACTGAAAATGTTTGTACCTATTCTCGCCTTGATAGATGTAAATAACTTGAAATTGTTTAATCTACATACCTTGTTAAATGTATATTTCATTGCAAAACATTAAATGCCATCAGCTTAGCTTTTATTTTGCTTTATATTTATAGAATTATACTTCGTATTTACCATTAAGCATATAATGGCCACACAATTGAGCATATGATCTCAATCCATTTTTGAGTTACAAACAAAGCCCAATGCGCCTTTATAATCAAATTGACTCAGTACAAATGGCCAATCTGAAGTAACTGCTCATCCTACACTCTTCCAGTCGACGGTGAAGTGGTTTTCTGTACCAAGAATTTTTTTTACCATTTTTTGCTTAATATAGTTCAATGAAGTTGCATAATCTTTTTTATCTTAAATGGTAAATAAACTTTTTCTATTTCTGGTGCCAGATGTTTTAGCTGGCCAAGAAAAAACTCTTACTTAGCGTCAATTTTTAGGAATTCTGAGTTGAACTTCAAAATTTTTATTTCAATACCACTGATTTTGGGCTTACGGATTTAATATAAAAATCTCAACAAAATTTACTGTAACTCGTAAATTACATCTCATATAAGAACCTTCTTTAACGACTCAGCCACTATGTATGTATTAGATCAATTCAATCGAACAAAGGTCTGAACAACATAGTAA
>CAZVZJ010000043.1:0-17300 GCA_964631055.1 uncultured Marinicella sp.
TACTTTTCTAACACCTTTGGCATCAGCAGTGATTTGTTGCGCTCCACTTAATCCCCTGTACTTGAGTAGCAATTGTTCAATTTTAATTTCAGAGGGCGGTTTATATAGGAATGCGAAACCTGGGTATTTAGATAACCACAAGTTAAGCACCTCCCAATTTCCAAAATGCGGAGCTGCCATCAGAATGCCTTTTTCTTTGGCTAAGGCATTTTCAAATTCATCTAAACCGTGAATTTTTCTGATTAATGGCTGGATGTTATCACCGTGTTTTTTCCAGAGAATGCCTAATTCAAACATGGACTTAATGGTTTCGCTTAAGCTCTTTTTGGCCAATTCAAGCTTCGCTTCGTTAGATAAATCAGGGTAACACAAAGCGATGTTGGTGGTGGTGATTCGTCTTTGTTTTTCAGAAATCCGCCAAGTGATGTTGGCTAAAAAGGCGGCCCATTTATGAGCTGTTTTTAGGGACAATAAGCTGGTGAGATTTATAATAAATTTGAATAACAAAGCACGCATTCGAGTATTCTAATCGAAAATAACATGGTGTATCGAAATATTACAGACAAAAAAAACCGCCATCACAAGTGATGGCGGTTAATTTTCGAAAGCCCCAAACACAGAGCTTTCTTATCCTTATTCCCGAGTGTGGTACCTCATGTACCTGATTGAAACTCCTTGTTAACAATCAATAGAATCAGTTTCCCGACTCATTCCAAGTGTGTGTATCGTGTTGAATTATATAGATACTAAGTCAAGTTTCTTAATTCAGTTTTGATGAACTAATTATGCGACTAGCTGCTAAAAATATCTGTCAATAAATTCTGAAATGCTTGTAGGAAATTTCCTACAAGTAGTCTTCGTAGATTAAATGTTTTTGCGAGGTGAGGCAGCAATATTTATGTCAGATTGGGCTTCGGCTCCGCTCAGCCAGCGGTAATTGTTCACTGAGCGAAGTCGAAGTGTGTCTGGTTTAGTATGTTCTTTCAGGTTTTATTAAGGCTTCGGCTCCGCTCTGCCTGCGGTGTTTGCAATTCCCTTGAATGATTCAAGCTTAAGGAAGATTTTAGTGATGATCTTCAAGTCATTATTATCGATTCAACAGTCAGGATTGCATTAATTGAGTTTAATCAGTTTTCGATGTTGTTTTGGACTTGCTGTTTTCCGAACTTGTTTTGGTTTCTGCTTTGGGCTTTTTATTTTTGAAATCAGTTTCGTACCAACCAGTCCCTTTTAACCTGAATCCAGCAGCTGAAACTTTCTTGCTTAAAGTGTCTTGTTCACAACTTGGACATTCTTTCAAAGGCGCGTCTGACATTTTTTGCAGTTTTTCAAGTTCATGGCCACAATCTAGGCATTGGTATTCATATATTGGCATCAGTAATTCCAGTTAATTTAAAGCAGTTGTATATGATTTTTTAAAGTCGTGTCATGGTGTATATTACGCGACTTTAATAACAGTTGAGTTTATTTTTTCCACTTATTGGGGTTGTTGTGGAATGAATTCAAGTTTTTGATCTGCTAAATTGACTTGAATCACACTGCCTGCTGGGAAATCTCCTGCCAATAATCGTGAGGCTAAGGGGTTTTCTAGCTCATCTTGAATGGCGCGTTTGAGTGGTCTGGCCCCATAGACTGGATCAAATCCCACATTGCCCAAAAAGTCCAGTGCTTCATCGCTGATTTGTAGATGCAAATCTCGAGTTAATAAGCGTTTTTTCACTTTCTTGATTTGAATGCCAGCGATTAAACGAATGTGCTCTTTTTTCAATGGGTGGAACACCACAATGTCATCGACTCGGTTAATGAACTCAGGGCGGAAATGACCACCAACAACAGTCATGACTGCTTCTTTGATGTCTTTATAAGCTTCATTTATTTTTGCCTGAATCAAGTCTGAGCCTAAATTCGAAGTCATGATAATGACGGTGTTTTTGAAATCTACTGTGCGACCTTGACCATCAGTGAGTCGACCATCATCCAGTACTTGTAACAGCACATTAAATACATCGGCATGGGCTTTTTCCACTTCATCTAACAGTATGAGTGAATAGGGTTTGCGCCTAACCGCCTCTGTTAAATATCCGCCTTGATCATAACCCACATACCCAGGAGGTGCGCCGATTAAGCGAGCCACTGAATGCTTTTCCATAAATTCAGACATATCTAATCTGATGATGGAGTCTTCAGTGTCGAACATAAATTCAGACAAAGCTTTACATAGTTCAGTTTTACCCACACCAGTGGGGCCAAGAAACATGAATGAACCAATGGGTCGGTTCGGATCTGACAGGCCAGATCTGGAACGACGTATCGCATCTGCAACTGACTTCACCGCTTCTTCTTGTCCAATCAAACGCTGATGAATGATGGACTCCATTTTTAATAACTTCTGCTTTTCTCCTGCCATCATTTTAGTGACAGGAATGCCAGTCCACATGGAGACGATTTCTGCTATTTCAGCTTCAGTGACTTTATTCCTGAGTAGTTTAAATGTACTCATATCCACTTCAGTGGCTTGTGCAATTTCTTTTTCTAACTCTGGGATTTTGCCGTATTGTAATTCTGACATTTTAGCCAAATCACCACTGCGTTGAGCCACTTCGAATGCGGCTTTGGCTTCTTCTAACTCTTCTTTTAAATGGGTGGTGCCTTGGACAGCGGCTTTTTCACTGTTCCAAATTTCTTCTAAGTCAGAATATTCACGTTCCAAAGTTTGGATGTTGGTTTCTAGTTCGGTTTTGCGTTTTTTTGAAGCCTTGTCTTTTTCTTTTAAAATGGATTCTCGTTCCATTTTAAGTTGGATTAATTTGCGATCCAGTTTGTCCAACTTGTCTGGTTTAGAATCAATTTCCATACGAATCCGTGAAGCAGCCTCATCCATTAAATCAATGGCCTTATCAGGTAGATTGCGGTCTGTGATATAACGATGTGACAAGGTCGCTGCAGCAATGATGGCAGGATCTGTGATTTCAACCGCATGGTGCACTTCATAACGTTCGTTCAAACCACGTAAAATGGCAATGGTGTCCTCAACCGAAGGTTCTTCAACCAAAACTTTTTGAAAGCGCCGCTCCAGCGCTTTGTCTTTTTCAATGACTTGGCGGTATTCATCCAAGGTGGTGGCACCAATGCAATGCAACTCGCCCCGTGCCAGTGCCGGTTTGAGCATGTTACCCGCATCCATTGCACCTTCGGCAGCACCTGCACCAACCATGGTGTGTAATTCATCAATGAATAAAATCACCTGTCCTTCTTGTTTACTTAAGTCGTTTAATAAGGCTTTCAGGCGTTCTTCAAATTCACCACGGTATTTAGCACCTGCTATCAACGCACCTAAATCCAGCGATAACAGTCGTTTGCCTTTAACGCCTTCAGGAACTTCGTTGTTAACTATGCGCTGTGCCAATCCTTCAACGATGGCTGTTTTACCCACGCCGGGCTCACCAATCACCACTGGGTTGTTTTTGGTGCGTCGTTGTAATATTTGTATGGTGCGACGAATTTCAGCATCGCGGCCAATGATGGGATCCATTTTGGATTGAGCCGCACGTGCGGTTAGGTCAACTGTGTATTTTTCCAGCGCCTGACGGTTTTCTTCTGCACCTGCATCATCAATGGTGCTGTCACCTCGGATGTCATCAATGGTCTGTGCGATGGAGTCACGTTTGGCACCTGCTTTTTTCAAAAGTTGCGCGGTGGTGTCATTAGAGTCCATCAAAGCCAAGGCAAATAGTTCACTTGCGACATATTGATCTTCTCGCTGTTGGGCTAATTTATCAGCCAAATTCAATACCTTGACCAAGTTGGTTGAGAGATTGACATCACCAGTGTTGTTAGCAATCACAGGCATCATTGCTATGGTTTCATCCACTTGTTTACGGAGCTGGTTGACATTCACCCCAGATTTCATCAACACATGCTTCATGGAGGAATTTTCTTGGTCCAGTAAAGCGGCTAAAACATGTGCAGATTCAATGACCGTATGGTCTTTGCCTACGGCTATAGATTGCGCTTCATTCAGTGCTTGCTGGAAATTGGTGGTTAATTTATTAAAGTTCATGATTTCCAATTAATTTTCAGATTGACAATAAGATGGGGTTTTTCTTCTGGTTTTTCAAATGATTGTACAACAGACCATAAAGTCATGGTAATTGTGATGATTGAGGTTTAGTTTTTTTGAGAGGATGAGTTTAAAAACTCTTGAATGCTGGAAAAATAGTTAGGTACCAAGTCTAAATCATTGTGACCAGCGTTCAGTGTCACGATTTTGAGTTTGGATTTTGGTGTAGACTCAAGCAATGATTCAGTTCTGGCCATTGGTACCACTCGATCCTGATCGGCGATGATTACCAATATAGGTGCTTTGATTTTTGCGACCCTTGACTTGGAATCGTGGTGGTCTTTAATGAGCCATTGAATGGGCAAAAAGGGAAATAAGTCTGTGGCCACCGCTCTGATACTGTCGAATGGAGTCACCAGGACCAATTGATCTACATGACGCTCACTGGCTACATAGGTAGCGACACCAGACCCTAATGACTTGCCAATCACTGTGATTTGACTGTGCTTTAATTTAACTTGGTCATAAAGTGCTAAAGCATCTAAATATAGATCATCTTCTGTTGGATTACCTGCTGCGCCCGCATAGCCTCTGTATTTCAGTAGATATGAGCTGTGATTTGGGAAGTGATGTTCAAGGTCTGGAACTGTGTAGATGATGTTTTCAGCGTTGCCACCGAAGTAAATGATGGCGTTGGGTTTATTAGCTGTGGTTAACAGTGCTTCTGAAGTTTGATCTTGGTGTTTAAATTGAAATGTTTCAAAGTTATGATCAACATAAGGTGTGGGTTTATAGATCATTTTTCTTTGAAATAGGTAAAGAAGTATACCTAATAAGAGGTATATGACTAACAAAGACTTAAGTACTATTAAAATTTTCAAGGTAGTGTTTTATCTCAATGGTCGTTTACAGTATAAACAATGGCCAGACTCACTGGTCATTGCTTAATTTTGTAGCTGTTAATGAATTAATTGAACAGCGGTATCAACAGACAGTTCATTTTGTTCAGTAGTTCGATTTAATAACAGCCAGCAATGACTTCTCTGCCCATCAGCAAATCTGGGGTGGCTTGTTGACCACGCTGTCCGAGTTGAACGAGGTCTTCTTGATAGGCAGCTATGGGTATGGCTAACATGCCTGTGTTATTTAGGCTTTCGTCTAGGAAGCCAGGATCGGCACTGAAAAGTAAAAGTGCATCATTGCCATTTTCTTGATAGGCATCCCAATAACCGCTTGCACTGGCTTCGTTGGTCCCTGAGATTTCTCCACTACCAGAAGTGATGCTTGAATTTGAGCCATAATAATAACGAAAAGTACCGTCTTTACAAAATCTAAAAACCCTTTTGCTGGAACTGTAGTTGTTGTAATTTGAGCTGGTTATTTGTGAGTCGGCAATAAACTTCCGCAGCTGATTGACATTAGAGGTGTTGAAGGCAGAATCAGGAATTGAGGTGTTGTTACCAGATCGCTGACTTAACTGGTTGATATTTTGACGTAATTTCAAATGGCCAGGTGCGGTGTCAGTACGAACAGGAATACTTTGAATTGGTTGTTTTTGTTTGGTGCGATTTGATGATTTTTTTGATTGAACTAAATTAAGTTCTGCTGCTTCATCCATAATAGAATCGATGGTTTCTTGTGGTTCAGTATTGAACTCTTCAATCAGGATGGTTTTTAATTCATTTTGTTCTGCTTGCGAAAAATGTGATTCTTCGGTGTATTCAAGCTCAATGGCAATGGCTAGATCCAGGTGTTGTTGTGTCAGATTTAAGCCGTTTTTTGTGGCTAATATAGAAGGTGTTTTTTCTGCTGCTAATAGGGCGCTACTCAACATTAACATATAAGCTGCAAATTGAATGGTTAATGACTTTTTCATGTGATTTAAGTTTCTTTATTTGGTCAGAATATTATGGCTGTGCGTTATAAAATATTCTTTAGTTTATTTTTTATGATTTATACTAATTGCAACTCTTTCAAAGGCAATCTGCGATGTCGTTTTCCACTGGCTGCAAAAATGGCATTACACAAGGCGGGTGCAAAAGGTGGTAAGCCAGGTTCACCTACACCAGTTGGTAGGGCATCACTTTTGATGATATGTGTGTGTATGTCAGGAATCTGATTGATTCGAGACATTTGATAATCATGGAAGTTACCTTGTTCTATGATGCCATCTTTGGCAGTGATTTCACCGTAAAAAGCCAAAGAGGCGCCGAATATGGCTGAGCCTTCCATCTGTGATCTGACTCGATCAGGGTTGAGAATTTTACCCGCATCTATAGCTACATGAATGTCATCTATTTTTACTTTGCTGCCATCCGTTGAAACTTTAACCACCACTGCTATATAACTGAGAAAACTGCGCCAAGCCGCCACACCCATACCGGTTCCTTTGGGTAAGTCTTGGCCCCAATCAGCTTTTGTAGTAGCTACATTGATCACGTTTTTTAAGCGACTTGATTCCGCAGGATATTGTTCAGCTGATTCGCCATAATTACCGTATTTAAAGCCATCGGCACTGAAGTCTTCGGTTCGGTCATTGCCTATTAAATCCAGTAAAAAATCTCTGGAGTCTTCGCCGGCAGCATGTGCCAATTCATCGACAAATGATGAGGCAGCGAATACATTGTTGATATTGGTCACAGAGCGTACCCAGCCGATGCGCATGAACGTTTCAGTTTCACCCAAAGCTATTTTGATGTTGGGTACATCAAACATCATATCGCCTTGACCCATATCAACACTGCCAGCTGTTTTGGCAGCGGGGTTGAATGTGGCGCCAATGGGGTGATTAACCATGGCATGGTACCAGCTACTTACATTGTTTTTATTGTCCAAAGTGGCTTGTAATTTCTGGTAGCTGGGACTGTGATAATAACCATGTTTGATTTCATCTTCACGAGTCCATATCACTTTAACAGGTAGTTGACTCATTTTCGCCAAATAGGCGGCCTCGGCCACATAATCAGGCTTTGATTTTCTACCAAAACCACCGCCCAATAAAGTGACGTTGATTTTTACATTGGCTGCATTTTCTTTGGGAATTTCCAACGTGCTCAACACATTTCCTTGAGCGGCTTGAGGGGTTTGGGTGCACGCCCAAACTTCTACAGTGTCACCTTTGATACGTGCTGTTGCTGCTGGTGGTTCCATGGTGGCGTGTGCTAAACCTGCGACATGATAGTCGGCTTCAATGGTTTTGTTGGCGGTTGATTTTGCTTGATCAATATCGCCACGTTTACGAACCACTTCTTGAGGATTTTCTAAGGCTTTCACAAAAACTGCTTCGTGATCTTTGGTGCTGTAACTGGCATTGCTGCCGTGATCCCATTCAATTTTCAAAGCTTCACGACCTTTAATGGCTGCCCAGGTGTTTTCAGCAATCACCGCGATGCCGCCAAGCATTTTAAATGCAGCCGGTGGTGTTAATGCGGGCATTTCAATCACTTTAATTACCCCAGGTATTTTTAAAGCTTCGCTGGCATCAAAACTTTTAACTGTGCCAAAAACCACAGGTGGTCGAGCGATCACAGCCGTTTTCATTCCCGGTAAATCTACATCAAAACCAAATTCAGCACTGCCATCAACAATGGCTTGGCCGTCTAAGTTTTTCATGTCTTCTTTGCCTACAAAATTTTGATCAGCTTCTGATTTCAGTTTTAAACTGTTTCTGGTGGGTACTGCTAAGTTATTGGCGATTTTGACCAAATCTTTGAAATCCAGTTTTTGATCATTGTGCTTAGCATGGTGATTTTTGATTTTAATTTCATCAAATGGAACAGACCAAACCTTGGCAGCAGCTTGTTGCATCATGGTTCGCATGATGGCGCCAGCTTCTTTGAGCTTTTGGTAATTTTTTCTGACACTGCGAGAACCATCGGTGTTTTGGCTGCCGTATTTGGCATCGCCAATGGCTTGTTTTACGGTGACTCGATTCCAGTCAGCTTCCATTTCATCTGCAACCAATAAAGGCAAGGTGCTGCGTATGCCTTGACCCATCTCACTGCGGTGTGAAACGATGGTTACTTGACCTGTTTCATCCATGGCTACAAAAACATCTGGCGCAAAACTGAATTCCTTGGTTGATTCCGCCAGAACGGGTGAGAGTTGTACGCCTATTATCAGGGTGCCTGATGCAAGGCCCGTTCCTTGTAAGAATCTACGGCGACTGATTTTCTTGATCATGACTGGGCTCCTTTGTCTTCAGTTTTAATCTGGGCAGGAGTCGATTTTGCGGCGGTTTTTATGGCAGCTCGAATTCTTGGGTAAGTGCCACAGCGACAAATATTTCCAGCCATGGCTGCATCGATTTCGTTGTCATTGGGGTTGGCGTTTTGCGCCAGTAATGCCGAGGCAGACATGATTTGACCAGTTTGACAATAGCCACATTGAGCCACATTGTGTTTTAACCAGGCCTGTTGCACTGGATGGTTTCCTTGTTCTGATAAACCTTCAATGGTGGTGATTGATTTATCTTTGGCATAAGACATGGGTGTAATACAAGAACGCATGGCTTGGCCATCAATGTGAACTGTACAAGCACCACATATGCCTTTACCGCAGCCATATTTGCTACCTGTGAGTTTTGCAACATCACGTAATGCCCATAATAAGGGCATTTCTTCGTTCACATCTAGTTGAGTTAGGTTGCCATTGATGGTTAGTTTGATCATGAAATATGCCCCTGATTTTTTTATTTTCATTCAGTATATAACAAAAAATTGTTTATTTATCTAACAAGTAAAATAATGTAGATTTTATTATAAGTATAAAGCTGGGCATTTTTTGTGATTCAAGCCTACAAGTTCGTAAGTTCAGCTATAATAACGAACGTTTGAAAGATAAAAATAACTCACTTGGAAAATTTTGACTATATTGTGGTTGGTGCAGGCTCCGCCGGTTGTGTGTTGGCCAATCGACTGTCTGCTGATGGAAAGCATTCAGTACTGTTGATTGAAGCAGGAACCACCGATTGGAACCCTTTGATTCATATGCCCGCAGGCTTGGCAAAATTAGTGGGTATAAAATCCATCAATTGGTCTTATGAAACTGAGCCAGAGTCTCAACTCAATGACCGTCAGTTGTATTGGCCCAGAGGCAAAGTGCTAGGGGGCTCTTCTTCAATCAATGCCATGTGTTATTGTCGAGGGCACCGCAAAGATTATGATCACTGGGAATCCCAAGGTAATACCGGCTGGGGCAGCGAAGATGTGTTGCCTTATTTTATTAAAAGTGAAAATAACCAGCGTCTGGATAATGAATTCCATCAATCAGGTGGTTTATTGTCGGTTACCGATCATAAGTACACCAATCCATTAAGTGAAGTTTTTATCGACGCAGCTGAGCAAGCTGGCTATGATCGGACAGATGATTTCAATGGTCTACACCAGCGTGGGTTTGGTTATTACCAAGTCACCATAAAAGATGGACAACGCCATTCAACAGCGGAAGCTTTTTTAAAGCCTGCCATAAGCAGAAGCAATTTAACGGTATGGACCAAAACGTTGGCTGAAAAAATAATCTTGCAAGATAAAAAAGCCACAGGATTGTGGGTTAAGAAAAAGGGCAAATCTGTGCAACTTAATGCCAATAAAGAGGTGATTCTCTCAGGAGGCGCGATTAATTCTCCGCAATTACTGATGCTGTCAGGTATAGGTGTGGCTGAAGAATTGGCTGAACATGGGATTGAGTGTAAGCATAATCTTCCGGGTGTGGGAAAAAATTTACAAGACCATTTGGATGTTTGTTTGGTGCAGCGATGCAAGCAGAAAATCACCTATGATACGGCCAGTGAAATATTAACCGGTTTGAAATACTATCTATTCAAGACCGGCCCTGGTACCTCAAATGTTGCAGAGGCTGGCGGTTTCTGGCAAAGCCCTTTGGCTGATGATGACAGACCTGATTTACAATTTCATTTCGTGCCGGCCATGTTAGATGATCATGGGCGAAATCGACTCAAAGGCAATGGTTATACTTTGCACATGTGTGTTTTGCGACCAGAAAGCCGTGGTGAAATTAAATTAAAATCGGCAAATGTTGAAGATCATCCGCAGATACATGCCAATTACCTGGATGTTGAAAATGATTTAAAGCTGATGATAGAAGGTTTTAAAATCCAGAGGAAAATTTTTGCCTCAAGCGCTTTTGATGCTTATCGAGATGAAGAGATCTTTCCTGGTGAACAAACTCAAACTGATCAAGAAATCACTGAGTTTATTCGTAATAAGGCAGAATCGATTTATCACCCCATAGGCACCTGTAAAATGGGAAGTGATGACATGGCAGTGGTTGATAGCCAGCTCAAAGTACATGGCATTGAGGGGTTGCGTGTAGTAGATGCTTCAGCCATGCCAACTTTGGTTTCAGGAAATACCAATGCACCGACCATTATGATGGCTGAAAAAATCAGTAATGACATACTTAATGAGGTCTCTTAATAACCAATGACTGAATGCTGAATCTTGTGGTTAAAAGACTGTTGTGGGGTATTCCTGTCCTGTGGTTGGTTTTGACATTAACTTTTTTCTTACTTCGCGCAGCACCGGGCGGCCCATTTGATCAGGAACGTGAGTTACCAGCTGAAGTAGAAAAATTGATTGCAGCCAAGTATCAATTAAACCAGTCTATAGCTCAACAATATGGCCAATACCTCAAGTCGGTGATTCATGGTGATTTAGGCCCTTCGTTTCAATATGCAGATTATTCAATCAATGAGCTCATTGCATTGGGTCTACCTGTTTCTTTGAAACTGGGGTTTTATGCGCTGTTGTTGGCATTGTTGTTAGGTGTTGGGCTTGGCATGGTGGCTGCATTGTATGCCAATAAATGGCCGGATTTAGTGGCCATGATTACCGCTGTGATTGGTATCAGTACCCCTAATTTTGTGATTGCACCTATGTTGATCATGTGGCTGGCGGTCAATTGGCAGTGGTTGCCAGTGGGAGGTTGGTCAGGTGGGCACTGGAGTTATCTGGTGTTGCCAGTTATCACCCTGAGTTTGCCTTATATTGCAGCCATTGCGCGTTTGGTTCGGGGCAGTTTGCTGGAAATTCTTAATCAGCCTTTTATTCGTACAGCAAAAGCCAAAGGTCTTTCCCAGACAGCAATGATCTTTAAGCATGCATTAAGACCTTCATTGCTTCCTGTTGTCAGTTATTTAGGTCCTGCTGCAGTTGGGTTAATGACTGGTTCGGTGGTGATTGAACAAATATTTGGCATTCCTGGCATGGGGCGATATTTTGTGCAAGGTGCATTGAACCGCGATTATACTTTGGTGTTAGGAGTGGTGCTGGTCATTGGTTTGATGATGCTGTTGTTTAATTTGTTGGTGGATTTATTGTATCGTTTGATTGATCCGAGAATAGATCAAAATACACCACTTTCGGCCGGAAATGGTTGAGCCATGAAATTAAAAATGGGTCTCATTATCTTGATCATAATCATTACAGTGGTTCTATTAGGGCCTTTGTGGGCCACTTTGGATTCTGAAACCATACATTGGGATGACATGGCGATTGCTCCTGATAGTGTTTACTGGTTTGGAACAGATGTGATGGGTCGGGATTTATATATCCGAACATTGTTGGGTGGTCAGGTGTCATTGATGGTGGGTTTATTGGCGACTTTAGTCAGTGTTTTGATAGGTGTGTTTTATGGCATGCTTGCTGGTTTTTTTGGAGGTAAAGTTGATGCTTTTATGATGCGGTTAGTCGACGTGTTTTATGCCTTGCCGTTTCTATTTTTGGTGATCCTTTTGATGGTGTTTTTTGGCCAACAACTGTGGCTGTTATTCGCTGCCATTGGTTGTTATCTGTGGTTGGATATGGCCAGGATAGTGAGGGGCCAAACTTTAATGCTTAAAGAACAGGCTTTTATAGAGGCCAGTGTTGCTTTGGGTCAACCGAATAAAAACATACTCTTAAAACACATCCTGCCTAATTTAAAAAGTGTGGTGATTGTTTATGCCACATTAATCATTCCACAGGTGATTATGATTGAATCATTTCTGAGCTTTTTAGGCTTGGGGGTGCAAGAACCCATGACTTCCTGGGGCGCGTTGGTTAATGAAGGGGCGGATAACATGGAACTGGCACCGTGGTCATTGTGGTTTCCTGCTTTATTTTTGTCATTGACACTGGTAGGATTCAATTTGGTGGGGGATGGTCTCAGAGATCGCTGGGATCCTTCAAATAAAACATAAATGGTGAATGTGTGATGTCAGATGAGTAAAGCAAATCAAGAACCTTTGTTGCGCATTCAAGACCTGTCGGTGTCATTTAATTCGGCAGATGCTCAAGTACAAGCGGTCAATCGCTTAAGTTTCGATATCAACCCAGGTCAAACCTTGGGTTTGGTGGGTGAAAGTGGCTCGGGAAAATCGGTAACAGCATTGTCTATTTTAGGATTGATACCACAACCTCCAGGAAAAATTACCCAGGGTCACATCGAGTTTGCAGGTAATGACTTGTTGTCTATGACCGAAAAACAACTACAAAAGATTCGCGGTAATGACATTTCTATGGTCTTTCAAGAGCCGATGACATCTTTAAATCCGGTTTTTAGGGTGGGTTTTCAAATTGCTGAAGTTTTGCGATTGCACAAAAAGCTGACTAAGAAACAAGCCTGGCAACGAACGGTAGAATTGATGGATTGGGTAGGCATACCCGAACCGCAAAGGCGCTCCAGAGCCTATCCTCACGAATTGTCTGGCGGACAAAAACAGCGGGTGATGATTGCCATGGCGATAGCTTGCGAACCTAAATTGTTGATCTGCGATGAGCCGACCACCGCTTTAGATGTGACCATTCAAAAGCAAGTTTTAGAATTGTTACAGCAGTTACAAAAAGACACTGGCATGAGTATGCTTTTTATCACCCATGATTTGGGTGTGATTGCTGATTTGGCCGATGAAGTGGTGGTCATGTATCGCAGTCAAAAAGTAGAACAAGCGACAACAACTGCCATTTTCAATCATGCCAAACATCCTTACAGTAAAGGCTTATTGGCTTGCCGCCCCAAATTACATGGTAACCCCCGCCGGTTATTAACTGTGTCTGACTTCATGGGGGAGGATGGTCAAGAATTAACACCCTCAACCGAACTACAAGAACCACAAATCAAAACAGATAAGTCATCAGCAGATACCCTACTTTCAGTTAAAAACTTAAAAACATATTTTCCTATTAAATCAGGTTTATTTGGCCGTGTTAAATCCCATGTGAAAGCGGTTGATGATGTGAGTTTTACGGTTCGAAAAGGTGAAACATTGGGGCTGGTGGGTGAGTCAGGTTGTGGTAAAACCACATTAGGCAGAACCTTGCTACGTTTACAACAAGCAACCAGTGGTGCTGTGAATTATGATGGTGTTGATGTGTTTGCCCAAAGCAGTCAACAAATGCGTGAGCTTAGATCGCGCATGCAAATTATTTTCCAAGACCCGTATGCATCTCTGAATCCCAGAATGACAGTGGGACAAACCCTGATGGAACCCTTGAATATACACCAATCACAAATCAGCAAAGCCATGCGTTGGGAAAGAGCGGTGGAGTTGATCCAACAAGTTGATTTAAATCCAGACCAATTGAATCGCTATCCCCATGAATTTTCCGGAGGCCAGCGGCAGCGGATCTCGATTGCGCGTGCCTTGGCAGTTGAACCAGAATTCATTGTTTGTGATGAATCGGTATCAGCCTTGGATGTATCGGTGCAAGCGCAAGTGTTGAACCTGTTACTTGATTTACAAGAACAACATGATTTAACTTATATTTTTATTTCGCATGACCTATCGGTGGTTAATTTCATAGCTGACCGAGTGGGTGTGATGAATGAAGGCAAAATTGTCGAAATGAACACCGCTGAAGAAATCTACCGCAATCCACAGAATGCATATACCCAAAAGTTACTTGATGCAATTCCTCAGGGCGTGCCGAAAATAAACTAAAGATGAATTTAATCAAACCTGATGCCAGTTTTAAGCAGAGTTATTTATCTTATATTCTTGAGCTGGGAAGCGAAGAAAGATATCCTTTTCCTTTAGATTTTGACCACAGTGACTTCAGCGCCTTGCTTAAAAAGATCAATGACTTTGAGCAAGGTATTCACTTGCCTGAAGGATATGTGCCCAGCTCAACCTATTGGATGGTACAGGGCGATGAATTGGTCGGCGTTTCAAACCTGCACCATCATTTAAGTGACCAATTGTTAACAGCAGGCGGCCACATTGGTTTAGGTATTCGCCCGAGTTATCGAGGTCAAGGTTTGAGCATTAAACTGTTAAACCTGACATTAGAGCAAGCTTCAGAGCGAGGGATCAAACAAGTTCATATCCATTGTTATGCTGAAAATAAAGCATCTGCCCATATGATTTTGGCTTGTGGTGGGGTTTTGGATTCGGTTATAGAGGATGGTGGGCATGTTGTTCAGCGGTATTTAATTGATTTGTATAATTGAGTGATTTAAGTTTATTTGGAATGGCCCCCTATGTGGTGCGTGTTGGTTTTGATTTATTGTAAGAAAGATTAGCATTGCCGCAATCCTCGGGTTGTTTTTCAAAAAAAGAAAATGATTGCGTAAAGGAATATATCTTACCTAGATTCCTGCACTCGCCTTAGGCTCGGCTGGAATGACGGATGGTTTGGGTTCATGCTGCTTATGAGTTTCTTCTAAATATTTTTTGGATAATCAGAAAATAAAGTTCCCATATTACAAAAAAACATTTGCCACTTTTTTTTAAAGCATGTTACATTAAGCGCAAATCGCAACAAATGAATAATGAAAAACAACTACCACAACTTATTTTTAAAACAATATGCATTGGCTGAATCTGTGTCAGTGAATGCTACTGTGGTTGTTCGTCGCCGTCGCCGTTTGAGACAAATGGAGCTCTTTGGCTAGACCTGTGATTTAAAAATATAATTTTAAAAAACCCGGCCAAAGAGCCGGGTTTTTTTATGCCCGGTTCAATGGTCACATTAACTGACTGAGAAGAACCATGATAAAACACTTTTTGAGCACTGAAGACTGGAGTCAACAAGATCTGAACCAAATCTTGAACGAAGCTGGTTACCTGAAAGAACATCCTATACAAAATAACTTGGCAGGTAAATCCATCGCCTTGTTGTTTCTGAACCCTTCTATGCGTACCCGCACATCATTCGAGTTAGGAATGCAACAGTTGGGTGGAACTGCGATCGTTTTACAACCAGGGCAAGATGCTTGGGGCATAGAATTCGAACCAGGTGTGGTTATGGATGGTGATGCAGAAGAACACATCAAAGAAGTGGCGGGGGTGCTTTCATCTTATGTGGACATGATTGCCATACGTGCTTTCCCAGCATTTCAGGACTGGCAAGTTGATCGATTGGATCACAAAATAAAAGGACTGGCAAAACATGCTTCTGTACCAGTAATCAATATGGAGACAATTGTTCACCCTTGTCAGGAGTTGGCATTGATGATGACCATTAAAAACCATCTGCAAACAGTCAAGCGTAAAAAGTTTGTGCTGACTTGGACTTATCACCCCAAGCCTTTGAATACTGCAGTTGCCAACTCAGGTTTATTAATCAGCAGTAAATTTGGGATGGATGTGACTTTGTTGTGTCCCAATGCGCATTACTTACTGGACAGTCATTACCTAGATACTGCCAAAGCACAATGCCAAGCCAATGGAGCCAATTTTGAAGTCTCTCATGACATTGAAAAGGCCTATGCAGGGGCTGATTTTGTTTATGCCAAAAGCTGGGGCGCTTTGCCATTTTATGGTGATCCAAAAACTGAGTTTGAACAACGCAAACAATTCAAGCATTTTATGGTTGATGGCGCAAAAATGGCGCTTACCAATCAAGCCAAATTCAGCCACTGCCTACCATTGCGCAGAAACATCAAAGCCACTGATGAAGTCATGGGTGCCGATTACTGTGTCGCACTAGAAGAAGCTGAAAATCGATTGCATGTGCAAAAAGCGATGATGCTTAACTTAATGAATCAACCAATCAACATGTAATTATTTTGGAGTAAACCATGAAAATTAAAACAATTGTACTGGCATTTTCAGGTGGTTTAGACACCAGTTATTGCCTCCATCATCTGGTCCAACAAGGTCATCAAGTCCACACTGTATTCGTGAATGCAGGAGGCGTTTCTGATCTTGAAATTAAAGCCATTAATGACCGAGCTTTGGCATTAGGGTCGCATCAACATCAGACCATCAATGCTCAACAAGCCATTTGGGATGAGTTTGTGAAGCCATTGATTTGGTCAAAAGCCAAAATGCGAGATGAGTACCCCTTATTATGTTCAGATCGTTATGTGATTGTGAAGTTGTGTTTACAGTTGTGCGATGAATTGAACACGCCGTATTTCGCACATGGCTGTACTGCGATGGGTAATGATCAATTTCGTTTTGATCAAACTGTTCACTCTTTGGGCCATTATGAGATCGTTGCCCCCATTCGTGATTTACAAGCAGAAATAACAGGTAATATTCGCGATCATGAGCTTGAAGTGCTCAAGCAATCAGGTTTTACCATGTCTGGTCAACATGAAAAATATTCAATCAATGAAAACATGTTGGGAGTCACCATTTCGGGCAGTGAAATAGATGCGTTTCAAGCACCTACAGATGACAGCTTGTGTTGGGTTAAAGCCAGAGAGGCGTGGCCAGAAAAGCCGTTGGCATTACAACTTGGTTTTACAGCTGGTGTAGCCACTCACTTAAATGGTGAGCTTATTTCCGGACCAGAGTTATTACAGGTATTAAACCAACAGTTGGCTGCATATGGCGTTGGTAGGCACATTTATACTGGCGATGTCAGTATTGGGTTAAAAGGGAGAATTGTATTTGAATGTCCTGGTATAGATGGTTTGATGCAGGCCCATAAAGCATTGGAAGATTTGGTTAACTCTAAATTACAAAACCAATTCAGGGCACAAATAGCGGAGCGCTGGGCTGAGCTGGTGTATCAAGGTTTCTTTTATGAGCCACATAAAGATGATATCGAAGCTTATTTGGCCAGTTCACAATCTCATGTAACTGGAACAGTCAAACTCGAAACCCAAGGTGGTGTATTGCTGGCAACTGCGGTTGAATCGCCATTTATCGTGCAAGATTCACAGTCTATTTATGCCCAATCGGCAACTTGGACGCCAGAAGAGGCGTTGGGATACATCAAATTGACAGGCCAGAGTGCGACCTTGGTCAATCAAGTCAGGAGGGCATCATGAACCAAGCCGTGCCCAT
>CAZVZJ010000043.1:17400-31151 GCA_964631055.1 uncultured Marinicella sp.
AATCCATTAAAAAGCACTTGTCCTATTTAATCGGTCAGGATACTTGTAATCCGCCGAGGAACATTAAATTCAACGATCCCATATTTGTAGGACTCGAAGCATTTTTTAAAGCGCAAAATTTTACTGTTACGATGGCTGACTTTGGTGAGGGGCATGTGGCTTTCTATGCAGTGAGGGGTAAGCCTGCTGTGTTGTTTAATGTGCATTTAGATACAGTCCCGGTAACCGAAGGTTGGCAGTTTGATCCATTTACTTTAACAGAAAGCCAAGGTCGTTATTACGGTCGGGGTGCTTGTGACATCAAAGGGGGCGCCGCTTGTCTAATGGCTTTGGCTGAATCAATTGATCAAGACATGGCAGTGCTATTTACCACCGATGAAGAGGGCACTAATAATTGTTGTATCAAGCATTTCATCGAAGGTCATGACCTGCGTGTTTATCAACAAGTGATCGTGGCGGAGCCCACTCAATGTTTGGCAATCACAGAACACAGGGGGTATGTTTCTGCTCATGGTCATTTTTCGGGATCAAGTGGGCATTCATCTTCCATACAAGCGCATAAAGGTAATGCAGTGCATCAAGCCAACCAATGGTTAACTCATGCCTTACAAACAGCTGAATCACAGCAAAGCAAAATAAATCCAACAGGGGTTTGTTTTAATTTGGGTTATATCAAAGGAGGTGAAAAAAATAACATGATCGCAGCAGACTGTCAGCTGGGTTTCAGTATCCGGGTTCCCGCCGGTTTGTCATCTACTTTAACTTACCAGTCATTCATTGATGGTTATGAAGCACAAGCTCAATGGCATTGCTCATTATCAGCACCCGCATTACCTGAACAACTTTCAGGAAATGAGCAGGCCATATTGTTTTGTCAGCAACATAACTTGCAACAAGGTGAGGCTGTTGATTTCTGGACAGAGGCTTCTTTATTCAGCCAAGCGGGCATGCCTGCTTTGGTCTTGGGGCCTGGTGACATTGCGCAAGCACATACGGTGGATGAATGGGTGGCCATAGATCAGTTGTTGCTGTGTTATCGAATTTACCAAGGAATATTGTCATGAAAATTGAGTCAATCAACCAAAAGGTTATTCAAAGCGCGTTGAATCAACTGACCAACAGTCATGAAGCCAAGCACTACCTGAGTAGGTATCAAAACCATGGAGAGAAAAATTTTGCGGTGGTTAAAGTGGGTGGTGGAACACTGGCTGATGAGCTAGATTTTTTGGCAGAGTCGTTGGCTCTTTTGACTCATTTAGGTCTGAATCCGATCGTTATACATGGTGCTGGGGTACAGTTAGATCAAGGGCTGGCTGCAGCGGGTATTAAAACCATTAAAAAATCCGGTTTGAGGGTAACTGATGAAGCTTGTATGAAAGTAGTCAGGCCCATTATGTATGACCTCAATCAAAAGTTTGTCAATGCGCTGGAAAATCAGGGTGTCAGAGCCAATGGCTTTGTACATGGTGTTTTTGAATGTGATTATTTAGATCATGCACAGTTTGGCTTGGTCGGTGAAGTGAAAAAAATACACCTTTCGCCCATCAGACAAACCTTGGAATCAGGTGCTATTCCAGTTTTAAGTTGTTTAGGTGAAACCTCCAGTGGACAAGTGGTTAACATCAATGCTGATACGGCTACCCGAGAATTGGTGTGGCAAATTAATCCACGTAAGATCATATTCGTTACACCTACTGGCGGTATTTTTAACGCTCAAAATGAAATCATTTCGGCGATTCAATTGAACAATGACTATGAGGAAATGAACCAACAATCGTGGCTTCATTCGGGCATGAAGTTGAAGTTACAGCAGATAAAAGAAATGTTGGCGCCTATGGATGTGAGTCATTCGGTTTCTATCACTTCGACTCAAAACTTGGCCCGTGAATTATTCACTTATAAAGGGGCTGGCACGTTCATTAATATGGGTGAGGAAATTTCAGAAAGTAAGGTTTTGAACAAGTCGCTCGAACAACACTTAACGACTGTTTTTCAAAATGCTTTTGACAGAACTTTCAAATCTCAGTTTTTGGCTGGTTTAGAAGTTGATACAGTGTATTGGGCCGCATCAGGTCGCGCAGCTGCTTTGGTAACCAAAGGTTTCAGAGGTTGTGCCTACTTACATAAATTTGCAGTTACTAAGGCGGCACAAGGTGAGGGTTTAGCTGCCAACTTATGGCAACAAATTAAAGCCAACCATCCACAATTATATTGGCGTTCACGAGTTAATAACGACATCAATGGTTGGTATTTCAAACAATCAGATGCTTCGATTAAATCAGATCAAGGTGATTGGGTGGGTTTTTCTTGTGGTTTATATCCAGCTGAATCATTGAGTTGTTTACAGCAAGCTTTCATGACTGATTCAGGTTGGCAAGATTTGTCAATGTATGAGAAAACTGAAAAAACTATTAATGAGGAGGTGCAGCATGCCTGATTTAATCAATGCAGCCATTTTAGGCGCCAGGGGTTATGTGGGTGTTGAGTTGATCCAATTATTAGATTCACATCCGCATGTTAATTTAAAAGCCGTGTTTTCAAGGTCATATCAAGGGCAGCAAGTGCAACAAGTGGTGAAGGGGTTCTCAAATGCTGAATTAACCTATCAGTCGGGTGATTTCAATGCTTTGTCATCAATGTCACTAGACGTGTTGTTTTTGGCATTGCCTGATGGTATAGCAAAACAGCACGATTCACTCTGGCTAAATATGTCCAAAAACACCGTAATCATTGACCTCAGCGCAGATTATAGATTTGCTGACTCGTGGGTTTATGGTCAGTCTGAAACGTATACCGAACAGATTAAACAAGCCAGTTTGATCGCCAACCCTGGTTGTTACGCCACTGGTATACAAATGGGCCTGCGACCCTTGTTACCTTATTTGCAATGTACAGAGCAAGATGTGCCGACTGCTTTTGGGGTATCGGGTTACAGTGGCGCTGGAACGTCGCCCTCAGATAAAAATAATGTACAACGATTGAACAATAATATTCTGGCCTATAAACCAACTGGCCACACCCATGAAAAAGAAGTCAGTCATGTATTGGGACACACCATTCGTTTTATGCCGCATGTGGCAGCGCATTTCAGAGGCATACATTTAACTTTATCGGGTAAGTTGAATTTAACCTTGAGTGCGGGTGAATTAATAGAATTGTTCCATCATTTCTATCAAGGTATCCCACTCATTAAAGTACAACAAAAACCTGCTGAGATTCAACAAATCCAAAACAAACATGAACTCATCATTGGTGGCTTTGCTTGTTCAGCAACAGAACCAGGTCATTTCGTTCTGAATGTGGCTTTAGATAATTTGCTAAAAGGCGCAGCTACACAGGCCATCCAAAACATGAATTTAGCATGCGCCGAAGCGCATGGAACTCAACCATTAACAGGAGTCAATCATGGCTGAAAATACAATTAATAAAAAACCCAAAGTTTTATGGCATGCCCGTGGAACAGATCAATTGGCAAATGGTGTGATGACTTATATGGCTGGCAGTGACGTGGTGTTAGATCAAGCATTATTTGTATATGACATCAAAGGTACCCAAGCACATTTATTGGGTTTGTGCCAGATTGACATCATTACAAAAGAGGAGTTACATCAATTTAATGAAGCATTGGATGAACTTAAATCCTTGTATCAAAAAGGTCAATTTTTGCTTGATGGCCGTTTCGAGGATGGTCACTCAGCGATTGAATTTTACTTGACTGAGAAGTTGGGAGATTTGGGTAAAAAAGCCCACACAGGGCGATCTAGAAACGATCAAGTTTTGACCTGTCTCAGGTTGTATATGTTGGATCAAATGAGCACGGTAAAAGCGCATGCCATTGAAACGATTGAGGCTTTGTTGCAGTTGGCAGAATCTCATCAACAAACAATCATGCCAGGTTATACCCACTTACAGCGTGCCATGCCGAACACAGTGGCGGTTTGGTTGTTAGGTTTTGTCGAAAGTTTATTGGATGATGTTGAACATTTAAATGGGGTCATGAAGTTATTGGACGCTTCGCCATTGGGCACAGCTGCGGGTTTTGGTGTGCCACTGCCATTGGCCAGATCTGAAACTGCTGAGGACATGGGGTTTTCAAGAGTGCAAATCAATCCGGTCAGTGCACAAAACTCTCGTGGTAAATATGAATTGATGTGCTTACATTCGTTGTCATATTTGTTATTGGATGTGCGCCGCTTTGCTTGGGATTTGAGTTTATTTATGACCAGTGAGTTTGATTTTATTCAATTGGCTGACAGTCACACCACAGGCTCATCAATCATGCCCAATAAAAACAACCCTGATGTGGTTGAATTGATGCGTGCCAGTTTGTCAGTGGTGGATGGCGCCGTACATCAAATCCAGTCTTTATTGTCGCTACCTAGCGGCTACCAAAGAGATTTACAATTAAGCAAAGAGCCACTGCTTAAAGGCATGCAAATGACCCAATCTACTTTGGCTTTGTTACCAGATTTGCTCAAGGCTTTATCGTTTAATGAAGAAAACATGTACCAAGCGGTTACTCCAGCAATGATGGCTACAGATCAAGCGCTTCACAAAGTGAAGCAAGGTGCATCTTTTAGAGATGCGTATTTGGACTCAAAGCAAGATGAAACGCTTATTATCTGCGCTGATCAGTCTATTGTTGACAGGGTTTCTTTAGGTGGTGCAGCCAATTTGGGTTTGGACATGTTGAACGAGCGACTGGTCGAACTCAAAATATAGCACCTAGGGCATCCAGTAGTTGTTGATAGAGGTGAGACCCGGTGTCACAGCAACCAATTGTAAGGGTGCGGTTTAGATGTGGCATTCAAATGAATAAAAAATTGTTTAATCCAAACTTAGGTATAATATCATTTATAGCATTGATTGTTTTTGGTTATAAACAATTGATTGTCGAATGGGTATACCTAAGTCTGATCCTCGTTTATTTATTATTTAATTCATTTCAATACTGGGAGTGCCGCCTTGGTTATGTTCACAAAAAGAGCCATACAAAAGTGCAGCGCCATAATCTCTGAAGGATAAAGACCAGTCTAAACCATCATTGAATTCACATGTTACTGTGAATGTAAAAGGCGGTATTTTGGCTTTTGTATTACCAGGTAATAGTGCTGAAAATATTAAAGTTAATAATAGTGCTGATGTTTTTAACATAAGTTTGTTCCATTGAATGATTAAGTTCTTAGTTAGTGTATTGAAAACTTATTTTGTTACAGATTTTATTGTATATTTCATTCAATTCAAATGAAGGGCAAGGTTAAAGCTTTATTTTGCTTATTGTTATATGTGATAGGGTAAGATCACTCAAAGAGTTTAATTGAATGACTCTGAATCTAGTATCCTCTTGTTTTCCGATTCGACATAATGAAAGTAGCAGGATTATTTTTTTCACTTGTTCCCAAGCTCCAGCTTGGTAATACATAGAAATTTGAAAACTTAGTTTGAATCAAGAAAGAACTTTGATTCAAGCTATATTAAGTCATTAAATTGTTCTTTCACATGCTGGAGCATGCAAACGAGAGTAGAACTGATTGAGCCTGAGAACAATGAATACAGATGGGTGGCATTATTGATCTAAAATTTCGAATACTGTAGGAGATTCCTGATCTCGCTTAGGCTCGTCTGGAATGACGAGGTGGTGGAGAATCCTCGTCATTCATGCTGCATGAGGACCTTATGGGGTTTTCAGTTCAGTTCGCACCTCAATCTTATTATGCAAGGTACGATGCACAGGACATTTTACTTGTTCCCAAGCTCCAGCTTGGTAATACATAGAAATTTCAAAACTTAACTTCGATCAGGAAAGAACTTTGATTCAAGCTACAATTAAATTGTTCGTTTCCACGCTGGAGCAAGCGAGGGTGAGAGAGTAAAGAGGTTGCTGGTTTTATTTATCTGAAATTGGAAAGTTGTTGGAGATTCCTGATCTCGCTTAGGCTCGTCTGGAATGACGAGGTGATGAAGAGTCCTCGTCATTCATTCTGAATGACGACTTTATGGGGTTTTGAGTTCAGTTCGCACTTCAATCTTATTATGTAAGGTACGATGCACAGGACATTTATCAGCAATGACCAACAGTTTGTCGATTTGTTCTTGGGTTAAATCTCCGCTGAATTCAATGCTGCGATGTATGACATCGACTTTGGGGTGATCTTCATCACGTGCCTGACAGTCCGCGCCGTGTTCGCGGTCATGAGATAGTTTAACAATCACATTTTCCATAGGAAAGCCTTTGTGTTTGGCATACATTCTCAATGTCATCACTGTACAAGCTCCTAAGCCAGCCAACAGATGTTGATAAGGGTCTGGGCCTGTATCACTGCCGCCTACTTTGAGGGGTTCGTCGGCAATCCATTGGTGTGATGAAGTTTGTACGTCGCATTGGAAGACATGGTCTATTTCACTGACACGGACTTGGCCTGCTGGAACTGAAACGCGTTTAGTTTGTGTGGACTGGTTTGTTTCAATGAATTTTTCAGCCCAAGTGGCGATGACTTTCGCAGCGTAGGCAGCATCTTGTTTATTGGTCAGTAAATGATTGGCGTTGTCTAAGCTGACAAAGCTTTTTGGATGTTTGGCAGCCACATAAATTTTCTCGGCCTCATTGATAGAAACAGTATCATCAACAGGAGAATGCATCACCAACAAGGCTTTATTTAGAGAGCTGATGTGATGGGCATCTTGGGCATCTAAGTCATCAATGAATTGTTTTTTTATGGTGAATGGTCTGCCACCTAAGTTGACATCGGCTTTGCCATCTTGATCAATAACGTCTAAGTCACAATGGAAGAGGTGCTTGACATGAGCAGCGTCTGCTGGTGAACCAATAGTCACTATGGCTTGGGCATCTGGGATTTGAGCTGCTGCTTTGAGTACAGCGGCACCACCTAAGGAATGACCAATAAGCACACTAGGAGGTTGGTATTCAGTGCTTAAAAAGTCAGCTGCTGTAACCAAGTCTTCAACATTAGAACTGAAGTTGGTGTTGGCGAAATCGCCATCAGAATTTCCTAAACCAGTAAAATCAAACCTAAATACAGCAAAACCCAAATCCACCAGAGCTTTGCTGATGTGGGTGGCTGCAACAAAGTCTTTACCACATGTGAAGCAGTGGGCGAATAAAACCATACCTTTGCTTTGCTGGTTTGGTAGTTGAAGCAGGCCAGCGAGTTGGCCTTGGCTGCCTGGGAAATTGAGCTTTAGTTTTTGCATGGTTTGTCTTGGTGGCGAATTAATCAATCTAATTAAGACTTTATACTGACATATTTAAGTCGAAATTTAAACCAGCTGCGGTAAAATAGCTTTATTTTGGTGGTGATTTGATGGTCAAGCATGAAAGTTTGAATGTCTATGGTGAAGTTCTGGAAATGTGCAGTGAAGACCCAATGACTGGCTTTTTCAGAGATGGCTGTTGTAATACGGCTCAAGAGGACATGGGTATGCATACAGTGTGTGTACAGTTAACGGATGACTTTTTAGAATTCTCTAAGCGTATGGGTAATGATTTAATCACTCCTAGACCTGAATTCAACTTCCCAGGGTTGCAAGCAGGTAGTCGATGGTGTTTATGTGCCACTCGATGGTTACAAGCTTATAAAGCTGGCGTGGCTCCGCAGGTTCATTTACGCAGCACACATTTTCGAACGTTGGAAGTGGTGGACATTAAGTTACTCAAAGATCATGCGCTAGATTTGCAATGATGAGTTAATTAATTGTATTTGGTTTTTGTTGAGACGTGCGGAGTGAATGGATGCTGATGATAAGTAAGGCAGTCCAAATACCAGTGAAAGCGACTTGATGACCGAAAGTAAATGCTTCATCGTAAAATATGACCGCTATTAAAAAACTGATGGTTGGCGCGATGTATTGTAAAAAACCGATCAGTGTTAAGGTCAATCGTTTGGCGGCATAGTTAAAGCCTATGAGCGGTAATACAGTAATTAACCCTGAAAATACCAGTAGCCAGATCGTGTCACTGTCTAACATTAATGCAGAGCTGTTGGTTGGCAAGACCATCAAAAGGGCCAGTGCTGGAATAAACAACAAAGAAGTTTCCCAAAATAATCCAGCCAAAGGTCTGACATCCAATTTTTTTCTGACCAAGCCATACAAGCCAAAAGTCACAGCAAGTGCCAAGGCGATCCATGGCGGTTGTCCAATAAAGATACCTAAATAACAAGTTGAAGCAGCGGCAATAATTAGGGCAATCTTTTGTACTTTATTCAGACGCTCCTGTAAAAACAGCATGCCAAGGAAGATATTAACCAAAGGGTTAATAAAATAACCCAGTGAAGTAGCCAAAATTTGCCCATCATTAACTGCCCAAACGAATATCAGCCAATTAATGATGATCAATGAACCACTGATGAAAAGTATTAGGAGCTGTTTGCGGGATATTTTTAGTGCTTCAAGTAATTTTTTTCTTTCCCTGAGCGCTAAAAACAGCAGTAAGAAAATAGCAGACCATACGATGCGGTGAGCTATGATGTTAAGTGCAGGAACGTGTTGTAGCAACTTAAAGTAAAGGGGGGCAAACCCCCAAAACACAAAGCAAAACAAGCCAGCATAGAGGCCTTTGCTGTTTTCAGAAAATGACATCCGTGTATTGTAGTCTTAATTTTATAAAGGTATGGCAACAGAATGAATTAATTCGATATAATCAAATATTAAAATAAGCAGGGCCAATTATGAAAGTTTTGAGTTTGATTATATTGATTGTGTTAACTGGATTGGTCCATTCTCATGGTTCTACAAAACATCAATCGATGAATCCTGTTGTTGAAACACAATCCGGCGAAGTGACTTACTTGGGTAACACCGGTTTAATGGTCAGTCATGGCAGTGAACAAGTCATGTTCGATCCATTTTTTCATAACCATTACAACAACTATCAACTGGTGCCTGAAAAAATCAGAACCGCCATCTTTGATAACAAGACACCTTATGAGTCGATAGAGATGATATTGATCAGTCATGCGCATGGCGATCATTTTGATGCCAACGATTTAGTAAAGTACTTAAAGTCGAACCCTAAAACCAAGCTGTTAGCACCAACACAAGCCGTTGATCAACTTAAAAGTTATGATGATTTTCTTGGTATAGAGAAACAAATACATGGTATTGATTTGATCTATGGAGATCAGCCTGTTGAAATGGAAATGGGTGAAATAAAGGTAGAGGTTGTTCGCATTCCACATGCAGGCTGGCCAGGAAGGGCTGATGTATCTAATTTGGTGTACCGTGTTACCTTGAATAATGAAATAACAGTGATGCACATGGGAGATGCAGATCCTGATGATGCTCACTTCAAGCCATGGGCCAGTTATTGGGAAAAAAGGTTGACTGCTAATTCATTTCCACCTTATTGGTTTTTAACCAGTGATTCGGGTAAGCAGATTTTATCAGAGCGCATTAATGCTAAACGCCATACAGGTGTTCATGTTCCGGTTAAGGTGCCTGAGGATTTAAAAAACAGTGGTGGTGACTTTTTTTCTCGGCCAGGTGAGGTCTTTAAGTTGGACAGCTCTAAGTAACCTCCTTTTAAAATAAATGCTGAGTTTAAAGTCATGAAAAAAATATTTGTCATCATCAGTTTGTTCTTCACCCATACAAGCCCAGCGGAAATGCCTGTAATCCTTTCTTTGAAAGATCAGGCCAAAGTGGTGGACCGGTTGCTTGAAGAAAAAGTGCGCACTGTATTGCCCCAATTAATGCGTGATAACGGCATCGACATGTGGATCGTCATGGCTCGAGAGTACAATGAAGACCCAGTAATTCGCACCATGTTACCTGCTGTTTGGCATGCTGCCAGACGTCGGACTGTTTTGGTTATGTTTGACCAAGGTTTTGATCAATCGGGGGCTGATTTAGGTGTTGAAACCCTGGCAGTGGCCAGATACGATGTGGGGGAAATATTTAAAAAATCATGGGATAAAGAAATACAACCTGATCAATGGACTCGATTGGCTGAAATCATTGAAGCAAGAAACCCCAAAACAATTGGGCTTAACTACTCGGAACATTTTGGACAAGCGGATGGTTTAACACATGCTGAGTATCAGGGGTTTATGCAAACTATCCCACAAGCCACTCAAAAGAAAGTGATCAGTGCTGAGATGTTGGCCATTAATTGGCTAGAAACACGAACACCAGCAGAGATGGCAATCTACCCTCAAATTGTCCACATAGCACATGACATCCTGTCAGCGGGGTTGTCAGAAACAGCAATTCAGCCGGGTGTCACTTCGACTGAGGATTTAGTTTGGTGGTACCGTGAACGGATCAAGTCATTAAAGCTAGATACTTGGTTTCATCCTTCTGTTTCTATTCAAAGGGCAGATAAAGAACAGTTTGATCATCTGCGAACTTTCGATAAAAGGCCAGCGGATAATATCATTCAGCCCGGAGATTTAATCCACGTCGATTTGGGCATTAGCTACTTACGTCTTAATACAGATACCCAGCAACATGCCTATGTATTGAGGGCTGGAGAAAAGCAAGCGCCGGTTTATTTGCAACAAGCTTTAAAAAATGCCAATCGATTACAAGATATTTTTACTGCCCATTTTAAAGTGGGCAGAAGTGGCAATGATGTTTTATCTAAATCAAGAAAACAAGCCATCAAGGAAGGTCTTAAGCCAGCCATTTACACCCATCCAATTGGATACTATGGTCACGGGGCGGGAACAACATTGGGCATGTGGGATTCTCAAGAAGGTGTTCCACATAGAGGTGATTATCCCTTACATGCCAATACAGCTTATGCCATAGAGTTGAATGCAGCTACATATATAAAGGAATGGGACAAAGAAATTCGTATCATGTTAGAAGAAGATGCATATTTTGATGGTCAAAGTGTTGAATACATCAATGGTCGCCAAACTTCGTTGTTGTTAATCCCTCGCCAAGATCGCGCCCATCTGGGAAATTAATCTATGGATAAAGTTTAATTTTTGAATAACCTTTTGCCAACTTTTCTGGCTAGTGACATCAAAGGCTGTTCAATCCATTTATAATGTAAGGTGCTATAAAGTAAGGTAAAAAGCATCAATAAAAATATCCAAAGACCAGGTGATTCGCTGTGAAGTAACATCCAGTTTTGCCAACCAAGCACGAAAACCAAAGCAATTACCAAAGTATGGGATAAGTAAATGCTGTATGAAGCGCCGCCAAGTACCGTTGATGATTTTTTAAATAAAACCTGACCACGCATTTCACATTCGATCACTGCTGCCAGAAGTAAAGTTGCAGATAAACCAAAAATGATGACTCTGAGAATTAAGTAATTGGCGCTTATCAGGTAGGTGCTGAGCACAGACTCTTGAAGGTATAGGGCTAAAATTAACAAGCTAAGCCCAAGAGAAATAATCAAGGTCAGGTGATTTAAACGTTTCGTCTGAAAGTAATGTCCTAATAAACAACCTGCAAAAAACTGTAAGCAAAAAGGTGAGAACAAAAAATTCAACAGTTGGGAATTGAATTTAACTGGTGTATCGTTGGGTTGCAGGTGTAAATAAAGTTGGTAGATCACTATTGATAAAGCCAGGCTGCCAATCGCTTTCAAAACATACTTCTTATGGATGAGTAATAATAGGGTAAACAGGGCATAAAAATACAATTCATATTGTAAAGTCCAAGCCACTTGTATCAGTAATTTAGGTGTTTCAAGTTCGGTTAAAAAGAATGAGCCGATTAAATTTGTTTGACTAGAAATGAGACTCGGATAAAAAGAAATGATCAGTATAGCTAAGAAAAAATAAGGCCAATACCCAAAAAAGATTCTGGTTGCGCGTTTATAGGCAAAATTTAAAGCGGGTAATTTGTCTTGTTTTTCCTGAGTGGTGACCCACATGATATAGCCACTGATAACAAAGAAAAAATCAACGCCTGCATACCCAATTTGGTTGAATACATAATAGAACCAATGGTTTTTTGAGCCACCTGCTGCAGTGAATTGCATTGAAAAATGATAAATCAACACAGACAGTGCGGCTACAGCACGCATGAATTGAACATTGATGATTGGTTTCAAGTAAGTCTACCGAGGTAAATTAAAATTGTCAGCGTATTATATTTTACTTTAATGTGATGTTCTTTGGAATCGTGTTCATTGAGTTTACTTGTCCAAATGTTGATGCGTTCCTCTCTATTGTTAATATTGTTCAGTAATGGTGGTTTTCGAGGTCAATAAAAGCTAGGTTCATGTAAAAGTAATTTTTATGAAAGTGTGATTAAGGTGGAATTGATTTTTTTATATATCGATGAAAATATTTGTATGTAATTGTTGGTATTATAAAGCCAGCTTCTCAGAGAGTGGTGACCTCTACTCTAATAATAGAACCATGATAAGGATGAGGTTTGACTCTCCATCTGTTGAGGTGATGCCCCGGAGTTATATATGTAAAATTGATAACTCATTGAAAAATTTGGTTGTCAAAAGTTAAATTTATTGATTGATTAAATTGCCTGTCAATTCATCTTTAATTTAAATTATTGAAGTTTTACTTATAGCCAGGGGGCAAATATTTAAAAAGAGACATTTGCTCGCAGTGTTTATCTACAATACGTTTTATTTGTTCTTTTGACAGTATGGATTTCCATTGATTGGCAGAGCCTTTGCGAAAAAATGATTGCGCATTTTCATGCTTTTCAACAAACCCATGTTTTTTTTCTTGTAGCCTCAGATTCTTAAACGAGGATGCTTGTATGGCTCTTGTGAGTCTTTTGGGGTCTTTTTTTAAACTCAAAAAAGATTCAACTTTCCGAAAATATTTTTTGGGGTTACTTAATAAATCTTCATAACGAAGAACCAATAGTTTATCGCTAGGCTCTTGACACCAGCTGCTGACATTAAGTGACCATGAGGTGATAACTTGCGGCACGTTTTCTACTTCATTGGGGGTTCCTGCCATGTCATCAGCCATGTAATCAATCGCTTCATCGATGCTGAAATCAAAATAGGAACTCAATGAAATAGCAACGTCAAGTGGGTTGCGTATGATATAAATTGCGCCAGAAGAGACATTCCAGTTATATAGAGGGTGGCTGTTGTACTCGCCTTGAAAGTTATGAGACTTTACAAATATCGTTCCATGAGCATTTTGTGCAATATCACTGTGAACAAGAGGCCTGAGAGAGCAAATGGTTTCGAGGTCTAAATCAGTTGTATTTTGTTCTTTAGGGAGGTATTTTTGGTATCTAAACGACTTGACTTCATCAATTGATTTTTGATGAATGGTATTAATATTAACTGTTTCATTAGCTATGTAGTTTTGAATGAAAGTTCTGACCCAAGTGTTACCAGATTTTGGGTATGATGCTATCCAAAGAATGTTTCCCACATTAATGCCTTCATTGGTAATTTAAAAGGTCAATTATAACCTATTAAGCAATGTGCTGGCGGTTCCAATGTTTGCAAGAACGAGGGTCAAATATTTTTTAATTTAAATGTTGGTAAAAAATCAATGTTCAAACATCTTTGAAAAATGAATTAGATTGATGTGATTTTAGTTAATTATTCATTTTATTTTCATGTAGTTGTTAAGGCATTTGAAAGTGTGGTTATTGAGAAGTAATCAGTAATTGACAGTTGTGGTTGCTTACATACGCGTGATTTGTTGAGTTGTGATTATGAAAATATCATTATAACCAGTGACTTAATCGGTTAAGATTTTGTAAAAATAATTGTATTGTGACTTTTTTTTAATTAATGAAAGTGTTAGTATATGAAGAACTGGGAATATTTATTGATT
>CAZVZJ010000044.1:0-31066 GCA_964631055.1 uncultured Marinicella sp.
AGACCTAATTTAGAAGACTGACGAATTCTATGGCTTCATATTAATCATCACAATGTGTTTGATCTAGTGAAGTTAAAATGAAGTAAATATTATTTCAACTGAGCTCTGGCAAGCACAGAAAACGAGTTTTGCATATTCGTCACTAACAAAAAAGCCAGTGTTATTCCAAACATAACGCATGAGCCACTTGACTGTTTGCTCTCCTTCCCAGTACGTCTGATATCTGCTTACCTGTTTTGATCAATACGCCCAGGTCTATCCCTGTTTCAATTCCCATACCATGAAGCATATACACCACATTTTCAGTACTGACATTGCCCGTTGCACCTTTGGCATAAGGGCATCCACCAATTCCAGCCACAGATGAGTCAATCACCGAGGCGCCTGACTGTAAACAAGCATGAATATTGGCCAAGGCTTGACCATAGGTATCGTGAAAATGTAAAGCCAGTTGTTCAGTAGGTATTTGTTCAGCACACAAATCGAACATTTTCCTGGCTGCTGATGGTGTACCCACCCCGATGGTGTCACCTAAAGACACTTCATAACATCCCATTGCATATAACCTATGAGCGACTTGCGCCACCTCAGCCGGAGCAATGTCACCTTCATAGGGGCACCCTAATACACATGAAACATAACCACGAACTTTCACCCCTAAACCAACGGCTTTATCCATCAATGGCTCAAATCGAGCAAATGATTCATCGATACTGCAATTAATATTCTTTTGATTGAATGACTCTGATGCTGCAGTAAAGACGGCCACTTCTTTGATATTTGATTCAATGGCAGCATCTAGACCTTTGAGATTAGGGGTTAAAGCCGAATAATGCACATGGTTATCAGCAGTTAAACCGGCACAAACTTCTTTGGCATCAGCTAACTGAGGCACCCACTTTTGAGATACAAACCCCGTCACCTCAATGTGTTTAACACCTGCTTCTCGCAAACCGTTGATTAAATTTAATTTATCGCTAACAGAAATAATTTCCTTTTCGTTTTGCAAACCATCTCTGGCTGAAACTTCAACAATTTTAACTGATGCAGGAAAATTCATTCAGACTCCAGCTCAATCAACATTTCATCAGCTTTAACTTGATCGGCCACTTGGTATGCCACTGATTTAATGGTGGCATCACGCTCTACCTTAAGCTCAAGTTCCATCTTCATGGCTTCCATCACTGCTAAAGTATCTCCTGCTTTCACTTGGTCGCCTTTATTCACTTTAACTTCAATGATTTTACCTGGCATGGGTGCATAAATTGCATTGGCGTTGGATTGAAATGTTTGAGCCTCATGATCAGGCAATGCTAATTCATATCTTTGATCGTTATGAATCACTTGAATATGGTGCCTATGTTGATGACATACATCACTGGCTTGTGGCGTGTAGTGATATTGACCATCCACTAAATAACTGTCCCCTTCTTTGCTTATTTCATGTTTTACATGTTCACCTTGATAAGCTAACTGTAGCTGCAATGCTTGTACGCCCTGAATTCGCCAACCGTTATTAATACCCCAAACACCAGTATCATTTTCTTTATGTAATAAATGGTTCGCACAAATCGCAACCACTGCAGGAGTCAAAGTCTGTGATAAATCCAGGTCATCATTATCTAATGAGTTAGTAAAAATTTGATGCTTTTTAAAGGCTTTAGTAGCCAATAGCTTGGATAAAAATGCCACATTGGTTTTAACACCAAAAATAGCACTTTCATTCAGTATACGTTGCATTTTTTTAATACATTCATTTCGACTTTTAGCCCAAACCACCAACTTTGCAATCATAGGATCATAATGTATGGTGACCGAATCACTGGTCCTCACACCAGAGTCCACCAATGTATGAGACTCTTTTTGTAGTTTTACCTGCTCTAACAAACCTGTTGACGGCAAGTAATTATTCAGTGGATCCTCTGCATATAACCTCACTTGAATTGCATGGCCTTTGGCATGAATTTGAGTTTGCTTTAAAGGCAACATTTCACCTTGTGCAACTTTGATTTGCCAAGCGACTAAGTCAACACCAGTAATTAGCTCTGAGACGCGATGCTCTACTTGTAAACGGGTATTCATCTCCATAAAGTAAAACGAATCATCGCCATCCATTATGAACTCAATGGTTCCAGCGCCAACATAATCTATAGCTTGGGTGGCTTGAATGGCGGCATTCAAAATATCAGTCCGAGTGGCATCACTTAAACCAGCTGCTGGTGCTTCTTCAATCACTTTTTGATAACGTCTTTGAGTCGAACAATCTCGTTCAAACAAATGCACTACATTACCTTTAGAGTCTGCAAACACTTGCACTTCAATGTGCTTTGGTTGAGTGATGTATTTTTCCAAAATAACATGGTCGTCACCAAAAGCATTCATCGCTTCTCGTTTAGCTGAATTTAGTTGATTAATAAATTGTTCTTTGTTATGAACAATTTTCATGCCCTTACCACCACCACCAGCTACTGCTTTAATCAAAACAGGATACCCCACTTTATCAGCAGCATCTTGTAATGTAGCTTCCGACTGATCATCATCTTGATAACCGGGTACACAAGGTACACCAGCTTGTAACATGGTTTGTTTGGCCGCTGATTTTGATCCCATTAATCTTAATGCACTTGCAGGCGCACCTATAAAAATCAACCCAGCTTGTTTTAGTGCATCAGCAAAGTTAGCTCGCTCTGATAAAAAACCATAACCAGGATGGACGGCATCAGCACCCAGTTTTTTTGCGGCAGCAATGATTTTATCAACATTCAAATAAGAGTCTGCCAAGTCAGTAGAACCCAGGTGAAAGGCTTCATCTGCCATAGATACATGTTTGGCATGTTGGTCCGCATCAGCATAAACCGCTATTGTTTTGATATTTAACTGGCGACAGGTTTCAATAATTCGAACCGCAATTTCTCCGCGGTTTGCAATTAAGATCTTTTTAATGGACATAAGGTAAGAATATTATCGGCTGATTAATAACGATGGACATTATACAACAGTCATTAAAATTTCTTCGTTGATTTTAAATCTCAAATAAATGTTTTTAAAACTATATGTACAAATCTTACTTGGAAGCCAAATTAGTTTTCAACAATTGCCTACTTTGAATGGACTTACCATTGACCAAATGATTTATCACAACACGCATTAAACTTGATATTTGGTTAATTTCATTGCCAGACATATGTTCAGATTCTATGAATTTTCTAAAACTTAAGGCTGTACACGCATGTTTTTTATTTGGGTTTTGAGTCAAATCATAGACAACTAAACCATTAACAGGGTCAAATTGTAGTAGATCCACCTCTTCACATTGGTTTGGAATTTGTAATTGATAACCTAACTGGCAACATAAATGCCATTCAAAACGACGCAGAACCATCTTCATGGCATCAGTATGCCGTAATAATTTGATTGTTCGTTGATATGCCCTAAAAACTGATTTTGAAATCGATGCATCGAATTTAATTAAAGACAATAATTCATTACAATACAACATGGAAACATGGTTTTTATAGGCACAACGTTGAATGACTTCATATTGTTCTGCATCAACCAATGTTTTTAAAGCAGATTTTCCTACCCAATTTACTTGAGTTAAGTTAAATGGCTGTAACTGTCCGTTTAATTTTGATTTTGGACGTCGACTTCCCTTCGCAACCACATCAAAAACTCCGTGGTTTTCAGTAAAAAGTTTAATCAGTTCACTGCTGTCCTGGTAGACACGTTTATGCAGAATAAACGCTTGATCGCTGATCATCTAAGCAACAATATATACCAATTACTCTTTAAATTCATCGGTATACCCCAGTGCTTCTAATGCACGCACATCATCAGTCCATGAAGACTTAACCTTCACCCATAATTTTAAATTGACTCTGGCATCTATGAAAACCTGGATTTCTTGCCTGGCCTTGATACCTATTTGTTTAATTGCCTCTCCCTTACTGCCGATGATTATGCGTTTTTGGTTGTTTCTTTCGACCCAGATATTGGCGTGAATATGGTGAATCTCGCCTTTTACCGAATCTTGAACTATCTCATACGCTTCGATATTCACACTCACACTATAAGGCAGTTCTTGATGGAAGCGTTCCATCAACTGCTCTCTGATCAATTCAGTGATAAAAAATCGAGTGGATCTGTCAGAAACTTGTTCTTCATCAAATATAGGTTCACCAGGTGGTAACATATTATGAATCGCATCAAATAATGGGTCCACATGCTTATTTTTTAATGCACTGATATAATGTATGCCATCAAAGGTAAAGTCCTGCATGATTGTTTCAACAAATGGAATCATTTGCTGTTTGTTTTTCACTTTATCTACTTTGTTAACCACCAATATTTTTTGTGCATCAGACTGTGCCATGATTTTGGCAGCCCTCAAATCTTCATCTGTCCACTTCAAAGCTTCTACCAAAAATAGTATGACATCTACACCATGTGATGATGATTGAGCCGTCTGGTTCAAGTGTTTATTTAAAGCAGTTCCTTTTTGATTATGAATACCAGGTGTATCAATAAATACAATTTGACTGCGTTCAGTTGAATGGATGGCTAATATTTGATGCCGAGTGGTTTGTGGCTTGTGCGATACAATAGAAAGCTTCTGCTGAAGAATTTGATTGATTAACGTGGACTTACCAACATTGGGCCGGCCAATGACCGAAACATAACCAGATTTGTAATTGATTGGTTTTTTATTGTCTGAATTGGCAGTATTGATAAGGTTCATCCCTCTTGTAATGTATTGATCACTTTATTCGCTGCAGACTGCTCTGCTTTTTTTATCGAGCTGCCAGTCGATTCAACTACAAGCTGTAACTCATTAACTAAACATTTGACTTTAAATCTGGTTTCATTGTTAATTTCAAACTCTTCGATGGTTTGATACATCGGCAGTTGTAAACCTTGTTGTTGTAAGATCTCTTGAAGCTCTGATTTAGGATCTTTTTTTATTAAACCAGGGTTGATCTTTTGCAACCAAGGTTGCATCACCTGTTCAATAAAATTTTTTGCAGCTTCATAACCTTGGTCTAACAGCACTGCACCGAACACTGCTTCAACCGCATCGGCCAAAACCGATGACTTGTTCACACCTCCTGATTTTATTTCACCAGCACCCAGTTTAATCATGGGTCCCAGTTGATAAAAACGAGCCACTTCAGTCAAAGTTTTGCCTTTTACCATTTGAGAACGAAGGCGAGACAATTCTCCCTCGCTCAATTCATGGTATGTCTTGAATAAGTATGAAGAAATAACCAACGAAAGAATAGAGTCACCTAAAAATTCTAACCTCTCATTGTTGCATTTACCTACACTGCGATGGGTGAGTGCTTGCTCAATCCAGGTGACATCAGACCAATGGACTTTTTGACCCAGAATTTTCACGCCACTGTATTAAAGAGAAACCCGGTCTTCGAATTTCATGACAAATGACAGGTTACCAAAAAACTCTTTTTCCACATCGTACTTAACTTGTATTTCTCGACCATTACCTCTAACTATTTTAAAGTCAGCAGGTTTAACTTGATCTACATAACTGATATACAACAATTTAGAAATACGAGATTTGATCTCTGCTGGAGATTGGTTGGCACCTTCACTCGCTGCTGTTTTCATTGCTTTGACCACTGACATATGGTCCATATATACTGGCCCTAACTGCATACCAGCATAGAGGAAAACCCCCAGAACAGCCAGAACAAATATAAACCCAATCAAAGTTATGCCTTGTGCTTTCTTAAATGACCTCATAGTTTTACCTCAATTTTTAAATCAAAAATCACTTTTTAATTTGATTATTATCAGTTGCTGTTAAAACAAAGTCAAATAATCTTAGTGCCAATACGTTTGAGGCCTTCTATAAAATTGGGGATACGCCAGTGCATCCAAATAAATTGGGCCTTACCCACCAAATTTCTTTCTGGGACTAATCCCCACATTCTGCTGTCAGACGAATTATCTCGATTATCACCCATCACGAAATAATGGCCCTCAGGTACCGTGAGCTGAGTAAACTTAAATGGCTGATTATTGACTCCATTTATGGTCAGCATTTTATGACCTATCTCACTTAAAAACTCAGTTTTTTGTACAACCCTATTTCGCGATTGCAAATCATCAATAAAGCCTTCGTAAGTACCGTCTACATCTTGTCTGACTGCTTCACCATTGAGGTAAACTTTTTCAGTTCTCGAATCAAAATATACATCATCTCCTGGTATACCAACGACTCTTTTAATGTAGTCATCTTTTTGATTAGGAGGGAATCTAAAAACCACCACATCACCACGTTCAGGATGGCCTATTTCAACAAAGGTGTGATGAGTCACAGGTAATTTAAGACCGTATGAAAACTTATTAACATAAATAAAATCACCAGTTAATAAGGTAGGCATCATCGATGAAGATGGGATTCTGAATGGCTCAAATACGAACGTCCTGACCACCAAAACAAATATAAACACTGGGAAAAATGAATACCCGAATGAAATAATTGACGTCATAAAGCTTTTTTCTTTGGGTTCTTGCCCTTTGTATCTTATTTTCCCAATCAACCAACAGATGAGTGTGATGCCACTGGCCAGGGTTAAGAATGCCTCAAAATCAAAATGAATTTCGTTCACTGTAAATATTCCTCTAGTTGTCTACTTTTAATACTGCCAAAAATGCCTCTTGAGGCACTTCTACTCGGCCAATTTGTTTCATTCGTTTCTTGCCTGCTTTTTGTTTTTCTAATAGTTTTTTCTTTCGACTTGCATCCCCGCCATAACACTTTGCGGTCACATTTTTACGCAATGCTTTCACTGTCGTTCTGGCAATAACCTGTGAACCAATAGCTGCTTGAATAGCCACGTCAAACATTTGGCGGGGAATCAATTCTTTCAAACGATCAGTTAAGTCTCTACCACGTCGTTGCGCATTATCACGGTGAGTCAATACAGAAAGGGCATCTACCCGTTCACCATTTATTAAAACATCCAAACGAATAAATGGACCAGCTAAATAATGACTGAACTCATATTCAAATGATGCATAGCCTCTACTTACTGATTTTAAACGATCAAAAAAGTCCAAAACCACTTCGCTTAAAGGTAATTCAAATGTTAACTGCACTTGATTACCTAAGTACTGCATATTTTTTTGAATACCACGCTTTTCTATACACAATGTAATTACTGACCCCACATAATCTTGTGGCATCAAAATATTAGCAGTAATGATAGGTTCTCGGATCTCTTCGAACATTGCTGGTAAGTCTGCTGGGTTATCCAACATCACTTGATTACCAGCCTTATCGATCATTTCATAAACCACAGTTGGCGCAGTGGTTACCAAATCTATGTCAAACTCTCGTTCTATTCGTTCCTGGATCACTTCCATATGCAGCATGCCCAAAAATCCACAACGAAAGCCAAACCCCAAAGCTGTTGATGACTCTGGTTCAAAACTGAGTGATGCATCGTTGAGTCGTAACTTTTCAAGTGCTTCACGCAAATCTTGATAGTCTTCTGCTGAAGTTGGGAATAAACCAGCAAAAACCCGAGGTTGTGACTGCATAAAACCATCCAGGGCTTTGCTTGCAGGCTTTTGGGTTAATGTAATGGTATCACCAACAGGCGCACCATGTACATCTTTGATAGAAGCACTCAGGTACCCCACCTCTCCACACATGAGTTCGCTGCCAGGTGTTCTTTTGGGTGTGAATTTACCTAATCCTTCAACCAATTGGTCAGTCTTAAGCGACATGATTTGAATTTTATCTTTAACTTTCAACTGTCCATTAAAAATTCTGATCAATGACACCACGCCTAAGTAGTTATCGAACCAAGAATCAATGATAGACGCTTGCAGTGGTTCTTCAGGAGAGCCTTCAGGTGCTGGGATTAAAGTGGCGATGGCTTCCAATACATCATCAATGCCTTGTCCAGTTTTTGCTGATACCAACAAAGCATCACTGGCATCAATGCCAATGATTTCTTCAATTTCTTGTTTCACACGATCAATATCAGCTGATGGCAAATCAATTTTGTTGATCACAGGAATCACTTCTAAACCCATCTCAATCGCTGTATAGCAGTTAGCCACTGATTGAGCTTCAACCCCTTGAGCCGCATCAACCACCAATAAGGCACCTTCACATGCAGCCAATGACCTGGATACTTCATAAGAAAAGTCCACATGCCCTGGTGTATCGATCAAGTTGTATTGATAAACTTCACCTGATGCTGATTTGAATTCCAAACAAACGGCTTGAGATTTAATGGTGATACCACGTTCACGTTCAATGTCCATGGAATCTAGCACTTGTTTATCCATTTCTCGCTCACTTAAACCACCACACACTTGAATAAAGCGATCTGCCAAGGTTGATTTGCCATGGTCTATATGTGCGATGATGGAAAAATTGCGAATGTTTTTCATTAAGTTCCGTTAATTCTGTTTCAATATCAATTGCCAAAAACAACAAATCCCATGGAATTCATGGGATTTGTTACAATCGCGCTATTTTATACTGTAAGTACTTAGCGTTCAATCACTATAAATCTATTCCCTGCTCCTTGCTTCACTAATAATACCAGAGGTTCATCTTCATCTAATGCATCAATAGCATCGCTGAAATCAGCAAGATCAGCTATGTCTTTTTTACCTACTTTTTTAATCACATCACCGACGCGCAATTCTGCTCTCTCAATATCCCTGTCAGTAATGCTGGTTACAATCACACCAACCTGCTCGCCGGTGCGTTCTTGATCTTGATCAGACAATTTACTCACTGAAAAACCTATACCTGCGTTAACTTCATTGTTATTTGAATTGGAGTTTCCAGCTTGTGTGTTTTCATTCAAGGCATCTAATTGAGCCGTTAATTCTCTGACTTTGCCATCACGAAACACTTCTAACTTAACTTTAGTATTGGGCTTGACTGTGCCAACAACAGGTGGCAATGATTGTTGTGTTTTGATGGGTTTACCATTAAAGCTGATGATCACATCGCCAATTTCAATGCCGGCTTTTTCAGCAGCACTGCCACTAGATACCTGATTAACCATGGCACCGCGTGGAATATCCATGCCTAAGTAGTTGGCTTTTCTTTGATCTACATTTTCAATACCTACGCCAAGTAATCCACGTTGGACAGAACCTGTTGCTTGTAATTGATCAGCCACATTCATAGCCACATCTATAGGTACAGAAAATGAAATCCCCATATAACCACCGGTATTTGAAAATATGAGCGTGTTGATACCAACCACCTCACCGTCCAAGTTAATCAAAGGTCCACCAGAATTACCACGATTAATGGGCACATCTGACTGAATGAAGGGTACATATTGTTGTCGACCAATTTGTCGCTCTTTGGCACTGACAATGCCTTTGGTTACCGAATTTTCAAAACTTAATGGTGAGCCAATTGCCATCACCCACTCTCCAATTTCTAAATCATCGGCAGATCCAATGTCAAGTTTAGGTAAATTTTTACCATCTATTTTTAATACTGCGATATCGCTGGCTTCATCTTCACCAATTAATTCAGCTTCAAATTCACGACGATCCAATAAGGTTACAGTCACCTTATCAGCTCCATCTATGACGTGACGGTTAGTTAAAATCAACCCGTCACTAGATATAATGAACCCAGAACCACCAGAAACTCGATCACGATTTTGTGGTTGGTTAGGAATGCCAAAGAATCGAAATAATTCTTCATTAGGCTGGTCGCTATTTGTATCATCTTCATCCGCATTATCACGTGCCACAATATTAACCACAGCAGGACCAGTTCGTTTGGCCAAATCAGTAAAATCAGGTAAATTTAATCCTTTTGCCAGGGAAGTTAAGGCCAGCATTGAAAGGCTCAACATCAATATTATTCTTTTCATTAAAAACTCCTTCAAAAAATATAAATTATTAATTGGGTAGACTAACAAAATCCAACTAAGTGCCATTGGAGGATAAAATCGTGACTTTTGGCCTAAATTTCAAGTGCTCAACATTGTTTTTTATGCGGGCAAAAAAATAAAAAAACAACATACCTGTTATCAAACCAAGTAATGCCATTAAATCTGTTGATAACTGCCAGTTCAGGCCAACTAAATGGCCGACAGAAATGAATAGCAAACAAATCAATAACGGGATTAAATACAACCATATACTTGATTTCACAAGATCATTACTGTCAATCTGAACGTTGATGTCTTGATCTAATAAATCCTTTTTTAATAACAAATTTTCTTGATCAATCAGTTCATATTTAACGTGCTCATTTGATAAAGCAAATAAATTTTTGCTCAAAGCAAAGAAGTTTATCAAAGGCTTATTACAGTTTACAGGACATCCAATACATTTTTCAGCTTGAACCAAAGACAACAATACAAAGTGATTGCTTCTGGCAACCACTTTGGCCATTCGAATCATTCTTCAGCAGTATTTTGTTGAACTTTCAAACGGTGTTGATCAATACTGCGATTAAAATATTCAACATTATAATAAACTGGAATTTGTGGTTGATTGTTTTTTTCAGACAGATACTGTTGAATTTGAGGTGTCAATGAAGGGTAACGGGTAAATCCAAGCGGTTGTTCCACCCTAACAGCCGTGGCATTAGGCGGGTTAATCACTTGTTGTGAAGTCTTGGCATAAACAGGCAGTGGTTCTGCTTGCGGAATTGCTTGATTTTGATTAAAAGTAAACACTGCTACTAAGGCCACAGACGCGGCAATGACTGTTCCAGCTAATGGTTTCATCCAGCCATATAACCGATTGGTTTCAATCGGTTCTACCATTGTATTAGAACTGAGTTCATTGATAACTGATGCACCCAAATTCTTCATCAGTGGTGCGTCGTTTTCCTGCTGTAAACAAGAACGCAACATGTGATAGTTGTTCCAACTTGATTTTAGTGCTTCATCTGATTGCATACGTTTTAATAAAAAACGACTGCAATCATTTGGCAATTCGCCATCCATTAAATCTGAAATGTTTTGTTTTGATTTATCTGACATGTTGTTTTCTCATATTTTCATCATCTAGCAAAGGACGTAAAGATTGGTCAATGGCATCACGTGCTCTGAAAATTCTCGATCTTACCGTACCAATTGGACAGTCCATTTTCAAGGCAATTTCATCATAACTCAAACCATCAACCTCTCTGAGCACTATGGCTATTTTTAAATCTTCAGGTAGTTGGGCGATGGCTTTTGACATCGTCTGTTCTAACTCTCCACGCGAATAGACAGCATCAGGTGTATCCAAGTTCCGAAAATCTTCATTACTAACGAAAGATTCAGCATCTTCAAACTCAACTTGTGTATTTTGAATTCTGCGAGACTTAGCCACTAAATGATTTTTTGAAGTATTTACCGCAATTCGATATATCCAAGTATAGAATGAACTGTCACCTCTGAAATTAGGCAATGCACGAAATACTTTAATAAAAACCTCTTGTGCAACATCTTGAATTTCGTGTCTGTCTTTAATGAATTTTGAAATCACATTAGCCACCCTTTGCTGATAACGATTGACCAATAGTTCAAAAGCCGACATGACTCCCTTTTTTGCTTGTGCCACTAATTCAGCATCGAGTTTCTTTTCTGACATCTTATCCTGATCTTGTGATTTCATATTAATTGCCAGATTGGACTGTTTGTAACTCGAAATAGTTCATTACAATTAGTTAACTTCCAATATTTTTGCCCGTTGGGTCAGAATATTATCAATTTCATTGCCTGGAACTGGTCGAGAAAATAAAAAACCTTGGAAATATTCACACCCTTTTTGCGCCAAGTAAATTCTTTGCTCTTCAGTCTCAACACCTTCAGCAACTATTTCGTGCCCGACACGTTTGGCCATGTCAATAGTTGCATCCAATATGGCCTCATCATCAGGGCTTAGGCCTATGTTTTTCACAAACACCTGATCAATCTTCAATGTCTTGGCAGGAATTTTTCGTAAATAATCTAAGGTAGAGTGCCCAGTACCAAAATCATCAATAGACAGTGTACAACCCAAATTAACAATTTTCTTGAACATCAACAAGGCATCTTTAACACTTTTGAATTTTTCACTTTCCGTGATCTCAAAATCCACATGTTTAGGATGTACTCCAGTTTTATCGATAACTTTACTTATTTTTTCAGTCAACCCCTTGTCATTAAGTTGTACTGGCGATAAATTGATCGACATGTTCAAAGGTAAATTGTATTTACGTTGCCATTTTTTCAAAGCCTGACAAGACTTCAGAATAACAAACATACCAATTTTATTGATCAAGTTAGACTGCTCAGCCAGTGGAATAAATAAACCTGGGCTAATAATACCAAGATCAGGATGTTCCCATCGAACCAAAGCTTCAAAGCCCATTATGTCTTCTGTCTTGGCATTCATCTTAGGCTGAAAATAAACTTCGATTTGCCCTTTATCAATCGCATTTTGAAGGTTTTTCACCATTTCTTCATTTTGTTTGGTGTGATCCCCATCTAGTTTACTGTCATAAATGGTATACCGATTTTTACCATTCAATTTGGCATCATATAAAGCAATATCGGCGTTTTTAATCAATTTACTTACAGATTGCCCATGATCTGGAAAAAGTGCGATGCCAAGACTGATGGTTAAATTAATTTCACTGCCATTGTTTAATTTAATCGGATTAGCAACAGATTGGAGTATTTGTTGAGCAATTTGTTCTGTTTTTTCAAGATCAATCTTTCGGTTCAGCAAAATTAAAAACTCATCACCTGCATATCGCGCAGCTACACCATAACTGTTCACATGTTTTTTAAGTATCTTAGCCACACTGATTAAAACATCATCGCCAACGTCATGACCCAATGAATCATTAATCACTTTAAAACGATCCAAGTCTAAAAACATCACAGCATTAAAACCTTTGTTTTGCTGTATTGAATGTTCTATGGCTTTTACAATATACCTTCTATTCAATAAATCAGTCAGCACGTCATATTGGCTTTCTGATTCATGTGAGTGCTGTAAAATTTTAAATGCCATTGATTGTTTATACCTTAAAGCCAGTTGTTTAAACAATAAATTGAGAGAGGCCCAATTCTGAGTTTCCTTTAAGCTACCAGCGATCAAAACGGCGGCATTATCATCATCTACAGTACAATCAAAAATCAAAATCGAGTCAATAAAGTAAAAACTAAGAAAATCATCACCGGGTATGACCTCTGAAGCTTTACTCTTTATCGCATAATACCCATCTGCGCGAATCTTTCTGAATAAAAAGTCATGCTTTGCTGAAATGAATTTTTGTGCATAATTTTTCTGAGAACAGTCCCAAACAATTTGATTAAAGTCACCATTTGGGCTTTTCTTGATTATGTAACAAAAATCAAAATTTGCCCATATCAGAAGGTTTTGCATCTGTTTAGTATGTTGACCATCATCAAAATCAAGCGTGCTTACATACTCTAGCTGCTGTAAAAATTTCTGTTGGTAAAGCCTTTCCGTTAAATCAGAAACTTCAGCTAAATAATAAGCATGATCCCCTATGCTGGTATAATTTACCCTGAGCTCAATTGACTTAAACGCATGACCAATTTCCACATGAACTCGATCAACAACTTCACCAGATTCATTGAGCTTAGCTTTAAGTTCATCTACTTTTTTACTTTGTTTTTTAGAAATGAACTGATACCAAATTTGCCCAATTAAATCAGATTTTTCGACCGCAAAATCCCTGTGTAATGATTTGTTGGTGTATTTAATTTCGTGTGTATTGACATCTATCAACAGTTGCGGAAAACCGGAAGGGTCAAAGTAAGTACTCAAAAAAGTGTTAAGCTCATCTTCTGTTTTACCTCTTTTTGACTCAACACCTGTTCCTGAAACTGCAATATTTTTAGCCAGAAGTTCATGCTGTAAAACGGGTGAAAAAACCAAATCACTCAAATGGTCACAAATTTTTTGATACTGCTGGTGATTTAATCCAACTTGCGGAGAGACCAAACCCACCAGTTTAAGATTCGGGTAATTTTCTTTCAATTTGATAATTTGGTTGTTGTTTTTTACCCAACTTTGAGATATTTCAAACACTAAAACAGCAATAGATTTATCACTGTCTAGCATCGCATTCATTTGGTTGATGTCAGTTGCGGTAAAAATCTTATCTGCATTTAGATCATCGAAGTAATTAAAAAATTGCAAGCGATCTTTTTTTTCACTGCAAGCAATAAGAATACTTTGATTACGGAAGGTCATTGGCACTGATCCATTTTCCATCGCGTAAAACATAATTACCATCTAAACCCATATTAAATGATATGATTTTGGCATGTTTATCAAAGTATTGATGTGTTTTGTCTTGTGGCAAGATGAACATAAGTTTAACCACACCAGAGAAATCAGGTGAACGTTTAGTAAAATATAATTTGGCTTCTAACCAGCTGTCTTTGGTGTTTATTGGAAAGATAAATGCTGAAAAATGTTTACGTTCTAAAGCAAACTTAATCGCTTCTTTAAACTCTTTAGTTTTTGGGGCAGGCGGCTCTGAGCTCTTTAAATTCATCAAGCCCTCACCTTCCAACCATAAGTAAGTCGCCCATCCAGTTCGCAAAGATAATAACTTTAAACTTTTTGAAATGCCTACAGTGGAGTTTTTGTGTACATAAAGGGCTTGGTCAGCGGATCTTAACTCATCTTCTAAATTAAGTAATTCATGACTGGATAAAAACTCACTCATATTACATGGTTAAAGTGGGTATTTCTTGGCCACTATAAGGGGCTAAAATGCTTTGAATTTTGGTTTTGACAACCTCCATATCAGCATCATCATTAAACTGAACGCCTATACCTTGTGAACGACCGCCTTGTGAACCTTTAGGAGTGATCCAAATAACCTTTCCAGTGATAGGCATCCGCTCATCTTGATCTAAGGTCAAGATCATAAAGACATCGTCACCAATTTGATAGGTTTTGGTGGTTTTAACAAACAACCCACCATTGGTAATAAGTGGCATATAACATTTGTGCAGCTCTGCTGCGCCTTGTATGTTTAACGACAAAATACCTTTTTTAGCCATTCCTCCAGCAAATGCCATAATTAACTCCTGGGATTTAACTCGCTTTTAATTTCTACTAACATTGACTCCAATAACAATTGGTCTTTAATTTGAGTATTAAAGTTTAGCATAAGTTGCTGTATCAATTCAGTCATTTTAATAATAATATGAACTACTTTGGGCGTTCTTTTAATCAATTGATTTAAAGGGTGTGAAGCATAAATTTCATGATGATTTGAATTCAATTTTGCTTTAAGTAGTTGTACACAATAGCGTTGTACCAATTTCCAATTGTTGAGATTTTCGCTGGCTAGAATTTTTTGCGCAACATCACTCACTGACAAATCATGATTAAAAACACCATATAATCCATCTAACCAGGTTTTAAGTTCATCCAACCTATTCTCTTGGAGGATTTTTAAAGCAGTTTTTGGACAATAGTCACTGACAGTCAAAGCTTCTTCAGCCAACCGATCATCAACCCTATTGGTCTCATTGCCTAAAGCAGCAAGTTCAGTCTTAATCCATTGTTTCAGTTGTTTTTTTTCATCCAAATTGATTGCCACGTCTAATGAAACACAACGACTTTTGATGGTAGGCATCAATTGATGTTTTGAATCAGTGACAAGAAATAGTAGGCCGCGACTGGGAGGTTCTTCTAAACTTTTCAGTAAAGCATTGGCCGCAGCGACATTCATTTGATCAGCTTGTTCAATCACTGCAATTTTGTAATCTGAGCAATGGGGGGTGGAAGTAAAAAAATCTGTTAACCCACGTATCATTTTTACTTTTACTGTATTTTTTTCAGGCTCTATTTGATGAACATCAGGATGATGACCTTGTTGATTTAGAACACAGTTTTGACATGTTCCACAATGACCTGAATTTGTTTGTCGACAAATTAAGTCAGCAATGATCTGCCTTAAAAGCTCAGCCTTACCTGTTCCATTTAAACCGCTGACAATCACAGCTTGTGGTTTGTGGTCCAACTTTATAGCAGAATCCCATTGATTTAAATGTTTCTCCAGCCAGAATAAACTCATGGGTTTAACAAACATTGCTTAAAATCATTGAGTTGTTTGACCACTTGGCTTTTGACGTATTCCACCGATTGATTGGCATCGATCACCTTGATTCGACTGGGGTATGATTTCGCCCTTTGAAGATACCCTTTGCGAATATTTTCAAAAAATTTTAGTGCTTCTTTCTCAATACGGTCTTTTTGAGAACGTGCTGCGGCCCTTTCTAGACCTATTTCAGGGTCCACATCTAACATCAAAGTCAAATTGGGTTGCGTCTCACCCACCACGAGTTGCTCCAAACTTTCAATGGTATGCCATTGCAAGCCTCTTCCAAAACCTTGGTAAGCATAACTTGCATCAACAAACCGATCAGACACCACCCATTGTCCAGCCATTAAAGCTGGCCTGATCACTTTAATAAGGTGTTCATTTCGAGCTGCGAACATAAGTAATAATTCCGTCTTTGCTTCTAAATGCTCACTGTGCAATAACAACTCGCGAATTTGTTCTGCATTACTTTCACCACCTGGTTCACGGGTTTCAATAAAAGGCACTTGCCATTTGCTCAACTCTGCTGTGATGACTTTCATGGCAGTGCTTTTACCAGCACCTTCAGAACCTTCAAGGCTGATAAATTGTGGTGTTAACTGACTCATAACATTACAAGCCTTTTAAATAGGCACTGACAGCTTTTTGGTGTTGTTCATAGGTTTCACTGAAAGTATGACCACCTTTGTTATTGGCTACAAAAAACAACTCTTTGCCCTTATTTGGGTGAGCAGCTGCTTCAATTGAAGCAGCGCTCGCCATGGCTATAGGCGTAGGTGGCAAACCTGCTCTGGTATATGTGTTATAAGGCGTATCTGTTCGTAAATGATCAGAAGTGATGTCTCCAGCATACGCTGTGCCCACACCATAAATAACTGTTGGATCAGTTTGTAATTTCATACCTTTTTGCAATCTGCGATGAAAAACACCTGAAATAGTTGTTCTTTCATTGGCTTGAGCAGTTTCTTTCTCAATAATTGAGGCCAAAATCAATAATTCATAAGGTGTTTTGAGGGTGATTGTGGGATCTCTGTTTTCCCAGGCTTCATTCAAAGCAACTTGCAACTCTAAGTGGGCACGGTATAACACATCAAAATCTGTATTACCTTTAGTAAACTGATATGTTTCTGGTAAAAACTGACCCTCTAAATTTCCAGTTTTTAAGCCCAGTTTTAATTTCAGTTCACTGTCCTTAATTTCTGTAATGGTGTTTTCTAAGGCACTGGAAGCAAACTGTCGTTTCATCTGTTGCCACTGATGACCTTCTACTATAGTAATTTGATAAGTCTTTACGTTGTTATTGTCTATATAATTGATCAATTCTCTGGGCGACATCATTTCAGCTATTTCAAACTCACCTACCTTTATGCTGTTATCTAACTTATTCAGTCGACCCAATATCTTCCAGTTCAAATCATTTTCAGTAGCTCCATGCTTTTTAATCATTTGAACAAACTGACCATAACTGGTACCTTTTTCAATATTCAAAACCACTAGAGATTCTGGAAACACAGGATCAATGAGGAACTGACTGTATTTAGTATAAACATAGGCAGTAGTACTCAACGCCAAGATAAGCAACAATACAAAACTACAGACTATGATTTTTTTCATGAATTAAATAAAGTATCCCATTGACGGGTTATTTTATCGTGAATAGCATGCTTTGTGACAAATGATATACATTGTTTTTCGATTTTCATAATGGAACCAACTAACCTAAAGCCTCTCACTGAATTACATGTCATGATGCAATCATAGCTACCAACATCCTCTAATTTAATATTTTGGCAAATAATTTCATGCTTAGATTTCAACCACTGCAAAGCCACACCGTCAACCCCTGCCATATTTAATTTGGGGGTAAATAATTGATTATTTTTAATCATAACTATGTTTTGATGAGTGGTTTCAATGACGTTATTATTTACATCAGCAATCAATAAATCATCAAAGCCTTCATGATCATTTAATTCGCTGGCCAAGACAACTTGCTCTAATCGACTTAAATGTTTTGTACCTGCCAAGAGCGGTTGATGAGAAAGTTTGTGCTCTGAGCATTTTATTTTCAATGGCTGATCATTCTGTTTAAGCGAGAAAGCTTCGCTAGTAATTAGCCAATCTATATCATTGGTTAATGGCTGATAAGTTCTCTTTTGCTGGGCTCTAAATACCAGCAACTTAACAATTGCCTCTTGACGAGTCGCCAAATGAACATCTAGAGCAGATTTTATTAACGAACCATCAAAAGCATCAAGCCCTAGTTTTTTTAACCCTTGAGCAAGTCTTTGCAAATGAAACTCTAACAAAGGAATACCATGTCTATTACAGCGCATGGTCTCAAATAAACCATCGCCATAAGACAAACCACGATTTATCCATGACTCAGGATTGTTGATGTCAAATGAAGCAGCTATGATCATTGGGTGGTCTGTTCATCATCTAAAACATTTAAGCCCAATGCATTGAGCAGGCCTTTGGCTTTATACCTGGTTTCCTGAAGTTCAGCTTTTGGATCAGAGTCATAAACGATACCAGCACCTGCGTTAAATGTAATTTCCTCATCTTTCATAGCTACGGTCCTGATCAAAATATTCAAGTCTACTTGACCGTCATGATTGATGTAGCCCATGCTGCCTGTATAACAACCTCGATTATGACGCTCAATATCTTGGATCACTTCCATACACCTTATCTTGGGGCAACCCGTTATGGTTCCACCAGGAAACAAGGCCTTGAGCACATCAACAAATGTCACATCAAGTTTTAATTGTCCTGTTATGTTAGAAACGATGTGGTGAACATGCTGGTAACTTTCAACAGCCATCAGTTCGTCCACTTGTACCGTACCAACTTGGCAGACCCGCCCCATGTCGTTTCGCCCCAAATCAATCAACATAATGTGTTCAGCACGTTCTTTCGGGGTTTTAATCAACTCATCAATTAAAGCCAAATCAACAGTTTCAGATGCACCTCTTGGGCGTGTACCTGCTATGGGACGAGTTTCAATAACACCCCCAGAAACTTTAAACAAACGTTCAGGTGAAGAGCTCACCACTGCAAAATCATTGAGTTGTAATAAACCAGCAAACGGCGCAGGGTTAGCTGCTCTGAGTCTTGACATGATGTGAGAAGCAGATAAGTGTGTGTTTGTATTACATTTATATTGCCGAGACAAATTTGCTTGGTAAATATCACCAGCTTGAATAAGTTCTTTGGCTACAATAACAGCCTGCTCAAATTCACTGCCATCAGCTTGCTCTATCTGCTTCAGCTCAGCTGACTTTTCCTTAAATGTCCTACCTTTTTTTAAAAATTTTTCAATGGTATTCGCTACTTTCCCAGATTCAGCCCATAATGTAGCTTGACCTGTCATATGATCATAAATAACTGCTCCTTGACAATAAATTGCTGCGGCTAACGGCTCAGAAGACTGGCTCATTAAGTGAGTTAATTTTGGCTCTAGCAAGTAAGCTGATTCATATGAAAAATACACCAACCAACCAAATTGAAAAGGACTATCAAAGGCCTGTTGAGTTGTGGTTAATTGGCCAGGAGCCGTATCAACAACTTTTAACAGCTCATCTAATTGTTGTTGATCATAAGCCACATATTCAGAACTCGGGGCTGCAAATAAAATATCATACCTACCAGTCTTTTCACTCAACGACTGACTTTCTAATAAAGCAGGAAAAAAACCCGGTTCAGTATCACACAAGGCCAACAAGTCGGGTTTTTTACCAAGTAACTTTTCAACAAACAACTGATTGACCTAGACAGTTATTAGAAAAGCGCATGTCATTTACGTATTTCCAAAGCATTGAATACCAAGGAACCATTGGTACCACCGAACCCAAAGGAATTGGTTATAGCCACCTCAACCTTGGTTTCTCTGGCTGTATTTGGCACATAATCCAAATCGCAGCCTTCATCAGCATTAATCAAATTGATAGTTGGTGGTAAGATTTGATCTTTAATCGCCATGACGCTAAATATGGCCTCAATTCCACCGGCTGCACCCAATAAATGACCTGTCATAGATTTGGTAGAAGACACAGCCAGTTCATAAGCATGTTCACCAAATGTGATTTTAACCGCATCACTTTCACCTTTGTCTCCCTGTGGAGTTGAGGTTCCATGTGCATTCACATAGGTGAATTGGTCATTGTTAAAGCCTGAATCTTTAATGGCATTTTTCATACACCTAGAGGCACCTTCTCCACCTGGCGAAGGCGCTGTCATATGATGCGCATCTGAACTCATACCAAATCCCGACAATTCAGCATATATCTTAGCGCCACGCTTGATTGCATGTTCATACTCTTCAATCACCATAACGCCTGCACCATCGCCTAACACAAAGCCATCACGCGCTTTGTCCCAAGGTCTAGATGCAGCAGTAGGATCTTCATTAAAAGTAGACAATGCTTTGGCCTGAGAAAAACCGCCAATTGCGATCGGGGTTGAAGCATGTTCCGTGCCGCCACAAACCATCACATCCGCATCTCCATAAACAATCGAACGCAATGCCATACCGATGCTGTGTGTTGCAGAAGTACAGGCAGAAACCATGGCTAAATTAGGGCCTTTCAAACCATACTTAATACTTAAATGTCCTGAAGCCATATTGATTATGGTACTTGGGATAAAAAATGGTGAAATCCTTCTTGGGCCTTTTTTTAACCACGTTTCAGTGGTGTTTTGAATGCCTAAAATACCGCCAATTCCTGCGCCAACATAGACGCCTATTCGCTCAGCATTCTGCTCTGTTATTTCCAAACCAGAATCTGTAATGGCATCGTGACCGGCGGCCATCGCATAATGTATAAAAGGATCCATTTTCTTGGCATCTTTGCCAGACAAGTATTCAGCAATTTCGAAGTTCTTAATTTCACCAGCTATCTTGGTAGCAAAATCAGTGGTATCAAAATGTGTAATTGGAGCTATCCCACTGACTCCATTCACAATGTTATCCCAGGCTTGTTTTAAAGTGTTGCCTACCGGCGATACAATACCCATACCGGTTACCACTACTCTGCGTTTGGTCATACAATTTGTCCCCGTTTAAAAGACTGATAATCAGTCTGTATAAACTCGAAAAGCCACGATCAGATCGCAGCTTTTCAATGTATTAAAGAGTGAAAAAATCAGGCGTTTTCTGTGACGTAATCAATGGCCTGTTGAACTGTGGTGATTTTTTCTGCATCTTCTTCAGGAATTTCACATTCAAACTCCTCTTCTAATGCCATAACCAACTCAACAGTATCTAACGAATCAGCCCCTAAATCATCGACAAATGAAGACGAGTTACTTAACTCTGATACTTCAACATCCAAGTCTAATTGTTCTACAACGATTTCTTTAACTTTGTTTTCTACTTCACTCATTTTTAGTGTTTACCTATGTAAAAAGCATATTGTATGCAAGGTTAATAAAATATTCCACTCTTTAATTGTGGCTACCTATGGTTATTCAAGTGTTTAAATTCAATTTGTTTCAAACGTCTGTTTTAAAGCATTGCTTTTATGACATGTACATACCGCCATTTATATGCAAAGTTTCACCCGTAATATAAGCACCTGTATCTGAAGCCAAAAACAAGACCGCATTGGCTATGTCTTGTGTTGCTCCCAGTCGCTTCAAAGGCACTTGCTCCATCAATTTATCTTTTTGCGCTTCATCCAATTCATCAGTCATATCAGTTTGGATATAACCTGGTGCCACAACATTGACTGTAATACCTCTGGATCCCACTTCTCTGGCCAGTGACTTAGTAAAACCAACCATTCCCGCTTTAGCAGCGGCGTAGTTACTTTGTCCTGGGTTACCCATATCACCAATCACTGAACCTATATTGATAATTCTGCCAGTTTTTGCTTTCATCATGCCACGAATACATGCTTTACTCATTTTATATATTGAAGATAAATTGGTATTGATTACTAGATCCCAATCATCAGAACTCATTCGCATCAATAATTTGTCATTGGTAATGCCGGCATTATTAACCAATATGGTTGGGAGCCCTACAGTGCTTTTCATGTGATTCATTAATGCATCGATACTTTCTTGTTCCCCTACATTCAACACCTGGCCTGATCCAGCATTCGGCTCTAAATAAGCACTGATGGCATTCGCCCCACCTTTTGATGTTGCTGTTCCAACTACTGTGGCACCAGCTTGAGCTAAAGTTTGTGCAATAGATTGACCAATGCCACGACTCGCACCAGTTACCAACGCAACTTGTCCGGATAAACTATTCATTTGTTCCATCACACCCTCTATAATTCGTTTTTAAAAGATTCTATGCCTTTGTTATTTAACAAGGGCAAAGTCTGCATGTTTCGATCAAATCGCTTAAACAAGCCAGATAAGACTTTACCTGGACCACACTCCACCACCTTGTTCACACCTGCTTGTTGCATGGCTTCCATGATTTGAGACCACCTAACTGGGGCGTATAATTGCTGTTCCAACAGTGATTGTATCTCATCAGCATTGGAATGCGATTGCACATCCACATTATGTAAAACAGGATACTTGGGTGGTTGAAAATTAATTGCTTTTAAGTCCTCAATAAACCTGTCAGCAGCAGGTCGCATCAACTCGCAATGTGAAGGTACACTGACAGCCAACGGCATCACTTTTTTTGCCCCAGCATCTTTACAGAGCAAGCCAGCTGCCTCTACTGCAGCGACTGTGCCAGCTATCACTATTTGACCAGGCGAATTATAATTCGCTGGACTCACCGTAGAATCTGAAGACTGTTGTACTTGCTGGCAAACTTCTTCGACAACCACAGCGTCCAGACCCAAAATAGCAGCCATTGAACCAGTTCCTACTGGAACTGCATCCTGCATATACAAACCTCTTTTATATACCAATTTAACTGCTTCTTCAAAAGAAATTGATCCAGCACAAACCAAGGCTGAATATTCTCCTAAAGAATGTCCAGCCATTAAGTTTATTTGCAATTCGCTGTGTGCTTGAAGTGTTTTAAAAACCCCTACAGACACGGCCAATAATGCAGGTTGTGTCCATTGAGTTTGGTTCAATAACTCTTTGGGTCCTTCATTGATGGTTTTTAACAGATCTGAATTAAGAATTTGGCCTGCTTGTTGTACACATTCAGTTACCAAAGGATATGCAGACAATGCATCTAGCATACCGACAGATTGCGATCCCTGACCCGGGAATACAAAGGCTATTTTGTTCATGTTTAATTGTTGTTGTTAATATTTAATCAGTGCAGAACCCCAGGTGAATCCTCCACCAAAAGCCTCCAGTAACAACACGTCCCCACGTGTCACTTTTCCACTTCTGATGGCTTCATCCAAAGCCAGTCCCACAGAAGCGGCAGATGTATTGCCATGCTTATCAACTGTAACAATGACCTGATCCATACTCATATTGAGTTTTTTGGCGGTCGCTGTGATAATTCTTAAATTAGCCTGGTGCGGTATCAACCAATCAATATCGGATTTCTGCATGTCATTGAATTCCAATGTCTCTTTAACTATCCGCCCCAATGTGGTGACAGCAGTTTTGAACACCTCATTACCCTTCATACGAATTTTTAAACCACCATTGGGCTCATTCTTTAAGCCTGACGAAACACCAACTGTCGCATTCAATAAATGATCATTCATGCCATCTGCATGTAAATGTGTAGACAGTATTCCCGGCTCTTCACTGGCCTCTAAAATGATGGCGCTGGCTCCATCACCAAATAATACGCAGGTCGTACGGTCAGTCCAATCAACCATCCGAGTCAACGTTTCAGCTCCAATGACCAAAGCCCTTTTGTGTTGACCAGATTGAATGAATTTATCAGCCACACCTAATGCATAAATTGATCCACTACAAGCCGCATTGACATCCATTGCGGTGATGCCGGTACAACCCAAACTTTTTTGAATCAAACAAGCCGTACTAGGAAACACCAAATCTGGTGTCGTGGTACCAACCACCAATAAATCAATGTCACCTGCTGTTATGCCGGCCGCTGCAAATGCTTTCTTGGCAGCTGCCAATCCTAATGTTGATGTGGTTTCACCTTCACTTGCCACATGTCTTTGTTTGATTCCAGTGCGGCCTTGTATCCACGCATCATCGGTCTCAACCATCTTTTCCAAGTCTGCATTGGTCAAAATCTTCTCAGGTAAATGGCTACCTGTTCCAATGATCTTTGAATAAACTCTCATGTTATATATTTCCCAACCCTTTTAGTTATTTTTGGCTTCCATCAGTTAATGAAATCAAATGTTGATTTCTCGGTATATTCAGCCGCTCTCACTAAGGCATGGTAGAAATCCATCTCGTTGCTGTTGCCATGCGCCTTCACGACCAGCCCGCCCAAACCCAGCAGTAAGGCTCCATTATATTGAGCAGGGTTAAAATTAACATCATTAAATTGCCAAAATCTTGCAGGCAATATTTTTTGCCACCACTTAAGTGGTTCTTTGTTTTGTAATTTTTGCATTAAACCTTCACAGGCCTTCAAGGTAATATTGCCCACAAAACCATCACAACAAATAACATCAGCATAACCATCAAATAAATGCGTGCCTTCACAAAATCCCAGATAATTCAAATCCGATTGTTGTAACAGACGATCTGCTTGTTGAACAGTATCATGGCCTTTCATGTGTTCTGTACCCACATTCAACAATGCCACTTCTGGGTTACCACCACAACTCAATAAATGTGGCGCAACTTGAGCACCTATTTCTGCCAAGTCAAACAATTCCGTTGCATTGTATTCTAGAGTCGCTCCCACGTCTAATAACAAAGTAGGCTTTGGCAAACCGGGTAAAACTGTGGCTAAAGCCGGGCGTTCAATGGTTGTTGTTGTTTTTAACCAATATTTAGCAAAGGCCACCAGTGCACCACTGTTCCCAGCAGTTAACACCACATCCGCCTGTTTATCGGCAACAGCTTTTATTGCCATTGATAAGCTACTCGCCCTTTTCTTACGAAGTGCCAGTAAAGGTGACTCATCCATTGAAATGTGCTGATCAGTAACAATGACCTCTAAATTATTCGGTAACTTTTGATAAATTGTTTGATGATCATCAAAATGATTTTGATCAATAAAAACCAGTAGAGAAAATTGAGGGTGAGATTCCCGAAACCTTTCAACCGCACGCAAACGTCCTATGGGGTCATCATCGCCACCCATCAGATCAATCGACATAACCTGCAGATTATTTTTCATGGTTTAACGGATTATAAATATACTGTATCAATCAATTAAGCTTACTCATGTTAGCCAAACATAGGCCTGTCAAATAAAACTAGCCAGCAAACTAATGAAAAATGGGTAAAGCGAACTTTACCCATTTCAATTACCTTATATTTTTAAATTGTAGCAAACTAGCTACCTGTGTTTAAAAGTATATGTTCAATAATTAAGCTTCAGCGTCCGTATCAACTTCTTGCTCATCAAACTGAATCACTTCTTTACCACGGTAAAAACCTTCTGGGCTGACATGATGACGTAAATGCGTCTCACCAGTTTCAGCTTCAATTGATAATGTGCTTGCTTTTAACTTGTCATGTCCTCGTCTCATACCTCTTCTTGATGGTGTGACACGGCTTTTTTGTACTGCCATTTTGATTCTCCAAAATTACTTTAATTTTTACCCTTCAATTGCTCTAATGCAGCAAAAGGGTTTTGTTTGTTTTTCGTTTCCGGCTCATTGTTACTTTGATTTGATAAATATTGACTGTTCAACTCTGCACCAGGTTTAAGTGGTATGTCGGGTATCATCAGCAATATTTCATCCTCTAATAAAACCTTCGGGTTGACTTGCATATTTTCAACCCAAGAAGGTGAAACGTTCACAGCTAATTTATCTTCATCATCCATCTCATTGATAAAACCAATGACACTGTCAGTTAGCAAAGCAAATTCAAACGTCTCCAAGCTTCTTTGGCATATCAATTCTAAATCTGATTCAATTCGAATGACAGCCTCTCCAAGCACCGTTTTAGAATGCTTGAATAATATTTCATATTTAACCAAAGCTTCAGTAGAAGCAATAAGTTCAGTAGGCATACGTTTTAAATCAGCAAGCAACAACTCACCTTGCAGCTGCCATTCTTTTTTAACAGCTGTGCTCAAATCTATTGAACTGGGTAGTGCTTTAGCCATAGCCGGCGGATTCTACTGGTTTTAATCATTGATTGCAAACCAAATAACATGTTTTTATTAAACAGTAATTATAACCACAATCACCATCTTTTCCAACGCCCTTGTATATCCTCCAAAACAGTTTATTATTTTCATCAGCTGACATTGCAAAGATTTGAATTTACAGTTGGTTTTGATATGATATTAAAACCTTCAAACCCTGCAATAAAGTGCACATCGAAAAGCAACCACTGTCTTATGAAAATTTATTAGAAGATCGACCATTAAGGCAGATTGAACTGATGGTCATACATTGCACCGAGTTACCTGACCTTGCTACAGCACGTACCTATGGCGAAAAAATACATTATTCCAGCGGCACGGGCAATTCTGGACATTTCTACGTAGACCGAGATGGCTGTCTTTACCAATGGGTTACTGTTAAAAAAATAGCCCATCACGTCAAAGGGCATAATCAACAATCCATTGGCATAGAATTGATAAACGAGGGACGGTACCCTAACTGGCATCACAGCGAACAAAAATCGACGCAAACGTATTCGGATAAACAAATTGATGCGCTCATTGAGCTGATTAATCATTTACATCGAAGTATTCCCAGTTTAAAACACATAGCAGGGCATGAAGATTTGGACACCAGTTTGATTCCATCCACTGATAATCCAGAGCTTCGTGTCAGGCGAAAAATCGATCCTGGCCCCTTGTTCCCATGGCAATATGTTATGAAGAACATTCAATTAATTAATATTGGTAGCATTGCAAAAAGATATGAATGAACTAGACAGCCTCCTCACCTATTTTGACCTTGAAAGTTTAGAAGTAAACCTATTCAGAGGACAGTCTTTAGATATTGGCACTGGACGTATTTTTGGCGGCCAAGCTTTATCTCAAGCGCTTAAGGCAGCTTACCTAACCACTGAAGACCATCAAGTGCATTCTCTACATGCCTACTTTCTTCGAGAGGGTGACTGTAGCAAACCCGTCATTTATCAAGTAGAAAGAGCCCGAGATGGTCGTACTTTTAGCAACCGCCGAGTATCAGCCATTCAAAATGGTAAACCCATTTTAATTCTGGCTTGTTCCTTTCAAAAATTTGAACAAGGTTTAGAGCATCAAAAATCAATACCAGATGTGCCACTTCCTGATCAATTAACAGAGAAAACGTTGATCCCCGGCGATAAAATCAAACACCTTTCGCCCAGAATGCGCAGAACATTAACAACTCAAGGGCCATTTGAATTTCGTTTCGTGGATGACGTCGACCCTTTTGATAGTGAGGCCAAAGAACCTATCAAAAGAATTTGGTTTAAAGCCAGGTACCCAATGAATAGCGATCAAAGCATGCATCGAACATTACTAACCTTTGTCTCCGATTACCATTTGGTTTCTACCGCCACTTTACCGCACGGCATCTCATATTTGGACCCTAAGTTACAATTTGCCAGTCTTGACCATGCCATGTGGTTTCATCGCCCTTTTAAAATTGACGATTGGCTGTTATATGATTGTGACAGTCCAAGTGCATCAGAGTCCCGAGGCTTTGCTACCGGACATGTCTATGACATCGATGGCAACCTGGTGGCCTCAACCGCACAACAGGGGTTGATGCGCTTATGGGACAAAGCAAAAGAATAATCAATCAATACGAAAGACCTTTGCTCAATTCCTGGTTATTTATAAAATTCACCTAGTCATCAACTGCAGGCGCTGTATGCGGGGCAGGAAAAACAGTCTATTAGATCAAATATGTTTTCTAGGCGGTTTGCCGAAAGCAAGAAGCCTGGAAACAAATACCGTTAAGATCATCCGTTATTAGCAAGTTTTCTGACGTAACCTAGGTGGTTATTAGGCTGGCCGTAATGGACTTACTGTTGGTTTAACTTTATCCACGAATCAAGCAAAGGTCTCTACTATTCAAATGAATCAGAAAATATCGAGTCTCCTAACCAAAAGTACTGCTCCACAATTTCGGCTTCATAAGTAGCTCGAAATGCCCACCTGCCCTCACCTCCAGAAGTGGGTAAATTAATACGCCACCACCAGAAAGAAGCCGCATAATGATTTAAATCTGAAGCATGGTTCCATGACAAAGCCACAACTCCATTGGAATTGACAACTTCATAGTTGGTTGTTTGTGTTGACAGTTGATCACGGTAGTAAGCTGCTAAATACACTTCATCACCATGATCAAAAAATTGCGCCTCATTTGGTGACTCTTCATCGACATCGGCACACGTTAAAAATTGAGGCTCCTCGGCATGAGTCATAAGCTCGTTTAATCTAGATTCATAGTATGGTTTCTGGTCACGCCACCAACTGTCATCATTCAAGATATTAAATGCGCCAAAATGTGGTTCTATCAGGTTGTCCGTGGCATCATAGGTTTCAAAATGCAAATGAGGCCCTGTAGAAGTTCCAGAACTACCCACCACACCCAGATATTCACCAACATCAACTGATTCACCAACTGATTTTGTCGTCAAAGAACCATTTTTTAAATGTCCATACCAAGCATATGAACCGTCAGCATGAGTGATATAAACAGCATTCCAACCTTCGTCATTTGGATCATCAAAACTACAAGACCGGTCATAATTACCATCTAATTTAGTGGTAATTACACCCGCTTCTGCAGCAACGACATGAACTTGATCTTGGTCCATTTTGTACCAAGCATGTGGCCAGGTAAAATAATCTATGCCTTGATGGTTATATCCATCTATTAAATCATAGGTACGCATACCACCATTGTAATCAGCTAACTGATCTGGAAAACTGGCGTTTTGATCAACAAAATTGCTGGTACCATAATACCCCAAATTATCCAGGGAGTTTTTTAAGGGAAAAGCAAACATCGCATGTGCTCCAGATGATTTTTTCCTGTTTAATTTACCTTGATGAATCAATTTTTCACGATCACGCGTATAACGATCCCAACGATTCATTTGTGTAAACTCCGATACTTGATCGTGAGCCTGAAGCACTCCCGAACCACCTCCTTGCTCACTGATTTCAACAGCGTCAGTTGGTAATGAAAAATACATCAACGATAAAATCAAGAAAACCTTAGACATAACGCTTATACCTTTTATTATTAATGAAATCCATTATCAAATTCATTCCAGGACAGTGCTGGACTTTATCAAGACATTGCATTCCATTTGTTGACATGTAAGGTCACAGATGAGGTTTATTACAACAACGAAGATTTATACTTGTTAATAGCTGGCTTTGTATTTATCGCTTCTTTAAAAGAGCGACACCCAAAAATGCAAACAATACGGCCACCAAAGGATTCAACAAATTTAACAAAGCAAAAGGTGCATATTCAACCACAGGAATACCTAATGTAGCCGCATAAAATGCGCCTGCTGTTGACCATGGAATCAAAGGAGACATCAGTGTTGTTCCTTCCTCTACCGAGCGCGACAGTACAGCTTTATCAATGCCTCTATCAGCATATGATTTTTTATAAAGCTCGCTGTTCAAAATAATTGCAATGTAAGCCTCACTCATGGCCGCAACACTTAATAACCCAGTCACAATAGTACTGGCCACCATTGAACCTGTTGATTTAACTCGTTTGATCAAACCATCCAGCAAAGCCAAAACAAAACCAGCACCTTGTAAAATGCCTCCTAATGCCACAGCGATAAAAGCCAACAATAAAGTCCAAGCCATGGCAAACAAGCCACCTCGGCCGAGCAAATCATCAACTTGATTCAAACCCGTATTTGTTTTCGAATTTGACCACAGGGCATTGGTTACTTCCTGGATTGATTGGCCCTGAAATAACAAGGCAATTATTACGGCGACCAACACACATGTACTCATGCTGATTTCAGCAGCAAATTTGCGATAACTTAATACCCCTAACACCAAAACTGGCCATAAAGTCACCAAAGGATTCAAATTAAAAAGCTGAGAAAGTGCCTGTTGAATATTTTGCGCTTGATTAAGAGAGTCTTCAGTGACTGTAAAATTAAAACCAACCACAGTAAATATCACCAAAACCAAAAGAAATGTTGGACCAGTGGTCATTAACATAGACCTGATGTGGGCATACAAATCAGTTTCGCTACTCATGGCAGCCAAGTTCGTGGTGTCAGATATGGGCGACATTTTGTCACCAAAAGTGGCACCAGAAACAACCATGCCAGCAACCCAATACAAAGGGATACCCAAGGCCTCTGCCATCCCCATAAATACCACCCCAAGTGTTCCAACCGTCCCCCATGAAGTGCCTGTTAATAAAGACATCAAGGCACATAAGATGAAACCAATGGGAAGAAACCATTGAGGTGATAACCAATCTAAACCATAATAAATCAAAGTAGCAACAGTACCGCTTTTCATCAAAGCAGCTATAACCAAGCCAATCAACAAAAAAATATAAAATGCCGGTAAAGCTCTACTGATTGCGGCACTCATCATTTCTCGAATATTTGAATATTTAAATCCCAATAGCCATGTATTACAAGCAACCCAGATGACGGCAAGGAATAAAACGATATGTAATTGCCTATCCAGCACAAACATACCCAATGCTATCAAGCCGAATAAGCCGGCAAACACAGTCAAGGCATGTAAAAAATGAATTTGTTTTATGGTTTTGCTCATATATATCGAATCAAAATAAATAGCATTCATCAGGGAATACTGAATATTATAAGTTGACATACCTACAAAAACACAATGTTGTTGAGATATTTACAGCCCTGCTCGCATCGGTTACAAATCCTATTTAGTCATCCCATTTAAAGCCAAGGCCAGTTTAATTTTACAGCTCAGTACAGAGAAATATCTGAATG
>CAZVZJ010000045.1:0-29273 GCA_964631055.1 uncultured Marinicella sp.
GTATAAGGAGTATATCACTCACTTAAACTTTGTGTAATAAGAAAGCCAATTTAATGAAGAAAGTCATGAAACTACAAATATTAATGTTATGTTTGAGCAGCTTTGCTACAAATGTATTTGCTCAATCTGAAGTCTGCAGCTGCGAGAGTGATTTAAAGTTATTAGACAGCAAGATACGAAAGATTCCAGCTTATCAAATTAATAAAAAAAAATACAAAAACGTTTTTGCTACAGCTTTGCAAGAAGTTGCCTCTACAAAAACTCTTTTTGAATGTCATCATTTGCTCAATGAGTTGCTGATTGCGTTAAATGATAATCACAGTAAGGTTTATGGAACTGATTTAGGAGCAACAGATGAGGTCATGGCAAGCCCTGAAATGTTCAGTAAATTTAAAAAATCAGCGCTTTTTAACAGCTATCCAAAACCAGACATTGATTTAGGTGAATTAATGAAGCTTTTAAACTCTAAAGAAAAAAAGGGTGTCGAAGGCGTATATCAAAATGAAAACGGCATGAAGATTGGTGTTTATAAAAGCAATGATAGAAATGTTTACAATGCGATTGTTCTTGATTCTGTTTCAGACGTATGGGAAGTGGGAGAAATAATTTATACTTTGTTTCCATTGGGAAATGATTATTTGTTGAGTGTTGGTGGTAATACAAAGTCAAAACGAATGATCGCCTATGTTGAAAGAGTAGGGCATGGCTTTTTTTATTTCATGGGTTTTCAAAAAGATATGACCCAAATAAATTACGCATCAAATCTGCGGTCTGAGAAAACCTATTACCGTGAATCAATCTCAGATGAAATTACCTACTTAAAAATAGGTAGTTTCGATGCTTGGTATCCAACCCTTTCTGATGCCGAAAGGTTCTATGAAACACTCAAAGGTAATTTGAACAAAAAGTACTTGATATTAGACCTGAGGAATAATCGAGGAGGAGGTGACAGAAACTCTGATATTCTCTTTAAAATATTGAAACGTTATGCAAAACAAAAATACATTTACTTGCTGATCAATCACAGAACAATAAGTAACGCAGAACAGTTTGCTCACAAATTAAGCCAGCTTAAAAATGTTCGACTATTTGGCATGCGAACCAATGGCACGCTTGCATATGAAGTAAAAGATGAGCTTTACACTTTGCCCTGTGGAAATTTCAGGGCTGTACTCAGCTCAAAAAAACATACTAAATATTTGGAGTTCGAATCAAAAGGGATTGTACCTGACATAACTTTTGATCAAGAGACAGATTGGGTAGAGCAACTGATAGATTACATTGAAAATAATAATCATGATTGATGCTTTTTTTATCTTTAGTCAAAAAGCCAAAATCCAATACAGAATTTAAAGCTTGGTAAGGAAGGCTTGAGCATGTTTTTTTATTTCTCACGCAGCAGATGCCCTGGTAAAAACTGCCATGTCCTGGTGATGTAAAGGATATCGACTTGCTCTTTTGTGATTGGAAGAGGGTCATAAGGTTGGGCCAGTTCAACGATGTGCTTAGCAGCATCATCTAGAAACTTGTGTTCAGAGCTTTTAATGATTTTCACTTCATGAATTGAGCCGTCTCGATTGATGCCCACAGAAAGCATCACGTTACCTGTGAATGATTTTCTTTTGGCTTGTTCAGGATAGTTTAAATCGCCTGTACGTTCGATTTTTTTGACCCACGTGTTGATGTAAGGTGCAAATTCATAGGCTTTGGTGTTACTTGAGATGTATTTGCTGCGTGGTTTTTTTGCATACTTTTCAATTTTCTTGGCGATTTCATCTTGAATTTTAGCCAGTCTTTGTTTTTTGCTCAGCTGTTGGTCGTTGGCTTGTTGGTCTTTTTCTGTCAGTTTCTGTTTTGAGCTTTTGACTTGATTCTCAGCGGTTTGTGTTGTGATCAGGCGATTGTCAGTTTGTTTTGTTTGCTTATTTTGTTGTTCTTCTGATTGTTGTTTAGCATAGCCTTCTTCAATCGGGGAAGTGGCGCTGAAAGGATTGGTGGGACGACTTTGTTGTTCTTGGTTGCCACCACCGATTTGATTGTTTTCTGCCAAATAGTCGGCATCCTCGGGTGCGTCAGGGTTGGATTTTTTTGCCAGAATAACATCCATGCTGTGAATGACATCAGGGTTTTTGTCACTGTGGCTGAATGAAACACCTAATATGATCACAGATAAAGCCAGGATTGCTAAAGTGAATGTCATGACATTCTTGTCTTTAACTGTAATGCTAGGCTTCATAGAATGTCTTTTTGAATACAATCAAATAGGTCGCCCGCTATATCTAAGTTATAAGTTTTATCTAATTCTCTGATGCACGTTGGGCTGGTTACATTGACTTCAGTCAGGTAATCGCCAATGACATCTATGCCTGCAAATACAATGCCCATAGCTTTGAGCTTGGGTCCAACTATTTCTGCAATTCTCCAATCATTCTTGGACAAGGGTACGCCTTTCCCTGTTCCTCCTTTGGCTAAATTACCTCGGAAATCACTGCTTGATGGGATTCTGGCTAATGCGAATGGTACGGCTTGACCATTTATCAGTAAAATCCTCTTGTCACCTTGGGTGATGTCAGGGATGTATTTTTGAATCATGGTGGTTTTTGTGCCATTTTGTGTCACTGTCTCTAAAATCACTGTCAAGTTTTTATCTTTTGCACTGGTTTTAAAAATCGAGTTGCCACCCATCCCATCCATGGGTTTCACAATGACCTCGCCCATTTCTTTGATATACGATTTCAGGATATCTATGTTTCTTGAAATGATATTCTCTGGGGTGCATTCAGGAAAGCTTTCAGTAAAAAACTTTTCATTGGCATCACGTAAAGCCTGGGGGTTATTGATGATATGGGTTTTTTCTGAGGCTGCATGTTCAAGCACATACGTATCCATGATGTATTCCATGTCAAACGGTGGGTCTTTGCGCATAAAAACGACATCAAAATCATGCAAGCTTATGTGCTGTTTTTCGCTCAGAGAAAACCAATCTTTTGGTTGGTCTTTCACGGTTATCAATTGACTGTTTGCTTGTGCCAAGCCTGCGGCGATGTATAATTGGTCTGCGGTGATGTAATGGCTTTCGAATCCCTTTTTTTGAGCTGCCAATAACATTGCAAAGCTGGAATCTTTGTCTGGTTGTATGGTTTCAATTGGATCCATGACCATGGCAATTTTAAGCATATTTACTCAAGCAATATTTGTGAATTGTTATGAATTATAATAAGCTAATGCCTTGTGTTAAATAGCATATGATAAATAAAAGCAAAATAATTCGCTTGATATCAGATTAGGGGAGGTTGTGTGCTCGTAATATTGGGTGAAAATTTAGTGCGATGTGGTGCTCAAATCCCGATTTTTTAGTCATCTGCTTGTCTGATATTTACCTTAAGTGCTTATTTTTTTTTATCGATAGGATAAATTTGTTTTGTAATCGAATGCAAAATGAGTTATTTTCTTGAGAATGACATACTTACATTGATAAGTTCATGAATGTTGTAAATAATAATTCTTTGCATCATGCAAATAAATAGTTTGGAGAAATTATGAATTTAGAAGGTTTAAAGGTGATGGTGATTGATGACAGTAAGACCATCCGCCGAACCGCTGAAACTTTATTGAAAAAAGAAGGGTGTGATGTAATCACAGTGGATAATGGTTATGAAGCCTTGTCACAGATTTCTGATTTGGAACCCCATATTATTTTCGTAGACATCATGATGCCTCGTTTAGATGGTTATAAGACTTGTGCGTTAATAAAAATGAACAGCGAGCATAAATCTACCCCAGTGATTATGCTTTCGAGTAAGGATGGGTTGTTTGACAAAGCCAAAGGGCGCGTGGTTGGAGCTGAAGAGTATTTAACTAAGCCGTTCACTAAGGAAGAGTTGATTGAAGCCATCGAAACACATGTTAAAAGAGATTAATTTCAAATGAGTAGACAAATCATTAAACCTTTTGAGCTGTTGCTTGAATATGAAAAGAGAAGCGTTTCTCATGCACTGGGAAGTGCTGAAGAAGAAACTGACTTGGGTGACTGGTCGGGAATAGGATTCAAGATTGGTGATGTTCATTTGATTTCAGAAGTGGATGATGTGAATGAGGTGGTGATCCTTCCTGAGTTGGTTAAAATTCCCGGTATTGATCAATGGGTATTGGGTTTGGTCAACATCAGAAGTAATTTGATTCCTGCGATTGACTTAAGGTTGTACTTAACAGGTGAATCATCGAAATTAACCAAGCATACCAGGATGTTGGTAATTAACCAGCCTGGTGGACAAGCGGGTTTAGTGGTGGATGAGGTGTTTGGTCAAAGGCATTTCAAACAAAGCCAGTGGGAAGATGTTGAAGGGGAAAACGATTCTAAAATTTATAACTATTGTGATAAATTTTTCAATCATGATGAAGTGGTTTGGAATGTATTTACTATGGAACAGTTGGTTCACGATGCCAAATTCCAAAATGCTTCAATTAAATAAATAACGAGGTAGAATTATATGAGCAGTTCAGCTGTAGACTTGGATCAAAGAACTCGGACTTTGCCGCTTTGGCAATTGATGGTGCTGGTAATATTGGTACTGGCTTTCTTTGCGCACACGTATTGGTTATCTACGACACAGGAATACCGTGCATTACACATCACTGAGACCGATCGGGTTAATGTGAAGGCAGTACAGTTATCGCAATATGCAAAACAGGCATCTTCAGGGGATGTTGCAGCCTTTGATGAATTGATTACTGATCGTACTATTATAGAAAATACTGTAAATGCTTTACGTAATGGTAACGATCAATACCCAGCTTTGCCAACTAATGTGAGGCCGCGTTTTGATGGCATGGCTGATAAATGGGAAACCATGAACGCCAACGCATTAACGATTATTAATCAACGTGAGCGGATTGAAGAATTGACTGAAATTTCAGATAAGTTTGCCTCTGAGATTCCGATCTTACAAGCCAGTTCAGATGCGGTAGTCAAACGTTTGGTGGCAATCAATGGCGACAGAAATTTAATTTATTTAGCTTCTCAGCAGTTGGTATTGGCGGACCGAATGTTACGTCGTATGAATGAGGTTCTGCGTGGTGGTGCTGCAGCAATTCAAGCCAGTGACGGGTTGGATCGTGATGCGAGGAAGTTCAATGAAGTCATGACAGGCATGTTTAATGGCAGTGATGACATCAAAGCGGTCACCGATGATCAAGCCATTGAATCATTGGGTAGAGTTTACGCCGCCTTCGATAGTATTCAATCAGATATCAACACCATTCGTGGGGCCATGGAACTTTTTGATGCGCAAATTGCTGCCACTGACATAGAAGTAGATACAGATTTGTTCGTAGAAGATGCGGAACTGTTAAAAGCGCAGCTTGAAGATCCTGAACAAAGACAGTGGTTCCCTTCTGATACTGTTGGTTGGATCATAGCGGGAATGTTGTTCTTATGGTTGTTATGGATATTTCGTACTTTGTCTAAGAATGACCGAGTTCGTGCATCTGTTGCACAGGATCAAAATGAAAGAAATCAACAAGCGATTCTCAGATTGTTAGATGAGATGGGTTCACTGGCTGATGGTGACTTAACGGTTAATGCAACTGTATCGGAAGACATCACGGGAGCGATCGCTGACTCTGTTAACTTTGCAATTGAAGCTTTGAGATCATTGGTGAAAACGATTAATGATGCATCAGTTGGTGTGGCATCAGCTGCGCAAGAAGCGCAAGCCACTGCAATGCACTTGGCAGAAGCTTCAGAGCATCAAGCCACACAGATCACTAACGCATCAGCTGCAATTAATGAAATTGCAGTTTCAATTGACGAGGTATCTAAAAACTCATTAGAGTCAGCCGATGTTGCACAACGATCTGTATTAATCGCCCATAACGGAGCAGAGGTGGTACGAGATACCATTAAAGGCATGAATAACATCCGAACTCAAATCCAAGACACTTCTAAGCGAATTAAACGTTTAGGTGAGAGTTCACAAGAAATTGGTAACATCGTTGAATTGATTAATGACATTGCTGAACAAACCAATATTTTGGCATTGAATGCAGCCATTCAAGCTGCTTCATCTGGTGAGTCGGGCCGAGGCTTTGCTGTTGTTGCTGATGAGGTACAGCAATTGGCAGAGCGGGCATCGAGTGCAACACGTCAGATTGAGGGCATTGTAAAAACCATTCAAACTGATACCAATGAAGCGGTTCGTTCGATGGAACAGACGACATCAGAGGTGGTTGGTGGTGCCCGAAAAGCGGAAGATGCAGGTGAGGCGCTGACTGAAATTGAAACAGTATCTAATGATTTGGCGGAGTTGATTCAAAATATATCTGAAGCTGCACGACAACAGTCTGTTGCGGCAACCAACATTTCAGGAACCATGAACGTGATTCAGGAAATTACCACACAAACTTCTGCAGGCACACAACAGACAGCTGAATCGATTGGAAATCTGGTGGAACTTGCGACCGAGTTAAGAAAGTCGGTAGAAGACTTTAAATTGCCAGATGACGAATTTTTCTGATAACGAATATGCAATGTGATGTACAAAATGTATAGCAGCCAACCTTTTGTTCAAATTTCTCCATTAACTGAGGAAGAGTATCTGCGGTGGTCAGGATTATTGGCAGAACGCCTAGGTATTATTGTGCCAAAGGAACGTAAAATGTTTCTACAGTCTAAAATTTGGTCAAGGATGCGTGAAATCGGATATCAAGATTATGCCAAGTATTGGGATTACATTAATTCTGGTATTGAAGGGAATTTAGAGTGGTCACAATTGGTAGACAGGTTAACTGTACATGAAACTTCTTTTTATCGACACCAGCCATCTTTTGAGTTGGTTAAGGAAGATTTTATTGACAAAATTTTAAAAGCCAAAGAAACACTGCGTTATAAAATTTGGTCTGTTAGTTGTGCCACAGGTGAAGAAGCTTATTCGCTGGCATTGCTGGCACAGTCAGTGTGTAAAGAGCAAGAAAAACAAGCTTATTATGGCATAACAGCAACAGATGTCAGCAGTCCGGCTGTGGCATTGGCAAAACAAGCTTTTTATTCAATGGATAAGCTGGCAACCATTGATAAAAGTTTGCACGATGGTTTGGAAAAACTGAACTCAGAAATGTTTACCATCAAAGAGCACATTAAAAAACGTATGGCATTCGGGGTGTTTAACCTTTTAGATGTCAATAAACCCTCAAATATAAAGTACGACGTGATTTATTGTCAAAATGTTTTGATGTATTTTGAACGATCAGTCAGAGAGCAAATATTGAACGGTCTGGTTAATCACCTGAGCCGCGATGGATTGTTGGTGTTGGGCCAAACTGAAATTAATTCATGGTCTCATCATAAAATGAAACGTGTCAATAAAAATAGAACATTGGCATTCAGATTGAAATAATATGAGTAATATAGAACAAATAGATTTTTCAACTTTAACATGGGTGAAAACCGAGCTTGACGAAACATTGAATCGAGCGAAAGAAGCTTTGAAGGCATATGTTGAAGACACCGAAGACACCAATCAATTACAGTTTTGTGTCACCTACTTGCATCAAATTCAAGGCACCTTAAAAATGGTCGAATTGTATGGTGCAGCAATGGTGGCTGAAGAAATGGAGTGGGTGGCAAAAGACTTAATCGAAGGTAATATAACCGATGTCGATGCTGCCTATGATGTTTTGATGCAAAGCATCCTACAATTGCCTGACTACCTTGAAAGAATTGAACTTGGTCATAAAGATGTACCTATAGTTTTGTTGCCACTGGTTAATGATTTGCGAGCCGTTCGCAGTGAGAAATTGCTGTCGGAAAGCGCCTTGTTCAATCCAAATTTAGACTTGGGCGTGCCTACAAGAGTACTAGAAAACGATGTGTCTTTAAAAGGCAAACAGCTCAATACTGCGTTGCTCAAAATACGTTCTATCTATCAAACAGCCCTGTTGAATTGGATTAAAAATGATGACAATAAGGGGTTAAATAACATGCAGTTAGTTATTTCTAAACTGCAAATGATTCTATCGCCACAGTATTTAAAACAGTTGTTTTGGACATACTCTGGTTTAGTAGAAGGGTTATTAGATAACAGTATAGAAGATAATTTTTCAATCAAACAGATTGGCGGTAAGGTTGACCACTTGATCAAAGAATTAATCGATGGCAGTTCTCATACCAAGTCAAGCAGTCGTGTTCTAACCCGAAACATGTTGTATTACATTGCCATAAGTAAAGGTTCAGGGCGTATTGGTAATGAGATTCAATCATTCTTTAGCCTCAGCCAATTCATACCTGACCAAGATGAGATTAAGCAAGCTGAAGGCAGTTTATCTGGAAAGAATAAAGAACTGTTACAGACCGTTTCAGATGCAATTAATGATGATGTATTGGTGGTGCAAGAGTCTTTGGATTTATTTATACGTAATAAATCTGCCGAAGCTGAAGAGTTAAGGCCTTCATTAGAAAATTTACAAAAAATTGGGGACACATTAGGTATTTTGGGTTTGGGTGTGGCTCGCGATTCGGTGATTGCGCATAACAAAGAATTAAATGATTTAGTCACAGACAACAAACGACCTACAGATGCTCAGTTACTGGACGTGGCCAAGACATTACTGATGATTGAGTCACAATTGACAGATCATATCCAAGCATTAGGTATTACTGATGATTTGGTTCAAGATGACGAAAACAGTATTCCTAAGTCTGAGCAGAAAGCCATATTACAAACTTTGGCTAAAGAATCAATTATTAACCTGCAACAAATTAAAACGAATTTTGTGGCTTTTATTGAGTCACCTTGGGATAAAGAACAAGTTAAAGATAACCCCAGGCTGTTGAATGATATAGCCGGTGCAATGAAAATCTTGAATTTAACAGAAGCCGGTACCCATGTGGACGAGATCATAAGCTACGTTAATTCTGATATCTTGGGCTCTGATTCAAAACCATCAGCTATTCAGTTGGAACAGTTGGCCACAGTAATTTCTTCTTTGGAATATTACTTGGAAAACTTAGACCAAGGTGAACGTATAAGAAAGAATCTATTATCTGAAGTCGGTGAACAAATTAAGGCACTGCAACATCAAGCTTCTCAAGACACGCAATTTAATAAAGAATTAAAAGAAGAAAGCCTTGAAAATGAATCAGCTAAGGAGTCTAAAGAACAGATTGATGTTGTTGATGAGTCTTCTGAACTCACAGATGATATTTCTGAGGATGTGGCAAAGAGTCAAGAACAAACTGATGAGCCAGTTATTGAGGAACTCGATGCGGAAGAAATACCATCAGAGACTTTAGTGGTTGACTTCAGTGGTGATGTAGACGATGAAATCAAAGAAGTATTTTTGGAGGAGTTTGAAGAAGAGTTGGCAAACATGCAGGAAAGGCATAAGGAATGGAAACAAGACCCAGAAGCAAACGAAGATAAACTCACTGAAATCAGGAGAATTTTTCATACTTTGAAGGGCAGCGGCCGCTTGGTAGGCGCAGAAGCCATTGGCGAGTTTGGTTGGATGATGGAAAGTATGTGTAATCGTCTGATCGATGGGGCCATCACCAATAATAGAGATTTCCGAAAAGTACTTGATTCAGGTGTAGTCATGTCAGCTGATTTGTTTGCTGCTTTACAAAATAAAGCAACTGTCCCCGCAGGATATGATTTGCAGTTATTGAATGCAGATAATGTCGCTAATGGCAAAGACCTGGTAGAAGCAAGTGTTACTGAAGTTGTTGAAGACTCAGGTGTGGGTACTTCGCAAGACAGTCAAATTGAAGAAGTAAAATCTGAAGAAGTTGAAGTGGAAGTTGAAGCTGAAGCTGAAGTACCAGAGGGTGAAGAAGTAGAAGTAACAGAGATTGAAGAACTGGAAGCTGAGGCACCAGAAGTTGAAGAAATAGAAGCAGTAGAAATTGAAGCCGAGGAAGCAGTTGAGACTACTGATTCAGAGCCTATGGATTTAGATTCTGTGACTGAAGACATTGAAATGGATTTTGATTTAGAAATCGATGCAGAAGAAGAGCAAGAATTTAATTTGGATATGGATGTTGAACTTGAGACAGACAAAGACATCAATGAAGAAGTTGAAGATTCGATGGCTTTATTGGATGAAAGTGCTGTTGAAGAAACTGAAGGTGAAACCAGCAGTGAAGCTGATGATCGGTCTTTAGATTTTGTTCAATATGATATTGAAGACATCAAAACTGAACAAGCAGATTCTTCATTAGAGTTAGATACTGTCACTGATGAAAAAGTTTCCGATGAGATGACATCAGAAGTCAATGATGATGAGATGGAATTGGAGTTCGATTTGGGTGAAATTGAGTTCGATTCACTAGATGAGACCAGTGAAGAAAAAGAAACAGGAAATGTTGCTGACATAAATAATGACAACAAGGTAGATGGTATTGATCTTGATGAAAATGAAATTAATGACTTAGAAGCAGAGTTGGCAGATTTTAATGATGATGAAGAATTGTCTTTCGACTCTGACGATGTAGCAGATGAGAGCGTGACACTTGATTTAACCGAGGATGAAGGCTTTGATCTGGAGGATTTTGCGGTTGAAAAAAATGAATCAGATGATATTCAATTTGACAGTGATGAAGTTGATTCTGCAAGCGAAGAAACTGAAACAGACATATTGTTGAATTTAGCGGACTCAGAACAGTCTGAGCCTGAAGCGCCTGTTGATCAGGTTGAATCGGAAGAACTTTCAGCAGAAGATGAGCTTGATTTGAACGTGGACCCAGTTTTTATTGAGATATTACAAAAAGAAGTGGGAGCTCATTTGACTGAAATGTCTCAGTTTGTTTCAGACAGTTTAGAAAAAGAACAGCCCAAAGTTAATGATAATTTCATCCGTGTTGTGCATACCTTAAATGGTGCTGCGAGCATGGCTTCGGTGGATGGTATCACTCAAATGACCACTCCACTAGAAAAGATGTCAATCATGCTGATGGATCGTCAGAAAAACTTGACTGCGGATGATTTGAGCCACATAGAAACTGTAATTACACAAGCCAAAAGTCAGTTAAATTTATTGGGTACTGGGGTTCAATCTACTGATGATACTACTGGGGAATACTTTACCAACAGGATCGCAGAGCTAGAAAGTGCTGTAATGGAAAGTAAGGATGCTGAAGATTTGGCAGCAGAAAACTCACTTGAACTTGATCAGTTGGAGGCAGAGCCAGAAGAGTTGTTAATAAATATAGACTCAGATCCAACTGAAGCTGAGTTAGAACCAGAGTCAAATGACCAGATTGAAGAGGTCGAGGTAGCTGAAGAAGTTGAAGTGGCCGAAGAGTTAGAAGACGCTGAAAAAGTCGCAGAAGTTGAAACAATTGAAGAGGTTGAAGAAGCTGAAAAGGCTGAAGAAGTTGCAACAGCTGAAGAGATTGAAGAAGTTGCAGAAATTGTAGAGGATGCGCCTGAGCCATTCCAGCAAATAGCAGATGTAGAAGAGAGTGAAGCAGCAACAGCAGCCAGTGAACTTGAACTTGATGAAGAGCTATTAGAAATTTTTAGCGAAGAAGCTTCAGAAATTTTTGATCGTGCTGATCATATGTTGGCTGAGTTAGAAGATAAACCTAACAGTCCATCAATCATTCAAGCTTTACAACGTGATTTACATACCTTGAAAGGTGGTGCAAGAATGGCCGGTTTAAACCAGATCGGTGATTTATCACATCAATTTGAATCTCTATTTGAATCGATTGCTGAAACCAATCACGAGGTCGCACCAGAACAACATGAAATGATGTCTCAAATCATGCATCGCTTACATGGTTTAGTCAACTCTGACGACTATGGTTTATCAGCCAGTATTGATAAAGAAACTAAGCAATTAGAGGATATGTTATCTTCTGAAGGTGCTGAGTTGAAAGAGAAGTCGAAACTAGATGAAGAGTTCTTTGATCCTTTGGCACAAGTCGACGGACCTTTGGCAGATATAGAGGAGGCTTCAGACCAAGGTAAGGATGAAGAACAACAAACTCAGTTGCCTAAAAAGAAAGCCAATGTGTTATCAGGTGGGCAAATTAAAGTTAACTCAGAATTGCTTGATAAATTGGTGAATTTCGCTGGTGAAGTGAGTATTTACCGTTCTCGAATGGAGCAACAATCTGCCGAACTGAAACTCAATATTGACGAGTTGGAGAATACGGTTGAGCGGGTAAGAAGACAATTGCGTGAGTTAGAGCATGAAACTGAGGCCCAAATTATTTCCAATTACCAAATGGAAGGTAATGAACTGGAAGAAGATTTTGACCCTCTTGAACTTGATCAGTTTTCAACCATTCAACAACTGTCTAGATCATTATCAGAGTCGGTATCGGATTTAACCAACATTCAATCATATTTGCAGGAGTCTGCAAGATCATCTGAAACTTTGTTGATTCAACAATCACGAGTAAATACTGAGCTTCAAGAAGGTTTGATGGAAACACGATTGGTGACATTTAACTCTTTGGTACCAAGGCTAAGAAGGGTACTGAGAACAGCCGGTCAAGAGTTAAAGAAAACAGCTAAGTTAACAGTTAACGGTGCTGAAGGTGAAATGGATAAAACCGTACTTGAAGGCATTCAAGCACCGTTAGAACATATGATCAGGAATGCCATGGTACATGGTATTGAAAAGAATCGTAAAAAGGCTAAAAAATCTGAACAAGGCCAAATTGAAATTGAACTGAGCCGTGAAGCCACAGAGGTGGTTATCACAGTTAAAGATGATGGTGCTGGGATTGACACCAAGGTCCTTAAAAAGAAAGCCATTGAACGTGGTATCATTGAAAAAGATGATGAGTTATCAGATCACGACATTGCCCAATTAATAACACATTCAGGTTTATCAGCTGCAAATAAAGTCAGCAAGCTGGCTGGCCGAGGTGTCGGTATGGACGTGGTAAACAATGAAATTAAACGTTTAGGCGGAAGTATTGAAATCATCTCCGTTAAAGGTGAAGGTACTACATTCGTGATTCGTTTACCCTATACATTGGCATTGACGCAAGCCATCATTGTGCAAATAGCTGACCATCGCTATGCCATTCCTGCATCAGGTGTCCAGGGATTGATTCGGATGAATATTGACGAGTTCAGAAGACGTATTTTAGAAGGCGATTTGGGTTACGATTATGCTGGTGAGCAATATCAAGTTCAAGAGTTGAATAAATTATTGAGTGTAGACTCTGAGGCCATGGTAGAAGGAAATCAAGTGCCATTAGTGATGATCAAATCTGGTGACCAAGGCGTGGCATTACGAGTTGATCAAACTTATGGTGGTCGTGAGGTGGTAGTTAAATCAGTAGGTACCCAGGTTGCTTCTGTTCCAGGTATCTTTGGAGCAACCATCCTCGGTGATGGTGCGGTGGTATTGATTCTGGATATCATTCCAATGCACCGTGCGTATATTCAGAAACTTGAAAAACTTGAAGCCGCTGGTGTTGAGTTGGTTGAAGAGGTTGAAGAGGATCGAATGACGACCATTATGGTTGTTGATGATTCGATTACCATGCGTAGAGCTGGAGAGAGGATGTTGACGAGGAATGATTTTGAAGTCATGACAGCTAAAGATGGTTTGGATGCACTGAATAAATTACAAGAACAAAAACCAGATCTAATGCTTTTAGATATTGAGATGCCACGAATGGATGGTTTTGAATTGGCAACAAACATGAAGGCCTCAGAGCGTTTTAGAGACATACCGATTATTATGATCACTTCAAGAACGGGGCAAAAGCATAAAGACAGAGCCAAAGAAATTGGCGTTGAGCGTTATTTAGGTAAACCTTATCAAGAAATTGATTTGTTAGATAACATCAATGATCTGCTGCAACTAGAAGATGCATGATCAGCCTGTTGTTGGGCTAATTCATATTGGAAAGCCTCAGCCTTCAGCGCAGTTTTTGATCAAACAGTTGAAAGCATCTGGTTATGCAGTACTTGAGTATGGTTTGACAGAAGTATCTGCCATAGATGCAGATGTTCAAACGTTTATATTGAATTTGTATGATAATGATTTGAATTTAGACGAACTGATTAGTTATTTGAATGCAAATGATGCCAAAATTATATTCAACGATGCGCGCATATCAAATGAATTGGTGGGTTGGAATAAAAATCGTTGGTTGCGTCATCTGCTACATAAATTGGATCAGGCCAACGACATTTTGCCGAAATCAATTTCACCTGATAAGCAACAAATAACAGGTGTTGATTTAACTAAACAAGGTATTGAGTCGGTATGGGTTTTGGCTGCCTCAATTGGAGGCCCTGAATCGTTGATCAAATTTTTAAAAGAATTTGATGCAGAGGAACCGTTGTTGTTTTTAATAGTGCAGCATATGGACAGTGAGTTTGTTGCCATGATGCAAAAGCAGCTAGATAAAAATAACCACATTCCGGTCAGATTGGCTCAGTCTGGAAACCGGGTAATTCCAGGTCAAGCTTTGTTGATACCAGTCGATGAAGATATAATTATTGACTCTGATGGCATGATTGGCGTTAAAGACGTTAACCCCAAAAGGTTGACTACGCCGTGCATTGATGATGTTTGTTTTGATATGTTAAACAATCTGAACAAAGTAAATATGGCGATATTCAGCGGTATGGCAAAAGATGGCGTAAAAGGTGCCACCAATATATTTGAGAATGGTGGAAAAGTGATCACACAATCAGCTGAAAGCTGTGTAGTTTCTGCAATTGCAGAAGATGTAAGAAAACTAAAAATGTCTATGTTTGACGGTGACCCGGCAGCCATGGCAGAATATATAAAACAAACTTTAAAATAATTTAAAAGGTAAGTCACATGTCAAATGAAATCAGAGCAGTATTGATTCCTATAGAAAAGGAAAGAAAGCTATTGTTACCCAATGCCATGGTGGCTGAAGTTTTGGGTATGCGTACCATTGATGACATTGAACAAGATGTTAACTGGGTTTTGGGCACAGTTTCTTGGCGAGGTTGGGACATTCCTTTGATTGATTTTGCAGTATTAACTGGAACTGCCCAGGAGACAGATGTCAATAGTTCTTATAATTTGGCAGTGCTAAAAAGTATAAACCACCCAGAAGATATGCCTTATTTTGCAGTATTGTCTCGTGGTATTCCTAAGCTTCAATTGGTTTCTCGAGGTGACATGCAACTGCATGAACAAAAATCCGTTAATCATAATGCGATTGCTTCATTGGTATCAATCCAAGAAGAAATGGCCGATATTCCAAATATGAACTATTTAGAAACCAACCTGATTTCTATCACACAATCAGCTGCTTAACTTTTTATGAGTTACTGCGGTGGTTTAAAATCACCATATAAAGCATGTAATGCAGCCATAATGACAGGAGCGACAGTTTCAGTTCTTAACACCCGTTGACCTAGTTGTAAGCCTAGATAACTTTTTGACGCAAAGTGATCGATTTCTGAGGGAGAAAAGCCACCTTCAGGGCCAATGATTATGTTTTGTTGTATTTGAAATGATTCTGGTAATTGATTGATGTGATGTTTGGCGTTAGGTTCTAGATATAATGCGTTAGCAATATGTTCTAACACTTGCATTAACTTTTGTATGGGCTCAACCTGCATTAAATCAACACGTCCTGATTGTTCGCATGCGCTGATGGAAACAGCTTGCCAATGCTGGTATTTTTTTTCTTGTTTATGCTTAGGAACTTTATGAGAGCAAAAGTCTGTGATCACTGGAAAAAATCTTTTGCAACCTAATTCTGCGGCTTTTTGTATGCTGTAATCCATGCGATCACTGCTACTGATACCTTGAATTAATGTTGTATTCAGCTGAGAAGGTTGTGGTTGTTGGTTGATTGCACTGATTTCTTGTAATGTGATTTCATGTTTAGTTATGGAAGTTATGGTTGCTTGATATTCAATGCCTGCAGGGATAAAAAAATGTATAGTATTATCCACTTTGAGGCGCAAAACATTTTTGATGTAATGTGCTTTTTCTCCGTGTATGAGTACCTTTTGAAATACATCGTCTTGAACTAATGGTAAATAAATTCTTGAAATTCGCATGGTTATTAACCCGGCTACTGGTGACAGCATGAAATAAAATGACCTATAATCATAACTCAAAAAATTAAGAAGCAATGATGAAAAATATGCAAAATTTCAAAAGCAACACTCAATACGTTCACGGCTTTACTTTGATGGAGATTTTGATCGTAGTGGTGATATTAAGTATACTTGCCATCACAGTCGTACCACAATTCATGGATGCACCAGATAAAGCGCGGGTGGCAAAAACCCAAGCGGATGTAAAAAATATAGAAACTGCTATGAGTATGTATAAGTTAGATAACTTTTCATATCCAAGTACATCTCAGGGTTTGAATGCTTTGATACAGAAACCTTCTGGGTCACCTGAGGCAAAGAACTGGAAACCTGGAGGATATTTGTCACAATTACCCAACGACCAATGGGGAAACCCATATCAATACCTTAACCCTGGCAGTCGAGGGGCGATTGATATTTACTCTTTTGGTGCTGATGGACAACCTGGTGGGGAAGGTTTAAATGCTGACATTGGCAATTGGTGAAGGTTGGTCCAACTTCAATGAAATCTAAGGTTGTCGTTAAAGGATTTACTTTATTAGAAATTTTATTGGTGGTTTTGATTATCAGTATCATGACTGTGGTTGGCAGTAATTTAATCAACAGTCAGTCGGTAGAAAGACAGGTCATGAATCAAGCACAAAAGTTCAGTAATGATTTAACTTTTATTTGTGAAAAAGCCGTGCTTGAAAACCAAGCCTATGGTCTTGAGTTGTATAAGGTTGGTTATCAAGTGCTGCAACACCAGCAAACTGATTGGGTATTGGTCGATTCTCAAATTTCACCAGTCATACAAGATGGAATTGAGATGGAATTGATTTTTGGTGGCTTGTCTGAAAATTTGGCGCCAGAAGCTGCAACAGAGGATTTACGTGAACCCCATATCATTTGTCAAACTGATGGGTCTTTTAATGTTTTTGAGTTACGTTTCAATGTCGCAGCTGAATTATCAGATGCTGGTAATGACAGCCCATCCTATGCCATAAGCACGCAGACGCCTTGGCAGTTAAAAGGAGCTTGGTATCAACCGTAAGAAGACTATTGGTTTCACTTTGTTAGAGGTGATGTTGGCCTTGTTGATCATTAGTGTCGGATTAGTGGCATTGGTGCAATCAGCACACAATGGAGCAAATACGACCACTGTTCTGCGAGAAAAAACGGGTGCTTACCATGTGGCAGATCAAGTGATGTTGAGGTTGTATCAAAAATCTGATTTGAAAATTGGTCTGCATCAAGGACAAGAACTATTTCGCGATCAAGATTTTTACTGGCAAGCTGAGCTGAAAACAACAGATAATATTCACATTAATCGAATAGAATTATTGGTTGGTTTAGAGCGAAATTTAGAATATGCCGAGGCACGTTTGACCGGCTTCACCAAACGAAGATGATTGAAATTCAAAAACAAAGGCGTCTCAGATCCAACCAAGTGATGAAACAAAAGGGCATGACTTTGTTAGAGGTATTGGTGGCAACCGGTATTTTGGCTGTGATTTCAAGCATGGCTTTTTTGAGTATCGATACCTTGGTTAAATCTAAAGCTTCATTACAAACAGTTAACGAAGAATTAAATCACTTTAATTTGGCTCAGTTTCAACTACAAAATGACATACAAATGGCCATAACCAGTCAGCGGATTTCAGTGGCGGCAACATCACCTGAGTTCATTGCCAATACTCAGTCAATGACCTTACTTCGTTATCAAAATAATACGGTGGCCAATTCAAGAATACTGCGTTCGAATGTTTCACAGAATTTACGAAACAATAAGGACTCTGGTTTAATCAGAGTAAAGTGGTTCGTCCGCAATGATCAGTGGTACAGAGCCACTCAAAATGCCTCAAGTCCATTGAGCAGTAATCAATGGCAAGAAAGACCCATGTTAAGTCTTCAATCTTTGAACTGTACTTACCTTGACTTAAAAGGGGTGGAGCAGTCAATCTGGCCGAACAGTCAAGTACAAAATTCACAACTACCTGAAATGATTTCTTGCCAAGTTATACAGGAAAATGGTCAAAAGAGTATATTGAAGCTGGTTCCATGGCAGCGTGCAGGGTGGTTGTGAAGCATTCTAAAACGCATATTAAAGGTATGGCACTGTTAATGGCCTTGGTGATGATGGCCATAGCCAGTAGTTTGGCGGTAGGCATTTGGTATAAAAATCAGCTATCTTTGGCCAGAATTAATAACTTACAACAGTCGTACCAGGCTAAACACTACAGTCAAGGAATGTTGTTATGGGCCAGTGATATATTGCGCGAGGATTATGCACAAGACGAAAATCAACATGACAGCTCTTTAGATGCTTGGCTTCAAGGTATCCAAGGCATGGTAGTAGAGGATGCTGTATTGTCAGGTAAATTGGTGGGTTTAAACGGCAGATTTAATGTCAACAACTTAATCATTGATGGTGTGAAATCTGAGCCTCATGTGGCTTATTTCAGAAATTTACTGTTGGCTTTGGAATTAGATGTCAGTTTGGCTGATAAAGTGCTGGATTGGATGGACGCTGACCAAACGCCAGAACCCAATGGTGCTGAAGACTTTACCTATTTGGCCAAATCACCCAGCTATCAAACCAGTAGTCAGCATTTTAAACACATCAATGAATTGAGCTTATTAGATGGGTTGAACGATACAGACTTTGAACGGTTAAGCCCATATATCAGCACTTTACCTGTGACTAATGTGGCGACTAAAATGAATGTAAATACCATGCCAGCAGTGATGCTCAGTGCTTTACATCCATTAATTACCAATGAGATGGCTTTGAGGTTGTACCAAGAAGGCCGTGCAAGCCATTTAACCTTGGCAGCGTTTTTTTTAGATAATTCGATTCAATATGTTTTGAATGATGACATTAAAAATTTAATACGACCTCTGATTTCAACCCAAACCTTACATTTACAAGCCAGTTCATTGGTTCAAATGGAGGGCAGTCGTTTTCTTATGTATGCTTTATTGCAAAGGAATAACACAGGAGAAGCAACAGTGATCTCTCGTTCTATGAGCCCCTATCTGCCTTAAGTTTTGATAAACTATTGCCATGAAATTAGCCTTCTTAGCCAGCGAAACTGAAAAGTCGCAAAAGTCTTTAACAGAACTGGTCGCTCTGTATGGTCAGCATGCCCCTCTAGATGCGGATGTCATTGTGGTTTTGGGTGGTGATGGATTTATGCTGCAGTGTTTACATCAATTTATGCACAGAGACATTCCTTTTTTTGGGTTGCGTCGTGGGACAGTTGGTTTTTTAATGAATGATTACAATAATGACGATCTTATTCAACGCATCGCAGATGCGCAAGAAACCGTCTTGCGGCCATTGATGATGCAAGCAACTGGTGTGAATGGTGAAGTTTCAGAATCTTTGGCCATCAACGAAGTTTCTTTGCTCAGGCAAACCAAACAATCGGCTCACATTGAAATCAAAATCAATGAGCAATCAAAAATCAATAATTTGGTAGGTGATGGTGTGATGGTGGCTACACCAGCTGGAAGTACAGCATACAACTTATCTGCCCATGGTCCGGTGATACCTCTTGGTAGTCAGATTTTAGCGCTGACTCCCATCAGTCCATTTCGGCCTAGGCGCTGGCGAGGTGCCATTATTCCTGCACATGCAGAAGTCACATTTCTGGTGAAAAATCACCAAAAAAGACCCGTTTCAGCAACTGCTGATAATACCGAGATTAGAGATGTGGAAAAAGTGGTTGTTAAGGAGTGCCCTGATATAAAAATACGTGCTTTGTATGACCCTAAACATAATTTAGAAGATCGTATAATCAACGAGCAATTTTCTTGATGTTAACATTAGCCATATCATCCAGAACATTGTTTGATCTGAATGATTCCCATCAAATTTACTTGGACGAAGGAATAGAAGCTTATCGGAGTCACCAATTAGCACATGAAGATACCGCATTAGAGCCTGGTGTGGCATTTCCTTTGGTGAATAAATTATTGAATGTCAAACACCCTCAGTCAGGTGAGTCCATAGTGGAAGTGGTTTTGGTGTCCCGTAACAATGGTGATACGGGTTTGCGAATTTTTAATTCGATTGAACATCACAACTTAGATATATCTCGAGCAGTTTTTACAAATGGTGGTTCGCCTTATGAATACCTGTCTGCTTTCGGTGTTGAGCTATTTCTTTCAGCACATCATGCCGATGTGATTGGAGCCATTAATGCAGGTTATGCAGCAGCGCATTTAATGACTCGAAAAGCCGCTATTCAAATGGATGATCAAGTGAGGGTGGCTTTTGATGGTGATGCCGTTTTATTTTCAGATGAATCTGAGCAAATTTATCAGGCAGGTGGATTAGAAGCTTTTCGACGGAATGAACATAATTTACGAAATGAGCCTTTAAACCCTGGGCCATTCAGTGCTTTTCTGAAAAAACTGCATGATTTACAAAGTATGTTTGCACCTGGTAAGTCTCCGATTCGAACCGCTTTAGTAACAGCACGATCAGCACCTTCTCACAAGCGAGTAATCTTAACTTTAAGAGATTGGGGTATTCGAATTGATGAGGCCTTGTTTTTAGGTGGTCAAGATAAAGCTAAATTTTTGCAGTCATTTAAAGCCGATATTTTCTTTGAAGATCAGTTAACCTATGTTAAAACTGCATCTGAACACACAGCCACTGGCCATGTGCCTTATGGAGTTACTAACCAATAATTTGAGCATTAAAACTATGAAATCTTTATATATGAAAACGCCCTTAGTATTATTAACTTTATTCTTTACAGTGGTTTCCATGGCGCAAGTAGTCAGATTTGAAACTAATCACGGCAACATAGAAATAGAAATGTTTCCAGATGTGGCTCCTGTTACTGTGGCAAATTTTTTAAACTATGTAAATCGAGGCGATTATGATGACACCGTTATTCATAGAACAGATCCAGGTTTTATTATTCAAGGAGGCGGGTATAATTTCTTGGGTAATAATGCATTCCAAGGTGTTCCCACTGATGCGCCCATAATTAATGAGGCACAAATATCTAATACGACGGGTACAATCGCCATGGCCAGAACATCTGATCTGAATTCGGCAACCAGTCAATGGTTCTTTAACATGAACAACAATACAGGCCTTGACATAGGAAGTGAATCAGGTGGTTTTGCAGTATTTGGTGAAGTGACAAGTGGTATGGAAACACTTTATGTCATTGAGTCTTTTTTACGGGTAAATTATTTTAATGCCACACCTGCTGGTGTGTTTGGACAGTTTCCCTTGTTTAGGTTCGATTCTGATGGCTCCAGTGGCATATTAGAAGAAAATATTGTGAAAATTAATAGAGCTTATGTGCTTTCAGATACCTTTCAGATCAGTGCTGGTATTTCTGGCGGATGGGTAAACCAAGGAACTTTAGGTCAAGGCTTTTATTTCGAAGTGCTGCCAAGTGCTGATACCATGATCATGGCTTGGTTTGCCTACGATTCTGTATTACCTGATCCAGAAGTGCCGTCATCAGTTGGTGACGCAGGAAATCGTTGGTTAACAGCTTCCGGTACATATCAAGGAAATCAATTTGTAGGAAATGTATTTAAAAGCAGTGGTGGATTGTTTGATGACCCGGCACCAGTTTCTACCACACCTGTTGGTGAAGTAACCATTACTTTCAATAACTGTTCTACTGGGGTATTGGAATATACTTTGAATGATGGGTCTCTGAGTAATTCAATTAACATTCAAAGGGTGTCTGGGGTTAATGTGGATTTTTGTGAACAACTGTCTAACGAAGCCAATCAAGGTGATTGATGACAATTAGTGATTTTGGCTTGCTTGAATAATTTTTCAGGCTGCCAATTTTCTATGGCCCAGTTCAGTAAAGCTGACTGGGTTTTTTGTTTAAGGTTTGGCGGATGTTGTCCCAATAATTTTAAGACCAGTCGAGTTGTTTCATAAGGATCTTCATGAGTGATGGCTTTGCTGTGATTCTGCTTACTGAGTTTCATGCCTTCCAAATTAACGAGGATTGGGAAATGAGCATATTTTGGTTGCGCCAAATTGAGCTGCTTAATCAAATACATTTGTCTTGATGTGGAGTCCATGATGTCAGTACCTCGTACTACTTCAGTAATGCCTTGATCTGCATCGTCAATCACCACAGCTAATTGGTAACAAAATAAACCATCTTTTCGTTTGATGTTAAAATCACCTGATTGTTCGGCAATGTTTTGCACTTGGTGACCTTGAAAAAGATCTTCAAATTCAAAAAACTGATGTGTGGTTTTGACTCTTGTTGAATGTAATGAATCTATAGGATGGCTTTGGTTTCTGCAGGTATTAGGGTAGGTGCTAAGACCGGCTAACTGCTTGCGTGTACAAATACAGCGATAGGTCAATTTATTGCTTTCAAGGAATTGATAGGCGTTTTGATAAGCGACCTGTCTTTGTTCACTGGTTTGGTAAAGCACATCTTCATCAGAATGTAAGCCAAAACGGTTTAAAGTTTTTATGATCTGTAGATCAGCCCCCGCAATATTACGTGTTTCATCAATGTCTTCAATCCTTAATAACCAAAGACCATTATTGACTCTTGCTTGTAGATAACTGATGATGGCCGCAGTCAAAGAGCCCAAATGCAAATCCCCTGTAGGGGAGGGGGCGAAACGACCACGGTACGTGTTTTTACTCAACTTGCTCCATTTTCTCACCTGGTTCTGCGATGAAGTTTCCTTGGACAAAGTTGACCGCCATTTTCCACATAATGCTCATGGTTGAGGCGTCTTCGATGAATTCGCAGATAACTTGCTTGCCTTGATTGTGGGCTTTGTCAACTATGCTTTTGACCTTGTCCTGATTTTCTTTGTTGTTACCTAAATCTTCCATAAAGCTTGAGTCAACTTTAAGTAGGTCAACTGGAAAATGTTTTAAGATACTGAATGAGTTTAAGCCTGAACCAAACTTTTCAACCACAATTTTGCAATGAGTGGCTTTGATTGATTTGATGATGGGTTTCATTTGAGTGGCATAGGTGACTAATTCACTTTCTCTGACTTCAAAAGCAATTTTATCGCCTGAAACGCCAGTTTTTTTGAATTGTTCGGCCAACCAGTTAGGGAATGCTGCATCTGTGAGTGTTTGATGTGATAGCTTAACGAACAACATCACTTCACTGTTGGCTGATTTGATGGACTGTAGTGCCTTTTTAATCACCCAATGATCAATCTCAGTAATAAAACCATATTTAATTGCAACGGGTATAAATTGTTGAGGAAAAATTAATTGGTCTTCCTCGGCCTTGAGGCGGATCAATATTTCATAGTATTCTTTTTCATCACCATCAATATTAACAACTGGTTGGTAGTGAATAACAAATTTATCATTTTTTAAACCATCGGTGATGCGATCAATCCATGCTTTAGATGCAGCGCGTGCTTGTTTTTCTTCCTCAGCAGGGTCAAATATTTTAATTTGATTGCCACCGGACTCAAGCAATGTATTTAAGTTGTCACTTAAAGTCTTTATGACTTCTCTACCAGACTCTACTTGTGGCGTGAGTTGTGTTACCGATAAACTCACCGTGCAATTCACTGAAGTATTACCAGCGCTGAAAATTTGGTCAGAGATCATGGTGCGCAGTTTTTCAGCCACTTTTTCTGCATTTTCTATTGTGGTTTTAAGTTTTAATATGAATGTCGTATCAGAGTAACGGCAATAAACCACGTCTTTGCCTAGTTTGGTTTCTAGAAATTCTGCTATGCTGACAATGAAAAGATCTAAACTGCCTATGCCTAATTCTTTTTCATGTCGATCAGCATCATCTATACCTACCATCAATAGACTGTCACCGGCTTTGTTTTTTGCAGCATCAACAGATTCAGAAAGTAGCTGATGGAAATATGTGCGATTATAGAACTTGGTTAATAAATCTTTATTTTTAATTTCAAACAGTTCTTTTTCGACTTCTGGGTCAGCAGAAGGAATGTTGATGATGAATTGAGCGCATTTTTCGCCGTTAATAGTGGCTTTCGAAATATTGACTATGCCATCAAAGGCTTCACCATCTGAGGTGATCAATTTAAATTCCAAATCATCATCAGGCATGATGTTTTTATTGATGTCACGCAATATTTGTTTGGCTTGAGCAATGTCATCCTTGGCAATCATGTTTAGGAATGGTGTCACTTCCAGCTCTTCAAAATCGTCATACTTGAATAACTCCTGGTATGACTGATTGGAATAAACATGCATGCCATCATGAATGTAGGCGATGGCTTGTTTAGATGAATCTAACAATAAATTGCAGCGTTTTTCTGTGTTTTTCAACTCCAGAGCCATGGTTATGTTTTTTCGTCTATCACGCAGCGCTTTCATATCTCGCAAGATGACATGTCTCATATGGTCTGGTAATTTTGGGGTGCAATATGAAGAAGCCCCAACATCAATCGCTTCGGTGATTAAGTCTGTATCAAAATCACCTAACAATGCAATCAGAGGTAAATCAACACCCATACGTTTGATGTGGTCAACAACAGTCTGGCACGGTAATTCATTTTGTAGTTGTTGGCACAGTACGAGATCTAGCGGCTTTCTTTCTAAAATACCAACCAGGTCATCTTCATTGGTACACCGAACAGGTCTGACTGCTATTTGATAATTTCTGAGTAATGAGAGGATGCGCTCTGCTTCTTCTTCAGATTGGTGAATGATCAGTAGATTGATTGATTTTTCAGCAGCCAAAGTGTTGTTCCTTCTGTGTTAGTTTATAGTAAATATTCAGGGTTTGTAGTCGGGCATTTAGACTTTAAACCATGGAGTTATTTTATTACCTCATAGCTGACTATTATAATGCCATTGCATGATGCTGAACAGGGGGTGTTTGGTATTTGATCCGAGTCTCCCTAAAATAAACTGGTTTTATTGTTCTGGCCAGCCTCTTCTTTGACCAGTTTAGGCACCAAATAACCGGGTAATTGAGCTTGTAGTTGTTGGTGGATTTTTATGGTTTCCGATTCTGGTACCGTAAAGTGTGCAGCATTTTGTACGGCGTCCATTTGATGTAAATAATAAGGTAACACCCCAAGGTCAAAAAGCTTATGCGATAAATCAGCCAGTGCTTCCACACTGTCATTGATGTTTCTAAGTAAAACACTTTGGTTCAATAGTGTGAAACCAGCTTGTTTTAAATGAGATATTTTTTGGCGGGCAAGGGAACCAACTTCTTGGCTGTGATTGACATGCAAAACCATGACTTTCTTGTGAGTAAGGTTGTTGGCCCAGTTAAGAAATTGGTTGTCTATTCTTGCTGGCAATATCACCGGAATGCGGCTATGAATTCGCAATGTTTTGATGTGTGCCATGTTTTCTAAAGCGTCACTTAAAACTTGTAATGTTTTGGTGTCTAGCGTTAACGGGTCGCCGCCACTGAGTATCACCTCATGAATACTGCTGTTGTTTGCAATGTAGTCGAGACTCGCTTGCCAATGCTTACGTGGTGCAAAACTTTGACTGTAAGGGAAATGGCGGCGAAAACAATAACGACAATTGACCGCACAGCTGCCACTGGCTATTAACAAGACCCGACCATGATATTTGTGAATCAAGCCAGGAACTTGTGTGGCATCATGATCTCCAACCGGGTCACTCAAGTAGCCAGCTGAGTTGATGTTTTCTGCAGCGGTGGGCAAAAATTGTGCTAATATCGGATCCGCCAAACCTTTTGAATGATCGATTAAGTTCAACATTTCTGCTGATATCACATGAGGAAATAACTTGTTAGCCTCTTGCGAATACTCGCTGTGATTGTTGCTTTGATTTGGGTGCTTGTTGAGCAGGGCTTGTTGTAATTGTTGCTGCCAATTTTTAGTTTGTCTTGAATAGGGCATTTGTGCGGATATCGGACTTAATTCAATTTACTTGTTGACTGGTAGGGCATTCTAACACGCACAATCTATTTTTGATGGGCGTTTTCTATTTATCAGAGCTGCATAAACTGCTGTGATATAATTCGCCGCTTTGAAGACAATCATTGAGGAATATTCATGTCGGTTTACAGCACATCACAGTTTAAGAATGGTTTGAAAATTATGTTTGACGGCGATCCTTACAATATTGTAGAAAATCAAGAGGTTAAGCCTGGTAAGGGACAAGCTTTCAATCGAGTAAAAATGCGTAACTTAAAGACTGGAAGGGTGATTGAAAAAACCTTTAAGTCTAATGAAAAAGTTGACTCTGCTGACGTGATAGATACCGAAATGCAGTATTTATATAATGATGGTGAGTTTTACCATTTCATGGATCCCAATTCTTTTGAACAATTTGAAGCCAATGATACCGCTGTAGGTGAAAATGCCAAGTGGCTAAAAGAGGAAGACATTTGTATGGTGACATTGTGGAACAATGTGCCTTTGACAGTAGACCCACCTAATTTTGTTGAACTGCTTATCACGGAAACAGACCCTGGAGTCAGAGGAGATACTTCAGGTGGTGGTAGTAAACCCGCTACTTTGGAAACGGGTGCTGTTGTAAACGTACCTTTGTTTGTGCCTCAAGGAGAAGTCATTAAAGTTGATACCCGGTCTGGTGAATACGTGAGCCGTGTTAAAAAATAAATCTGAAAGCTGGTCATTTAATGGCCCGTTGAGCGTGTTGCGTCAACGGGCTTTTTTATTGTCTGAAATTCGTGATTTTTTTAAATCAAGACAGGTGCTTGAAGTTGAAACACCTACTTTGTCATCAGCAGCCAATACCGATTTGCATATTGAAGTGTTTCATACACAAGCCATTAAAAGCGAAGGCCAGCACGCTTACTTAAGAACTTCGCCTGAATTTTTTCACAAACGATTATTGGCCAGCGGCAGTGGCGACATTTTTGAAATAGCTAAAGTATTTCGCTTAGGCGAATCAACCCGTTTACATAACCCTGAATTTACACTGCTTGAGTGGTATCGGCTAGATTTTAAGATGCAACAGTTGATGACTGAAGTGGTTGATTTAGTGCAGCATTTAAGAGCAGGGTTTGGCATCGAAGCCATGACCGTGAACACCTATTCTTATCAGCAATTATTTCTTGATAAACTGTCTGTCGACCCATTTAATTGTAGTGATGATGATTTGAACGAATTGGCCAGAGCAGGAGGCTATCATGGTGATGCTTTGGGACGAACGGCTGCGCTGGATTTTATGTTTGCTGTGCAATTGGAACCTTTGTTGGAAAAAGATCAGGGTTACTTGATTCATGATTTTCCCGTTGAACAAGCGGCATTATCTCAAGTCCATCCAAAGCATTCAGATCGGTGCTTGCGTTTTGAGTTTTTATGGGGAGGCGTAGAGCTGGCTAATGGATACCAAGAATTAACTGATGCTGACGAACAAAGAAAGCGATTCGAGCAAGACAACCAAAATCGTCTGGCAATGGGTAAATCAGAATTGCCGATTGATGATCACTTGATAGATGCTTTGGCTCATGGCTTACCAGATTGTTCAGGTGTAGCCGTTGGTGTTGATCGACTTTTGATGTGTTTGTTAGGTAAAGATCAGGTCAAGCAAGTTTTGGCGTTTGATGCTGGGAAAAGTTAATGATCAGAAAAGCCATTGATTTTGTAAATAAGATGTTGAACATATGGCGTATGATAAGTAGTTACCGGAGGATCGAAATCTCAAGGCAAGGCTCCAAAAAAATGAACTATGGGTGAGTATGTTTAAATTCAAAACAGTCAGTATGATTACAGCAGTGGTTGCATTGGTTTTATGTGTGATTCTTTTATCTGTTCCTGAAGTCATATTTGAGCTGTTTAATGTTGATGATAATAGCTTGGCCTTCTTTTTTGGCAGAAGAGCTGCCATGTTGTTTCTGGGGATTTCTGTGCTGACTTGGGTCGGTCGAAACGCTTCCCATTCAGAGTCTAGGCAGGCGATTTGTTTGGGCTTGGCTACATCAATGCTGGCGTTGGCTATTCTTGGTTTTTTTGAATATCTACGTGGTTTTGCGGGTGTTGGGATTTTACTTGCTGTAATCACAGAAGTTTGTCTTTTCGTCATGTATTTTAAAATATGGCTTAGCAACAAAATAGTTAGCAAGGTATGAGTTAATACCCAAAATAAATTTGTACTAACTTGCTGTTGTGATGATTGCTGAAAAGGCGGATGAATTTTTGGAGAAGGCTTGTGAGTCACATTACAGATATAATTCTAACTACAGCCATCGACGATGGTGCAAGTCAAGATGGCATGCATCCGAATGTCGATATTTTGAATCATTATCTGCAAGTCAATCATGGCAGTGGTGTTTTGGTTCAAGTTGATGGTCGTGCAGGCGGTGGAAAGGCCATGCAATGTGATGTTTTTATGGCTGCTCTGAACCACCTTGATATGCCGTCACTTCTGAGGGTTTTTTACGGTATTCAATGGGAATATCCTGAATCAGTTCAGCTATTGTTAAAAGATGAACACTGCGTGAAATTTATGGTGTATACACCTAAACGATAGTCAGTCTTTAAGCAGTGCTCAGCCCACATATGATAGCAAGCCAATATTTTTTAAAAGAAGTTTTGATCTTTTGCCTACAAGTGTAACTTTCGTTTTTAGCAGGCAAGAGTGCTCTTGGTGTTAGTTTCATATAGGAATCAAAAGTTTGAGGTTGAATATTCCTGTCTTGAAACTGTGAATCCAATTTATGATTTGTGTTGATTGAGATGGCCTTTTTACTTGAGAAGAGCCCTGTGAAGATTTCTGTTTCATAACCACCAAGTCGCCACGGATGATATCACCAACGCGCCGATTAAGTTGAGTTTGAAACCTTGTTTCATCATACTTTTTATGGGTATCCGGTCTGAGCCAAATACAATGGCGTTGGGTGCTGTAGCTACGGGTAACATAAAGGCACAACTGGCGCTTATTGCAGCTGGAATCATGATTTTCAAAGGGTCGATACCCATGGCTTCGGCAGCGGACATCAATACCGGCATCAGTATGGCGGTGGTGGCGGTATTACTGGTCACTTCAGTTAAGAGTGTGATGGCCACACAAATGGTCAAGATCAAAACAAATAAGTGCACATCATGTAAGAATGATAATTGCTCTGCCAATAAGGCGCTAAGGCCAGTGCTTTTGAAAGCTGCGGCAATAACCATGCCACCGGAGAACAATAACAGCACCCCCCATGGTATGGTGTTAGCTGTTCGCTGTGTGAGTAATTTTTCTTGTTTGTCGTCATTGCCGTTGGAATGCAGAAACAAAGCAACCACAGCCAGCAATGCCAC
>CAZVZJ010000046.1:0-28995 GCA_964631055.1 uncultured Marinicella sp.
ATACTAATACCATATTCCCTCAGTGTTTCTTGAATCACTTCGATGGAAATTTCAAAAGGGCGTACATTTTCTAAAAAGACTTGGGTGATACCATCTATTGCTATGATGTCATCTCTGACTTTTTCACTCACTTGTCTGAGTTCAGTTTCTGTTACATCTCCTGAAACCACCACTGATATGACTTCTCTGCGTCTGGTGGATTTACTGACCAAGGGTTTTTCGGCATCAATAGGAAGGGTATTGATACCATCAACTCGATTTTTAATTTCATTCAAAAGTGCCTGTGTGTCATACCCATTTGAAAGTTCAACAGAAACGCGTGAGAAACCTTCACCAGAACGAGACGTGATTGAGTCAACGCCTTCAAGATCACTGATTGATTCTTCTACGCGAATGGTGATGCCTTGTTCGGTTTCGGTTGGCGTTGAACCTGGTAATGTCGTGTTGATATTGACTATGTCTAATTCTACAGAGGGAAAAACCTCAAGTGGCAACCTGGTTTTTAAAGACATTAAGCCGATAAAAACAATGCTTACCATCAATAAATTCGCCGCCACATGGTTTTTAGCAAACCAACTTATATATCCTGTATTCATTGTTTATCTCGCTTGCGATTTTTTTTTGGTGGCTGAGAGTTTTGTTTAGAATTTGGATCTAAAATTTCAACTTGTGTACCACTGACTGAGTCATTTAACGGTGTGACTGAAATTTTTTGACTTGACTCAAATTCATTGTTAATTACAATGTTTGTTTCATCTTGCCACAGTGGTTGAATACTTTTTCTTTGTAGCACACCATTGTTGATCACATTGATGGTGTTTGATGCAGAGACAGCTGATCTGGGTAAAACGATTGTATTGTCAATTTCTACGCCTTGAATTCTGGCATTCACAAATTGGCCTACTTTGAGTGGAGAGGACTCTTGTGAAACAAATTTGTAGGGGTCGTTAACTTCAACGACAACAAATATTTGTCTGGTTTGTTCATCAACAACGCCTTCAACTCGAACCAACTCTGCTTCCCAGTTTTGTTGTTTAAGTCCAATGTTGGCATGCAGCAAAACTTGAGTTTTATCTGCCTGGCCAACAGTTCCAACATCTCGATAAGTTTCCGGCAAATTGATAAATGCCAGGTCATTTTGTTTAATTGGCAAACGAACCTCAACTGCATCTGTGGCAAAGACCGACCCAAGTATTGAGCCATTATTGACCACTTGACCAACATTGACATCCAAGCTTAAAACCCTGCCGTCAAATGGAGCGATTATTTTAGTTCTTTTAAAATTTAATTCAGCTTGTATCACCTTAGCTTTATTGGCTTCTAGCCCAAAAAGTGCAGAGTTTAATTGTGGTTCTCTGGCGACCAGAGAAGGCGGTTCTTTCTTGTTTCCTAATTTATACCAATCTTTCACTGCCAGTTCAGCACTGGCAACTTCTTCTTGGTAAGTAAACTCTGCTTGTTTTAATTCTGCTTTTGCTATGGCTAATGCAGCCAGGTAATCTGCATCATCAATCACCAATAATTCATCACCCTTAGAGAAAAAAGCACCTTCCCTGAATTGATCGGAAACTTTGATCACTTGACCAGAAATCTGCGCTATTAATTGACTTTGAGTTTTAGGTTGTACAATTCCATAAGATGGCACCCAAATTTGATATTTCTCAGAAATGGGTGAGATGGCTTCAACTTTGATAGATTGTGCTTTCGGTGCGTCCTTTTTTTTGGCAGTGGGCTTGTTGTTGAAAATAAACCATACCAAAGAACCTGTTACAACTACAATCAATAATGAAACGAGTGATTTTTTTAGTGACATTTTTATATTTTGATTCAAATTTTTTAGAAGACATATATTAATTAAATTAATTTCAAATATATGTGATTTTTAGCATTTTATTTGCTGGCAATCTTAATGTTGAATTATGAAAAAAATAAGGAAGTAAATTTCTCAATTGAGCAAAGATGCCAAAGAACATTGTTTACTCCAAACAAACAACGATCATTTTTATTATTGATTTCCATTTGCAAAAGCTTAAATCATTAATGTCTGTTCAATTTGATGCGATTGGTGCAGTGCGATCAGATTTATTAGACATAAATTTACTTGATAACATTGATGATCAGCAAAATGCGGGAGCTGTGAATGAAGCTGATATCAGTGTTACGATGACATTAGATCAAAGTCCGCCAATATTCAGTGATCAATATTTAATATATCGCGTTAAAATAGTCGGTGGATTTCAAGACGCTTCCAATGTGAAAATTTGGTCTGAATTCCCAGACTCTACTTTTATAAATGCGGTGGGTTGTTCATTTATACCTTGTACCATTCCATCATTACAAGCAGGTGAAGTCATAGAAATTACCCTTGAGTATTTTGCCCCTATTGCAACTAACACAATTGGGCCTGGAATTATAAATACTGCAAGTCACAGGGTTTTTGTACAACCAGGACAAGTGGACCCAGAGCTGTCTGATAATGAGGCCATTATCACTCACCCATTAAATCAACAAAGTAACTTGAGTTTGTCTGCAGATTTGGTGACAGAGCCACCTTTTTATGAAAATCAAGACACAGAGTTTAATATCAGGGCGGTTAACGGTGGGATAGATACTACTGAAGATGTGGATATAATGGTAGACACCAGTAATTTAGAGTTACAGTGGATGTCAGGTAATATATGTTCCTCTGAGTCATGCACATTAAGTGACATGGCTTTTTTTCAAGAAGAAAATATGACCTTGGTTTATCGCATCATTGAAGCTGGCTCTTTTGATTTTGCTGCTTCAATTTTAGGCCCTAATTATGACCCGGATCTGGATAACAATACAGAGTTAATCATTGGGACTGCTGGAGAGGCTACGAATGATATTATTTTTGCTTATGGTTTTGATGAATAAATCTGGGTTGCTTTAAGTAAAGCTTCTTGGGTTTGGCTTGATTTATATGGGTTGAATAGGCAAAATATGCCATTCTTCTTAAGCCTTGTAATTCATGACTGATTTTAAAAAAATGGCCGTACCTGGCGTACAAAAACTTAATCCATACATACCAGGTAAACCTATATCAGAACTGGAACGTGAGCTGGGCATAAACAACATCATTAAGTTGGCATCCAATGAGAATCCCCTGGGACCTAGTCCGAAAGCCATGCAGGCCATTCAGAATGAAATGTCAGAGTTAGCGCTTTACCCTGATGGTAATGGTTTCGCCTTAAAAAAAGCATTGGCTAAAAAGCATGACATTGAAATGGATTGTATTACATTAGGCAACGGCTCTAATGATGTGCTGGTGTTGTTGGCTGAAGCTTTTTTAACCCCAGAGTACAGTGCCATATATTCGCAATACAGTTTTGCTGTTTATCCGATCGCAGTACAAGCCGTGGGTGCTAAACATCAAATGATAGATGCAACATCTTGGGATGCTGATATGCCTTTAGGTTGTGACTTGCCTGCCATGAAAGCTGCCATCAATGACTCAACCAGATTGATCTTTATTGCTAACCCAAATAACCCCACAGGATCTTTTATAGGGAAAGAACAGTTGTACCAGTTTATTCAACAAGTTCCTGAAAACGTCATAGTGGTGCTCGATGAAGCTTATTTGGAATATGCACCTGAGGATCAAAGGGTGGATGGGAGTTTGTGGCTCAATGAGTTTAAAAACTTGGTGATTACCAGAACTTTCTCTAAAGCATATGGTTTGGCAGGTTTTCGGGTGGGTTATGCATTAAGTAATCCAGATATAGCTAATATTATCAATAGGATAAGACAGCCTTTTAACGTAAACTCTCTTGCACTAGCTGCTGCTGAAGCTGCCATCAATGACGATGAATTCTTAATGCGCTCAATGCAAGTAAATGCCACAGGTATGGCCATGTTGGAAGAACAGTGTAAGGCGCTTGATTTGCGTTATGTGCCATCTAAAGGCAACTTTTTGTTGGTGGATTTTGGTCAAGACGCCATGCCCATTTACCAGAAAATGCTGGAACTGGGTGTGATTACTCGACCTGTCGCTAATTATGGATTGCCTGATTGTTTGCGAATTACTATTGGATCCGAGCCTGAAATGCAACGTATGGTTGCTGTGATGGATCAAGTTTGTGGTTGATATTGATGCAAAAGACATATTCAGTCTGAACTTTTCACCACAACTGAGTGGCTATTTTACTGTTCCGGGTGACAAATCAATTTCTCATCGCTCCATCATATTTGGCGCGATTGCTGAAGGTACCACTGTAGTGAATGGTTTTTTACGTTCTGAAGATTGTTTGGCTACTTTGAAAATCATGCAAAGTTTAGGTGTGGGTATTGATGATTCAGGAGCTCAAGTTATCATTGACGGTGTTGGCTTGCATGGCTTGAAAGCGACAGATGAGAACCTGGATTGTGGCAATGCGGGCACTGCCATGCGTTTGTTGTCTGGGTTGATGGCGGCACAAACATTCAACAGTGTATTGATAGGTGATGAATCTCTGTCTTCACGGCCAATGGGACGAGTCATCAAACCTTTAACTGCTATGGGTGGAGTGATTGAGTCAAATGATTGCAAAGCGCCACTACAGTTTAAGGCATCAGCAGGCCTAACACCTGTGGATTACCAAAGTCCCATAGCAAGTGCACAAGTTAAGTCAGCGGTATTAATTGCTGGTTTATATGCCGATGGACAAACAACAGTTATTGAACCAAAAAAATCCAGAGATCACACAGAGACCATGCTTAAAGGGTTTGGCGCTGATGTCACAGTAGATGGGCTTAAAGTCACGGTTAAAGGCTTTCCTAGACTAGAAGGACAGAATATTCAAGTGCCAGCTGATATCTCATCAGCGGCATTTTTTATGGTGCTGGGCTTATGTCACCCTAATGCAGATTTTGTGATCGAAAATGTCAGCGTCAATCCGACACGAAATGGTGTAATTAAAATATTACAAGCCATGGGTGGTCAGTTGAATTTGGCTAATATTCGAAACCAAGCAGGGGAGCCAGTTGCTGATGTCAGGGTTCAATCGTCACAACTCAATGGTATAGAAATCCCGCATGACTTGATTCCCAGTGCGATTGATGAGTTTCCCATTCTTTTTGTTGCTGCAGCTTTGGCTACAGGCCAAACAAAGTTAACAGGTGCTGAAGAGTTGCGCCACAAAGAAAGTGATCGAATCACTGTGATGATTAATGGCTTGAAATCTTTGGGTATCGAATGTGATGAGTTAACAGATGGTGCAGTCATCAATGGTGGTAAGTTGGATTCAGGTTTTGTGGATGGTCATGGAGATCATCGTTGTGCCATGAGTTTTTTATTGGCAGGTGCTTTAAGTCAGGATCAAGATATTGTTGTTAAAGGTTGTCATAATATTGGCACCTCGTTCCCAGAGTTTTTTGATTTACTTAAACAGTTAGGTATTCCAGTAACCAAGCCAGTTCCTGTGATCACTGTTGACGGCCCCTCTGGCGTTGGGAAGGGAACCATCAGTGCTTTAATTGCTGAACAATTAGGATGGCACCTTTTGGATTCTGGAGCGATATATCGTTCCATGGCTTTGCAGGTTATGAAAGACGCTGTTGATGTAGATGATGAGCATAAGTTAATCGAGCTGGCTCACCTTCTAGATTTGAACTTTGATATTGATGATCATGGTGCTGTGCAAATTAAGTTAAATGGCGAAGTGGTTAATGATCAATTGCGCAGTGAACAATGTGGTGATGTGGCATCAAAAGTAGCGCCTATAGCTGCAGTAAGAGCAGCTTTGTTGTATCGTCAAAAAGCCTTTCAGCAACCGCCAGGTTTAGTGGCTGATGGCAGGGACATGGGTACTGTGGTGTTTAAATCAGCCCCAATAAAGGTATTTTTAACCGCAAATGCACAAGAACGTGCCAAAAGGCGTCATAAACAATTGCAAGGGCAGGGTGTAGATGTTAAAATCCGCGCGCTTTTAGCGGACATAGAGGCTCGTGATTTACGAGACTCAACCCGCAAAGTGGCGCCTTTGGTGCCAGCTAAAGATGCTTTTGTGATTGATACCAGTGACTTAAGTATTGAAGAAGTTTTGCTTCAAGTGATGAATTTGGTTGAACAAAACTTAATGATTGATTCAGAAAAATAATTTTCTGAATTGTATTTTAACGAGTATCAGGCAAGCTGATACAGATGACTTAAGATAAAACAGACCTTAATGTTTTATCGGAAAATATAATAATGAGTGATAATTTTGAAGCAATGCTCGAATCCGAGCTATCCAGTAAAAGCATCGTCCCAGGCACCATCGTAAAAGGCACAGTCGTTGATATTGAAAAAGGCAACGTTGTGGTTGATGCAGGTTTGAAATCTGAAGGTGTGATTGACTTAGAAGAGTTTGGTGATGAAGTTGAAATTGGTGACGTTGTAGAAGTCGCCTTGGAAAAATATGAAAATGGTTTCGGCGAAACCGTATTGTCTCGTGAGAAAGCCAAGCGCATGCTGGTTTGGGATCAATTACAAATCGCTATGGATACAGATCAAATCGTTATTGGTCAAATCACATCTAAAGTTCGCGGTGGATTCACTGTTGAACTGAAAGACATCAGAGCCTTCTTGCCTGGTTCTTTGGTTGATGTTAGACCGGTACGTGATCCTGGTTACCTGGAAGGTAAAGACTTGGAATTCAAAGTCATTAAGTTAGATCAAAAGCGCAATAATGTCGTGGTTTCACGTCGTGCTGTGGTTGAATCTGATTACTCGGAAGATCGTGATAAATTGCTTGATTCACTAGAAGATGGTGTGATTGTTAAAGGTATTGTTAAGAATTTGACTGATTATGGTGCTTTCTTAGATTTAGGTGGTATTGATGGCTTGTTGCACATCACAGATATGTCTTGGAAGCGTGTGAATCATCCATCAGAAGTGGTTGAAATCGGTCAAGAACTTGAAGTCAGAGTTTTGAAATTTGATAAAGAACAACAACGAGTGTCTCTGGGTCTGAAACAATTAGGTGAAGATCCTTGGAAAGACTTATCACGTCGTCACCCTGTGGGATCGCGTCATTTCGGTAACGTTACTAACATTACTGACTATGGTTGTTTTGTTGAAATTGAAGATGGCATTGAGGGCTTGGTTCACGTTTCTGAAATTGATTGGACTAACAAAAACATCAATCCGGCTAAAGTAGTACAACCTGGCGATGAAGTTGAAGTTTGTATCTTAGAAATCGAAGAAAATAAACGTCGTATTTCATTAGGTATGAAGCAATGTAAACCTAATCCTTGGGTTATTTTCTCTGAGAACGCTCAGAAAGGTGATGTGATCGAAGGTAAAATTAAATCAATCACAGATTTTGGTATCTTTATTGGTCTTGAAGGTGGTATCGATGGATTGGTTCACTTGTCTGATATCTCTTGGAATGAAGCGGGTGAAACTGCCATCAGAAACTTCAAGAAAGGTGATTTGGTTAAAGCCACTGTGTTGATTATTGATGCAGAAAGAGAACGTGTTTCTTTGGGTATTAAACAGTTGGCACAAGATCCATTTGGTTCATTTGTAGCTAATAACCCTAAAGGCTCTTTGGTCAAAGGTAAGGTGATCGAAGTGGATGAAAAAGAAGCCATTATTGAACTTGAAGAAGGTGTTAATGGTGTCATCAAAGCATTTGATGTAGCCAAAGAACGCACCGATGATGTCAGTGCTGTACTTGCCGTTGGAGATGAAGTTGAAGCAAAATTTGTTTCAATGGATCGTCGCAAGAAAATGATGGTATTGTCAATCAAAGCCAAAGAATCTGATGAGTTGAATGATGTATTGAATGAATACAAGAAAGGTTCATCAGGTACCACCAGCTTAGGTGATTTGTTGAAAGAGAAAATGGATGATTAATCTATAAACTCTTGTGATATACGAAAAGGAATCGAGTGATCATTCGATTCCTTTTTTCGTTTTTGTGGAATAATTATCTTTTCCTTTTCAATAGTTTAGTTATAATTGTATGCAATGAAAGATTCAATAACACGTTCCGAACTGATAAATTTACTGGCTGCACAATTTGAAGGCAGTGAATTGTCTAAATCTGATATCAGTTTATCAGTCAGGGAAATCATTAATCACATGAGTTCGACCATTGCTAATGGTGATCGCATTGAAATTCGTGGTTTTGGTAGTTTTACATTACGACAACGTAATCCACGTATGGGCCGCAACCCCAAAACGGGTGAACCTGTTCCTTTAGGTGCTAAGTACGCTCCTCATTTTAAACCAGGTAAAGACCTCAAAGAACAAGTTAAGGATAAAGTGGGCACTTGATTTAAGCCCCTAAGCATTGTGTCAATATCAAATGTCATCAAACTGGATGGTTTTATCTATAGCTAGTTTTAATTGTTGTAAATCAAAGTTATCTTGCTTGTTGGTTTTTATTTTGGTTTTAAGATTTTTGATTTGATGGACTAATAAGCTCGCGGCACAAATTTTGGCAGATCCCAGTAGTTTATGTAATAGATTGTTCAGTTCGAACCAATTTTGCTGCGTATATAAATAATTGATTTGTTGCCATTCATCGATTAATTGTTGGATTAATAACTTCCTCAACTTGTTAACAATGTCAGGATCCTCGTGAGATATTTTTAAGGCTGATTTTTCATCAAAAATTACAAAGTTATCAGGCTTGTTAGGGAGATAGGAGTAGATAATTTGTTTTAAATCTTGTTGACGTATAGGCTTTAATAAGCTGCATTCAAATTCTGGATGCTGTTCAAATTCAAACCTTTCAGCTGAAACAGCTAATATGGGGGTGTTTCGATGTTCTTTAAGTGCTTTGATGGCTGTCGCAGTTTGCATGCCATCCATACCATCCATCCGAATATCCATCAGAATTAAATCAAAACATTGCTGACGACAAATTTCTAAAGCATCAAAACCGCTTTCAGCTAATTTTACTTGGACATTTAACTTTTTCAGTGATGATTGAAAAAAAAGTCGATTGATGTGGTTGTCATCAACAACTAGAATATGATGTTTATCCATTAAGATGGCTCCAGTGTCCTTGTCAGCAAAGAATAAAGTGAAAAAACATAGATTGCAAGTTCTTTGTTGGAAGCCTGTCTTGTCTTCAGTGATGACACTGCTGTTTTTAGCTGCGACTGTCAACAGTGAGGAACAGGCTGCTTGGCAGTTAGGGGAACTTTCGATAAGTAATGAAGCCACTGGTGTTCAGCTTTTAATAGATTCTTTTACTTGGCAGGATGATCTATTGATAGAAAATATCAGCTACCAGTGCCCTAAAACCATAAGCCTATATCCAATTCATCAATGCCATGATGCCAAATTGTCGTTTGACTACGGTGATACTATTTATCTGACAAAATTAAATAGTACCTTTGATTTTCGGCAGTCCTTCTGGCAGTTACTCGTGAGTAGTATAGATGAACAGCTGACAGTTTCATTGTCGTCTGAAAATAGAACAGGGCAAATCAAACTGAAACAATTAAAACTAACTAGCTTGATTGATTTGCTGAAGCTCAATACTCCAATAAGCGATTTACCTGTTGGCGATTTTGATGGTCAGTTGTTATTCGACTTTGATGAGTTAACGCTTAAGACAATAGATGATATTACATTCAATGGTTTGAGTTATGAGTATTCAAATGATGTGATTGTTGCTGAACTAGCCGGGCAATTTAAGTTTGAATTAGACTTAGATCAACAGTTGATCAACTACCATTTGCAATTGAATACGGGAGAAATGTTGTTCAATGAGGTGTATGTTGACTTTTCCGGCTATCCGATAACTATTGATGGTCAGTTGAGTTGGCAATCAGCTGGGTATTTAATTGCGGCGGAACTAACCAATAAGCAATCATTGGCATTGTCGTTAGATGCAAGCCTGAATAATTCATTTGAATGGAGTAACCCCAACCTAAGGGCTTTGGTTATCGACAGTCACCACTTTAATCAACATATATTAGGCAGCGTTTTAGGTATTTATGGTTTTGGTGAAAGCGGCATGTCAGGACAGTTTGAAGTGATTGCAACATCGGATTCAGAGCCATTTGACCAATGGAATTTAACATTTAATGATTATTATTTTCTGAACGAACCCAGGAAAATTGCTGCAGAAGCTTTGAATGGCCGAGTAGATTGGCATCAAAGCCAAGCGAATGATGATTCAAGCTTGTCTTGGCAAGGATTGTTATTAGCAGGCTTGCCAGTGAATGCGGCAAACATCACATTTAACTTTTCCCAAGATCATTTTGAGTTGATAGGTACTCATGATTTTCCGGTATTTAATGGTGCGATTCAATTGGGTCAACTTAAACTTGATGAATTATTTTCAGAATCTATAGAGATGAATTTATATGCCAATATCTTACCCATATCGCTCAAACTGATTACAGAAAAAATGGGTTGGCCAATCATGGCAGGCAGTATCAGTGGAGAGATACCTGGAATGGTTAAACAAGGCCAGGTCATTAAGTTTCTAGGTGCACTGGATTTAGATGTTTTTGCGGGGAATATGTTAATTGACAATCTTTCTTTAGAACGCCTTTTTGGAGTGGCCCCAGTGATAGCTGCGGATGTTAAGTTCGATGGTTTTGACTTATCTTTATTGACTGAGACATTTGGTTTTGGGCTAATAACGGGTAAGTTATCAGGAATTATTGATGATTTAAGAATCACTAACTGGAAAACAGATCGTTTAGATGCTGAAGTATTTACGGTTAAGGCAAAGGGCGTGAAACAAACAATCAGTCAACGCGCCATTGACAATATTTCCTCATTAGGAGGTATACAGGGTGCTATCTCGAAAACATTCCTTCGCTTCTTTGACGATTTCAGGTACAAAAAAATAAAATTGAGCTGTAAATTACACAATTCAGTGTGTGAAATAGGCGGCATAAAAAATCAAAATAACCAGTTTACAATTGTGGAAGGTGGTGGCATCCCCAATATAAATATTGTTGGTTTCGTGAGGACAATCAATTGGGACGAATTCATTAGCCGATTGTTAAACGCCAATTATGATGGGTGAATAAATCATAAAAGATTCAGTTTAGATTAATTATCACGTTGTATAATGAATCCATTTTAAATCACAGGGTTTTATGATGAATAAATGGTCAAAATCTATGCTGGTGGGTTCATTCGTATTTATTGCGGCATGTGTCACCATTAATGTATATTTTCCGGCTGCGGAAGTTGAGTCTGCTGCTAAAGAGTTCGTTGAAGATGTGCTCAGAGAAGAAGCTGGAAATGGCCAAGATGACCAAACTGGGTTAATTGACGGTAATTTTATGCGCAGTATAGTCATTAATTTAAACCCCATAAATTGGTTTATATCCAGTGCACATGCACAAGCAGATATCAATTTATCTTCGCCTGCGATCACCAGTTTAAAGAAGAAAATGATTGATAGAATGAATAATTCACTCAGAGGTCATTTAGACAATAATGTAATTGGCTTTACCAATACAGGTTTGGTTGAGATTATTGATGCTGGCAAGTTAGGGTTAAAAGATCGACAAGTCATCAAGAAAGTAGTGGCTGATGAGAATAGAGACAGAAACGCATTGTATCGAGAAGTGGCTATTGCGAATAACCACCCTGAATGGGAAGATCAAATACGAACTGCTTGGGTGAAACAATGGATGGCACAAGCCAAAGTAGGGTGGTCCTATCAAAATGCAGCAGGTCAATGGCTAAAAAAATAATGATGAGATCAGAGAACAAAGCTAAACCCGAGGAAATATAAAGATGGGTAGAAGAAGATCTCGGGCTAAGCTACCACAAGAACCCATTGAAATGAGCATTGAAGATTTAACCCATGATGGGCGTGGTGTAGCTAAATGGAACGATAAGGTGGTGTTTGTTCAAAATGCATTACCTGGTGAAGTGGTGATGGCAAAACTCAATCGTAAAACCAGAAATTACAATGAAGCTTTGGCGATTGAAATATTGAAGCCTTCAAAAGACAGGGTAGAACCAAAATGTGAGTTTTATACCGTTTGTAATGGTTGTTCTATGATGCATTTGCATGAAGATAAACAGGTTGACTTTAAGTTCAATACCTTAAAGAGTAACTTTCATAAAATGTCCCATGTAAAACCTAAAGTCTGGATTGATCCATTATCTGACTCTCATTGGAATTATCGCCGCAGAGCCAGATTGAGTGCTAAATGGGTGACAGCAAAAGATAAAATGTTGGTTGGTTTCAGGGAAAAAAATGGCCGCTTTGTGGCAGATATGAATCATTGTAAAGTGTTGGAAAAGTCATTGGCTGATCTACTCCAACCGCTGGCCGATTTATTTGCTCAAACGACCATCAAAGCATTTATACCTCAAGTTGAATGTTCTATGGGCGATGGTGCAATTTCATTAATTATTCGCCACATGAAGCCCTTTGCGGCAGAAGATATGGAGCATATTAAACATTTTGCCCTACAGCATAATTTACAAATTTATCTTCAGTCGAAAGGACCAAATACAGTGGTGGCACTAGAAGAGTATGCTGATGCTTTAGATTTTAAGTTACCTGAGTATGGCTTACGCTACGAGTTTTTGCCTAATGATTTTATTCAAGTCAATCGCAAAATGAATGAAAAAATGATTGTCCAAGCCATGCAAATAATGAACCTAGATAAAGATGATGTGGTGCTTGATTTATTTTGTGGGCTAGGCAATTTCACCTTGCCAATGGCAATGAAAGCAAATCAAGTGATTGGTGTGGAAGGGGATCAACAGTTGGTAGATAGGGCCATACACAACGCAACATTGAATGAACTAGATAACGTTAAGTTTTATGCAGCTGATTTAACTCAAGATCATGAAAACAGTGAATGGTTTCAACAACCCTATACCAAAGTTTTAATCGACCCGCCCAGAAGCGGTGCTTGGGAAATACTGCCTTTAATTGCAGCCACATCTGCCAAAACATTGGTGTATGTTTCTTGTCATCCTGCCAGTTTAGCCAGAGATACAGATAGGCTGGTAAATGAACTTGGTTTTACCCTTGAATCAGCTGGCGTGATGGATATGTTTCCACATACTTCGCATGTTGAGTCAATGGCTGTGTTTAGCAGGTAGTATTTTATAGGTGAAACATTGTAAACAATCTTGAACTTGAGAAACTCTGCTGTTAAAGAGTGGTCACATCAAGTATAAATTAAAGTAATAAATTATTAACTGTTGTGAGATATTGAATAAATTGAATACAACTCGTTTATAATCTTATAAAACCACTGAATTAAACTGGTTTTATTATTTATCATTAAGGTTGCTGAAAAAGTCAGCGAAGGTTAGAAGAAGTATGAAAAAAAAATATATATTAAGTATTTTAATGTTATGTATGTTTGGTTTGAATTTAAATGCCAAACTATATAAGTGGGTAGATGAAAACGGTAAAGTTCATTACAGCGATAAATTGCCACCAGATCAAATTAAAAATGCGCATGAAAAATTGAGTGATCAAGGTGTGGTCAAAGAAAAAGTTGAACGTGACTTAACTGACGAAGAAAAATTGGCAAAAGCAGATGAATTAAAAAAACAAAGAGAACAGGCCAAACAAGAAGCGATAGAGGCTGAAAGAATGGCCAAGGAACGAAATGCCATATTGATGTCTTACTCTAGTGCTGACCAAATTACACGATTGAAGGAAGAACGTATTTCAGCGATCGAGAGAAATATTGAAACAGCTCAGAGTAACTTGGTGATTCAAGAGAAAAACCAGAGAGACCTGATGAGCAGGGCTGCTGATAAAGAGCGCAGTGGTGAAGTGGTGTCTGATGTATTCATGTCGCAAATTGAACAAGTCAAGGAGCAAATAAAATTTCAAAAACAATTTATCACTGATAAATCTGCGGAAATAATCACTACCAGAACAAAATACGATGATGAATTGGCAAAATACTTGACTTATACTGGTCAGGAAAAGGCTGAAAATGTTGCGAATAAAAAACAATAAAAACCAGTCAAATATGCTGTGTTAATTGTAAGTAACTAGGCAATAAAAACCTCGATATAGAAAATATATTCGAGGTTTTTTTATGCAATAAATTAAAAATTCGATATAAATTTTCCCAGTCCTCTATCTCTTGCAATCTGGGTCGAGTAAAATAATGTTCTATTTTAAATTGCGGGGACAACTATGCCGTCAAAGATCGACAAATTAGACATTTTTAATATCAAAGCATTGTTATCTGAAGAAGAGTTGATGGTGCAAGAATCTGTTGGTCGGTGGGTTGATGATCGCATATTGCCTATCATTGGGCCAGCTTTTGATGCGCATGATTTTCCAATGGACTTAATACCCGAAATGGCCGATTTGGGTTTGTTTGGCAGCACCATAAAAGGTTACGACTGTGCCGGGTTGAATTACACTTCGTATGGTTTGATATGTCAAGAATTAGAACGAGGTGACAGTGGATTGAGAAGCTTCGCATCGGTACAAAGCTCATTGTGCATGTTTCCAATTGATGCTTTTGGCAGCGAAGAACAAAAGCAAAAGTGGTTGCCGCAAATGGCCAAAGGGGACATCATAGGATGTTTTGGATTAACAGAGGCTCACGCAGGGTCAGACCCAGCATCAATGAAAACCCATGCCAAAAGAGATGGAGGTGACTGGGTTCTCAATGGCTCAAAAATGTGGATCACCAACGGATCAATTGCAGGTATTGCCATTGTTTGGGCGCAAACAGATGAGGGTATACAAGGATTTATTGTAGAGAAAGACATGCCTGGTTTTGATACTGAGCTGATACAACGCAAAATGTCTTTGCGTGCTTCAATCACATCTGCTTTATTTTTCGATGATGTTAAGGTGCCAGATGCCAATCGATTACCTCATGTAACTGGCTTAAAAGGGCCGTTGAGCTGCCTGTCAAATGCTCGATATGGAATTTCTTGGGGGCCAATTGGGTCAGCCCAAGCTTGTTTGCAAGAAGTGCTTGATTACACTGAGGAGCGAATATTATTTGATCGCAGTTTAAATGAAAATCAAATCATTCAACAAAAACTTGCAGATATGTCACGTCGCATCAGCACAGCACAATTACTCGCATTACGCTTGGCTCAATTAAAAGATGCCAATCAACTGCAACCGACTCAGATTTCAATGGCCAAGTGGAACAACGTCAGAATGGCTTTGGATGTAGCCAGAGAATGTAGAGACATGCTAGGTGGTGCAGGTATTACAACCGAGCATGCGGCCATTCGACATATGCTTAATTTAGAAAGTGTGATCACTTATGAAGGAACTGAAACGATTCATCAGTTGGTGGTTGGTCGCGAACTTACCGGTAAAAATGCCTTTTAATTATGGCAAAAAAACAAACTAAGGTCATCAATAGGGCAGAGGTTGTTGATCAAAATTTCATAGAATTTGTTAAAAATTACCAATCGGATTCTACCAATAAAAGCCTTGCCCAAAGTGGTTTGTCGCCTGAAAAGCTGCTTGATTTATTTGAATCTCAACTCAGGTCCCGACAGTTGGACTTAATGGCAAGAAAACTGAAGCTTGAAAATAAGGTTTTTTATACCATTGGTTCTTCAGGGCATGAAGGCAACGCAATGTTAGGTGATTTAGTTAGGCATACTGACCCGGCATTTTTACATTATCGCAGCGGCGCTTTAATGATGGAAAGGTCTAGGCAAGTTAACGATATAGACCCGATTTGGGACACATGTTTATCGTTTGCAGCCAGTAAAAATGATCCAGCTTCCGGTGGCAGGCATAAAGTATGGGGCTCTAAACCCTTATGGGTGATTCCACAAACCAGTACAATCGCCAGTCATTTACCCAAGGCGGTCGGATGCGCTTTAGGCATAGAATTGGCACAACGTTCTGATATGAAAATGCCTATACCTGATGATTCTATAGTGTTGTGTAACTTTGGTGATGCCAGTTCAAACCATTCCACTGCTCAAGGGGCTTTCAATGCGGCTAGTTGGTCAGCATTTCAAGGACTTAAAACCCCTATATTATTTGTTTGTGAAGATAACGGTATTGGTATTTCTGTTAAAACGCCTGAAAACTGGATCAGTGAAAACTTTAAAAACAGGCCCGGTATTCAGTATTTTTATGCTGATGGATTAGATTTGGAAACGGGTTATCAGCAAGTAAAACGTGCAGTTGATTATTGTCGGCAAGAACGCAAACCAGTATTCCTACATTTGAAAACCACTCGATTGATGGGTCACGCAGGTACAGATTTTGAAGTTGATTACCGCAACTTAGCTGAGCTGGAAGCATGCGAAGCCCAAGATCCGCTGCTAAAAACTGCTGCATCTGTCATGAAAAATAACTTGATGAATGCATCTCAAATAATTGATAAATATAAAAATATTCTAGATGAATGCATGCAAAAAGCAAATCAGGCTCATATGGATACCAAACTCACTTCACTGCAAGGTGTCATGGCTCCATTGGCACCTTTTGATGCAGTAGAAGTTCATAAAGAAGCTGCGCGGACAGTAGATTCAGCAGATCGGATCGCTCATTTCGGTAGTGAGAAATCTTTACCAGAAAATCAACCTCATAAACACATGGCTGTTCAGATTAACAAAGGTTTACAGGATCTCATGTTGAAGTACCCTGAAACAGTTTTATTTGGTGAAGATGTGGCACAAAAAGGAGGGGTTTATACCATCACAAAACAGTTGTTGAAAAAATTTGGCCCTAAACGGATCTTTAATACATTGTTAGATGAACAAACTATTTTAGGTTTAGCTCAAGGGTATGCTACTTTAGGGTTGTTGCCATTGCCAGAGATCCAATATTTGGCCTATTTTCATAATGCCTGCGATCAAATTAGGGGTGAGGCAGCAAGTTTACAATTCTTTTCAAATGGTCAATTTAGCAATCCAATGGTCGTCAGAATCGCCGGTTTAGGATACCAGAAAGGTTTTGGGGGGCATTTTCATAATGACAATTCCATTGCGGCCATTCGTGATATTCCAGGGGTTATTGTGGCCTGTCCATCCAGAGCAGATGATGCGGTTAAGATGATGCGTACTTTAGTGGCTTTATCTAAAGTAAATCAAAGGGTGTCACTGTTTATTGAGCCTATTGCGCTTTATATGCAAAAAGATTTATTTTCGGAAGCAGATGGAAAATGGAATTTTTCATACCCTAAACCCGGTGAATATACTCAAATGGGGGCGCCAAGGATATATAAGAATGAAGCAAAGGACATACTTATTATCACTTATGGCAATGGCGTTTTAATGAGTTTAAAGGCTGTGAGGAAATTTGAACAAAAAAGTTTAAGCCGAGTTAAAGTGATGGATTTGCGTTGGTTACAGCCGCTAAACGGCAAAGCAATCAAGAAACATGCAGAAAAATTTGATAGAATAATCATTGTGGATGAAGGTCGTCGATCGGCTTGTGTAGGGGAAGGAGTAGTGACACTCTTATCTGAACAAAAAGTGGCAGCGACGTACATTAAATTAATCACTGGTGCAGATACTTTTACACCCTTAGCTGATGCAGCTAATTTGGTATTACCTGATGAAAATATTATTTTGAACGCATTGAGAGACTCAGAGACTTAGAGTGACAGAACTTTGTATATTATTTGCTGATATTGCTGAAAGCACTTCTTTATTTGAAAAACATGGGGATGAAACTGCACGTAATGCCATTTCTTCAGTGCTTAAGGTATTATTAACAGAGGCTGAGAAACACCAAGGTCAATTGGTAAAGACCATTGGTGATGAAATCATGTGTACATTTCCTAAAGCAAATCATGCTTTATTAGCTGCAGTAGACATGCAAAACTCGGTCAGTGGAAATTTTGTATTAGGCAATCACCCGATTGAAGTTCGTGTAGGTTTTCATTTTGGTGGTGTTATTGAGGAAGGTGGTGATGTTTTTGGCGATGCTGTTAATGTGGCAGCCAGAATGACAGGCTATGCTAAAAAAGGCCAAATAATCACTAACTCAATTACTTATAAAACATGTATTTTACCGCCTTTCTTGACCCACAGATCACTTGGAAAGACTAAAGTAAAAGGAAAGTTGTTGCCAGTAGAAATTATCGAAGTTATTTGGCAACAAGACACCAGCCAAGTTACTCGTGTAACTTCTGCATTGGATATTAAGCTACCAACAACTAAATCGCAATTGAAACTAGAGCTCAATGGCCGCCAACAAATCATGACGGACCAATCACCAACTAAAACTATTGGAAGGGGTGATGATTGTGATGTCCAGGTAAATATGTTGATGGCATCACGTCTACATGGTGATATCCAGTATGGCGGTGGAAATTTTAAATATACTGATGAAAGCACCAATGGTTCTTGGGTATTACAAAATGGTGGTGAACCCATCCGTATACATCGAGATTCAATGGTGTTACAGGGTGAAGGACAAATCACATTTGGTGAACCAGATTTTTCAAATGTGGAACAACTGCTTCAGTACCAAATTCTTAAATAGTTTGATCAGGAAAATATAAGACATAATATGCTCGACTTTATCAGAAAATTAGCCGGATTCGGCTTATTGACCATTTCTTTGGCTTACGTTGCTGTGGGGATGTTTTAATGCCAGTTAAGTACAGAGAAAAAGCGCAAAAATCAATTGTGAAATTTCAATCCACTGCATGGTTGTTGTATATCTTTTCTATTTTTTTCTTGGCTGCCACTTTAACCCAGTTGATCAAGGGTCATGTTTTTAACTTCTTGGTCAGTGGTGGTGTGTTTTTTGGTGCTTTATTATCTGCAACTTGGATGAGTAAAGGCTTAAGAAACAAATTTCATTATCAGCAAAGAAAATTCATTATACAAAAACCTTTTCCTTTAATGATGCTGGCTTCTTTGACTTTAGGTGGCTGTTCATTTGTGGGTTCTTGGCTGGTTGCAGGCATGGGTTTGTTTGAGTCTATAGCCTATGGGTTAGCAGCGGTAGTCGGATCGGTATTGTGGTATGGCATGGATGAGGTGGCATCACCATCATTCGGTGCAGTGAATGATCAAGAGTCTAAAGAAGTCCTGGCCTTAAGTGAGCAATCTATCGTCAATATTGAACAAGCCAATAAGCACATAGCGAACCAAGAGTTATCTGGATATTTAAGCCAAATTGTGAAAACCAGCAGAGAGGTGGTCAACACACTGGTGAATCATCCTGAAAAAATCCCTCAAGCCAGGCGCTTTTTACATTCGTATTTAGGTGCAACTGAAAGCGTGATTAAGCGCTATGCTGACACCCATCAACTGGTCGACGATGTTTCTTTAGAGCAAAATTTTAAGCAAGTTTTACAAAATATAGATGAGGTTTTTGCAGAACAAAACCAGAAATTACTAGAAAATCAAGTGTTTGATTTAGATGTCGACATTGAAGTGCTGAATACTTTAATGGAAAAACAAGGCATCAATTAACGGAGAAAATATATGAGTGAAGAAGACAAAACAACAACCCAAGTCCAAAATGATGTCATTTCTGGCACCATTGAGGGAGAGTTGGTACCTGGGGTTATGAATGAGATGGTTCCTTATAAAGATGTTGATGTCGAAGAAAAACAACGAATCGATGCACTGATAGATGAAATCAACATGGAAGATGCCAACTCTGTCATTTTCTTCGGCAGTAAAGCACAAGAGAAAGTCACTGAAATTTCAGATAAAATGTTGGAAGGGGTTAAAAATAAAGATTTAGGCCGCTCAGGTGAAGCATTGAATGAAATGGTTGCTACCATTCGAGGATTTGATATTGATGAATTAGATCCTAATAAAAAGCCTGGATTTTTTGCACGTCTTTTTGGTAAAGCCAAACCATTGGCTAAGTTTTTACAAAGATACGAAGACGTCAGAAAACAAATCGATAAGATCACCAATAAACTTGAGTCTCATAAAACCACTTTGTTGAAAGACATCACCAGTTTAGATCGTCTATATGTAGCCAACTTAGAATATTTCCATACATTAGAAGATTACATTAAAGCAGGTGAAGAGAAAATTAATCAACTCAATACTGTAGCCATTCCTGCATTAGAACAAGAGGCGGATGGCAGTGACGATATGTTGATGGCGCAAAAATTAAGAGATTTGCGTTCTTCAACTGCAGATCTAGAAAGACGTGTTCATGATCTCAGGTTAACACGTCAAGTGACCCTACAAAGCTTGCCAAGCATACGATTGGTACAGGAAAATGATAAAGGTTTGATCAATAAAATCAATTCTACCATTGCCAATACAGTGCCTTTATGGCGCCAACAGTTGGCCCAAACCGTAACTATATGGCGTTCTGAACAAGCAGCAGATACCATTAAAGATGCCACTGATTTAACCAATGAAATGTTGGCCTCCAATGCTGAAAACCTTAAAATCGCTAACCGCAAAGTACGTGAGCAAATGGAACGCGGGGTGTTTGATATTGAAGTGGTTAAACTGGCCAATCAGAAATTGATTGAAACCATTGATGACAGTTTGCGAATTGCTGAGGAAGGTAAATCCAAACGTGAAGGTGCCGTAGTAGAGCTACAAAAAACTGAAAGTCAGTTGCGTGAAGCGCTGTTGGCAGCTAAAGCCAGGTATAACGAAGTTAACGAAGAAACCAGCTAAGGTTTTTAGACCTGAAGACTAAAGTAGATCAAAACCAAGTTTAATTATTTAAACTTGGTTTTGTAATTTAAGAGATCATATTTGATTGCCAAAATTAACCAGGAATTTTGTATCAGTTAACTCAATATGGTTTGTTTTCCAACATGCACTGCAAATCCTGCACCCGCTTCGGTATACATATTAAACACAGTATCCACGCCTGCCGCATTAAGTTGTTCAATTTCATCTGGAAATTTTGCTGTTGCTGCAATTTTTCCTTTAAATCTAGACTCTCGTAGCTGTTCAATAACTGCCATTGAAGAACTGAATTGTGGCAAGGTTAACATCACTAATTTTAATTGGTGAGATTGATTGATTCGGTCCCAAAAATCAGCATCGCTTGGATCTCCTAATATGACATGACGACCTTGTTTTTGTTGGGAAACTACGGTATCAGGATATATATCAACACCAACCATACGGTCTTCATATTCTTTAATCAATTGATCATAGGCTCCTGTACCAACTGTGCCCATACCTATGATCACCACTTGTGCGTCACCAAAGTCTAAGATTTGGTCATTAGGTAGGCGTGTATCGGTTTGAAATTTTTTCCACTTTTTTCGGTGCTGGGTGTAAATTTTGTGCGCATGTTTGTTTAATATTGATGAAATAACAAATGAGAATGCGATCGACAGAGCCATTATGGTTAGCCATCTGGAATCAACCCAGCCATTGGTGACGCTAATCGCTATGACAATTAAGCCAAATTCACTGTAGTTACTGAGATTAATGGTTGACAATAAGGCAGTACGGGCTCGTAACTTAAATTTGACGAATAGGGCAAAGAAAAGAGCTGCTTTAAATAGAATTAACGGTGTAATCATCAAAGCAACCGTTACAACTTCAAATGTAGGTTGTCCGTTTAAACCAATTGATAGGAAGAAACCCAAAAGGAACAAGTCTTTAAATCCAAGCATGGTTTTCACCAGTTCTTCGGCTTTTGCATGTGTGGAGAACATCATACCAATAATTAACGCGCCTAAATCACCTTTGATACCCACCAATTCAAATATCTCGGACCCACCCATAGCTAATAAAAATCCATAAACAATAAGCAATTCGCCATGCCCCACTTGTTCGATGACTTTATAAAAAATATATCGCAATGGAATCAATGCCAATAAACCCAGTGACCATATGGATGGCATTTTATTAGAAGAGACAGCTAAAAACAGTACGGCAAAAATATCTTGAATAATCAGTACACCAATGGCTATACGGCCATGGAACGAATCCATTTCACCTTTACTTTCCATGGCTTTAACCACAAATACTGTACTGGAAAAACACAGTGCAAAAGCAATCAACAATATATTTTCAATACTTAAAGAACTGAATAAGGTCAGGCTGGTAGAAGTCAAAGAAAACATGATAAGACCAATAGCAATGATCGTTATCAATGCATGTAAGCTGCTCACAGCCCAAACCTGTGGTCGCATTAAGTTTTTAACATTGATTTTTAAGCCAATAGTGAATAGCAGCAACGTAATGCCTAAATCTGCCATTTGACTCATTAATTCTCTATTTACAATGTTTTGTGAGCTCAGTACAAATCCAGCAGCCAAGAATCCTACCATAGGTGGTAAGCCTATTTTTCGTGCGAGTAGTCCCAGAGCAAATGTGATGCCAATCCAAAAAAAGTCATTCAATGCAAGAGTTAGCCAATTAAAATCCATAACAAACCAGCCAGTTGTTGTTTGTGGTATTAATTGGATTGTGGATTATTATGGCAATACAGAGCATGGGTTAATTATGCTAACTTCATGGTTGATACGCAACGATTATATGAATGAGCTTGCAAGTATGAACTGATAAATTCCTTGGAAATGAATAAGTATAGATCAAAAGCAACCCCTGGTTTCAAGCTTTACGCCATGTTCTTCTGGCTTGTCCTGGGGTTTGATTGAAGTGTTTTTTAAAGACTTTAATGAATGCTGCTTCAGATTGATAGCCGGAATCTAAAGCAATTGAAAAGATCGAGTCAGTTGTGTTTTTTAGCAGTCTTTTTGCATGTTGCATGCGCCAATATGTCATGTATTTTAATGGAGTTACACCTAACAATTCATTGAATAAAGCGGCAAATTTAGATCGAGATATCAATGCCTTATCCGCCAAGCTGTTCAAATTCCATGCCTGACCAATTTGATTATGAAAAGCCACCAAGCTTTTGGCAATGTTTGGATTTGATAAACCTTTTAACAAGCCAGTTGTTTTTGAATGCAGGTGTTGATCTGAACTGATGTAATACCGCACCACATATATAAATAAGACTTCTGCTAACTTGTCTAGCACCAATTGACGGCCTTCGTTGTTACTTTCTGCTTCGTTAACAATTTGTTGGAATAAAGATTTGAACCAATGTTGGCGGTCCATTTCATTGGCCTTGATGTGTAAATATTGAGGTAAACCCATCAAGACAGGGTTTTGTTTGTTGCTGAAAGTTAAATGACCACAAACCAGGGTGGTTGATATCTCGTTATTTTCATCATCATTGATCAGTTGATGAGGCGTATTTCTTGAGAAAAAAATTAAATCACCAGCACTTAAAGTGATAACAGGTTGGTCTTTAATGATTAATTGGCAATTACCATATGCGATTACATGGAAACTACTGAGACCTGGGTGGTTTGATTCTACTCCCCAAGGAGAACAAAACTCTGAGTGAAGGTAAATATTGGCATCAAAGTGAATTGACTTAAAAATTTCATTTACAACATCCATTGGACGAATTAGCTATTTATTTAGATTTAATGTCATTTATCGTATCATATTAGTTTATAAAATGCACGTTCTAACATAATGACAGGAATTAAAAATGCAAAAACTAAAATTAACATTCACAGCTTTCATTTTGAGCTTAGCCATGATGGTTTCATTTGTAAGCAATGCTGAACAAGCAAAACAAATTGATGGAGTTACTAAGATTCATTTGGATCAATATGGTGGTTATTTTGAATCTAAAGAAACTTTAGCAGGATTAAAAGCGGGCACTTATGAAATCGTGGTGACCAATAAAACCAATAAATTGGTTGGTTTTCAAGCTCAAAACTTTAAGACACATGCTCAGCTAGACATGTTTCCATTAGAACCTAATCAAACAAGAACTTCAACCATAGAAGTCACAACTGATGGTTTCAGATTCAGGTGTCCAATTAACCCCACACCTTGGTACGATATTGATGGTGTTAAAGCAGCTGATGTGATGAAAAAATAAAACTAATTCAATCTCGGTAAAAGGGTTTCATTATGGAACCCTTCTTATATTTTGAATCATACAAACTGCTGTTAAATTTGATACTCAATAACTACCGGAGCATGGTCAGAAAAACGTTCTTCTTTATAGATAGATGCAGTTTTTACTTTGTCTTTTAAACAGGGTGATGTGATGTGGTAATCGATACGCCATCCAGTGTTGTTGGCCCAAGCTTGACCTCTATTTGACCACCAAGAATACTGCTCTTCACCAGGTTCGACTTCTCGGAAAGCGTCAATCAGCTTGAATTCTTCAAATAATTTTGTCATCCATTCACGTTCCGCAGGTAGAAAGCCAGAATTTTTTTGATTACCACGCCAATTTTTAATATCAATCTTTTTATGAGCAATGTTCCAGTCACCACAAACAACAAATGGTTTGCCCGTATCTTTAAGGCCTTGTAAAACATCTTCTAATCGATCCATACAGACATATTTAAAATCTTGACGCTCTTCTTTGGCTGACCCAGATGGTAAATACAAAGAAACGATGATGATGTGTCCTAAATCCACTTGTAGCCAACGGCCCTCAGTATCAAACTCTGGCCAATCAATGCCGTACTTAACTGCAATCGGCTGGTGTTTGGAGTAGATTGATACACCGGAATAACCCTTTTTGACTGCATCAGCTTGGTAGAAGTGATAGCCTTGAGGAATGAACAGTTTTGGATCTAATTGGTTTAATTGAGCCTTGGTTTCTTGAATGCACAGCACATCGGCCTCTTGTTTTTTAAACCATTCGAACATGCCTTTTCGTTGTGAAGCTCTGATGCCATTGGCATTAAGGGTAATGATTTTCATATATGAGTGAATACAAAAAGCATGAATTATACCATTTGAACACTTGAAAAATACCAACAGTTCTCGCAAGATAACAGGCATTATTTAAACAGTTGATCTTATGAATATTGCACAAGAATTTTTAACTTTAGCGATTGATAAAAGTGTGTTGAAATTTGGTGAGTTCACTTTGAAATCAGGACGAGTCAGTCCATATTTTTTTAATGCGGGATTATTTGATGATGGTCATTCATTGGCTTTGTTGGCTGAGTATTATGCCAAAACAATAAAGGCCACTCAATTAGACTTCGATATGCTCTATGGGCCAGCTTATAAAGGGATCCCTTTAGCTACAGCAATTTCTGTTGCTTGGTATCATTTGTATCAGGAAAATTTGCCTGTTGCATTTAACCGCAAAGAAGCGAAAGCTCATGGTGAAGGAGGTCAGCTGATAGGTGCTCAAGTCAAGGGCAAAGTATTGATTGTTGACGATGTGGTGTCTGCGGGTACCTCTGTGCGAGAATCAATTGCTATGATTGCAGAGCAAGGTGCTAAAACAGTTGGCATAGCTGTAGCATTAGACCGCCAAGAAAAAGGTGTGAATGAATTATCAGCCATGCAAGAATTGGCGCAACAATTTAAACTCTCGACCATCAGCATAGCTGATTTAGACAACCTATTTGACTATCTGAATAAAGACGATGAGCATTTGCCTAAAATAAAAGCATATCGCCAAAGGTATGGAGTTTAATCAACATGGCCACCTATGCCATTGGTGATGTTCAAGGTTGTTTTGAGCCATTGATGCAATTAATCAAAGTAATAGACTTTGATCCCACCAAAGATCAATTAATCTTCTGTGGTGATATAGTGAATCGTGGTGGGCGCTCCTTGGATGTTCTTCGCTGGATTTATGCTCATCAACATTGCTGTGATTCGGTTTTAGGGAATCATGACTTAAGCATGCTCAGTAAATATTACAAGCCTGTTAAAAACACCAATAATCCAGAGTTTAAACAAATATTTGAGGCTGCTGATGCATCGATACTTATGGATTGGGTACTGAATAGGCCACTGTATATTAAGCACAAGAATAACATCATAATTCACGCCGGTTTGTATCCAGGTTGGACTGTTAAGAAACTAAAAAAACTGGCTCAAAAAACACAAAAAGCACTGTTAAAAAACCCCAATAAATTCTTTAAAAACATGTATGGCAACACACCCAAAAAATGGTCTGAAGCGCTCGATAAGAAAGCAAAATCAAGATTCGTTATCAATGCATGTACCCGAATGCGTTTTATAAAAGCTGATGGCACATTAAATTTTTCAGAAAAAGGACGCCTCACCCATAATAAAAACCTCAAACCATGGTTTACTTATTCACCAATAAAAACATTAAAAAAACACATCATATTCGGTCATTGGTCAACCCTAGGTCTGTATCAAGATCAAAATGTAACTGGACTTGATACGGGCAAGGTGTGGGGTGGTCAACTAACCGCAATGCGCTTGGAAGATGGAGCGGTTTTTAATGTCTAAGTATATAAAGTAGTTGTTTTGTAGAATAGACATTAGTTCATATTTAGTTAATTTAAGTGTTATGGGATTTATTTTTAATCGCTTTAATTCTTAGGTCGATTTTTATATAAATAACTGTCAAAATACAAGGTTTCCCAAAACCCTTAGATCTGAAAGTTTCATGACAGACAAAAACGTAACTGAAAACTTCATCACAAACATCATAGATGAAGACTTGGCATCGAATAAACATAACAACATTGTGACTCGATTTCCACCTGAACCGAATGGGTACCTCCATATCGGCCATGCCAAATCCATTTGTTTAAATTTTGGTGTTGCTGCAGATTATCAAGGAACCTGTCATTTACGTTTTGATGACACGAACCCTGAAAAGGAAAGTAAAGAATATGCAGAATCTATCCAGCGTGATATCAAGTGGTTGGGGTTTGATTGGCAGGAAAATAAATTTCATGCGTCAGACTATTTTGAGCAACTATATGATTACGCTGAGCAGTTGATTAGTAAAGGGTTGGCCTATGTGGATGACCAATCTGCAGAGGACATGCGTGAAAATCGCGGTGATTTCAATCGTCCTGGCATTAACAGCCCATTCAGAGAAAGAAGCGTGGAAGAAAACTTGGCATTGTTCAAAGCCATGCGCGCAGGGGAGTTCCCTGATGGCGCTAAAGTTTTGCGTGCCAAGATTGATATGCAATCTGGCAACATCAATATGCGTGACCCAGTGATCTATCGCATCAGAAGGTTACATCACATCAATACTGGAGATGAATGGTGTATCTATCCGATGTATGACTTTACCCATTGTTTATCTGATGCCCTGGAAGGCATCACGCATTCCTTGTGTACATTGGAATTTGAGGATCATCGGCCGCTTTATGATTGGGTAATTGATAACGTTGATATTGAATGTCATCCTCAACAAATTGAATTTTCTAGATTGAATGTTTCTTACACCATCACTTCAAAAAGAAGGCTCAGTCAATTGGTGGAACAAGGTAATGTGGATGGCTGGGATGATCCGCGCATGTCTACCATTTCTGGTTTGCGCAGACGTGGCTATCCACCTGCAGCCATTCGAGATTTTGTGAAACAAGTGGGTGTCAGTAAAAAGAACTCAGTCATATCTATGACTGTGCTTGAAGATGTGATCCGCAACCACTTAAACCAAACTTCGCCACGTGTGATGGGCGTCTTACATCCATTAAAAGTGGTGATTGAAAATTACCCAGAGGATCAAGTTGAAATGTTAACTGGCGCAAACCATCCACAAGATGACTCTTTTGGTAGTCGTGAGATACCTTTCAGTCGCGAAATATACGTTGAACAAGCTGATTACAAAGAAAATGCCAATAGAAAGTTCTTTAGGTTAACAGAGGGCAGAGAAGTGAGGTTACGTCACGCTTATTACATCACCTGTCACAAAGCAATCAAAGACGATGAAGGCAATGTCATTGAATTGCGTTGTACTTACGACCCTGAAAGCCGTGGAGGTACAGAAGATGGCCGTAAAGTGAAAGGTACTATACATTGGATCTCTGCAGCTCATGCCGAAGCTATAGAGGTGCGTTTGTATGATCGATTATTTAGCCACCCAAATCCGGCATCCTTAGATAATTTTATGGATGCCGTTAATCCAGATTCATTGGAAATATTACCTAATGCCATGCTTGAACCTGGTATAGCTATCCAAGATGCTGATGAAGTTTATCAGTTCGAACGCAATGCCTACTTTAAACGGGATAAAACCCATGAAACAGATAAACCGGTGTTTAATCAAGTGGTCACTATGCGTGATTCATGGGCTAAATTAGAACAACAGTAGTCGTCGGTAATTAACTGGTTATGATTTCATTGATCAACTGATTTGTTGTTATTGTCTTTAATTACGTGTTTTTACTCACATGCTGTTGGTGCTTTCAAAGATTTTGTCGGCAGATGCGGCGATGAATCCCTGGTAAAGCTTTCCGCTTTCAGTAGGGTATCGTTTGGCAAACTCATAAAAGCAACTTGGAATTAAATGATTAGAGGCTTTGAATGCTAAATTGACCAACGGAGCCATGGTAGATGATTGTTCTAAAAGCTGCTCAGGTGAGCCTTTGATCAAGCCACCTGAATCATTCATAGCAAAACCATTATCCTGGATGAATTGATTCAATGTCTCAATATCAAAAAATGTGGTTAAATGGTTGATGGATACCGTGAAGTGATTGGCACGATAGCCAAAGGCAGCTGTCCAAGCAGCATATTCACTCTCTTGTAATAGAGTGATGTATTCTTCAAAGGTTAAATCCCAAGGTCTACCGGTATAAAGAAAGTCATCTTCAAACACATCTTCGGGCTCGACTTGATCGTCAATATTTTTAACAATGGCTTGAACCTCATCAGAAAATGATTCAGTGATTAATTCGCTGATAAAAATTTTAGGGTGATTGGGGTTTTCTTTGTGTTCAAAATGATAAGCACTCAGTTGTTTGGCAGTAAAATCATAACTGCCGCGGCTTTCATAGCCCATGTTTTCAAAAATTTTTGCTAAACGATCAATGCCTAATTTATCAGTATTGAAAGTACGCATTGCAACATGATCATTAACCACAGATTCTCCACGGGCTTGGAGTAAAGTATGGATGGCATGTGCTTGTGGATTGACTTCGGTGTATTGTTGCCACAGATTTTCAAAAAACGATTCTACAGTTTGCATGTTAAGTTGGATTTCCAAGTGCTGGTATTATATAAAAATGAGATTAGAGTATTAAACCTAAGTCTGATCGTTTTTAGGGGTAAATTCAATGATTTTATAATGCATACTTTAACAAAATTCTGCATTAAAATTATTGAATGTGTTACATATTGATACAGTTTTATAC
>CAZVZJ010000047.1:0-27671 GCA_964631055.1 uncultured Marinicella sp.
TTTTTATTTTCTTGGTTTTAGATGTAAAGTGAATCGGTTGTCGGAGCTGGTAGATGTAGTTCAAGCGGGTTTGGTGGGTTTGGATGTAATTGCGTTCTTTAAGAATTTCCAATAAATCACCTTGCCATTGATTTTGGTTGTTTTCGAAGATAAAACAGTGGGGCAGTAAATGATGTGGCGCTTCTATCAGGAACGGAATTAAAGCACGATCCTCGCTGCCTTCGATGTCACACTTGATGACATCAACGCGGGACAGTTTTTTATCATCAATGACCTGTAATAAAGTTTGGCAGGCGATTTGAATAGAGGATTGTTTTCGATTTGACGTAGGATTTTTTTCTGCTAATGAGCTGGCCCCTAAATTGTCTTCGTCTAGAAACAAATCAAAACTACCAGCTTGGTCACTGATCCCTGTTTGTATATTTTCAATTCTGGGTTGTTCAGACAGCCCTTCTCGGGTTGATTCAAGGTTGAATTTTAAACGTTCAAACACCGGTGGATTGGGTTCGATCGCAACCACTGTGCCCAATCGGTTTAGGTGGGTAGTTGCAATGGCAGAGTAGATGCCCACATTGGCACCGATATCGATAAATACACCCTCACTAGGCAGTGCATCAAGCATCACCTGACGTTCAATGACATCCCAGCGCCAAGGCATAAAAACATAGCCACGTTCAGATACGTTATCGGTTAAATGACAGCGTAGTTTCACGTGGTCAAAAGTTAAATCCAAAGGCATCTTGGCTTGATTTAAAACTTGTTTTCTGAGCAGTTGTGCAATTTGCTTACCGAGCCAGTTGGCAGGCAGGCGATGGCACCATTGAATCTTCTTTTTTATCTGTGTCGAAGGTTCAAAGGTACCAAAGGGTTGCATATAAATGAGTCGTCAGCCTTATAAGTTGTGTTCAAGATGAATGATGAATACCAGACCACTTATAGTTGCTGTCATAACTTACGCCCCAGTTTTTTCTCTATTTGTTTCTTTTCCCAGTTAGTACCCAATGAACCAAACACTTCATAGGCCACCAAGCCATGAATAATGACCCCAGCTAACCAACCTAAAGACAGCCAAGGTAATTGTTCATTGGATGAAAATTGATCGTTGATTAAAAATGCCAGCATAAAAACAGCAAACATGAAGGCATGAAGGTAAAACTCTTTGATGCCTTTGACATAATTGATGGCGTCTTTTTCTTCTTTACTGACGGTGGGACTTTTATCAGATACCTGAATGAAGTCTGTGTTTGGCGTTGTATCTTTTTGTGCTTTGTTTTGCATGGTTGTATTTCCTGTGTCGTTTTGAAAAGTAGAGATGTCCACTTCGAAAACAGCAGCAAGTGCATTGGCAGATTCTAAACTCGCTTGTCCACCACGCTCAATGCGCTGGATGGTTCTGACGCTGAGGTCAGTGAGCTCGGCCACTTGTTCTTGTGACCAGCCTTTTTGTAATCTGAGTTTTCTTAAAATCATAGCTTGCTTATGTTTGTTGAAGTGTCATCATTTTCATCACAACCCATACATTTGAACACGTCGTGCATCTGACATGTCAGGTATTTGTCAGGTATATTATAGTTCAAGATGGCTGGGTAGATAAAACTCTGTGGTATTTTTAAGCCAGCTAAAAACTTATGATAAATCCAAGTACCCTCAAGTGTTTTTCAACGGTTGTGAAAGCCCTATTTTTAAGCCAAACAATAAGCGTAATATTTTAAAGCGACGAATAATTTCATAACAAAACGCGCAGCCAATAAACGTTAATACAATCACCAATAAGGGTTGTATCAATGGTCCTGTGTTACTCAGCCAGAAAGCCAAAACTATGATGAAGGTTTGGTGCAGGATGTAATAAGGATAAACAGCTTCGTTTAAATATTTCAAGCAAGGGTGGTTCTTGCTCAGGTGATGGTTGGCGAAACCCAAAATGGTTAAGATCCAGGCAAACCTATTCAAATAAACCAACAGTAATTCAAAAAAATACAGCAGGTCTCTGGGGCTATCGGCTCGCTCATCGAAAAATTTATAATAATAAATGATTAAGCCAGTGAATGAAGAGATCGCGATCAATAAAAGGGCTTTTCTGTGGTGATTGACTTGTTGCCAGAAATTTTTTTCCCAGCCCATTAAAAAACCTAAGCACATAAAGCTGAAACCCAATGCTTTTCGCCTGCCTTCTGAATCCTCAGGAAATAAGAAAAAATGTATGCTGCTCATACCAATTACCATCAGAATTCCAATAACAGTGATCGACCAACTCTTGAATGGCTGGTATAAATATGGCATGAGTCTGAGTACAGAAAGGCCAGCATAAATGATCAACAAATACATGGAAAAATACCATAGCTCTCTGATGTACCAAAGGTGATTAACATCCACATGGGGGAAAATTCCCGATTGATAATCTTTAAAATAGGGGTGTGAAAGATCGAAAAAGGCCACATAAAACTGCCAGTAACTGATGTCAGGTAAGTCTCCTTTGGACAGCATCTCAATGTAAAGCTGTGGTGGAACAATCACCCATATGCCAAATAACAAAGGCACCCAAAGTCGAAATGTTCTTAAAGCAACAAAGCGCCAGAGCGCGACCTTATTGAGAAAAAAGCGTATCGCAATGCCAGAAATTAAGAACAACAAAGGCAAGCGCCATTGGTTCAAAAATATCATCAAGCTTTGTAACCATTCAGCCTGATGTTGTGATTTATAATGATAGCCCCAGTCCGCAACAAATAACATGCCCACATGGTAAAAAATAAGCAAGCCAAAAACCAAAACCCGCAGCCAGTCCAGGTCATATCTGCGCGAAGTTGGGAAGGTGTCTGTTTTCATATGTTCATTCCAAAAACCTTTATGCTATGCTAAATAATTCAATAAAAACAGTCACTTGGGATAAGTGGCCTCAAAACTGGGGCGAATATTTGGAGTGTGGTTTCTTGTGAAAAGCAAAACCCAGTGGCCTATTTGGTTTTTTTGGCTCAGCTTGTTTGTGACAGGTGTTTTGTTGGCATGGAACAACAGCCTAACAGTCTCTGCAGATTTAACTCGTAATCAAATTGAATTTAAAAATTGGCACCCATATGTTTGGGAGTTCAGTAGTTTTTTGACCACTTATGTACTGTACTTTGGCGTGTATTGGTTGGCCAATAAGATACCCTTGTTTACACAAAAATGGTTACCTCATTTAGCCATTCACTTGGTTGGGTCGGTGGCATTTTCGATTCTGCACGTTTTGTTCATGGTTTGGCTGCGACAAATTATATATGCATTGTTGGGAGGACAGTATGAGTTTGGCGCAGGGTATTCAGAGTGGTTGTATGAATACCGCAAGGACATGATTACCTATTTTATTTTTGTGTTACTGCTTTATGTCTTTCAATATTTTACCCAAATACAAAAACCAACTCAATCAATCAGCAACAACCCAAAACTCCAAGTAAAAAATAAACATGGTATTTTTTGGGTTGACCATGCAGAGATCACAACCATAGAGTCAGGAGGTAATTACATTTATATTCATGCAGGTGATCGGGTATTACCCATGCGATCTACCATGGCAAAAATAGAAAAAGAACTGGAATCATCAGACTTTCTCAGGGTACATCGATCTTATTTAGTCAATTTAAAACATTGTAAAGCCATACAAAAGCAATCTGCTGACTCCAGTAAATTAGAGCTCTTGAGTGGTAAAGCTATACCCGTATCCAAAAACTACCGAGCTAAATTGTTGGCCAGTTTGGAGTAAAACCCCATCAAAACTGTTAATATAAAGTCATGAAAAAAGTATTTGTAGATGAGATGATAGTTTGGGTCATTCAAGCCAAACAAGTGTTAGAAGAAGCTGATATTCCTTGTTTCATTAAAAATGAATTCTCCGGTAATTTAGCTGGTGAGGTGCCTTTCACTGAAACGTGGCCTGAGTTATGGGTCCATCGAGATAGAGATTTAGATCAAGCCAAGGCTTTGCTAATACCTTTAAGAGAAAGCCGTGTTGCATTAGAAAAAGCCGATGAAGCCCTGACAGACTGGACTTGTCATCAATGTAATGAAACCAATGAAGGCAACTTTTCTATGTGCTGGTCATGTGGACAGGTTTTACAGTTGGCTGATTAGTCAAAAGATTTTTTATTGCATACTCATCATTAAAAACCCTGAAAAAGCGGCATTACTACCAGTCAATGTAGGGTCGACCAGTTGTTTCATTTCTGTGATTTTCTCTTTATACCGTTGATAAAAATCCCAAGTTGGCTGGGGTTTATAAATTAAATTTTCAAGCTCTAAAAAAGCGATGATGCCTTTGGCCGTGGTCGGCTTGATGAATACTTCCTGGGTAGGAAAAACATAATTAGGCAAAATAGAAATCAATGACCATCTGGCCAACTTTTGGGTGCGCAATAAATCCAAGACCTGCTCAAAACCTTGTTGGTGGTTACCATACAATTGTTCAAAAAAACCTTCGCTTAAACGTTCCAAGTCGCCACCTGGTAATGCCTTGACAAAATCTCTGAATTTAGGTTTTTCAAACATAGAAACCATGGATGAACGACTGACCATTTTTACCATATTTTCTGCCACTACATGGGGTTTGTTAAAAGCCAGTTCAGTGAATAAATCCTGACACTGTTCTATCATTTGTGGCATCCGATGTTTTTGACCAATCTTTTGCATCTCAGGATCATCAAAACCCAAAGGGTATAACTGTAAAAATTGTGCCTCGGCAGATTTTAGTTTTTCAATATTCATAGGACCTTTATGCTCCAAATTACATGTATCATGTTTATCCTAACCAGATCCTTTGACTTTGATTAGTTACATTCAGGTTGATCTTCTGAGTAGATTGATTCAATTTGTTTCGATTCAAAATCCTCTTGACTTTTTACCAAGCTGCTTTAATGAACTCAGAATACCATCTATTCTCTTTCAGCCCTATAGACAAAGAATCGGCATGGTTCGTGCTTCTTTCAAAACAAGCTGTCTTATTTTACTAATATTGTATCGTTTGATATTTTTATAACACAATTTCATGAGCTGGTTTTTACATGAAAAGCGCTTAAAATATTAAGGGTTAAGCACATTCGAATTCACATATTTCTATAATTTCTGATCGAGTTTTATAAACACCATATAAGCTAAACCAAGAGAAAAGATCCTTTTCATGGCCACGAGCTTCGGTAAAATCATTATCAAATAGATCACTTGGATATTCAAACCGCGCTATCAAGTTGAATGAATTGGTTTTTGATTTCTCACATTTGAATTGGGTAAAACACCCTTCTCCTGATGCACTGCTACACCCCAATTTGAGTTCTGAATTATATCCATATTTTTCAATATCGAATAACTCATTCTCAATACCACAATCGGTGCACTTCAGTTTAATAGGACCTGTAAAAACAGTTTTCTCATGCTCAGGGTTTTTCCAGCTATATCCATATGCCCAGTTATATCCAAACACTTTATGTATTGAGTTCCCACATTTACACCTAATGCTGAACATTGAGTTCATTTCTTCTCCATGACCATCAAATTCAATATTTTCAATTTCTACACTATCAACCTTAAAAGCATTTAAACACTTTGGTGAGTTGTTCATAAAAAAAGTTAAATGGTTATCCAATTATTATTGCCCTAAATTGTTAGATTTACTTATCTTCCTCCAAGCCAACTCCATCCATGCCCATTGACAATGAATCGGCATCACCACCTTGCGACAATTTAATGGCCAGACGTACTTCATTGGCTGAGTCAGCATGACGCAGGGCATCTTCATAGGTGATTTCGCCTGCTTGGTATAAGTCAAACATTGCTTGGTCAAAGGTCTGCATACCTGCATTGGTGGATTTTTTCATCAGATCCTTGAGTTTTTCAATTTTACCTTTGCGTATGTATTCTTGGGCCAATGGAGAATTAATTAAAATTTCTACAGCAGCTCGACGGCCTGTTCCATCGGGTGTTGGGATCAGTTGTTGAGCGACCATGGCTCGTAAGTTCAAAGACATGTCCATCAATAGCTGTTCACGTGCATCCTTAGGGAAAAAGTGTAAAACTCGGTCTAGTGCCTGATTGGCGTTGTTGGCATGTAAGGTGGCCAAACATAAATGACCCGTTTCGGCGAATGTAACGGCTTGTTGCATGGTTTCTTGGGTTCGAATCTCACCAATCATGATGACGTCAGGAGCTTGTCGCAGAGAGTTTCTTAAGGCAATCTCAAAAGATTCTGTATCCAGCCCGACTTCACGCTGAGTGATGACACAGCCTTGATGCTCGTGGACATACTCAATCGGATCTTCAATGGTGATGATGTGACCGGTGGTGTTCACATTCCGGTAGCCCAACATGGCTGCCAAGGAAGTTGATTTACCCGTTCCGGTACCACCTACAAAGATGATGATGCCGCGTTTGGTTAAGGACAGTTCTTTCAACACTTCAGGTAACTTCAGTGACTCAAAAGTTGGAATCTTGGTTTCAACCCGGCGAATGACCATACCAACCGCATTCCTTTGGTAAAAAGCACTGACCCTGAAACGGCCAACGGAAGATACACCAATGGCGAAATTACATTCGTGTGTTCGCTCAAATTCTTCTTTTTGGTAAGGTGACATGATACCTGTGACCATGTCTCTGGCTTGCGCTTTGGTCAATGGTTGTTGTGTGATGGGAATCACGCGGCCATGAATTTTAATACTTGGGGCAAGATTAGCCGTAATAAATAAGTCCGATGCTTTTTTATGCACCATCAATTTAAGGTATGAATTAAAGTCCATCGCTATGTCCTCTTAAAAAAGCTCATTAATTATTGTCAGAGATCTCTCTGGTTATTGTATCAATCAAAATCAGCTTTCTTAACTGCTCTTGATCTGGCCTGTGATTTAGAAATATAACCTTTTCGCACCAGTTCAATTAAACATTGGTCCAAGGTCTGCATACCTACTGATTGTCCGGTTTGTATCGATGAATACATTTGTGCCACTTTATCTTCACGAATCAAGTTTCTGATCGCCGGTATACCTACCATGATTTCATGGGCAGCTACTCGACCACCACCAACACGTTTGATTAAAGTTTGTGCCACCACAGCACGTAATGATTCAGAAAGCATGGAACGTACCATGGGTTTTTCACCTGCTGGAAATACGTCAATAATCCTGTCAATGGTTTTAGCGGCAGAAGTGGTATGCAAAGTACCAAACACCAAATGTCCTGTTTCTGCAGCGGTCAATGCCAGTCTAATGGTTTCTAAATCACGAAGCTCACCTACCAGAATAATATCCGGATCTTCACGCAATGCAGATCGCAAGGCGTTTTCAAAACTCTTCGTATCTCGATGAACTTCACGTTGGTTGATCAGACATTTGTTACTGGTGTGTACAAATTCTATTGGATCTTCAATAGTTAAGATGTGACCATGTTCTTTTTTATTAAGATAGTCAATCATCGCTGCCAGCGTAGTAGATTTACCTGAGCCGGTCGGGCCTGTAACCAGAATCAATCCACGCGGTACATCGATCAACTCTTTAAATATAGCGGGGCAGTTCAGGTCTTCGAAGGTCAGAATTTCAGTTGGAATGGTTCGGAATACACCACCACACCCACGGTTTTGATTGAATGCATTAACCCTGAATCGAGCCAAACCTGGAATTTCGAATGAAAAATCAATTTCGAAATTTTCTTCATATTCTTTTCTTTGGTAATCATTCATGATGTCATACATCATGTCATGCAATTCCTTGTGTTCCAAAGGAGGTAGATTAATCCGCCTGACATCACCATCAACACGAATCATCGGTGGCAAACCAGCCGAAAGGTGTAAATCTGATGCTTTGTTTTTTACAGTAAAGGCTAATAACTCAGCTATATCCACTTGAAAACCCTATCTTTTAATATGTCATTGAGTTTAGCTTTGTTAAGTGATAAATTCCAGTTTACTTTTTAAAAATTTGTTTCTAATTATGAAAAAAGCTGTACTGATGGGTCTGATTATTGCGTTGTTGAGTGCTTGTCAACAAAATGGACATCGTGTGTCATTAAATGACCAAAGTTATTTGATTGAACTGGCAGATACAGACCAATCACGTGCCATGGGCTTAATGTTTCGCGAACAAATGGCAGATGATGCAGGTATGTTATTTATTTTTCCCGATACACAACAACGTGCTTTTTGGATGAAGAACACTTTAATTCCCTTGGATATTTTATATTTTGACCAACACAGAAAATTGGTCAGCATCAGTGAAAACACGCCTCCATGTAAAAACACCACCACTCGTTGTCCAAATTACCCCAGTGCTAAACCCGCTAAATACGTACTTGAAATAAACGCAGGCTTAAGCCATAAATACGGTTATAAGACAGGCGATGAATTAATTATTGAGTTGAAAAAATAGCTGGCATCTATTCATCAGGTTAAAAAACAGTTAAGATGTTTTTCCGAATTAAGGCGTAAATTCAATTATTAAATCAAAAAACGCCATCCTTTAAACGAACACATTAAACTAAAAAGGGAAAAAAATGAAAATAAAATATTTGGCTTTAGCAGCCCTCTTGATTTTTGCAAGTGCCGCCTCTGCTGTTGGCATTGATGAGTCCATTAACAATTTTCTGACCCCCATTGCCAATGCAGTGGACGGGTTTTTCATGACTGAAGTACCGATTCCTTTTGTTGGTCGAGCACCATTCATAGTGATTTGGCTGGTGGTGGCTGCCACTTTTTTCACCTTTTATTTTAAATTCATTAACTTTCGCTCATTTGGTGTGGGGATTAAATTAATCAGGGGTAAATATGACACCACAGGTGCCGTCGGTGAAGTGACTCATTTTCAAGCCTTGTCTACAGCAGTCTCAGGCACTGTTGGTTTAGGGAATATTGCAGGTGTGGCGACAGCGGTGAGTATTGGTGGACCTGGGGCGACCTTTTGGATGATACTGGCCGGCTTATTAGGCATGTCTTCAAAGTTTGTGGAATGTACCTTGGGTGTGAAATACCGTGATGTCAATGACGATGGTACTGTGGCAGGTGGTCCGATGAAGTATTTGTCTAAAGGCTTTGCAGAAAAAGGTTTTGCTGGTTTTGGCAAAGTGCTGGCCGTAATGTTTGCGATACTTTGTGTGGGTGCTGCATTGGGTGGTGGAAACATGTTTCAAGCCAACCAATCATTTTCTCAGTTACAAAATATCACTGGTGGTGCTGATGGCATGTTAGCAGGCAAAGGTTGGTTATTCGGCCTGGCCTTGGCCGTGGTAACTGGACTCACCATTTTAGGCGGGATCAAAAGCATTGCTAAAGTGACTTCGAAATTGGTACCAATTATGGGTTTGGTTTACGTGGTTACTGGTTTGATAGTGATCATCATGAATGCCGATCAATTGGCCAATGCATTTGGTCAAATTTTCAGCGGCGCCTTTAACCCATCTGCTGCAATGGGTGGCGTGGTTGGGGTCATGATCGTTGGTTTTCAACGTGCTGCCTTTTCGAATGAAGCGGGCATAGGCTCAGCAGCCATTGCACATTCAGCAGTGAAGACTGATCGTCCAATCACCGAAGGCTTGGTTTCTTTGTACGAGCCATTTATAGACACCGTGGTGGTTTGTACCATCACCGCATTGGTGATAGTGATCACTGGTTCATTAGGAACTTCTGAGGGTTTGCAAGGCATTCCGTTAACTTCTAATGCGTTTGCCAGTGCGGTTTCTTGGTTCCCATACGTGTTGACTGTGGCAGCTGTTTTGTTCGCTTTTTCAACCATGATTTCGTGGTCATATTATGGTGTTCGGGCTTGGACCTATTTATTTGGTGAAAATAAAACCCAAGAAAACATCTTCAAAGTCATATTCTTGGTTTTCATCGTCATTGGCTCAAGTTTGAATTTAAGTGCTGTTATCGGCTTTTCATTCTCTATGACGCTTGCTATGGCATTCCCTAATATCATTGGCCTATACTTCTTGGCGCCAGTGGTGAAAAATGAACTCAAATCATTCATGCAGGACATTAAATCAGGCGAAATTGTTTTTAGCAAATAACTACACTGGTTTACTACATGATAAAAAAACCGGGCTTATGCTCGGTTTTTTTGTGGGCTTCTCAGAAAACAATTCAAATTACATTGATTTATTTTAAAACAACATCAGTAATATCAATTAAAATAAAACAATGAAAAAAGACATGAAAAAAAGAATAGCCATTAACGGATATGGTCGGGTTGGCCGGTGCATATTGCGGGCTCTGTATGAATACAATCGAACTTCAGAGTTTGAAATTGTGGCCATCAATGATTTGGGCGACCACGAAGCAATGCGACACCTCACTCAACATGATACGGCCCATGGTCGTTTCAATGCATCGGTTAAATTAACCGATGACAACTTGGTTGTTAATGATGACAAGATTCAACTGTTGGCCGAACCTGATCCTGCGAAACTGCCATGGGGTGACTTAAATATCGACGTGGTTTTGGAATGTACGGGTATATTTCGCAGCAGGGAACTGGCCGCCAAACACATTCAAGCCGGGGCGAAAAAAGTCATCATTTCAGCCCCTGGTAATGGAACGGTTGATGCCACGGTGGTTTTTGGTGTAAATGACGACATTTTAACCTCTGAGCATCAAGTGATATCCAATGCCTCATGCACCACCAACTGTCTATCACCCTTGGCCCAAGCCTTGCATCACAAAATTGGCCTGGATTCTGGATTAATGACCACCATACATGCTTACACCAATAACCAGGTATTATCAGATACTTATCATAAGGACTTGCGTCGCGCACGCGCCGCTACCATGAGCCAAATCCCAACCAAAACAGGTGCAGCGTTGGCCGTTGGTCTGGTTTTGCCGGAGCTGAATGGAAAACTAGATGGCTATGCGATGCGAATTCCAACCATCAATGTGTCGGCCGTTGACTTAACTTTCATTGCCAGCAGAGAAACTTCGGTTGAAGAAGTCAATCAAGTGGTAAAATCAGCAGCTGAAAATTCGTCCGTCTTGGCCTATTGCGATCAGCCTTTGGTCTCGGTAGATTTTAACCACAATCCTGCATCGTCTATTTATGATGCGACCATGACCAGGGTTAATCAAGACAAATTGGTTAAGGTGTTGGCATGGTATGATAACGAATGGGGTTTTGCCAATCGGATGTTGGATGTTTCAAAGGCTTTGATGCAGGCCAACTAACCTCATTGAGCTTAATAACTGAAGTGTAATTAAAGTGATTTTTTGAAGGCTGAATAATGAATGTAAAATTAATGGCCGATCAAGACTTGCAAGATAAAAAAGTTTTGATCAGACAAGACTTGAATGTACCGATAAAAAATGGTGTTGTTAGCAGCGACCAACGTATTTTGGCTTCACTGCCAACCATTAAATTGGCCTTGAAAAAGGGTGCTGCAGTGATGCTGATGTCGCACTTAGGCAGGCCTACTGAAGGCCAGCCCGAATCTGATTTTTCATTGCAACCAGTGGCGAATTATTTAAGCCAAGCGCTGAGCCAACCTGTCCAGCTCATCTCTGATTGGAAAGCTGGCGTTGCTGTTGAACCAGGTGAAGTGGTGTTGATAGAGAACATACGTTTTAATGTCGGCGAGAAAGCCAATGACAGTACACTGGCCAAAAACTTAGCCCAATTATGTGATGTGTTTGTGATGGATGCATTTGGCACAGCTCATCGGGCGCAGGCATCAACCTATGGCGTGGCCGAATTTGCTCCAATAGCCTGTGCTGGACCTTTATTGGCTGGAGAGTTGAAAGCGTTGGCTCAAGGTTTACAGAACCCAGAGCGACCGATGCTTGCTATAGTTGGCGGCTCAAAAGTCTCCACCAAATTAACCGTCCTGGACGCATTGTCTAAACAGGTTGACCAATTAATAGTGGGTGGTGGCATTGCCAATACCTTTATAGCTGCGGCTGGTTATGAAGTCGGCAAATCTTTGTATGAAGCTGATCTTATCGACGCAGCCAAGGCATTGATTATGGAAGCCAAGCAATCTGGTCGCGAAATTCCCATACCCACTGATGTGGTGGTGGCCACCAGCTTCAGTGAGGATGCCCAAGCCATAACCAAAGCGGTTGATGAGGTTGGAGTACATGAAATGATTTTGGACATTGGCCCACAAACTGCAGCCAAATATGCAGCCATGGCTCAAGCAGCAGGGACAGTGATTTGGAATGGGCCCGTGGGCGTTTTTGAATTCGAACAGTTTGGCGCTGGTACCCGAACTTTGGCACTTGGTATTGCTCAAGGTGATGGTTTTTCAATGGCTGGAGGTGGAGATACGCTCGCAGCAGTTGATAAATATCAAATAATAGATAAACTATCGTACATTTCAACAGGTGGCGGTGCCTTCTTAGAATTTTTAGAAGGCAAGAAACTGCCAGCTGTAGCCATGTTGGAACAGGTGGCTTAAAGAACAAAACAAATATATAAAACCAAATAATTGACAGGAATTGAAGATGACAGATAAATTAAATGAAATGATTGAAACAGCGGCAGCCATGGTGGCACCGGGTCGAGGTATTTTAGCCATAGATGAAAGTACGGGAACATGTAAAAAACGTTTTGACAGCATTGGTGTAGATTGTACCGAACCCAATCGTCGTGATTACCGTCATATGCTGCTCAGTGCACCTGATTTAGGTGAACATGTTTCTGGAGCCATTTTATTTGATGAGACTTTACGTCAAAAATCAGCAGACGGTGTGGCTTTTACCGAAGTGATGAAAGACAACGGTGTCATCCCTGGTATTAAGGTTGATAAAGGTGCGCACCCATTGGCAGGCTTTGACGGTGAAAAAATAACCGAAGGGCTGGATGGCTTACGTGATCGTTTAGATGAATACTACGATTTAGGGGCCAGGTTTGCTAAATGGCGCGCTGTGATTACCATCTCGGAGGACAACCCTTCACAAGCATGTATTGATGCCAACTGTCATGCTTTGGCTCGTTATGCAGCATTATGCCAAGAGGCTGGTTTGGTACCAATGGTTGAACCTGAAGTGTTGATGGAAGGCGATCATGACTTACAAACTGCTTACGAAGTGACCTTGTTGACATTAAAAACTTTGTTTGATCAGTTGTTTGAACAAAATGTTATCTTAGAAGCATGTATCCTTAAGTCAAGCATGGTGGTTTCAGGATCAGATTGTGCAGAACAAGCCAATGTGGATGAAGTTGCAGAGGCCACCTTAGATTGTTTTTTCAATACAGTCCCAGCTTCACTGGCAGGTATTGTGTTTTTATCAGGTGGCCAATCAGAAGTTGAGGCCACTGAACACTTAGATGCCATGAACCGCATGGGCGATTTACCTTGGCCGTTGAGCTTTTCATATGGTCGTGCTTTACAGGCATCAGCCTTAAAAGTGTGGGGGCAGAACCCACAAGATAATGTCAAAGCGGCTCAGGCAGAATTATTACACCGTGCTCGCATGAATGGCTTAGCAACCAAAGGTGAGTATGAAACGAAATTAGAACAAGAATAGTTTTTTGGCCACTGCTAGCGGATTTTAGTGGTGGCAAAATGAATACATAAAGCACCCATGAGTTTTGGGTGTTTTGTCTTTAATACAAGCCTTTTGGGGGACAACCATGAGTTTAAGAGAAGACATCAAAAAAGCGGCATTGGATTATCATAAAAATCCAACGCCAGGTAAAATCAAAATCACCGCGACCAAAGCGTTGACCACGCAGCAGGACTTGGCTTTGGCCTATTCGCCAGGCGTAGCTGCGCCATCTATGGCCATTGCAGAAGACCCATCTTGTGCGGCAGACTATACTTCGCGTGCAAACATGGTTGCTGTGGTCACCAATGGCACCGCTGTACTGGGGCTTGGTAACATTGGTCCTTTGGCTGCTAAACCTGTCATGGAAGGCAAAGGTGTTTTGTTTAAAAAATTCGCCGGTATCGATGTGTTTGACATTGAGATCGATGAAACAGACCCTGATAAATTAATTGATATCATTGCTTCCTTAGAGCCAACTTTTGGTGGTATCAACCTTGAAGACATCAAATCCCCTGAGTGCTTTTATATTGAAGAAAAGCTGAAACAACGCATGAAAGTGCCAGTGTTTCATGATGACCAACACGGCACCGCCATAATATGTGGCGTGGCAGTGATCAATGCGATGCATATTGTTGGCAAAGAGCTGTCGCAAGTTAAGCTGGTCACTTCAGGGGCTGGCGCTGCTGGAATGGCTTGTTTGGATTTGTTGATAGAGCTGGGCATGAATATTGATAACATCATCGTTTCGGATTCAGGTGGTGTGTTGTATGAAGGTCGCGAAGATTTAGAATCAGATCGCAAATTATCCTATGCCAAAGGTGTCAAGCAACAAACTGTGACAGAAGCCCTGGTTGATGCAGACATATTTTTAGGCGTATCGGTCGCTGGTGTGCTTAAGCCTGAAATGATAAAACCTATGGCTAAAGATCCATTGATCATGGCCTTGGCCAACCCCATTCCCGAAATCATGCCTGACGTGGCATTGGCTGCCAGACCTGATGCCATCATTGCCACAGGCAGGTCTGATTTTCCAAATCAAGTGAATAACGTACTGTGTTTCCCATACATTTTTCGTGGCGCATTAGATGCAGGCGCCAGTTGTATCAATGAACCGATGAAAACGGCCTGTGTACACGCATTGGCAAAGCTGGCACGAATGGAAGTCAGTGAAGTCAGCAGCAAGGCATATGGCGACAAAGAAATTAAGTTTGGCAGAGAATACCTAATTCCTCAACCATTTGACCCTCGTATCCTCATTCATGTGGCCCCAGCTGTCGCAAAAGCAGCTATGGAAAGTGGGGTAGCCACTCGAAATATTGATGACATGGATGATTACGAACATAGACTCAATGAGTTTGTCTATCAAAGTGGTCTCTTAATGCGCCCCGTGTTTGGTGCGGCACGCAAAGATTTAAAACGAGTGGTCTTGGCCGAAGGTGAGGATGACCGTGTACTGCGTGCAGTGCAAGTGATCAACAATGATCGACTGGCCATTCCCATCCTGATCGGTCGCCCTGATGTGGTCAATCAGCGCATCAAAAGAGTGGGTTTGAACTTAGAAATAGGACGTGATTTTGAATTGGTTGACCCACAAGATGATCCACGTTTTAAAGACTATTGGACCCAATACCATGAATTAATGCAAAGGCAAGGGGTCAGTCCTCAAATTGCCAAGGCCGTTGTCAGAACAAGGACCACAGTCATTGCAGCTTTGATGGTAAAACGAGGCGAGGCTGACGCCATGTTGGCTGGCTTAACGGGTCGATTCCAAAAAGTACTGCAGCACATCACCGAAGTCATTGGTTTGAAAGATAATATGCCTTCGGGCTTAAGTGCTGTCGCCACAGATGTGGGCAGTTATTTTGTCACAGATACCAATGTCAATCCCAACCCCACGGCTGAAGAAATTGCACATATGGCAATCAGTGCCGCAGAAAAAGTAAAAGCTTTTGGTAAGACACCGCGATTGGCATTGATGTCATATTCTAATTTTGGTACCCGAGAGGGTAACAGCCCCAAAAAGATGCGTAAAGCGCTTGAATTAATCAGAGCAATGGCCCCTGATTTAGCGGTTGAGGGCGAAATGGACGCAGAATATGCCTTGATGCCCAATATAAGGAAACAAGTTTTTCCACAAGCCAATTATGAACAAAAGGCCAACTTACTCATTATGCCCAATTTAGACTCGGCAACGATGGCTTTAAACATGATAAGATATTTTTCCCAAGGCGTTACAGTTGGTCCTATGTTGATGGGGACTCAATTACCCGCCCATGTTTTAAACCCTTCTTCATCAGTACGTAGAATTGTTAACATGGTTGCAATAGCGGCTGTTGATGCGCAAAAGATCTGCCAGAATACAAAACAAGAAACATCATAAAACACAATCTGAATATAAATTAGCTATGACAAACATAAAAACCACCCCAGATTTAGATCCGACAGAAACTCAAGAATGGCTGGATGCGCTTACTGCAGTAATTAATGAAGAGGGACCTGAGCGGGCACATTTCCTGATTGAACAACTGATTGATCTGAATCGCCGATCGGGCGGACACCTACCCTATCAAGCAACTACCGCCTATTTGAACACCATACCTGTCGGTGAAGAAAAACGGTCCGGTGGCGACAATGATCTGGAGTGGAAAATTCGAGCCATCATTCGCTGGAATGCGATGGCTATGGTGGTGCGAGCCAATCGACGGCCTGGTGCATTGGGGGGGCATATTGCCTCATTTGCATCTGCTGCTACCATATATGATGTGGGTTTTAATCATTTTTTCCGCGGTGCGGAGCATGAATCAGGTGGTGATTTATTGTACGTACAAGGGCACTGTGCGCCTGGTTTTTATGCCAGGGCATATTTGGAAGGTCGTCTGGATGAAAAACAACTGGATAATTTCAGGCGCGAAGTGGATGGCGAAGGTCTGTCTTCTTATCCCCACCCTTGGTTGATGCCAGATTTTTGGCAGTTTGCCACCGTATCAATGGGTTTAGGGCCTATCCAGGCCATTTATCAAGCAAGATTTATGAAGTACTTGCAAAATCGTGGCTTGATCGAAAAAACCGATAAAAAGGTGTATTGCTTTTTAGGTGACGGCGAAACAGATGAACCAGAATCATTGGGTGCCATCTCATTGGCAGGTCGCGAAAAATTGGATAATCTGGTGTTTGTGGTTAATTGTAATTTACAACGCTTGGATGGTCCTGTTCGCGGTAATGGAAAAATCATACAAGAATTAGAAGGTGTTTTCCGTGGTGCAGGCTGGAATGTCATTAAAGTTATTTGGGGTTCTTATTGGGATAAGTTATTGGCTAAAGACAAAGACGGCTTACTCCGCAAACGCATGGAAGAAGCGGTCGATGGCGATTACCAGAACTACAAATCCAAAGACGGCGCATATGTCAGGGAACATTTCTTTGGTAAATACCCAGAGCTGAAAGAAATGGTGTCCAATATGTCTGATGATGACATCTGGCGTTTGAATCGTGGTGGGCATGACCCACATAAAATGTTTGCAGCCTATGCTCAAGCTAATGATACCAAAGATCTGCCAACAGTGATTTTGGCTAAAACGGTTAAAGGTTATGGTATGGGACATGCAGGACAAGCTGCCAACACCACCCACCAACAAAAGAAAATGGATACCGAGTCGATCAAAGGCTTCCGGGATAAGTTCAGGGTACCGATCAAAGACGATCAACTCGAAGAGGTTCCTTACTATAAACCCGCAGAAGACTCTGAAGAAATTAAATATTTACAACAAAGACGTGCCGAGCTCGGTGGCTATTTACCAAAGCGCGTGGTTAAAGACCACACACTTAATACACCAGATTTAATTGCATTTGAAAGCATCACCAAAGGCACTGGTGAGCGAGAAATATCCACCACCATGGCTTTTGTTCGTACCTTATCTTTGTTACTCAGAGACAAAGCGATCAAAGAACGCATTGTGCCTATTTTATGTGATGAAGGCAGAACTTTTGGAATGGAGGGTATGTTCCGGCAATTAGGCATTTATTCTCACCAAGGCCAACAGTACAAACCTGAAGACTCAGATCAATTGATGTTTTATAAGGAATCGGCAGATGGTCAAATCCTGCAAGAAGGCATCACCGAAGCCGGTGCCATGTCTTCATGGATAGCAGCGGCCACATCGTATGCCAATTACAACATTCCCATGATTCCATTTTATATTTATTACTCCATGTTTGGTCACCAACGAGTTGGTGATTTATGCTGGGCTGCTGGAGACATGCGTGCCAAAGGATTTTTATTGGGTGGTACTGCAGGTAAAACAACCCTCAATGGTGAAGGTTTACAACACCAAGATGGACATTCACACTTAATCGCATCGACAGTTCCCAATTGTGTTTCCTATGACCCAACTTATGCCCACGAAGTGGCTGTGATTATTCAACATGGTCTGGAACGTATGTATGGTAATAATGAAGATGTGTACTTTTATCTGACCCTGATGAATGAAAATTATCCACACCCCGAAATGGTCCAAGGTCAAGAAGACGGTATCATCAAAGGCATGTACCTGTTGAAAGATGGCGGTAAATCAAAATTGAAAGCGCAACTGCTGGGTTGTGGAACCATTTTAAGAGAAGTAGAGGCAGCTGCTGAATTATTACATAAAGAGTTTAAAGTGAGTTGTGATGTTTGGAGTACTCCCTCACTGACTGAGCTAAAACGAGAAGCACAAGCTGTACAACGGTATAACCGACTTAATGCGGATAAGAAACAAAAAACCAGTTATGTTGAAACTTGTTTAGCAAAACAAGATGGCCCAGTGATTGCAGCAACAGATTATACCCATGATTTTGCAGAAAAAATCAGACCATGGGTGCCAGCTGCTTACACAACTCTTGGGACTGATGGCTATGGTCGCAGTGATACCAGAGAGGAGCTACGTAGTTTCTTTGAAGTTAATCGCAACCACATTGCTTACACCACAGTGGTGGAACTGGTTAAAGCGGGCGATCTACCTAAAACGGCAGTATCCAAAGCCAAAAAGGTCTTTGAGATTGATGCTGATAAAGCAGACCCAGTTACACAGTGATTGACCGTTAAGCTAAAAGAGGAATTAAATTGTGAGCCAAAATAAAGAACAAACAAGCAAACAAATAAACGTACCTGATATTGGTGATTTCGACTCAGTTGAAGTGATTGAAGTATTGGTTCAAGTCGGTGATGAAATTCAAGCCGAAGATGCCATCATTTCATTGGAGTCAGAAAAAGCCACTATTGAAGTCCCCAGTCCAGAGACTGGGACTATTGAAGCGGTATTGGTCAAAGAAGGTGATGTGGTTTCTGAAGGCAGTCCTATGATCATGTTAAAATCTTCTGGCGGCGCATCCACAGAAAAAACGCCCGAGAAAAATCCAGAAACAACTGAAGAAAAAGTAACTGAACTTAAAAAAGAAGTGACAGAACCTGTTCAAGCAGAAAAAGAGCAGCCGCAATCAAAACCCAAGCCACCACCCGTGCCAGTTGAAATTCCTACTAAGGCCAGCGGCAAATTAGCCCACGCCTCTCCATCGGTGAGAAAGTTTGCCCGTGAATTAGGCGTTGAAATCAGCACCGTAACAGGCACCGGAAGAAAAGGTCGCATCACCAGGGAAGATGTTAAGCAACATATTAAGACCGCGATGCAATCAGGTGGACAAACTGTAGTGACATCAAACTTCGACGTGCCACCATTCCCCGCGATTGACTTCACTGAATTTGGCGAGGTAGAAAGCCAACCCTTAAGTCGCATTCAAAAAATTTCCGGTAAATACTTACACCGCAACTGGGTACGCATTCCACATGTCACCCAGTACGATGAAGCCAACATCACTGAATTAGAAGCGTTTCGCAATGAAAACAAAGCCGATGCCAAAGCACAAGGTTTCAGCCTGACACCTTTGGCTTTCATTGTTAAAGCAATGGCCAAAGCACTGAAGAAATTTCCCAAGTTCAACAGCTCATTGGACGTAGATGGTGAGAATCTGATTTTTAAAAAGTATTTTCACATTGGCATTGCTGTTGATACACCCAATGGTTTGGTGGTACCAGTGATCCGTGATTGTGATAAAAAAGAAGTGTTTGAAATCGCCAAAGAAATGCGTGATATATCAATCAAAGCCCGCGAGGGTAAACTGGCACCCAGTGACATGCAAGGCGGCAGTATGTCGATTTCATCCTTGGGTGGCATCGGCGGCACCGCCTTCACACCTATTATAAACTCACCTGAAGTGGCCATCTTGGGTGTCTCCAGATCCAACATTAAACCCGTTTGGAACGGTACTGATTTTGAACCCCAGCTGATGTTACCTTTGTCATTGAGTTATGACCACCGAGTCATTGATGGTGCTGATGCCGCACGCTTTATTGTGTATTTATCCAGCATTCTGTCTGACATGAAGAAAATGCTGTTATAAGGTTTTTACGTGTTTGAGAAACTCAAAAAGACGTTCGAAAATGCCATCAAACAGGCTGCTGCCAGTGTTGATACCGAAATTTTTAATCACCCCATAGCCCAACAAACTGATTGGCATCCGTTGCGCGGTGGTGGTGCTAATTTCCAAACCCATCGTTTGGACAGCAGCAATCCAGACAAACTGGTTTTTAAAGCAACCATAGGTGCCAAGTTATTTAGCGGCTTATTTGCATTCATAGGTTTTTTTGGGTTGACAATTCCCTTATATATCTTTGTTACTGGTGGAATGAAAGATTGGTCTTTATTGTTTTTTGCTTTATTTTTTGGTGGTATCTTTTTAGGCATAGGCTTGTTGATGCTTTATTTATTCGCGCAACCACGCGTTTTTGATACTTTTTATGGCTACTATTTCAAAGGCTGGAAACGACCAAATGACAGCCTAAGCAGAGACAAAAATAAAACCACCAACCTCAACCAAGTAGAAGCCATACAAGTACTGCGTGAGCGAGTACGCAGTAAAAACAGTTCTTATTACAGCTACGAAATAAATCTGGTGTTAGATGACGCCAGTCGCATCAACATCACCGATCATGGCAAACACCAAGCCATTATCCAAGACGCTGAAACTTTAGCACAAGCCTTGGGCGTTCCACTATGGGACGGCTCATAATCACATACAGAGAAAACAATGAGTAACATCACAGAGATAAAAATTCCAGAAATAGGCGACTTTGATAACGTACCAGTAATTGAAGTCTTGGTTACAGTTGGCGACACCGTAGAAAAAGACCAATCATTGATCACTTTGGAAAGCGATAAAGCCACCATGGAAATCCCCAGTCCACAAGCAGGTGTGATCAAATCACTGACCATTAAAGAAGGTGATGATGTGTCAATTGGACAAGTCATTGGCACCATGGAAGTGGAAGAAAGTGCGGCTGCTGTTGAAGAAGATGAATCTGTACCTGAAGAGTCTGTGCCTCAAAAAGTATCAAAAACTGAATCACAACCCACTCAAACAGCCAATGAAACTGATATGGATGATGGTGATTATGACACTGAATTGCTGGTTATCGGCGCTGGCCCTGGCGGCTATACCGCGGCCTTCCGCGCTGCTGATTTGGGTATGAATGTGACTTTGGTAGAGCGATATGAAACATTGGGTGGCGTGTGTTTAAATGTAGGATGTATCCCGTCAAAAGCATTGTTACATACAGCTGCTGTTATCCGAGAAACTGAGCATATGAGCGCTCATGGCGTGACATTTGCTGCACCCAAAATAGACCGTGAAAAACTATTAGGTTTTAAACAATCTGTGGTTAATAAACTAACCGGTGGTTTAGGTCAAATGGCCAAACAACGCAAAGTAACACGCAAAACCGGCGAAGCCAAATTTATTGATGCCCATACCGTCACCATTGATGGTGAAAAGTTGAGTTTTAAACAATGCATCATAGCCGCTGGTTCTCAAGTGTTTAAATTGCCCGGGATGCCATGGAATGACGATCGCTTGATGGATTCAACCGACGCCCTGGAGATGCAAGACATTCCAGACACAATGCTCATAATTGGTGGCGGTATCATTGGTTTAGAAATGGCCGCCGTTTATTCGGCCTTGGGCACAGAAATTACCATCGTTGAAATGATGGACCAAATCATTCCTGGAGCCGACAAAGATCTGGTCAGGCCATTGATGCAGCACATCAAAAAACAATACAAAGAGATTAAACTTAAGTCAAAGGTCACTGCTTGTACAGCGACTAAAAAGGGCTTAGAAGTGGAGTTCGATGGCGCCGACAAAGTCACTTATGATCGTGTTTTGGTCGCTGTAGGGCGTGTTCCAAATGGTGGCTTGCTTGATGCCGAGAATGCTGGGGTCGAGGTCTCAGAGCGTGGTTTCATTCCGGTGGATAAACAAATGCGCACCAACATCAATCATATTTTCGCCATTGGTGACATCGTTGGACAACCGATGTTGGCTCACAAAGCAACCCATGAGGCGAAGGTAGCCGCTGAAGTAGCACATGGAGAAAAAGTATTTTTTGATGCTTTGGTCATTCCATCAGTGGCGTATACAGATCCTGAAGTGGCTTGGGTAGGCTTAACTGAAATTGAAGCCAAAGAAAATGGTACCGCTTATGAAGTGGGTAAATTCCCCTGGGCGGCCTCTGGTCGCGCTATCGGTAACGACCGCACCGAAGGTTTCACCAAGCTGTTATTCGACCCTGAAACCGATCGCATTTTAGGCGCTGGTATCGTTGGTACCAATGCCGGTGAACTGATCAGTGAATTGTGTTTAGCCATCGAAATGGGTTGTGAAGCAGCAGATATTGGATTAACCATCCATCCTCACCCAACCTTGGCAGAATCAGTGGCGATGAGTGCAGAAGTTTTTGAAGGCTCGATTACTGACTTGTATTTACCGAAGAAAAAATAATTCGTCAATTCAGGTCAATAACCACTGATTATATTGAAGCAAAATCAGGCTATTTAATTATCTTAACAACCTATGGCGATGAGAATATTTTTGAAGTCACGCTAACCACCTTAACTAAGGTAGTTAGCGTATATGATTATAATTATTAACCCGTGGTGCATTTAGGAAAAAAATAGAACCCAATTGAAAGGGGTTCCTGATCTCGCGGCCTTCGGCATTGCAATGACACCGTGTTTTTTCTCATTCCCCAAGCTCCAGCTTGGTAATGCATAGGGACTTAAGCAAAACATGATTGAAATTCATCAAGTTTTGGAAAATTTTAAATCTAAAAACTGATTTTTGAGCGAAAACACTTAAATATTCCTGGTTTCTATAATTCTGAATCTTAGCTCACAATCAAATATGACCGAATTTATCCAAATCCACCGCGGGTCGCCGTTACAAAATTCGAACCGATTTCCAGTAATTAGCTTGCCAATAGGTGTTTCTTAAGTCAGAGATGATCACACCTTGACTCGTTGAGGCATGTAAAAAGCGGCTGTTTTCTAAAAAGATGCCCACATGATAAAGCTTGCCTTGGCCAGGGATTTTAAAAAACACCAAATCACCGGCCTCTAAGTTTTTCTTGGTTATGGCCTTACTTAACTGTGCTTGGCTTGCTGTTGTTCGGGGTAGTTGAATGTCAAATTCTTCGCTAAATGTTAACATCACAAATCCAGAGCAATCGATACCTTGCTGAGTCAACCCACCCAGTTGATAGGATGTCCCTTGCCATTGATTATATCGGTTATATAGTTTGTCCAAAATAGTGGAATGTTCAACTGTATTAATTGTTGGCCCACAAGCAGCCAGACACATAGAGAAAAGGAAAACCCAGAATATTTTTATGCTAATTAGGCCCTGACATTTCATCATTCTTACCTTTAAACCCAATGTTATTTAATCCAAAGGTGGTTTTCTGTGTTTGGTTTTTTGTTCATATGCATAGGCAATTTCAATGATGGCTGGTTCTTGATAAGCGCCTGAAAAAATAGATAAGCCAACGGGCAAGCCATGCACATAACCCATGGGCAATGTGATGTTGGGATAACCTGAAATGGCCGCCAAAGAAGATGATGAGCCAATAAAGTGATCACCATTAACTAGATCAGTTTGCCAGGCAGGACTGCCAGTTGGTGCGATGATGGCATCCAATTGATGTTTTTCTAAGAGGGCATCAATGCCATCAGCTCTGGTGGCTTGCTGAACTTTTTTCAATGCGCTTAAATAAGTCTCGTCGTTCAAATCATTTTTGGCTTGTGCCTTGACAAGAATTTCTTGATCAAACCAAGGCATCGATTGGGCTTTATTGGCGGTATTGTATGCAATGATTTGCTCAAGAGTCAGCGCTGATAAATGATTAGGTAGATCCGCCAAATACTGATTAAGGTCATGTTTAAACTCATACAACAACACATCGTAACTGGCACCGCCAAACCCTTCTGGAGCCTGCCATGTGAGGTCATCAATAATGACAGCACCTGCACTCTTGAAATCTTTAATTGCAGTTTCTAGCAGTTGATCCACTTCAGTGTGAAAACTTGCAGCACTTCTCAATATGCCTATGCGTCTGCCCTTAAGTCCATTAGATTTCAAGGCTTGAGAATAATCACGCAGATGGTGACTCTTCCCAACCGCAGTTGCTTGATCTTTTTCATCAAAACCCTGAATGACATTCAACATCAAAGCCGCATCACTGACCGTTCGGGTGATGGGCCCTGCTGTATCCTGACTGTGAGACAGCGGGATAATGCCAGACCTGCTGACTAACCCTACTGTGGGTTTAAGGCCCACTACACCATTGGCACTGGCTGGACAAACTATTGAACCGTTGGTTTCTGTACCGATGGTGAGGGTTGCCAGTCCAGCTGAGGCTGCCACTGCCGATCCTGAACTTGAACCACAAGGGTTTCTGGAAAAGTCGTAAGGGTTATTGGTTTGTCCTTTGACCCCGCTCCAACCACTGGATGAACGTTCAGAGCGAAAGTTGGCCCATTCACTTAAGTTGGCTTTGCCTAAAATTACTGCACCAGCACCTCTCAGGTTTTTTACTAACGTGGCATCACGGTGCGTGATGTTGTTCTTTAATACCAGTGCACCTGCTGTGGTTGGGATCGATCCAGCTGCCTCAATGTTGTCTTTCAGCAAGACTGGAATGCCGTGTAAAGGCCCCAGTTTTTGCCCGCTTTTCCTGCGTTCATCAAGCTGCTTGGCATCTTTTATCGCATCAGGATTTAAGCTGATGATGGCATTTAATTTTGGATCAAGCCACTTGATTCTGTCCAAATGATGCTTGGTTAACTCCTCTGCCGTTAGCTCACCAGTAGACATCATCTGATGTAAAGACTGAACACCCTTCTCATGGAGTGGTTTTGTTTCAGCATATATATTGGTTGTATGGATACTTAACAACATCAAAATTATTTTGCCCACTGAACACCTCTTACATAACGACTTAATTGAATATAACATTTGTATTGTTTTAATAGCAATCTAAGAGACCAGTTAGTAGGTTTGGAAAAATACTTTACTAAAATACGTTGACAAAAAAATAAAACCTCATTAACATGCGAAATATGAAAACAAGATTTGCACATATCCATCACCATGCGTTATTTAACAACGGGGTGGCTTAGTGCCAATTTGAAATACAAAATTCTATAAAACCCCGTTACACCAAACGGGGTTTTTTTTTGACTACAGAATTTAAAACATGATTAATTTGAATATCGATACAAACAATGGCAACAAACACCATCATTTAACCGACATATTAAGACGGCGCTGCTGATATTCGCATAATATTCACGAAGCCCCGTCGAAAATACGGGGTTTTTTTTGCCCATAACTGATTAAATAGTGAAACAGAAAATGAAAATTAAAATGGCCATCCCGAAAGGGAAGTTACAAATAGAAATACTTAAGTTATTGTCCGATATTGGTATTAATATCATGGGCGATGAAAGAAACTACCGCCCAAATTGTTCAGATGATCGGTTTGAAATAAAATTACTGAAAGGGCAGAATATTCCTTCTTTGGTTGAATTAGGACAACATGACATTGGCTTCTCGGGACTTGACTGGATTGCTGAACAAGGTGCCGATGTAGAAGTGATCAAACCTTTGGGTTTTAATCCGGTAGAAATTGTGGCTTGTATCCCTGAGGATTGGGATTATGAACAGCTCAAAAGCAGAAAGATTATTGTGGCCACCGAATACATGAATTTGGCTCAGCAGTTTTTGGATAACAACGGCTTTGATGCCCGACTGATACGATCCTATGGGGCCACGGAAGTTTTTCCACCAGAAGATGCAGACATGGTGATCGATAACACCAGTACGGGCAGTACTATTAAGGCCAATCGCTTAAAAATATGTGATGTGGTGTATGAAAGTGCCACTCAGTTTTTTGCCAACAAGGCGGCATTAGAGGATCCTGTTAAAAAAGCCGTGATAGATGACATGTTGTTATTAATCAATGGTGTGATGAACGCCCGCAAGCGAGTGTTATTAGAAATGAACTGTCAAAGTGAAAACATCGAAAAATTGGTTGCTTTGTTACCAGCTATGCGATCACCCACAGTCAGCCAGTTATTCAACTCTGAAGCCTATTCAGTCCGAGCTGCCATTCCCAAAAATGCAACCAAAGATTTGATACCCAAGTTAAAACAGGCCGGTGCCACTGACATTCTTGAACTACCGATAAGAAAAGTTATTTGAATCATGAATCAACCCAACCTTAAACTAGATTTTAATGAGCGTGCTGATTCTAAGCCTGCATGGTTACAGTCGTTTGCATTAAATACCGATCAATTATGGTGCTACCCCAATCGGGCCGAACTTGAAAATCTAATGGCCGCGGATTTGGGATTAATCAAAGGGTCGGTTATGTTGACAAATGGGGGTGATGAAAGCATTGAATTGTTATATAAGAATTGCAAGCTTAATGATGAATCACTGTTGATTCCAGAACCTTGCTTCAGCCAATACACACACAACCAAATGGTTTGGCAGAATGAAACCGTTTTCACTCCGGCATGTGATGATTTAACCATCGACACCGAAGCTTTAAAATCTCAGATGAATGCCAATCAATGGGTGATTTTAACTCGACCAAACAATCCCACCGGCGAGTATTTGCAGGTGGATGTTTTACTTGACTTGATCCGCACCGCTGCTGCTCAAGGCGCATGGGTATTCTTAGATGAAGCTTATGTTGAATTTGCAACTGAAGATCAGACGATTGACTACGCAGCTTTTACTAACTTAGTGACATTACGTACATTTTCCAAAGCTTTCGGGCTGGCAGGAGCTAGAATTGGATATATTTTTGGCCAGCCAGAAATGATTGAAAAATTTCGTAAGATTGCCATGCCTTTCAATGTTTCCAGAGCCAATTTGGAACTGGCAACAGCTGCATGGCAAGCTCGAGATGAGATCAAAACGTACTGCCAAAAGATTGCAGAAAATCGTGATTTTGTCACGGAACTATTGAGACAAAAAGGCTTGAACCCTTGTGCCAGCCGAGGAAATTTCGTGCTGTTTGAGACCACTGATGAGAAAAAAACCTTATTCAAGCAAGTCATGGCTAAACATGGCATACAAATCAAGACTGAGCTAGGTGGTTTGCCGTCTGCGGTGCGGCTCACGATCCCTGAAAACATGGCTTTATTCACCCATGCATTACAATTGATACTGGCACCACAATTGTTGGCCTTTGATATGGATGGTGTGCTGATTGATACATCACAAAGCTATGACCAATGTATCATCCAAACGGTATCAGTTTTGACAGGTCAGGTGGTTGAACAAGTGGATATCGAAAACATCAGGGCGCAGGGTGGTTTTAATAATGATTGGGTATTGGCCGCGGAGCTGATTAAACAACAAGGCATAAAAATTGCCTATGATAGGGTTGTTGAGACCTTTCAGAAACTGTACCTAGGGGAAGGCAGTCAACCGGGTTTGGTGACAGCCGAAAGAGAATTAATATCAGCCCCCTTAAAACAACAAGTGTTCAATGCGCAAATAACTTCTGCGATTGTAACTGGGCGACCAAGAAAAGAAGCTGAACAAGGTGTTAAGCAGCTTAATATCACGCCCACACACATCATCAGTGCCGATGATGTTAAGCAACAAAAACCAGACCCAGAAGGCTTGTTAAGTATCATGCGAAAAAATCGCATCAAACGTACTTGGTTTTGTGGTGACACTGTAGATGACATGCAGGCAGGTACTCAAGCCGGTTGTGTATGTGTTGGTATAGGAGCCAAAACACCTGAAG
>CAZVZJ010000048.1:0-26624 GCA_964631055.1 uncultured Marinicella sp.
ATTAAACACCTTATATATGAACAAACCAAAATACAAAATTTTGTCAACTATATACATAAAATACGTAAAGAACTCTTTCTAAGATTATTATGTTACGATTCAAAACAATGAATTTAGATTAACAAAGGAAGTGTTTTGTTTTCATCAACGTAATCTATTTTCTATATATAAAATAATCATCAAAACAAATATTTTAAGTTTTCGACTGGTACTATTTTGGGGGCCAAGTTATCATACCTACAATTTATTTCTAAAGGTAAATATCCATGTTATTTCGAAAATATTTTTTGACTTTGCTAACATTAATACCAACAGTTAGCTTATCTCATGCTGGACATGAGCATGGCACACTAACCAGTGCAATCGTTCATACCACATTAATCGGAATTGGCATAATTTGTTTTTATGCTTTATTCAAAAAAACCAATACCAAAACAAACCCTGTTAACAGGAGGACTAAATGATTTATCAACTGCTGACTTACCTAGATAAAAAAATTACATTCGATCAAGCCAAAGCCCATTGTGATGTCCCTTGTGGTATTTATGACCCCATAACAGCACAAATTAATGCCTTAACAGTCATCAGAATAATGGACTTAATTCAAGAATTAAAAGATAAAAGCGAGTTAAGCTTCAATGACCAATCCAGGTTATCCAGATTAATGCTTGAAAAAGAAAAGCATGCAGAAAATGTAAAACATGAAGTTCGGGTTATTTGGGGTGATTTCTTAAAAGCACCTCAATTTGAAAAACACCCTGAAACCCATGATTTGGTTCATAAAATAATGCTACAAGGTTCTCAATGCAAACAAGATCTTGGTAGAAAGTACGCGACTGATTTACTGGATTCAGTGAATCAATTTGCTGAAATATTTTGGGCATGTAAAAACACCACTACCTATCGCGCCAAATGCCCCTATGCACCAAATGAAGAAGTGGTATATCCAAATTTACAAGCATGAAGTTGGCCAACTTCTACTGAAATTTGCTTAAGGTAATTAAAATTTCGGGCAAGAGTATGCAACCTAAATTTCAAGCAGGTGACTTCGTGCTTGTCCGAAAATTAATTTTTAAAAAACCCAAAGTAAATGACATTTTGATAGTCAATCATCCTCATTATGGCCAAATTATCAAACAAGTGAAGTCTGTCAAACCAAATGGTATATCAATGTGCAGTTCAAACAAATCAGGTTTATCTGAACAAGCCATTGGCCTAGTTAATCCGGCACAAATCATAGGCAAAGTGATCCATCACTTTAGCAAATCGATATAAAAATTGACCAATCAAACTGAAACCCTATTCTGATTTTACTTAGCATCAATCATTTTGGGTTATAATATTGGCAAGCCCAATAAGCAAAACCTCAAGGAATGAACCAAACAAAACTATTATTATTTTTAGCGACTATCTTGCTGGCATGGAAGGCATATCCTGAAATATACAAATGGACTGATGATCAAGGACGAATTCATTACAGCGATAAAAAACCTGAAAACTCAATTGCCAAAGAAATTAAAATTAAACCTCATATTCAAACGACAGAAAAAGGCAATGAGGAATTACCAGATTCAACCAATCCAGTCGAATCAAGCTCAACTTCCAAAAATACCTATAAGAAGAAACCCAAAGTTATCATGTATGGTGCCAGTTGGTGTGGTTACTGCAAAACCGCCCGAGCTTATTTCAAAAAAAATAAAATCAGATATACAGAATATGACATAGAAAAGAATCTCAACGCCAACAAACGATACCTAAAATTGGGCGGTAATGGAGTCCCTTTATTGGTAGCTAAAAGAAAAACCATGCAAGGGTTCAGCCCCAGTAATTTTGAAAATTGGTACAACTCTTTATAACTGATTTTTTAATCTAAAATCTGACAAAACATTTACCAATTCATCTCACATGAAACCAAGTTAAGGTTGCTTATTCAAATAAACTTGCTTCCCGCCAACCCATGTTTCTAAAACTTGAGTTTTCCAAATGTCTTGTGGCTTAATATTAAATATATTTTGATCAACCACAATAAAATCAGCTTGTTTGCCCACATCTAATGAACCACTGTAAGTTTCAGCGTGAGCAGCAAATGCTGCATTGATGGTGAATGATTGCAAAGCCTGTTCTAAACTCATGGCTTCATTGCTGTACCAACCTTCTGCAGGTTGGTTCTGGTGGTTCTGCCTGGTTACTGCGGCATGTAAACCATGAAATGGATTAATTAATTCTACTGGAAAATCTGATCCAGATGCCACTACAGCACCTGCCTCGAATAATTTTTGCCAAGCATAAGCGCCTTTGATACGCTCTGGACCCACCCGGTCTTCAGCCATATTCATATCAGAAGTGGCATGTGTTGGTTGAATTGAAGCGACCAAATCATGCTTTTTAAATCTATGAATATCTGACACTCGCAACACTTGTGCGTGTTCAACTCGATGTCTCAATTTGGCTGAGTTCATATGAGCGCGTGATAATAAATCAATCACTTCAGAATTGCCACGATCGCCAATGGCATGAACATTGGCTTGAAAACCTGCTTTGACTAGCACATCTAACTTGGCTTTTATTTGATCAGGTGTCTGAACATAAGCACCCTTTTTGTTAGCATCATCACTGTACGGCGCATGCATAATGGCACCGTAACTTCCCAAAGCGCCATCAATCATCAACTTAACAGATCGAACAATAAAGTGGTTTTCGATATTTAAGTGGCCTTTTTCTAACAACCCAACATAATTGTCTGCCCCATTGGCCAACATACCATAGACCCTGATAGGTAATTGTTGTTTCTTAGCCATTTCTGAAAATATGTCATAACTGTCTTTGTTAATACCCGCATCATGAACAAAAGTTAAACCAACAGCATTTAAATTTTTAATGGCCAAATTGATTGCTTTGATTTTCATTTCATGTGAAATACCTGGAATATGCTGATTAACTTTTTGCATCGCATTATCAATCAATATCCCGGTAGGCAAACCTTCTGAATCCTTTAGGATTAAATCATTATTCTTAGCAGTTTCACGATTGATACCAGCAATTTCCAAGGCCTTAGAATTAGCCCAGCCTGCATGCCCATCAACCCTTTCTAACCAAATTGGTTTGTCTTTTGATATTTGATCCAAATCATATCGACTGGGAAAAGCTTTGCCTTGCCACAATACCTGATTCCAACCTCGTCCTATTATCCATGGATAGTCTGGGTTGGCTTGATTATATTGTTGGACTTTCTTTAAACTAGACTGTAAAGAAGTCAGTCCTTGAACGTTCACTAAGAGCTGTGACAGCCCGTACTCTAATATATGTCCATGGGCATCGTGTAAACCCGGCAAAATCAGCTTACCTTGACCATCTACGGCTGTGGCCTTGGTTAAATTTTCAGTGTTTTTTTCTAATAATTGACCGGTTTGCGTATCGAATAACAAGGAATCTAGTTGGCTTAATTTCTTACCATCATGACTGTATCCATGGATGTTATATAAATTGATGATTTCAGCATTAACAAAAAAACAAAGTGGTAAAAACAATAAAACAATAAATATACGCATGGACTTTAAGTTGGCTAAAAAAATCATATTCTACCTTGAATACAATTCTCAAAAACAGAAATCATCGCCTAAATTTAATTCAGTCATTACTCAATTTAAATATATTCAACTCAAATTTAACTCAATAATAAACGCTTATCGTCTATTTTTTTACAAAAACCATACTTTTTGAGCGTAAAATATGGAGCTTAATTTTCAATGAGATTAATAATGAAAAGAACTTTGACTTCGGTATTTTTGGCTTTAACACTTATTTCTAATTATGTTCATGGTGACGATTCAAACAAAAAGACAGAAAATAAATTAGAATCGAGTCATGACATTGAAATTACAACCTTTGCCAAAGGACTTAATCAGCCATGGGGCATGAAATTTTTACCTGACGGGCGTTTATTGGTGACTGAAAAAGCAGGTCGCTTACGAATAATAGACGCATCTGGAACAGTTTCTAAACCTATTGACGGGGTACCAACAGTTAACAGCAAAGGGCAAGGTGGCTTATTGGATGTGGCATTGGACCCTAATTATGCTGATAATCAAACCATCTACTTTTCATATGCCAAACTAGAAAATGATGAAAATCAATCACGCACCGCAGTTGCCAAAGCACAATTGCAGGGCAACACTTTAAACAATGTCAAACAAATCTGGCAACAAGCACAACTCCACAGAGCTGGCTACCATTATGGATCTCGGTTAGTTTTTGATCCCAATGGTTATTTATTTATCACTTTAGGTGATCGAGGAAAAAAAGAAGAGGTTCAAGATTTAAGTACACATTTTGGTAAAGTGGTTCGTATTGACACCAATGGAAAACCTGCTCCAGATAATCCATTCATCAATAAAGCCAATGCCTTACCCGATATCTATAGTTATGGCCATCGCAACATCCAAGGTGCCTTCTTACACCCTCAATCTGGTGTACTTTGGATCAATGAACACGGCCCACGTGGTGGAGATGAAATCAATATGGTTCAAGCCGGCAGAAATTATGGTTGGCCAGTGATTACCTATGGGATCAACTATAATGGTACACCCATCACTGACAAGACTACTATGGAAGGTATGGAACAGCCAATTCATTACTGGGACCCATCGATAGCCACTTCGGGCATGTTGATTTACACAGGCAACGCATTTCCACATTGGCATGGCGATATTTTCACAGGTGCTTTGAAGTTAATGCACCTCAATCGAGTTAAATTAGATGCCAATGATAAGGTTCAAGTGGAAGAGCGTTTGTTACTTGAGCAAAAACAACGCATTCGAGCCATCGAACAAGGCCCCAAAGGCCATATCTATGTAGCCACCGACAATGCGGAAGGTCAAATTTTTAAAATATCACCCATACAATAATACTTAACAATGACATATTCAATGATGCTGATACTGTTCATAAGCAGTATCAGCTTGGCTTCGGCCGAACAAAATAAAAACGAAACCACAACTCAAACGCCAACCAAGGAAGTCATTGAGCAACCTACCATTGTTGTCATTGATGAATCAACTGAACTTCCTGCTCCATTGCAGCAAGAGGTCAATCGCATCAACAATTGGTCAGGCGCAGCTGCTTTACTGACATCAGATGCTTGGGAAAATCAAAGAGCTACCAATATTAAAGACGTATTAGACTTCATACCTGGTGTTTTCGCACAACAAAGAAATGGTGCAGAAAGTGCTCGCATCTCTATTCGAGGCTCAGGCTTAGGGCGACAATTCCAAGGTGGTGGCCTGCTGTTATTACAAGATGGCGTACCTTTGAATACAGCGGATGGTTCATTCGATTTTCAAGCGGTAGATCCTTGGTTAATTGATTATGTCACCGTTTACCGTGGTGCCAATGGCATGGCATCTGGCGGCAGCACTTTAGGTGGGGTCATTAACTTAGGAAGCACATTACCTACGCAAGACAGTTCTAGGCAGCACAACAATCAATTTCGTTTTGCAGCGGGCAGCTTCAGCACCAGACGCGCCATGACTGAAATCAATGCAAATTTAAAGGATGAAAACCAAGCAATACGCTTAAGAGCGAGCCATTTCAATCAAGCAGGATTTCGCGTTCAAAACGAACAGAACAGCAATCGATTCGACCTACAATATGCCAATAAATCACCTTCAGATCTTCAACATCGATGGGGGCTATACCACCTCAACACATTGGCGGAATTACCCAGTACGTTATCTCAGGCCCTAATCAATGCAGATCCTCGGCAATCAAGAGGCTTTAACATCAATGGCAACTTCAACCGAGATTTAACACTCACTCGATTGTCATACCAACTTGCCGAAACAAGTAGCTCACAAACACAATGGTCGGCCACATTTTTTATCACAGCCAGACGATTAGAAAACCCAGTTTTCACCTATATCAACCGCGACTCTGATGACGCAGGTATCAACTTCAATTGGCAACATGGTCCTCACAGTGTAGCTATCAACGCTCAATGGGGTAACCAAGATGAATTGCGTCGTGAAAACGAAGGTGGTGTTGCTGGAAACATCAGGTTATCTCGTGACCATAAAGCACGTACAATCACCAGCAGCTATCAATTTCAACATGACTTAGTCAACAAACCTTTATCCTTAATATTCGGCCTTCAAGGCACCCATGCCAAACGTGACATAACAGAAATTTTTCCTCAATTGATCATCAGCGACCGTTCTTATTCACAAATTAATCCACGCATTGGCCTGTTATATGCTCCTGATGAAAACACGCAATGGTTTACCAATTTGAGTCACAGTTTCGAACCACCTACTTTCTCAGAATTGAATAATGGTAATCAACCAGGTATCAATTTACCAGTCAAAGCCCAAAGCGCCAACAGCTTTGAAATCGGTACACGTGGCTTTACTGAAAACTTAAACTGGGACATAAGTCTTTACTACAGTCAATTAAACAATGAATTCATACGTTTTACTTTTCCTGACGGAAACACCAGCACTACCAACGCTGATAATTCTATTCATTGGGGACTTGAAAGCGCTATTCAATGGAATATAGCTAAATCCATCTTCACAAATGATGATCATCTCAGCCTTGAAAATAGTTACCATTACAATAAATTCCAATTAGATGATGACCCCACATTTGGTGATAACAATATCCCTGGAGTGCCTGAACATTACTTACAAAGCCGCTTGTCATACAGACACCCTTCAGGTTGGTCAATAAACCCAAACATCGAATGGGTGCCTACCGCATATTTTGTTGATTTAGCCAATAGTTTCCGTACTGAAAACTACTTGCTTACTGGTTTATCCATCAATTACAAAACACACAATGGTATTGAATTTTATTTTGATGCCAAAAACCTAAATGATCAAACTTATATCAGTACCACCCTACCCATACCTGATGCTGGAGGCATAGATGGCAACTATTTCTACAGTGGTGAAGGTCGCGCCTTTTATGCTGGTTTAAAGCTCAACTTCTAACCTGATCAACTTCTGTTAATTATGATCAAAAGATATTACTTATTCTTAAATCGCGCGATTATTTCAGCTTGATGACTTCGACTGATTGGAATCTCAATTGAGCCAATTTCAACATCATGATGAGTAAATGCTGTCACTTGATCAATATTTACTATATAAGACCGGTGCACCCGCATGAATTGTTCACCCAAAAGTTGAGCCATATTAAGTAGGGTATATTTAACTACATGCGTTTGATCTTCTAAAATAATCTCTGCGTAATCTTTCATGCCCTTAACATACAGAATTTCACTGAGTTTCAGCCTGATTTTTTTCCGCTCTTTATTGAGTACAACAAACCCTTCATCAGGTTGAATACTTAATTGATTGGTTATTACCTTAGGTTTGTTTAGTTTGAGAAACTTCTCAATGGCATTAAAAAATCGACTGAAAACAATGGGTTTCAACAAATAGTCTACTGCATCTAGCTCGAAACCATCAACCGCATAATCTCGATACGCGGTGGTGAAAATCACTGCAGGTTTAACAGCCAAACCTTGATAAAAATCTGTGCCCTTTAATACTGGCATCTCCACATCTAAAAACATCAAATCAATGCATTCATTTTGTAGTACTTGGCTGGCTTCAATGGCACTGGCACAAGAAGCAACCAATTCAAATTCAGGCAAATGCTGCAAATGATTTTCTATCAACTCTCTGGCCAAAGCTTCATCATCTATGATTATGCATCGATACTTCATTAAGGGTTTTGTATCCTCAACTCAAGCATAAACTGATCTTGGTCGGTTACTTGCAAGCTGTATTTATCGGGGTATATCATTGCCAACTGTTTTTTCATATTAGCCAATCCTATGGGTTGATGATTGGTGGGTTTAGAGACAGTTGCCTGAGGCTTTGAGTTAGTGACTTTTAAATGGAGCATTTGATTGTCAGCTTTAATTTTAATGAAGACATTTGATGTACCCAACTCTTCTTTGGTACTGTGTTTACAAGCATTTTCAACCACTGTGAGTAATATCAATGGTGCAATTTCTATGGGTCCATCACAACTGTGCTCAAACTCTATTTGAATGCGGTTTCCAAACCTGATTTTCTCTAAATCTATATAGTTCTGTATCAAGTTTATCTCGTCTGCCAAAGCCACAAACTCAGACTGACAGCGATACATCACGTAATCAAGAATATGAGACAGCTTCTCGATCACCACTGGCGTCTGATCAGATTTTTTTAGCGCCAAGGCGTACAAATTGTTCAAGGTATTAAAAATAAAATGAGGGTTCAATTGATTTTTCAACGCTGCCAGTTCTGCCCGCTGTTTTTGTTCATTGAGCTTGAGGACATTTTTCTGTTGTTGGTGAAAATCATTAGCGATCCAGATGACCGCAGGATACAAATACAAAGGAATCTTAGTAAAGAAAATATATTTCAAAGCCCATAAACTGAACATGCGTTGGCGCATGTTTTTATCACCATAAAGTTCTAAAAACCGCTCATACGACTCAGCATAGGCAGGTTCTAAATACAAATAACGAACAGCCACATTGACTTCAGCCGCCAGCACAATCAAAAACAGTAAGCCTACAAAAAACCACAGGTAATTACCCAAATCTAAAGTTTTTGGAATGAGCCATTTGATGGCAAAAAAGGCTACAAAAAATTGTAATAAGGTAATTAAGCCAACCGTTAATATCATTTCAGTTGGTGATGAATAGATTTGCCAATGGGGACCAGTGTTGATTAAAAACACCAAGGCCCAAAAACCTAATAGCACATATGTATTGGTTTGAACTCGAGGCATTTTATAGAGAAACTTTTAAAAGAAGTAACATTCGTTTGGTCATGATTCTAAATTATAACAGATTAAAGCAATCAACCTGATTGTCAACTTGCAATAGACCAACTGTCACTGAACATCGACAAATACAAATTTTCATGCGATTAAACGCCCCTATCTCACTTTTTTAAGTAAAAAATAAAGCCTGTCGATTATTTTCAACCACTGGTCTATTAAATTTCTCACCGTTCTGTTCAAGTCATAAGCTGGGCGCTCTTAATAACTTTTTGGAGCCGACTATGAAATACACAATCTGGTTATTGTATTTGATTTTAATTTCATTCCCATGTTACTCAGCTCATTCTGACAAAGAAAATACTTTGAAAGAACAAGCCCTTGATTTTTTTAATCATTACATCACAAATCTCAACGACTACCTTTCTGACAAAGATTTATCAGCAGTCAAAAATAAAACCATCCATGACATCCACCTTCCCTCTCATGTCATCCAACCCAACGGTAAGCTGACTCAGCTGAAAGAGCAGGATCAAGTTATTAAAGGCTTCACAGCCTTTCTAGAGAAAAATAAATCTCTGGGCGTAACGCAAATTAAATGGCAACAAATGGACATTAAAAGCATCAATGATTTTGCTGTAGTGGCCAATAACACGGCGCAAATGCTGGACGACCAGGGAAAAATCATACAAACCGTTAAAGCCGTTTATGTCCTACATCGCTCAAAAGATGATTGGGCAATAGTCCTACGCATTCCCCAAACGCATTGATTTAGAGCAGATTGCTTTAGGTCACTTTAATTTAAAACATTTAAACAAGAGATACTTATGAAAAATTTCATATTAACAATAATGATAACCATTTCCAGCATTTCTTTTGCTGATGAAAAAAGGCTTTCCCAAGGTCAAAAAACCTATGCAGCTAAGAAAGCAGTCTTGATTACCGGTGCCACCAGCGGCTTAGGCTTAGCTATGGCTGAAAAATTAGCAGCCGAAGGCTTTTATGTTTTCGCTGGTGCCAGAAAACAAAAAGACATAGACACACTCAATAAGAAGACCAACATGCAAGGCATCAGATTAGATGTCACCATCCAAGCAGATATAGATGCAGCAGTAAAAACTGTAGAACAAGCTGGCATGGGTTTATATGGTTTAATCAATAATGCCGGCGTAACCGTTATGGAACCATTGATAGAAGTCAGTGAAAAAGATATGCAGTTTCAGATGGATGTGAATGTATTTGGACCCTATAGAGTAACCAAAGCATTTGCTCCATTGATCATCAAAAGTGAAGGAAGAATTGCATCGGTTAGTTCAATATTGGGAGTCACAGCCGGCGGTATTACTGGGCCCTATAGTATGAGTAAACATGCTGTTGAAGCCTTCAGTGACGCCTTGGCTGCTGAAATGAAAAAGCTTAATGTACAAGTGAGTGTCATTGAACCTGGTAATTACCGCAGCGAAATCATTAAGACCATGCGCAATAGGATGGAAAAAGACGGTCAAGCGAATAAAAACTCACTTTTTATCGAAGAACAGGAAAGGCTGAAACAATTTATTCCTGCTGATAGATCAGGCTTCAAGAAACCAGATGAAATCGCGCTGGCTGCCTTAGACATCATGACTGCTGAAACTGTAAAAAGACGTTATTTAGTTGCACCTTCCAAGCGAGAATCAGATATGGCAATAAGAGGCGCGTTGCGTCGGATTGTGCAACTCAATCAAAACCATCCTTACAGTTTAACCACTGATGAAATGAAAACAATGATGGATGATTTAATTAGCCCACCTGCAGCAAAATAACCATGAATTTATTTTCCACCAAAACAATAACGCAAACACTGGGTCGAACATTAAATATTCGATCCGGTGAATGGCATGTGACAATTGCTGCATTTATGCTGGCATTCGTGCTAATGGCCAGTTATTTTATTTTACGTCCGATCAGAGATGCCATGGCCAGTGATTGGAGTGATGCTGAAGTCAGTATGTTATGGAATTTACAGTTTTTCATCAGCGCAGGGATTGTTTCTGTTTATGCATGGCTGATATCAAAAGTCCGCTTTAAGTGGGTAGTTCCCCTGGTTTACTGTTGCTTTGCATTAAGTTTCATCACATTTTACTTGATGACTTTTCAATCTAATGCGCTGATATGGGTTGAAAAAGCATTTTATATATGGGTCAGTGCTTTCAGCTTGTTTAACCTCTCAGTATTTTGGACTTTTATGACCGATACTTTCAGTAAGGAACAAGGTGAAAGGTTATTTTCTCTGATTGCCCTGGGAGCCAGTACTGGTGCTATTGTTGGCCCAATGATCCCACTCTTACTTGCAGGAGATATTGGCTTACACAATCTGATGTTGTTGGCTGCAGTAGGATTATTTTTAACAATACCACTTATACTGTATATATCTCAAAATAAATCGTCAAACAAACAAAATCAACAAATCAAAACTCAAATTCAACCATTAAAGCCGCATTGGTGGAGCGGAATTCAATCACTTTTTAAAAAACCATATCTGATGGGCATTGCGATTTTCATACTTTTGTATGTGTTTTTAGGCGCATTTATTTATTTCCAACAAAAAAACATCTTAGCTGCTTACAGTCGACCAGAACGTGCGGAAATATTAGCTACCATTGACTGGGTTGTGAACTCACTGACCTTTATTATGGCTTTATTCTTTGCCAGTAGAATATTAAAAAAATGCGGAATGGGCATCACTTTAGCCTTGTTGCCCATTATTCTCACCATCGGAATGATTACACTGGCATTCGCACCTGTGGTTATGCTGGTACTGGTCATACAAATAGTGAGAAGAGTCGGCAACTATGCCATTACCAGACCCGCCAGAGAACTGTTATTTACACAAGTAACCAGAGATGAAAGATTTAAATCTAAACCTGTCATCGACGTGGCAGTCTACCGTGGTGGTGACGCTGTCAGTGGTAGCTTATTCGCCTTTCTGAGCGAAGGCATCGGTATTGGCTTGTTAGGGCTCTCATTAATTGGCGCATCCATATCTGCTTTATGGGCAATGGTCGCTGTTTGGTTAGGAAAGCTATACAAACGAAAAACTTAAACCATTAAATTAAACTCGATAAAAAAACAAGTCTATCTTCAACTCGACCAAGTATGTCGAGTTGAGGACATTCATTTCTTAATTACTTATCAATTACAGATATTTTTTTCTGGGTATGAAATTCAAAATATTGAATCCAAAGAGGTTCTACTTATCATCGGATATTACTTTGGTTTTTGTTTTCTTAACAGTTACTTTTTTCTTGCTTGTTTTTTTGCTAACTTTGTTAGCACCGCTACTTTTCTTGGTGACTGTTTTGGTCATTTTTCTTTGACTTAAACTGTGTATTTTTTTACTCAATTCAGTGACCTTTTCGAGCACTTCGGTGTGGATGTTGAGTTTTTTATTCAATGTCATGATCACTGGAATGAACGAAGTTTCCATGGTTTCTGACAATGATATTAAAGCATCATCCAGTCCAGGAAGAGGCTCATTGGACACATTAACTTCTAAGTTTAAATCATTGATGGACCTAACTAACTTTGTAGTTACATTTTTCAGGTCATCTTGTGATTGTATGGTAGTTTTGGCTTGCCCTTCGGTGATCGAAGTGCCTATTTCAGACAAACTGGTTTGTAAGGCTGCAATTTGGCTGGCCACTTTAGTCGCGCCATCGGCATCATCGCCAGTCAATGCGTTTCTGACTTTAAACTCGGCTTTGATGTCATCCCACCTTTGAGCGTCTTCCTGAGTTAAAAGTCCTCTAAGCTCTTTGAGTTTAAGCAAGTTCTCTTCTGCACCAGTGGTCAATAACTGCGCTTCTCCCACATAGTGGTCATCTAGCAGTTGTTGTAACTCTGATTCATCCATGATTGGCACCACTTTTTCTGCCAATTTATTCATATTTCGATAACTACCCTGAAGCTTAAATGGCGGTTCTTCACGATACCTGTCATCCATGGCAGCTGATCGGATGTATTCTTGATTTACTTTTAAAATCACATCTTGAACTTTGAATAGACGCTTTAACACCGTTGTAATTTCATTGATTTCGCTGGTTGAATAACTGTGACTTAATTCAGATGAGGCCACTTCTTTGCCATTTGCCATATCCATCATCAAATACAAATCATTCAAATCCCGCAAAGCCATAGGTGCCAACACCGCATTAGATGTAAGTGAATTTTCTATGTAACTCATTGAAAAAATATCATCCTGACCACTCAAGACATCACCTAAATTATAGACGTCCGCGCGATTGGCTAACATATCGGGTACTCTGAAAACTTCACCCGATTCGGTATAAGGGTTTCCAGCCATGATCACACAAAATTTCTTACCTCTTAAATCATAGGTTTTACTTTGTTCTTTCCAAACACCTTCAATTTTCCTGGTTCCATCACACAAAGAAATAAATTTCTGTAAAAATTCTGAGTGTGTGTGCTGAATATCATCCAGATACAACATCACATTGTTCCCCATTTCCAGTGCCAAATTCAATTTATCGAGTTCCTGTTTGGCAGTGGCATTGGGCGCATTTGCAGGATCTAATGATTTCACCTCATGCCCCAATGAAGGGCAATTGATTTTCATGAAATTCAAACCCAATCGATTGGCAGTGTATTCCATCAAAGTGGTTTTACCATAGCCTGGTGGTGAAATCAGCAACAACAAACCCATTAAATCACTGCGTTTGTCTTGTCCTAATGCGCCCATTTGTTTGGCTAAATTATCACCAATAATTGGTAAATAAGAACCATTAATCAGTTGGTTGCGCACGAATGATGCCAACGGCCTGGCTTTAAAGGTCTCTAAAGCCATCAAACTTCTTTGTTGCTTCATCACATCATGTTTAGTTTCACGATACGCTAAATATTGAGGTAACTCTTTTTTGTGATAATTTTCTAGCCGTTCAAAGAATTCATCAAACTCAAATTTCAACATGCGATCATTGATATTGGCATGATCACCCAATAGTTGTTCAATTTCGCAGCTGAGTGATTCAGCTGAGGCATCGAATACATCTTGATCATCACACAACAACAAAACGATGGCTTCATTGATGTACCTGGTTCGGTCAACTGAATCAACAGCGTTTACTTTCTTATTTAATAAACCACGCAACCAATAACCGGCCAATAACCATTGTTGTCTGGGTGAGTTATTCAGCTTACTTAACTCTGTTTTAAATGTTTGATACTGTGACTGTGATTGGAGGTGGGTTTTTATTTGATTAACCAATTCAACCGCATGCGAAGACACAGGAAAGCGTTGAGACTGCTCATGAGAGGTTAAATAAGCAAATAAGTACTGCGCAACTGATCTGATTTCACCTTCATCTAAGTCAAACTGTTGTTGCTGGTAATAGGCTACTAATTCAATTTGAAGTTCATCACACCAATCTTGTTTCATTTCATGGTGTGCAAAAGTTTGGATGATTTTTTGAGCTGTTTGAGCTTGAGCAATTAAATATTTCTTTTGCTTTTCATTCAAAGCATGCAACCAGTAAAAAGTGCCAATGGCACGAGCACTTGGCGAGTACATCAGCAGTGGTGCTTTTTCATAAGTATTCAACAAAGCAATTAAAATTTTACTGGCATCATGGTCATGAACACCTTTTTCATAACCTTCTTGGTATCTGGGGCTGGCATAATCCTTAACGAATAAATTCAATTCTTCTTCTGCCATGGCATTTAAATCTTTAATTGATTCTGTACCCACGCCATTAAGCGCTTCATAAAAAATTACAAATGCCAGATATTCTGCTCGATAAACATCAACGTTTTCTGAACTGAGCGTCTGCTGCCAATAAGCTTGTAGCTCCTTAAGTTTTGGATTGTTGACTTGCTCATAATATTCGGTACCTGATAAATGGAAAACCAAATCATCATTTTTGGGCAAAATGGTTAAGTCCAATGCTTGGGTATTGACACTGAATTTGTGTTTACCCAGTTTTATCGTATTACCACCATCTTCAAAAATGTCTTTTTTATCGCGCAAGCCTCTGATAGCTTGTTCTCGAACCGCTTTGAACTTCGCTTCTATGTCATCGGCTTTGACATTATCTTCCAAATCGCGCAACTGACTAACCATTTGCGATACCTTATGCACCATAGAGTCAGAAGAGTAATAGGTATTAAGCTGGTCGTCATCAGTGAATTTAAGCGATCGACGCTCAATGCTTTTCAACACGCGCATAGCGGCAGATTGAACTTGTTCTGCTTTGCGCTGACGCTGGTCAATTAAGCCTTGTTTCTTATTTTCAAAAGTTTCATGTAGCTCTTCTCTTTTACTCAGAATTTGATCAAGAAAAGCTTCATTTTCACCAAATTGACTTTCCAACTCTTCCAGTTGTACCATTAATCTGGCCAACTGTTCATCACACTCATCTGGCGTTTCGGCCACCGACACACCACTGGTGATACTTTGTGATAAGACAGCCAATTGTGCACCAAATTCTGCCACTGATTCTGTGGCTGATAATTCCTTGATGGTTAATCTGGCGTGTGCTTTGGTTTGGTTAATGCGACTGTAGACTTTAGATATAGACTCTAAAATTGCCGTTTTTTGCAAGGTGTCATTGATCTCTAAACCGTTGATTACTTCAGATAATGCATCTAAACCCAGACCCATTTCTTCTAATTCATCTGACAGTGGCTGCAAATCTTTAACTGTTTTAATGCTGGCAATTTTACTGTGAACGTCTTCAACCACTTTGTCATAATGCTGCATAGCTGTTGGTTGTGATAAAAATGTCACGGTCTTCACACCCAGACCATTGATTTCTTCGTTGACTACACTGCTTAATCGTTCTATTTCATCTAGATCTATGTATCGATATTCTTTTAAAGACAATAAATGCCCTTTTTGCCGTTTCAATTGCAATAAACCATCCACAAAAGGAGATGGCGTGTCCCAATTTGAAATCTTAATTTTCTTGAGCAATTGATTGAGATCATGTTGCGCTTGTTTTAAAGATTTCGCCGACTCAAGATTTATTGATCTGACTTTCTCAAACTCATCAAGCACTAATTCGGAGGTGTCGCCGATCAACTTTAAATGTTCAGAAAAGTCACCTAACTCCTCATTACCTAACCAATAATAGCCATCTTTAACACGCTGAATGTTTTTAATGAGGTCTTCATAAACTTCAGCGCTGGCTTCCTGCTCACTGATCAGTTTTGATATACTGTAAAGTTCTGATATACCCTGAACTAACTCAGCATTTCCAATGGTTGACAGCGTCGTTTGATCATTGGCATTAGCTGCGCTGAATTCATCACTGGTATATGGCGTTTGCCACACTTGCATCGGGTGAATTCGAGTGGGTTCTGATGATTCAGAACGAAATATAACCATTTTTCCATCATCAAATAACGAATAACCATGACCTAATATTGGGCTTTGTAACTCTTTGCGGATCATGTTGTATGAAAACAATGCGAACTTACCTTCGGTGTGCTCATAAAACACATACAAAACATCTTCACCGTTCGGTGAGTTCCAACGGCGTTTGAATTTTAATCCACTGACATCTTCAGCAAAAATTTTTGATTCACCGCTTTGTAAGTAATAGCCACCTGGAAAGATGATGCCATGATCATTCGGCAACTGCACACATGCATACCCTATTTGATCAATTCTCAACACTTCTTGATTTCTGGTGTTGAAGACGAAATACCGCCATTTGGTCTCTTTGTATGGCAGTATTTTTAACAATATCAGCCCATTAACCTGTGCATAATATATATCTGCATCTTCTAATGATTGATTGGGTTCATCCACCACCTCACGGTATATGCCTTGACCATCTTCCGTATTATTTTCAACTTTAATGGTCAAATCACCGGCCACTGTTTCAACAAACACCTCATCTAAAATGGATACGTGAGGGTGCTTACCCTGGACATAGTGTTCCCTGGATGCCATGTGCCATTCAAAGTCATAAGATGGTGGTAGTTCAATATCTCGCTCACCTCGATCATCTATATATTTGACCAGACCATCAACTATTGCCCAACGAAAAACCCTGATATCGGAAGCTTTTTCTCCGATTTGAAAGGCTGCCATCAGTTTTTGATTGATTACTCGCAATTGCACCAATCGGGCATTTTTATAGTAACTATATAACTCAAGGAATTGCTTTGTAAATAATGGATCATCTAAGAAGCTACCTGAAATTGATTCTTCGTTGATTTCAAATTGACCATCAGATTCCTCAAGTGCATACAAGGCAAACACATCTGAAACTTTGGTTTCTTTTTTCAAACCAATAAAAACATTGTAACCAAACAACAATTGACCATTGATACGGACAATATCTCTGGGGGTGCAGTTATTGTCAGTTCTGACCCTAACTCGATCTATCACTTCCAATAGCGTTTTACCAAACTCTTCTTCGCGCAGCTGATTGAGTTTGATTATTTGATTTTCTAAGCTTTTATTCTGATCTTCTAATCGCTTACGGATGACCTCATAAGATCCACCGTCAGCAACAGCTTGATTAATGGTGTTATTATTTTCTGGCATAAGTAACCTATATTCCTTTGGCTAAAGCAGTCAATTAAATGAGACAGTAAAATTTCAATTCAAATAACCTCACGAGCTATTATTTAAAGGCTCGTGAGTACTATTAACGATTATTGACTTGTCATTAAGTCACTTCAGTGTCGTTGTCATCAGTGCGAGATAACTTCTTAATTAACTTGGTTACGGTTTCTTTATCAAATGCCTGACCGCCACCTAATTTCATGATTTTACTGACTGCTGCCTGCAAAATATCACTTTTACCAATTGCACCATCAACAGCTTTACCAACTGACAATGAACTCATGAATTTTTCTAAGAAATCACCATTACCACCAACGATATCAATGTTGGCTTCTTTCAATGCCTCTGCCAATACTTTGGCTTGGGTTTCTGCTATACCTGTATTGGCTGTGATTGCTTTCATGTTTTCTTCGTGAGACATGTCTAAGCCCATTCTGAACTCCTCATGTTCACGAACTTTGTCATCCATGGTCGACATAGCTGCAAATTTCTCTTTCAAGCCTTTCGCTTCTGCTGCATAGCGCTGTTCAATAACAACAGCTTCGGCTTCACCACGTTCTTTGATCGCTTCGGCTTCGGCCACTTGAATTTTAACTGCCACCATAGCTTGTTGCTCTTCACCCAGTGCATCTGCTTCTTTCACTCGTACATTGGCCATGCCAATTTCTTCTGCGCCTGATGCTTCAGCTTTTAATTTACTGGCCATAACAGCCGCCTCTGCTTCACCTTGTTTTCTATTGGCTAAGGCTTTGGCTTCTATGACTTTCGCTTCTGCCAGTCCAGCTGCAGCAACCTCTTCACGGACACCCTCAGCCAAACGAATCTTGGCATCAGCTTCTTTGGATGCAGATTCTCTGGCAGCTTCAGCCAAAGTAATTCTCTCACTGGCTCTGTGTTTTGCAGTGGTTTCTTGGGCTTCAGCAGCTTTAATCTCTTTAATCAAATCTTGTTCAGCTAAAGCTTCTGCTTGAATCACTTGTGCTTGTTTAGTCCGTTTCGCTTCTTCAACTACGCGCAATTCATTGATTTGCTCCTCTTGTTCAGCCACCGTTTTTTCAACCGCAATTCTTTCACGAACCACATCTGCGATGTTTTTCTTTTCAACTTCGATGTCTTTTTCTTTGTTAATTTCTTGCAAAGAAACTTCACGTTCTCTTCCTACAATTTCTAATTGTCTGACTTTTGTGACTTTTTCTTCTTCAATAGCAACCGCACGTTGGCGATTATTGGCAGCGACTTCAACTTCACGCATTTTATTCTCTTCCATCACCATCACTTCTTGCTCTGTGGCAATCCGAGCAGCTTCAGACTTCAGTCGCTCTTCACTTTCAATCTTTTCTTTTTCTGCAAGTTCTCTTGCTTTAACTGATGCAATCTCACGCTGTTGTCTGGCTTCAGCATCCGCTTCAATGCGCTCAAGTTCCAAAATTCGTTCTCTGGCTTCTACATCTCTTTTTTTGATTTTGGTCTGCTCTTCGCGTTCAAACTCATTGGTTAAAATGTGTTGTTTGGCCGTCAGCTCGGTAATTTTTCTGATACCTTGTGCATCCAAGATATTATTGGAATCCAAGGCGCCAATAGGCGTTTGTTCGAGGTAATCAATGGCTGCATCTTCCAAAACATAACCATTCAGATCTTTGCCTATGACTTCAATGATGGCATCTCTGAATCGATCTCTTTCTTCATAAAGTTCTTCAAACTCAAGTTTTTTACCCACAGTTTTTAAAGCTTCTGAGAATTTAGCACTGAACAATTCATCAATGGTCTCTTGTTTCGATGCACGCTCACAGCCAATTGCTTGAGCCACTTTTAACACATCTTCTTTGGTTTTATTGACCCGAACAAAGAAGGTCACTTTGATATCTGCCCTGATATTATCTTTACAAATCAGCCCATCCTGGCCCCGTCGATCAATCTCAATCGTTTTCAATGAAATGATCATAAATTCTTTTTTATGTATCACTGGCCAAACTGTCCTACCAGTGAATGTCACTTCCGGAACTTCGCGCATGGTATTAACAATCATTGCTTGCCCTTGCTCCACCTTTTGATAGAACTTCATTACTATCAATGCCAGGCCAATGAAGGCCAATAAAATCACACCAGCCCAAGTGGCAATCGCTATTAATAAATCACTGTTCATTTTCTGTATTCTCCTTTATGAAGTCTTAATTATTCGACAGATTCAACTGTCATTATTTATATATATGTTTTAAATTTCTGGTGAATCAATTTTGATCCAATTCATTGGTTTTGATAACCCAATAACTGCCATCATTTTCGTCATAATCTTTTATAATCACTTTGTCACCTTTCTTAATTCCATCAGCTGCATGTGCTCGCACATCAAACAACATTCCAGCACCGCCATCTTCATATTCCGCTTGGCCAAATTTTTCATTGACTGTACCTGTCTTTACTAAACATTCTCGACCAATAAAGGAAGATTTTACTGCTGCTGAATGGGAAATAAAAATACCTTTAAGTGGCTTGATGAATTGCGCAGTAATTGGAATGGATAATGCAAAACTCACCAACAATAATGCTGAACCAACCAATGTTTTCAATATACCCCAAGGTAACATTGGGAATAAAACGGAAACAGCCACATAACAAACCAGCCAAGATGAAGCCAATAAAATCGATACCACAACCGTAACTGGCACCCCGGTTAAGCCCCATTTCAACATAAACCCAGTTACCCCACTCAAGCTTTGTGCATCAATCTCTGTATCTAAATCAATATCAGCATCAAATATTTCAATGTCTACAGCACCAATCAATGCCAACACCCAATAACAAATCACAATGGCTAAAATAAAAGTGAATACAACCACTGGAAAACTTGTTATGTTATTTAAAAATACTTCCATCACAGCTCCTTTTCGTCAATGTCTTTTACATGCTCAACCAACTTCTCAGCGGCCCGTCGTTTGACCTCAACAGGGTCATTAGTTTTTAATTGATAAGCTTTCGCTAAAAATGCCATATCATCATCAGACAGTGATATCGACAACCTTAACCTTTTGGGTTTACGAGATACTTTAAGACCCAATATTTGTCTGATCCTATCTGATGGATTGATGCTTCTATCTAATGCCTCTTTTCGAATAACATACTGGATTTTTTCTCCCACATCAAACGCCACCTGAGTGGCCTTAACTGCCTTTTTTTCAGCTTCCCATTTCTTGAGGATTTTGTGTTTTTTATCAGTCATGGAGAATAATCACTCTTTATCTTCAATTCTTTTCAACACATCTTCCGCACTTTGCCTTAATTTGTTTAGATCAGATTGATTACATTCAAGTTCTCGATTATTGAGAATGTCTGTGTTTTTACCACTGTCTGACAACTGACTCTCAACTGAGTAATGTTCATCCATTTGTAGTTGTTGTTTTCTGATTCGATCCAATGATTTTTTTGCTGACAGCATCTTTGCATCAGCTTGATCAAAGTTTTTTGTTATGACTGCCGTCGCTTGCTGAATGCGCTCAGTGGTGTTCACCATAGCCAGTTGTCGTTCTAAATCTTTTAAAAACCTTTCAGCATGCTCCATTTGTCTTTTTAAATGGCCCAGATGCAAATCATGTGATTGTTGAATGGCTAGTTGCCCCTCATAATCTTGTTCTAATTCGACCAAAACTGTGGCCAAATTAAACGCCAACTTTTCATTGTTTTGACTCAGTGCATCAACGATTAAGGATTCTTGTTGATTGATCTTGTCCGCTAAAATTTTCACCCGTCTGCTGGTCTGTAATTCATTCGACATCTCATCAGTCAAAGCAGATTTTGCTTCCTTTAAGTTATATTTTGCATCCTCAATTTCTTGCTCAAACTTCCGAACCCCTGCCGAATCCAATACAACTTCAGTCAGAAATTTTGACTCTACTTTTATGGCAGTCATAATCTTTTCTAGCATGCTCTTGCCTTTTGTCTTTTTATCATTCATGCAAAAAGTCCTCCATGGCGGATACCACATCAAGTGCGTTTTCATTCAATGTTACGATTTCTTCAACCACTTTGTCCAAATCGGAATTGACTGATAAGGCACCAAATAGCACATAACGATCTCCCACTCTTGCATATGATGACAATGGAATAGAAATACTGGTATCTAACATCATTTCCAACATTTCCACCCTACTTTCAGCTTTAATTTCTGCTTCAGTCCATAGATAAATGATACAGATGATTTGAAATTTCGTTTGCGTAATAAAGATGGGAAATCCTTCAAAACCATTTATCTCAACTTGCAACACTTCTACGTCACCAGATATTGTTTGGCAATCAAATGTATACCCTTCAGTAGTCCGATGTTGTGATAAACGAATGGCAAAATCCTCTGTGTTCATTGTTGTTATTATCTCCTTTGGTTTTGATGTTATTCTGACATATTATGTCAAATTGACATAATATGTCAATGTGCATCTAGTCACTATTAGCGTGTAAAACAAAGGCTTAAATAGAATAAACAAGGTTAATATACGAGTTTATATTATTGATTTATATATTCTTTAACTGAACTTTTATTGTCCTGAGAAAGTCATTTTTAAATTTAGAGTTTTGATCAATTGATAATTTAAAAGTGATTCTACGCTTTGTTGGCATCTAAAGTTGATTCATTATATGCTTTCCTTGTACCCTCAATCTGCTGTAAAGCATCATCAATACTTTGTTGAACTTTTTCAAGTTCAAGTGTACTAATTGCAGACATATTTGGACTAATTTTTCGATTTTTCTCTAACTTATCTAGCGCTTGTCTTCCTTGCTTTGCTAAAACTAAACCAGCCGTCACATCCAATGCAGATGCGGTGGTTTGCAATGCTTGACCAATACCATTGACCTGTGTCAAATTTTGATTATTAATTAAATCAATGGTCATTAAGGTTTGTCTACCAATTAGTAATTGTTGCTGTAAATCAGAGATTCGTTCGTGCAAAATTGGTATGAACTCATGCTCAAACAAACTAACGATTTCTTCCTTTGAACTGCTGTGATTATTAAATTGCTCATTAATTTTTTCAGTTAACATTACAAGCAGATCAAAAACATGCTCTAATTTCATCAGCTGGTTTTTTAACTCAGCCTTTTCGTCCGAAAGGATCTGGTTTTCTCTTTCTAACTGAGCCTTTTCTGCAGCCAATTCTTTTGATGATGTTTGCACTTCTTTTTTCAGTTCATGGTAATTTTCTAACCACAGTTGCCAAGCTGATTGTTTCCATGAAAACAACAATAAAAACATTGCTTTTAAACCACCATTATTTTTCTTTGGCGGTTTAAGTTTCAAAATTTTATGTTGCATATTTTGCAATAAGTCGTTCACACGATCAGTAGAATGCGTATCATTCATTAACCGCTGCAAAGGTTGCTTCAATGCATTGCTCAACTGCCAAAACTCCGCCTGTTCCTTTTTACCCAATTTCATTAAGATATTTTTGGCATCATCAATGACTCCTAAATCACTGCACTCAATCGATAACAAAGCATCAATCCAATCATTTGCCAATCGCAGCAAATGTTTCTCTTTGGTTAATGATGTACTCTCAACCATTCCCTGGCCACTACTTTTCAATAATTCATCGAAGTTTCTGCCTTTGTCTTTCATTGCGAATAATTTTTTGACATCAAAAGTTATCAATCGTTGTTAATCATAGAAATGTATTATAGGGCTTTGTAAACCATCCTGTTATCCCAAATAAGCTTAAATTCATCAGCTCCTCAAATAAGATTTATGCATGAGTTAAAAAACTAAAAAAGTTAACTCATGCATTGATTACCGGAGGCTTTTAAAATTGTTCTGCCAACTTGAACGTGTCATCTATCAATATGGATGTATTAGAGACTACCCACCAACGTTTACCATCAAACAACAATTGAAAATGATTCAACCCACGCATCAATGGCTGTTCATCTTTGAGCGATTTTTTAATCTCAAAACTACTGTAGATATTGGCCATTTGATTGTATTTAATGATATGTTGATCGGTTTCAATTTCAAAGAAACCGATGGGTTTGTAAAGTTGTTCTGTTTGTTCAATCAACTTTTCTACATCAGTTGTTACAATTCCACCAGTTTCGGTTGGGGGTAATGCCATTGTAAATCGTGTACCTTCAAAGAATAATGCACGAAAACGTTGCCAATCTCTTTGCTCACCTGCCTCCGCTGATATGCTGTCATACAACGCTGCAATTACAGCCTGAGGAGACTGCCAATCTTGCTGATATACAGCCGTGCCATTAGCCAGACCTTTGGCTGTCCAAATCAGTATGCTGCACATAAAGACTACTGTAATGATCTTTTTCATTTGATTATTCCCCCTTTGATTTCTTAACTGACTTGAGCAACTCATTAGGATGATACATTTGACCTAACTTAACCACTGCATAAATATGCTCTGTATTACTAATGTCTTTAACGGGGTTGTTTTCTAAAATCACAAAACTGGCATTCTTGCCTTCTTGTAAGGAACCTTTCATCTTGGTTTGATCAATCGCTTGAGCACCATTCCATGTAGCCATTTTTAATACCTCGTAATTCGAAATACCAGCATCTACTAACAATTGCATTTCTTGATGAAAACTGACACCTGGAATCACCCAAGGATTATTCATATCAGTTCCTACCGTCATATGAACTCCAGCTTTATTTAGTTTTTGGATAAATTGTTGTACTTTAGGCCAAACTGCTTTAGCCCTTTTAAAGTCTGTTGGCGTCCAACCAATATTAAAAGTAAAAAATGTTTGCCAATTTTTAACCAACTCAGGGTGAGTAAGACTAAGTTTAGGGTGTTGGGTAACACCAGGCTGATCACCCCAAAATGCATTGTGAAATACAATTAATGTTGGATCAATACTCGTACCATGCTCTTTTAGTGTTTGAACAAATTGTTCAAATCTGGGTGTTTCGAAGTCAATGGCTTCATACCACTCAAAGAATGAGAAAGCACCCCGGCGTCCCTTTTCCAAATACTCTTTTTTACTTTTTCCTACCAACAAATCTGGACTCACCGGCATGGCATGTACGATGCCATCTATACCCATTAGAGCCGCTTTATCCCATGGCACCTCCTCTAAATGAGCCACGGCTTTCAAACCATGTTCATGGGTAGACTTAATAGCAACTTCAAGTAATGATTCATCTAAGCTAGTATATAATTTAACAAAATCAACCCCCAAAGCTTTCTGAGCACTGATAAGGCCATCTATGTCTTCTATACGATGAACAGCTTGGACCAAACCTTCAAACGCATTGACATCTAACAACTCACCAGCAACATAAGCATCAGGCCCAATCCAATTACCCGCTTTGACTTGATTCTTATACTTGACTGATTCAGCAGCAGCACCACCTGGATTTCGAATATCTGTGATGCCATGAGCTAACAGAATTTTGCCATTGTGTTGAGAAATTTCATCACTGTTGTTAGCCACCATTTTAAATTGTTCTTCGTGTTGAACCATTTCAATGGCCCCTAAAGTGACATGAGTATGTGAATCTATAAAACCGGCAATCACATATTTATTTTTTAAATCAATCATTTTTTCTGATTGATCATAAGGTTTAATAGCTCCAAGGTAAGTTATTTTACCCATCTCTTCAATCAGCATCATTTCGGTATGAATGATTTTTTCTATTGGATCAACCCAATTAAAATTCAGATAGATGGTCTTTGCTTTAACATGAGTTCCAAACAAACTAAAAAACAAAAGAAGTATTAAACGAGGCATAGATTTGTTCCTTTTAAGTTGATATACCTTGGTAGTGCCTAAAAATTACTTTTTATTACCAATTCATAACAATTAATTCTAAAAACAACCGCCAGCAATATAGGCTAAGGTTTATTGATCTTTAATGCCTTGTCTTTCTCGGTCCAAGTAGTCCATAGTAGTTAACGCTTTGAGCTTAATTTTGCTTGCAATCCAACCAAACAAAAGAAACCAACCAACACTCATTAGATAAATAACTAAGCTTTTGTAATTCATTCTTAAAATAAAATCTGCATCAAATATAAGACCTGCCAACAACCACAGATGAAAGAAGAAAGCAAAAACCACCACACCATATTTCATTAATTTTGAATATGCCAACTGACTCTTGGAGTGGTTATATTCATAAATAAGCCAAGACTTGGTGTCCATATCAATTAATCGCCAAGCGCTTAATCTTTGCATGGCTCCAATCGCTGTAGTCACTAGTCCAAAAATCAAACCAAATCCGATCCAAATCATCATACTCAGTGAGTAATTTTCTTTGTAACCTTTATATAACAAATACAGCATCAGAACAGTAATGATTCCATCTAACAATATCAGCCCAACCATTTTGATTCTATTCATCATTAAACGCCTTTTCAGAAAGCTTAAATCAGGTTTATTGGTCTCGGTTTGTTGCCATTCCTCTGACAGTTGCTTGAATAATTGATCATTATCTTGCATTTTTAAGCTCCATAATATTTTTTAAACTTGATTTGGCTCGATTTAAATTTACACCGACATGATTTGATTTCAAACCAGTAACTTCTGCCATTTCGCTGTAGGAAAAACCTTCTAAAAATAAAGTAATTAATTGTCTCTGTATGATTGGTAATTGATGGATTCCTGCCATCAAATCCTCTAATTGTTGTTGCTTTTCTGCCAGCTGTTCAGGCTGTCGGCAGTTCATTTCTTGGACATCAACTTGATTATTGGATTTAATTCTTTTAACTTGTTTTGCAACATGCCGCGCCCCCCTAAAATGAGCTATTCGATATAAGTAAGTCTTTATGGAGGCTTCAGCTCTGAAGTTTTTTAGGCTACGCCAAATCGCTTCCAGAATATCTTGTAACAATTCTTCTTGTAATGAGGGATTGGTTTCATAACTTGCTGCCACACGGTTTAAGCCACCATAATAGAGGTTCATCAGTTCTTCAAAATCTGGTAGATTGATATCTTTGGCCATTTATTAAAAGTAATTGCAATAATACATCAGTGCCTCTTATCCCATAAAAATTACAACTAAAAAGAAAATAAATAAAGTAACACAGGTAAAATAAAATATTATTTTAATTTTTCTCGCACAATTACCTACTGATGAAACAATTTAAACTAACTATCAAAACTCCAGGCCAAGGTTATTTTCTCATCACTGATCAAATCCAAAATGCCATTAAATCCAGTTTGAATGATGTAGATTTGGGCTTATTACATGTCTTTTTACAACATTCATCAGCCAGTTTAACCATCAATGAAAATGCCGACCCAACAGTCAGGGAAGATTTCAAAAATTTTGAGGAAACTT
>CAZVZJ010000049.1:0-26476 GCA_964631055.1 uncultured Marinicella sp.
ATATACTCCTTATACAGACATAAAAACAACATCCAAGCAATCCTTTTAGCTAAGAATAAAATCCCGCTGAATCTATAAAATAAGTATTTAAAATACTTGCATGAGAGCTCATAACCCATTTAAACAACCCTAATTAATAAATATTATAGCTTCAATATTCAAAAGGGTTGTTAATAAACTACACCTAATAAGTTAAAATTCACATCATGAACCTAACCAATCAATTTTTAATTGCTACTCCCGACATGCAAGATGAACGGTTCCATAGAGCGGTAATCTTGATTTGTGAACACAATGAACACGGCGCCTTGGGTATTAACATCAATCAACCCAGCGATGTTCAATTTGATGAAATACTTGAAAGTTTACAAATTGATGAAGACAGTTTATTCAAACCAGAACAACTGGTCTATGAAGGCGGGCCAGTCAATACCCAATGTGGATTCATCCTACACCAATCTGACAAACCGGCTGAGCTTGAGTTTGAAAGCTCAATCCAAGTGTCAAACACCATCAATTTAACCACATCAAAAGACATCATCCGCGCGATTGCAAACAATCAATTCAAACAAAACTGGCTGATGTCACTGGGTTGTTCAACTTGGGATGCTGGACAACTCGAACAAGAAGTGGCTGATCATGCTTGGTTGATAGCTGCCAGTAAAGATGACTTGGTTTTTAATCACAGCAACGACCGCTGGGACCAAGCTTTGGGCTTAATTGGCATCCAAGCACACCAACTGAGCGCTGACATAGGTCATGCCTGAATCCTGCACCAGCGAAAATCAATTCGTTATAGGCATTGATTTTGGCCAAAAAAGAATCGGGCTGGCCATTGGCCAAACCTTGACACGAATTGCCAACCCCTTAACCACAATTGATAATAACGGCGCTTTATGGCAAAAACTCAGTGCGCATATCAATGAATGGCAGGTCAGTCAAATAGTTATAGGTCTCCCCTTAGACATGTCTGGCGAAGAACAGGAAATCACCCGCCAAGTTAAAAACTTCAGCAAAAAAGTCGAACAGGAAACCCACTTGCCCATTCACTTGGTTGATGAGCGGTTGACATCTTATACCGCTGAACGCCAATTTAAAGATTCACGTCAAAACAAACTCAATAAAGCCAAGGACAAATCAAAAATTGATGCCATGGCTGCCCAAATCATCTTACAATCTTGGTTTGACCAACCACATCACCATGATTCATAATCATGACCAAATCAAAAAATTTAAATATGCACCACCTCATAGATATCAAGTCTTTATCAAAAAATAAGATTGAAGAGATTTTTGAAACTGCCAACACCTTAAGAGTCACACCCGTCAAAGAAACGCAACTGTGGCACCAAGGCAAGTCTGCCATGGCTTTGTTTTTTGAGAATTCAACCCGCACATTGACTTCATTTCAATTGGCATGCCAGCGATTGGGTGTCGATATAACTGCGCTTAACATCGCTCGCTCATCGACGCAAAAAGGTGAAACCATCAAAGACACCATGGAAACTTTGAATGCCATGCAAACTGACGTGTTTATTGTCAGACACCAAAAAAACCAAATTCAGCAAGAAATGGTTACATGGAAAATGGTTAATTCCGATGGTCAATTAACCCGCATCATCAATGCCGGTGATGGCACCAACCAGCACCCTACTCAAGGGCTTTTAGACTTATTCACCATCGCGCAACATAAAAAGGAGTTCAATCAAATCAAAGTTGCCATCATCGGTGACATCAAACATTCCAGAGTGGCCAACTCTTTATTGGATGGATTAAAAATCATGGGCACAACTGACACCCAAGTCTTTGGGCCAGATGATTTCATTCCTCAGTCTGCACTCTGCATGAAAGCCGACTCAATGAAAGCCGCCTTGACGGATGCTGATGTGGTGGTGATGCTACGCATTCAAAAAGAACGGATAGATAATAACAACGACATTGATTCCGTTAACTGGCACAAAGATTTTGGCCTAAACTCAGACAACCTTAAACTTGCAAAACCAGATGCCATTGTTATGCACCCTGGACCCATGAATAGAGGCATTGAAATTTCTGATGGTGTGGCCGATGGGCGACAATCTGTAATTTTGGATCAAGTTAAAAATGGCGTATTGATTCGCCAGGCTTTAATTCATCATCTATTAACTGATAAATAGAATCATAATTGCTCAATGATTGCTCTTACAAAATAAACCCACATGGCCAATAACACCAAGCAAGAAATAATAAACACCCCAAACCGATGAGTAACTTTGTTATAGGCGATATGTATCAAAGCATGTAAATAACGCAAACCCACATAAACCCAAGATAAATTCAATAACAATTGCGATTGCACTTCTGTCACCAAAACAAGCATCACCAAAACATAAAATAAGATGGGAATCTCTAATTGGTTTTGAAAAGCACGACCCAGCCGTTGAATCATCACCGGCCATTGATCTTGACCAGTCATCAGCACATAATCTTTATGATGAACTGTGCGTTTAGATACACTTTGATAACGTAAAAACCCCAAAAAAAATAAAATACCAAATGTGAGTAAAACCTGTAACAAAACAGGGATGATGATTGCAACCATATAAAAACCTCAAGCCTAATTAACTACCTATTAATCATACGACATGATAATATTTTTGCCTATAGTTGCAATCAAATAAATCCAGACAAATACCCAAGAACTTCTGTTAACATTGAATTTGATAACTGCACATTCAAAGGTTCAAAAATAATGACAAAAGGTACGCACGAATACATTGAAGACGAACGCAACAGGTCCATTCTAATAAACGTTAACGGTGAGTTGCTGCCTCGTGAAAAGGCGGTGGTTTCGGTGTTTGACAGTGGATTTATTTTAGGCGATGGCGTATGGGAAGGATTGCGTCTACATCATGGTGTGGTGGTTTTTTTGCAAGATCATCTGCGGCGTTTATACCAGGGCGCTAAATCTTTGGACTTAAATATTGGCCTATCACCTGAAGAATTATCCACGAGATTAATGCAAACTCTTGAAGCCAATAACATGCATGATGGTGTTCATATTCGGTTGATGGTCACCCGAGGTGAGAAGATTACGCCATACCAAGATCCCAGATGCACCATTCCTGGCAGTACCATCGTGATCATTGCTGAATACAAAGAACCATCGCCCCGGAAAATTGCTGGTGGCATCAAATTATTCACCACCCACGTACGTCGTGGCTATCCGGACGTACAAGATCAAAAGATGAACTCACACTCAAAGATTAATTGTATTCAAGGCTGTATCCAAGCGGCCAAAGCTGGCGCAGATGAAGCGCTGATGTTGGACCCACATGGTTTTGTATCAACTTGTAATTCCACCCACTTTTTTATCGTTACCAACGGTGAAGTTTGGACTTCGACTGGTGATTTTTGTCTCGGTGGCATCACTCGATCAAAAATCATTCAATTGTGTGAAGACAATGGCATACCTGTTAAACAAAAGAATTTTTCTTTATTTGATGTTTATGGTGCAGATGAATCTTTTGTGACGGGTACATTTGCAGGGATAACCCCAGTCAATGAAGTCGATGGTCGCTTGATTGGTGATGGCAAACAACGCAATATCATCCGCAAACTCCAAGACCTGTACATCGAATTGATTCAAAAAGAAGCTCAAGTCTAAATATATCATGACAGAAGAAATCATCAGAGTCGCCATGTGGTCAGGTCCACGTAACATTTCAACTGCCATGATGCGTGCTTGGGAAAATCGCCAAGATACCATGGTGGTAGACGAGCCTCTTTATGGGCCTTATCTGTATAAAACAGGTAAAAAGCACGCAGCTTATGAAAAAATCATGCAAGTTCAAGGTACAGATTGGCGCCCGATCGTGAATGACCTAACTGTAAAAACACCGCCAACCATCAGTCAAAAGAACACCATTTTTTATCAAAAACACATGAGTCATCATTTAACGGATGACATTAAACTGGACTTTGTTGATCATTTGCGCAATGGGTTTCTTATTCGCCACCCCAACGATGTTTTATCTTCATACTTACGTAAACACCATCGCGCCACACCTGAAGACTTGGGCTACCCGCAACAGGTCAAACTATTTGATTGGATTAAAAAACGCACTGGCATCACGCCACCTATCCTAGAATCCAAAGACATTTTGATGGACCCAGCACTGATGTTAAAAAAACTGTGTAAAGCCTTAGATGTACCATTCGATTATGCCATGTTAACTTGGCCCAAAGGTTACCGTGATTCAGATGGTGTTTGGGCAGAGCACTGGTATAATAGAGTCATAGAATCGACTGGCTTTGCAGAATACAAACCCAAAGAAAATAAGCTCAGTCTAGAAGAACAAAAAATTGCTGATAAATGCATGCCCTACTTTGAAACATTACTTGATTATAAAATCTGTTAGGCGAGGAATAAATGAAAGTACAACACTGCACTGCTATAGCGATCAGACTCCTCTCTTTATTACTGCTGCTGTATGCCTTGAGGTTGTCTTTGTGGTTTTTTTTCAGACATTACTTGGCATAACATAGCTGACAATTCTGCTATGCTTTATCAAATTGCCCCAATAATTTTAACCCTGACAATTGGGCTGATCTTCTGGTTCTTTGCTCTTAAACTGGCAAATCTGATTGTTAAACCTATCTGGGATAACGAAATCAGCCCATTTAATGCAAATTCTTTGCTCAGAGTTTTGATTATTTTTCTAGGTTTTTATTTTATGCTGGACGCTATTCTAGATGTAGCACGTTTTATTTTTCAACTGTCATTTATTGGTACAACATATATCAGTCAAGAATTCACTTTGCAATTGAAAGCTGGCTATGCAGTTGTTGGCCTACAGTTGATAATTGGATTGTTTTTAATCATTAAAAACTATTGGATAACTCAAGCTTTACTCAGGATCAACGCAACTGAAAAAAAATCGAACAAAAATCAAAGCGATTGAAGCACCTCAATCAAATCAGTTAACACACCAGCCGCAGTGACTTCTCGCCCTGCACCAGGGCCTTGAATCACCAACGGGTTCTCATTGTACCAAGCTGATTGCACAATAAAAATATTATCCCCAGGCCGCAAAGCGGCAGCAGCATGATGCGCCTCTACTGCCACCAACTCCACACACAGTTTCTCAGCACTCACTGTAGCTAAATAACAAAGCTGTTTATTCTGTGATGTGGCTTTTGTCCATAGTGACTTCATATAACCATTTATGGCTTGATCATTGTTCCAAAAATCATTAATACTGCCCAGCAAATATGCTTCAGGTATTGCCGGTTTAAAAATCACTTCACTGGGCGTAAAACCAGCTTCTTTGGCTAAAATCAATACTTTCCTGAATACATCCTGCCCTGATAAATCTTCTCTGGGATCTGGTTCTGTGAATGCATTTTCATGGGCTTGCTTAACCCAATGCATAAACGCAGTACTGCCATCGTATTGACTGAACAACCAAGATAAAGAGCCTGAAAACACACCGCTAACTTTGTTGATTTGATCTCCACTACGCTTAATTTGCCTTATCGACTCCTGAATCGGTAAAGCTGCCCCAACTGTGGTATTCCTTAACCATTTTTTGCTGTGTTGCTCAAGTGCCTTTTCTATTGTACCTGCATAAATATGATCTGCCGCAGCTATCTTGTTGGCTGAAATAATGTGCCACCCGTTTTCAGCAAAAGAGAGGTAATTCTGCGCCACGACTTCACTGGCCGTCAGATCTATTATCACACCTTTTTGCTGAAGCTTATCCGTTATTTCATGAAACAGCTGACCTTGGCTGTTATCTTCATTGAAAAGTGAACTGCTGACCAACTCAAGTTTTTTCCCGAGTAAGCCTGCCTCATCTAATTGATATAAGTGACTGTTTGCCACAGCCACTAAATTAAAAGATTGATGGTTGGTTTCATTGATTTGATCACTGTTGGCATTTAAGATTTCCACAAACTGTTTTCCTATATTACCGTAGCCTATGACAATCACCGGTATGGCTTGAGCCTCATGAGAATGTTCTTCTATAACGCCCAACTTTGTTGGCTTTTTGGTTACTTCATTGAGCATGTTGTTTTCCTGAGTAAGCTTTAATTAATGTCCGTGACAAACCTTGTTCCAAGTCTGCAATCAGATCTTTTACATCTTCTATACCCACTGACAAGCGGATGAGACTTGGTTTAATACCTGCATTATTTTGTGCTTCAGCTGCCATGGCTGCGTGAGTCATGGTTGCAGGGTGACAAATCAATGATTCCACACCACCCAAAGATTCTGCCAAAGTGAAATACTGCAAATTATTCACCAGTGTTTTAACTTCGTTGATACCTCCTTTAAGCTCAAAAGACAACATCGCACCAAAATGATGTTGCTGTTTTTTAGCCACTTCGTGGCCTGGATGTACAGGCAATCCTGGGTAATGAATTTTATCTATGGCCGCATGTTGCTGTAAAAAATCAATTATTTTTTCAGTATTTTCTAGATGTTGCTTCATCCTGACATTCAAAGTACGCAATCCCCTGGTCGTTAATAAACAATCAAAAGGAGCTGCTGTAATGCCTATACAGTTAGCCCACCATTTAACTTTTTCTGCCAAGTTTTCAGTCTTAGCCAATACTGCCCCACCCACTACATCGCTGTGACCATTGATGTATTTGGTTGTCGAATGAACCACCAAATCTGCGCCCAATGTAATGGGTTGCTGTAAAGCAGGTGATAAGAATGTATTGTCTACAACTTTGAGTACATCAGGCCCAGCCAATTCACATAAGGCTTGGATGTCGACCACTCTAAGCAAAGGATTACTGGGTGTTTCAATCCACAATAAATCTGGTTTTTTATCGAATGCACTTCGCAGTTCTGGTTCATCATTTTGATCAACAAAATTCACCGTTAATTGACCTTTTTCATGTAAGGTAGTTAATAGTCTAAATGTCCCACCATAACAATCATGAGGCGCTATGACCATTCCATCCTTAGGCAAAAGCTGTAAAACCAATACAACCGCTGACATACCAGTTGAAGTAATGACACCACCAGCAGCTTGCTCTAATTCGGCCAAAGCATCCGCTAAAATATCGCGAGTGGGATTACCAGATCTTGAATAATCATAAGTTCTTGGCTCATTCAAATCGGCAAATGAATAATTACTTGATAAGTACAAAGGTGGGGTAACCGCACCATGTTGAACATCACAATCAATGCCCGCCCGCACTGCGATTGTTTGGTTTAAAATAGTCATGTTTTTTCTCATTAAAAAATGTTCTAAAAATTTGATTCAACTGGTCACCTTCAAGTAAAAACCCATCGTGCCCATAATTAGAATCTATGATTTTGGCCTCACATGTTGTAGCCCAATTATTGTTTATTTTTTGCCGTAAATCTTGGACCAACTTGACTGGTACCATTTGATCAGTGGAAATACCAATCAACTGTGTTTTTACTTGTATGGTGCTGACATCAACACTATGGAAATCTATAGACTGTGACAGCTGTAAGTAACGTGAAACTGCGAAATTCTCTGCAAAATCCTCACCCTTATGCTGTAAATATGCAGACACCTTATCAAGTGCAAGTCCTGGCATTTTCGATTGAAATCTATCTTCTAACTCAGCTTCACCGCGATAGCCAACCATGGCTAAAGACCTGGCCAAAGCTACCATCGACTTTGTGTTTACACTATTTTTAATAGCGCCATCACCTCCTGCGGATGATTGATTGCCAAGCTGGATAATTTTTCTTTGGATGCTTCTTAGGGCCTGGCTTTTTACTGAGTTATAGTCAGCTGCTGCTATGCATATCAAATGTGCTAAGGCTGTTGGAAATTGCGCCGCAAAAGCCAAAGCAACCATACCGCCATATGATGAACCTATAACCGCATAAAATTGAGGTAACTTCAGCCCGACTTGTATCTGACTTAAGATGTTCGCTTGATCATTTGTGGTTATAACAGGTGGATTGATAAAACGTTCGGGAAATACTAAATAGTCGAATGTCAAAAAGCAAAAGTTATCAATATTTAAATAAGAATGCTGATTAACCACCTGACGCCACCAACCGGCACGCTCAAGATCTTGACAATCCAAAGCCCAACGATCCGCAGAAATGCCACCTAATAAAACAACCAATGGCTTTGAGACATCTCCCCACAAAGTACATTTAACTTCAAATGAATCACAGTATTCATCAATAAAAGATAAACTTGTTGATTCAATTTGAACTGTTTGATTGTGTATTAGATTTTTCTTCACATCAATATAGCCGTCTAAATGGCCATATAATAACTTTCTATTTTTAGATGTCAAGATGTTTAGATGGCTATATAACAAATAGATATAAATGAAGATACTGCCATGATGAGCCTATCTTTCAACTGATGCTTTTTAATTGAAAGAGATCTTTGCCCGAATCTGGATAAAGTTAAACCAACTGTAGGGCCTTTAAGACAAGTCAAAAAATCTATCATTCAACTCATGAGTATAGAATTGTGTTACTTCCAGCAAAGCTTAAATTAAAACGATATCATCACTTGCTTCTATGACTGATTAATTTGATAGCTGCGCATACAAATAATCCATGTTGAGCTAACAAACCAGTAAAGGCAATACCTCAAAAGAGCGTTATATGAAATGTATAAAATTATCAGATAATTATAAATATATGAGAATAATAAAAAATGAGCTGCTTATCTAATATTTTATTTAATGTTCAGAGAAATGTCTGAAATATCAATTTCAGGTTCAGGAATGTGATCTTTTTCTACCAATTTTTTTCCAGCTTCGTCTAAGCTCAAATCATCAGTTGGTATATCTGGTGTCTCAATCTTCTTGTGCTTAACAATGATTGAACCCACATCATCCAACGACATGTCAGTGACATCGAAATCAGGCATTTCAACTTCTTTGGTGGTCACAATCGGTTCATCAGTGTCTTTAATCACAATGTGGTCAATATCCACCTCGGGTGGCTCGGGTTGGGGTTTCTCTTCCAGCGCATCAAAATCCACATCTACTTTTATATGAGCAGTTTCGATATGTGTTTCGGGTGCTTGAACAGGTCTGAGTATAACTGTTCCTGGGTCGTTTAATTCCCAATCCTCCATACCTTGTGCTTGTGTTTCAACTACATTCTTAACCATGCTGACACGAATGCCTGCTTTCTTTAAAACCGCTCGCATGTGGTTGGCTTTATCTAAAGACATTTCTTTCTTCAAGGTTCTCTCTTTACCGTCGAACATGATTTCAACTTTGGCAGGAGGCAGTTTAAACAACTTCGAAAAGTTCTTTTTAACTTGGTTCAAGTCAGCATCTCTGGCTGTTTTACCCTTGAAAGTTATTCTAAATGTTGTTTCGCTCATAAAAGTCCTGTAACTTCTTATCCTGTTTATACCACAAATTTTCACTCCATTTAAAGAGTTCTGCCTTGAAATCTGCATCTGTTGCGTAATTTTTGTTGAGCAAAGTGCTTGGAATAACGATTTTTTCACATTTGACCACCGCTTGATCAAAGTCTCCACAAAGGTATTCCCAAACCGTAGGGGCCTTTTTTTTGTAAGCCACAGTCACCAATAACAATTGTTTCATTTGTTCACCCATACTGCCAAGTACAACACCAACACCTCCTGCCTTGGGTTTCAACAGGTATTGATATGGTGATTCTTGTTTCTGTTGTTTGTGTGCTGAAAAACGAGTCCCTTCAATAAAATTAATTACGGAGGTAGGAAAAGTTTTAAATTGAGCGCAAGAATTTTGAGTTTGTTCCATGTCTTTACCTTTCAAGTGGGGTTTTTTCAGTAAAAACTCTTTGCTATATCGTTTCATGAACGGGAAGTCCAATGCCCACCAAGCCAAGCCGAGAAAAGGCACCCAAATCAATTCCTGCTTAATAAAAAACTTTAAAAAAGGGATTTTTCGATTGAATACTGCTTGAATAACAGGGATATCGACCGTAGAGCAGTGATTGGCAATAACTAAATACCATTGGTTTTTAGATAGTTCAGGCAATTGAGCCACCACCATTTTTTCTCCATGGAACCAACGGTGCACAACGGTATTTATAAAAATCCAACTTTCTGCAATCCACACCAGTATTTTCGACAACCTAACACGTATTTTTTTAACTGGTAAAACCAATTTGACAAGCGCGAAAAGCAATAACAGGCTAACCAACACCACGGTATTAATCACCAATACAATACTGATGATGATTCCTTTCAATTGCTTCATCTGGACTTGAATTACTGTAAGTTGAACTGCATGATAAGTTTTATGGCGTTAAATACAAGTAAAATCAGCCATTATTTTGTGATTTAAGTAGACAAATGAACAAAAAAACCTACAATATATCTCTTTATCCGCATTAAGAGATATATTAACATTATGAGCAGTTACTTATTCACCTCAGAATCCGTGTCTGAAGGACACCCAGATAAGGTCGCTGACCAAATATCTGATGCCGTATTAGACGCCATTATTAAAGATGACCCACAAGCCCGTGTAGCCTGTGAAACCATGGTTAAAACCGGCACCGCCATTGTTTCTGGCGAGATCACCACCAACACATGGATTGATCTTGATGACTTGGTAAGAAAAGTAATTATTGACATTGGTTATGACAATTCTGATGTGGGGTTTGATGGCAACAGCTGTGCTGTTATGTCTCTGATTGGTAAACAATCCCACGACATCAACATGGGTGTAGACAGACAAAGCCCTGAAGAGCAAGGTGCTGGTGACCAAGGATTGATGTTTGGTTATGCATCTAATGAAACAGATGTCTTGATGCCAGCACCAATCACTTACTCACATTTACTGGTACAAAAACAAGCTGAAGTGAGAAGAGCAGGAGGGCTTAAGTGGTTGCGTCCTGATGCAAAATCTCAACTGACATTCCGTTACGAAAATGATAAACCAGTTGCTATTGATGCAGTGGTTTTGTCTACCCAACATGATCCAGATATTTCCTTGAATGACCTTCGAGAAGGCGTGATGGAAGAAATCATCAAACCAGTACTGCCTGAAACATGGATTGATGCTAACACCCAATTTCACATCAACCCAACAGGTAATTTCGTCATTGGCGGACCTGTTGGTGATTGCGGCTTAACTGGCCGTAAAATAATTGTTGATACTTATGGTGGGATGGCTCGACACGGTGGCGGTGCTTTCTCAGGTAAAGACCCCTCAAAAGTAGACAGATCTGCAGCTTATGCTTGCAGATATGTAGCTAAAAACATCGTGGCCGCTGGCTTAGCTGAACGCTGTGAAATTCAAGTGTCTTACGCCATTGGAGTGGCTGAACCCACTTCAATCAGCGTGACAACATTTGGCACCAATAAAGTGGCCGAAGCCACCATTGAAAAATTAGTTCGCGAACATTTTGATTTAAGACCTTATGGCATCATCACCAGTTTAGATCTACTGCGACCTATTTACCAACAAACAGCTGCATATGGACACATGGGCAGAGAAAACAGCGACTTTACTTGGGAGCGCACTGATAAAGCTGAACTGCTCAGAGCCGAAGCTGGCCTGTAACACACCCTACACAAAATTATTTTAGAGAAGATTTATGACAACTGAAACAGTAAAAAACATCCAACCCGATTATGTGATAGCCGATATTGGCTTAGCAGCATTTGGCCACAAAGAAATACGCATTGCAGAAACTGAAATGCCTGGCTTAGTGCAAATCCGTGAAGAATATAAAGGCCAACAACCTCTAAAAGGTGCTCGCATAGCAGGTTCATTGCACATGACCATTCAAACCGCAGTTTTGATTGAATCATTACGCGCTTTGGGAGCTGATGTACGCTGGGCATCTTGTAACATATATTCAACACAAGACCATGCTGCTGCTGCCATGGCTGATCAAGACATTCCAGTTTTTGCTGTGAAAGGTGAAACATTGGAAGAATACTGGGAATATACGCATCGCATTATGGAATGGTCTGACGGTGGTGCCCCTAACATGATTTTAGATGATGGTGGCGATGCCACCATGTTACTGATCTTGGGCAGCAAGGCAGAAAAAGATGCCAGCATTTTAGACAATCCTGGTTCTGAAGAAGAAACATTTCTTTTTGCCTCAATCAAAAAACGCTTGACCACCAAACCAGGTTGGTACAGCAAAACTTTGGCTTCAATCCAAGGTGTAACTGAAGAAACCACAACAGGTGTTAAAAGACTGTATGACATGGCCAATTCAGGTGACTTACCTTTCCCTGCCATTAATGTCAATGATTCAGTAACCAAATCAAAATTTGATAACCTGTATGGCTGCCGTGAATCTTTGGTTGATGCCATTAAACGCGCCACAGATGTCATGATAGCTGGCAAGAAAGCTGTTGTTTGTGGTTTCGGAGACGTGGGTAAAGGCTCAGCGGCTTCATTGCGAGCTTTAGGTGCCATTGTGTCAGTCACTGAAGTTGATCCAATTTGTGCCTTACAAGCCTCAATGGAAGGTTATCCAGTGGTTACCTTAGAAGATGCTGTGGCTGACACTGATATATTCGTTACTGCAACAGGTAATTATCAAATCATCAACTATGACCACATGAAAGACATGAAAGATCAAGCGATTGTTTGTAACATTGGTCATTTTGATAATGAAATTGATGTGGCTTCATTAGAAAAGCATTGCAAATGGGATCCAATCAAAGATCAAGTAGACCATGTTGAATTTGCTGATGGAAAACGCATCATTTTATTGGCCAGAGGACGTTTAGTAAATTTAGGCTGTGGTACGGGACACCCAAGTTTTGTGATGTCAAACTCATTCACCAATCAAGTTCTGGCACAAATCGAACTTTTCCAAGACGGTGATAAATATGACAACAATGTATTTGTACTTCCTAAGCACTTGGATGAAAAAGTGGCTAAATTACACTTGGAACGCGTAGGTGCAAAACTCACCACTTTGAAAGAAAATCAAGCCAAATATATTGGTGTTGAAGTTGAGGGTCCTTATAAGCCTGAGCATTACAGGTATTAATGACACTTTATATAAATACAAATATTATCATTAGTTTTAAAGCCAGGCTTCAGTCTGGCTTTTTTATTGGAGTATGATGACAATGAACAAACATAATTTCGGCCTCAGCTTTGAGTTTTTCCCACCCAAAACGGAAGAACAAAAAGCCATACTTATTGACACACAAGATAAATTGAGGAAACTACATCCTGACTTTTTTTCTGTGACCTTTGGTGCAGGCGGTTCAACTATTTCCGCCACAGCAGAAACAGTTTTAGAATTAAAAACCCACAAAACCCCTAAAGTCATCCCCCATTTATCTTGTATGGGAGGGACACCTCAAGAAATCAAAGATTTGTTACAAAAATACTTAGACAATGGCATCACTGACATCCTTGCTTTACGTGGCGATGTTCCATCTGGAATGGGCTCAGTAGGTTATTTCAGATATGCCAATGAACTCATCGAATTTATTCATGAAAAATACCCTGATACTTTTAATATCACGGTAGGTTGTTACCCAGAAATACACCCAGAAACAGAATCCTTCGAATCAGAAATCAAGTATTTCAAACAAAAAGTTGATGCCGGAGTTGATCGAGCCATTACTCAATTCTTTTTCAACCCTGATGCTTACTTTAACTTTATAGATCATTGTGAGAAAGCAGGTATTGATACCAGCATTACCCCTGGCATCATGCCTATCACCAACTTCAGTAACATCAAACGATTCTGTGGTTTTTGTGGGACTGATATGCCTCGTTGGTTGCAATACAAATTACAAAGCTATGGTGATGATCGAAAATCAATCCAACAATTTGGCACTGAATTTACCATCAAACTATGTCAACAACTACTAGATCAAGGTGTACCTGGCATTCATTTCTATACATTGAATCGAGCTAAAGCCACACTTGATGTAGTAAAAGGACTGTCATGATATAAACAGTTGGCCTACTCCAATGGCCAGCTGTCTATATGAATGATAAGGTTAAATCCCCCCAATCTTCTCCTGTAATACTGAAAACTGTTCTCGCAGTTCATCACTTATGGTGTCGCGGTCTCCCAAGTACAAGGATGCAGCTTGATTATAAAATGACTTCGCTAAGTCAACTTGCTCGGTCTCGATTGAGGCGGTAATTAATTGAATAAGCAGTCCCTGATGATATGACGGGTTTGACCTGACCACTAATGATTGCTCACCTCTGCTTAAGAAGTCTAATGCCAAACGGAAGTCTTGATTCTCAAAATATGCCACACCCAATGCCAAAACCACGCCAACTGTGATCGCTTGATCTGCTCCTAATTCTGCCTCACATATCGGAAATATTTCTTCACCAATTGAAATGGCTTCTTCAAATTTACTTAACATTGACAAAGCTTTAATTTGATTTAATTGAACATATAAAGTAGCCATATGATTAGCGCCCAGCTGTTCTAACTGATGTTCATAAAGCTGGTTCAGCAACTCTAACGAGCGGTTGGCATCACCCGCTTTAAGTAAATATGAAGCTAAATTAGTTTTGTATTGATTGGTTTCAAAATGATCGGCTCCATAATGATTTTCATAAACCTCTACTGCAGCGGCTAATAATGCTATTGCTTGATTTAAATCACCTGATTTTAAAGCCAAATGTGATAAAGCTGCATCTGCCCTTGCAGCAAATATATTTTTTTCACCATATAGTTCAATCGCCATTTGCTTGGCTTGACTGGCTTCTTCATAAGCCAACTGATCTTGACCCAAAGCTTTATAATTATTAGCCAATCTAATGAGGCTGATGATCAACTTAGGATGGGCAGTTTGATACAAATCCTGTTGTAATTGCACGGCTCTTTTTAGATAGCTTATTGATTGCTCAATGCCATTCTCAGATTGATTTTCATAAAACCTTGCCAAATCTTGAATAATGTCTATGGTTTTAGAATTCACCTCACCATTTTCTTTGCTGCTTAAGTCCAATGTTGTGAGTAAAAGCTGTTCAGCTTCGGTATTCTTTTTGCCGTTAAGGTATGTATTTGCCAGCATTAAATTCAACTCGATTCTTTGTGCAACACTGATGTCACTTTGTGATAATTTGGTCGTAATAATTAACTCGGCTTGTCCAAATTCACCTAAATAGTTTTTTTCTTCTATCCTCAATTGGGTTACTTGATATGAATCTGCTAAGTCTTGATCAATAATGGCCAAGAGCTTACTCAAACGGGACAAGGCCATGTCATATTGTTTTGACTCAAATAACAGACCAATAATTTCTATTTCCGTCGCTGCAGAATCTTTACTCATCAATTTGGCTGTTTCTAATTGCTTAATTGCTGGTTCAAACTCACCAATTTTTCCTAAAGATGTACCAATGGTTTGCAGCAGTTCTGCTTGCAGCTCTGCATCATCTACAGGTTTTTGTGTGAGTTTACTTTGCGCCTCTAGCAACAGGTCTTTAACACTCAAAGTTCTGCCTGCAAGAATATCAGGGTCATTACTGGCCAATGCATTAAGTAGAAATGACTTAACCTCATTGGCTTTATGAGCCTCATTTTCAGCAATATTCTTTTGATATACCGTGGTCATCACCCCTATAATCAAAGAACTAAAGGTGGCAATTAATAACATAGAAGCCGCTTTATTTCTGAAGACGAACATTTTTGTTCTATAAATAAAAGTGTCTTTGGTGGCTAAAACAGGCTTTTTATCTAACCAATTAGATAAATCTTGTTGCAAATCCGCCACTGTATAATAACGTTGCTTTGGATCTCTTCGTGTGGCTTGTAAAATGATGTTCTTTAGGTCTGCTTCTAGATCAATTTTTTGCAGCACTTCCCTGATACGCTGTTCATCATTACTTTCATCAACCATCCTGTGTTTATAGTCCGGCAATGGTTTGCGAGCTGATAACAAGCTTAACAGAACAACCCCCAAAGAGAACACGTCGGCTTGTGTTGTGATAGTTTGGCCTATTAACTGTTCAGGCGCAGCATATTCAGGCGTAAACACCACAGTGGTTTGGTCTTTAAGTTCAGAGTCTAAAGTTGCAATTCCAAAATCTACAACCTTTAAATGACCATTGGTATCAATCAGGATGTTACTTGGTTTAATGTCACGATGAATGATTAAATTTGCATGGGCATATCGTATGGCATCTAGAACTTGTAGAAATAAGATAATCACATCTCTATTTGACAGTTTCTTATCATTAACATACTCGCTAATTATTTGTGCATTTTCTATGTAGTCCGTTACTAAAAATGGCATCCCTTCTGATGTAGAACCACCATGATGAAAAGATATGATATTGGGGTGGTCTAATTGCGATAAGGCCAATTGCTCACGATCAAACATGCGCATTGATGTACGCGATACACTGTAAGGGTGCATTATTTTAATCGCCACTTTCTTTTGAATTTTACTGTCATTCCGTTGCGCTTCATAAACGGAAGACATTCCGCCACGTCCAACCAAATTCAATAATTGATAGTCACCTACCTCATGACCTGACAGGTCCACTAATTCCGGCGCTCCTTGCAGGATAAAAGCATCAGCAAGTTCATCGAAAGTGGTGTCATGTTCAGATGAATTTTTTAATAACTCACTGACCTTGCGTTTAATTTCACCGTCTATTTCTTGATGACGCTGCAATTCCAATTGAGCATCTTTTAAGGGTAAGTCGACCAATTTTTTGAATATTGACCAAGCCAACTTCAATTCATTGTTACTCTGATCTTTACTCATTACATCGATTTATCGGCCAATAAAGTAATAAAAAAAGCTTTCGCCATATTCCAATGACGCACAATCTGGCGTTTAGAAATACCTTGAAACCCTGCAATCTCATCCAAAGAAAAACCACCAAAGAACCTCAGTTCAGTCAGTTCTGCTAAATCTTTATCGATACCAGCCAATTGCTCAATCATTTGATTCACTTCTAACAGTTTATGACCCACGTTATTTTGATCAGGTAATGATGACAATGTGATGGCATCAAATTCCACTGCACTTTTTTGCCGGTTTTTCTTTCTGATCACATCAATCAGGTAATTCCTCATACATTTAGCCACTGTAGAAAAAAAATGTTGATCACTTTTAAATTCTGAGTCTTTAAATTTTGACAGTTTGATAAAACACTCATGAGAAAGTACTGTAGGGGTTATGGTTTGTCCAGGCTTAAGTCTGGCAATCTGCAAATGAGCAATTTTTTTAACTTGAGGATACAGCGCTTGATATAACTTTTCAGCACCTTCACCCTGTGTTGAAAAAAAATCTTCGCTGTGTTTCATTTCCGTCACAATAAATCACCCAAGTATCAAAGCTTATATTTTAAATAATAATATTGAATCATGATTGAATAAATCCTCAGCTCAAAATGTGACTTGCGTTTCAAAATTCGTTATTAACTGCGCTACAAATAAACTATTCAGCTTTTTCATGGCACTGTTTTTATTACTACAACGTATATACCACTAACTACTTAATTTTAGAGGATTACCATGAAATTTAAATTAGCATCCACATTAATTATATCAGCAAGCTATGCGCTAGCAGGCAATTATTCTACCTGGCAAGAACATAGCCAAGCTTTCCTTGCTAGCCAAGATAACTTAAATAACAAATCTGCAGGTTCTGTTGTTGTGACTGTAGGCTCTGGGACATCTTGCGATTTCAGAACAGGTGCAACAAAAATCCAAAACGCCTTAGACTCTGGAGCCGATGTCATTCGTATTGTGAGTGAAACGTATGATGAAAATTTAGAAATTGATGATTTCAGTGTGAGTCTTATCGGTGGCTATGCCAACTGCGATGACGCAGAAAATGACGTTAACAATGGTTCACAAGCCATTATTGATGGCGGTAACAACACATCTGTACTTTACATTACCGGTGATAACCAAAACCACTTGATTAATATCAACAACATACGGTTCACTAATGGCCGTGGAGGCGACTTTCCATCAGGTGGTGGCATATCTGTTCAAAATGCGGATCTAGAACTTAACCTCAATAATGTATTGCTAGACAATAACGACGGAGGTAGCGGCGGTGGGCTCCACATTTCTAATGGAAGCACATCTGTTAATGCCATTGATGTTTTGGTCATCAACAATACAGCAGGTCAAGGTGGTGGTATATATTGTAGCGGCAATCAGAATTCAATCCTGATGAGCAATACTGGAGAGGTTGCAGGAGTGGTGTTAAATGATGCCGACTCTCTTGATGGTGGAGGTGCCTTATTGGTCAACGGTTGCGGCATGACCAGCTATATGGGTTCAACTGGCGGCCTGCTTGGTTTTCGTGGATTTGCTGGTAACAACGCCAATGAAAATGGTGGCGGGATAGCCGTTAAAAGTGGTTCAAGATTAACTTTATTAGGTGATCAATTCTGCTTGCCGTTTTTTCCATTTAGCTGTGTCGGTAACAATGAATTCGCGGTTGAAATCCTCAATAACAATGCTGATTCTGATGATAACAACAGCGGTAATGGTGGTGGCATTTATGCCACTGGAGCTGGAACTGTGGTCGACGCACTAACTATAGACATTAATGGCAATCAAGCTTACCACGGTGGTGGTGTGGCTGTCGAAGACGGCGCAGTTTTTAATACATCTTATAGCACGGCTGATTGTTGGTCACCTGGTTCATGTAATCAAATAAGAAACAACAGCGCAGAAAGGTTCGGTGGCGGGGTTTATACTGAAGAAAACGATGTAGTTAACATCAGTGTGTCACACCTACAAGGTAACAGGGCAAATTTAGGCACAGCAATCTATATTTTTAATGATGCCATAATGAATATCAGTTCAAGCATCATAACTGGAAACGGTGACCAAGGTGCTGACGGGTTTAATGACATCTATGCTATACGAATCAATGAACCGACAGGAACTACTGCAGAACTCAATATTCAGTCCACCACAATCGCGGACAACAATTTGGAATCAGCATCCATCGGCAACAACCAGGGGCGTGTAACCTTATTGTCCACCATCATCCACGATCCTGCCTCAGGAGATGCTTTCGAATCTGTCAATCCAGTTCTTGAAGTATCAAGCTGTGTCATGGCCCATGAAATCATGACTGTCCCAACTGGATTTGATGTCATCGAAGATGATCCAGAATTTGTTGACCGATTAAATGGTGACTTTCACTTGAATGCCATGACCTCTCCTGCCATTGATATATGTAGTATTAACCTGGCAGACCCTGCCTTAACTGATATAGAACTTGAAACTCGTGGCTGGGACGATCCAAATGCAAGCAATATAAATGGCCCCTACGACATTGGTGCAGATGAAAGTTATGGTGGTGATGTTATTTTTGCTGATGGCTTTGAAAACTAAGTATATTTTTTAATTCTGTATACTCAGCTTGCTCATCACAATGTGCAAGCTGAGTTCTAAGTTCCAGTCATGTAATTTAACTGGACCATAATTCTTTTTTCATCAGCTTTTATAAGTATTTTCTAATATTAATTCTATTCCACTGTATTTCATTGTGATTCTGGCCTAAAATGCAGTTTGTTTATTTCATCACAGCACATGAGCGTCACTCAGAACAATTTAAAACCTGACTGTCTTCGTCAAGCCATCATTGGTGTAGACGCCCCATTTTGTACACCCTTTGGGCAAAGACTGATGACCTATTGTGACTACACTGCCTCTGGCCGCACTTTGACTTTCATTGAAAAGTACTTGATGAAATTACAACGTCATTATGCCAACACCCACACCGAAGATGATATGACAGGGCGATCCATGACCAGATTGTTACATGATGCTGAACAGCGCATAAAAGATTCATTAGGCGCGGATGAAAACGATCGTATTATTTGTACTGGAACTGGAGCTACAGGAGCAATTACCAAGATTCAACAAATATTAGGTACCTATTTACCACCAGCAACCCGGGCTCAAATTGAAAATTCAACAGATTGTGATCTCGAAAAAATTAAAGCACAGTCTCCAGTCATATTTGTTGGACCATATGAACACCACAGTAATGAAATATCATGGCGAGATGGTTTGTGTGAAGTTGTTGAGCTGGATTTAGATAAAAATGGACATGCCAACATTGAGCAACTGAAAGAACAACTCACTGAACCAAAATATCAAGGACGTCTAAAAATAGGTTCTTTTTCTGCCGCTTCCAATGTGTCAGGTTTAATTTCTCATACGCGAAAGATTGCTCGGTTGTTACATGAGCACGATGCATTGGCATTTTTCGATTATGCTGCCAGTGCGCCATATGTAGATATTGACATGCATCCCGAAGATGACCCAATGGGGTACTACGACGCCATCTTTCTATCACCACATAAGTTTTTAGGCGGACCTGGTTCAACCGGTGTACTGGTTTTCAACAAAAACATATATCAAACTGCGCTAAGACCAACTGTTTCAGGTGGTGGCACTGTCAGCTATGTGGCACGTCATGATCATGATTTTATTGAAGACATTGAAGAGAGAGAAAAAGCTGGAACGCCTGGCGTTTTACAGATTATGCGCGCCGCATTGTGTTTTGAAGTGAAAGATAAATTTGGTGTAAATCAAATACATGACATAGAACAAAAATGGTTAAGTAAATCTTTTGCCGAATGGCAACAACACCCTCGAATTGAGATATTGGGTGACCAAGACCCTAAAAATAGAGTTGGAATCGTTTCATTTAATATCAAAACAGCTTCGGGCAAATACCTCCACCCTAAGTTTGTAACAGTGCTTCTTAATGATTTGTTCGGCATTCAATCTCGTGCGGGTTGTTCATGTGCTGGACCTTATGGCCACCAGCTATTGGGCATCAATGAAGAAACATCTGAACAATATCGGGCGTTAATCGAAAAAGGTTTTCATGGCATTAAACCAGGCTGGTGCCGCATAGGTTTTCACTACATTATGGATGAACCTGAAGTACAGTACATCATTGATTGCGTTAAATTCATCGCTGACAATGGTACTGAATTTTTACCATGGTATAAATTTTGTCTGAAACAAGCTTGCTGGCAACACATCCAAGATGATGGTAAGTGCCCCGAATTATCATTAGATGAAGCATTCAAACAAGACATCGACAACCCACAACCTTTGTCTCCCATGTTACGTTCCTCTTTATACCAACAATTCCTTCAGGAAGCTGAGCGACTTAAAACCGAAGCCAAATCATTACCTGTAAGAGAACCTCAATCATTACCAGAAATAGAACATTTGAATCAATTTATTGTTTAACCATAAAACAAAAACACCATGATATAAAAGCTAAAATCAGGATTAAATCAGGGTTCAGAAAGCATTCATAAGCTGCCTGTGAATATACTGAGCTGTATTATTTACAGAGGTTTATCATGCAGCTCAAAGTTTTAGTCATCATATTAGGATGGTTGATTTTATTTTCTCCACAATCTTATTCAGCGGACATATGGGTTAATGCCTTACTGGCATCGAATCCATTTCAAGATGATGGCCAATGCACTTTACCAGAGGCTGTTTTAGCCACCAATACCAACTCAGCCTCAGGTATCACCGTTGGTGAATGTGCCGCAGGTGAATCACTGCCTGAAATTGATCAGATACGATTCGCTAAAGAAATCCTGCCTGCAACCATTAACTTAGAATCGCCATTAGAAATCATTGAGTCGGTATCCATTCTAGGACCTCATATGGACTTACTCACAATTTCTGGGATCGGCTCTGATCGGGTGATGGTTATAGACAATGCTGCTGTTGCTGCCTTCGAAATCAAAAACCTCACGATCAGTGGTGGCTATGCAGGCGTTGGTATTGTGCCAGATAACACCGGAGGTGGTATGTTTGTTTCTTTATCAAGTTCATCATTGTTGTTAGAAAGGGTGCGGTTCATTAATAACAATGCCGAATATGCAGGTGGCGCATTGAGCATTGGCTATGGTGACTCCAATGGCAATGTCACCATAATCAATCAATGCGAATTCATCGATAACACATCCATTGGTTCTACATTACTGGCTAATGGTAACACCGGCGGCGGCGGAGCCATCTTCATCGCTGCGTTTCAAACAGTTGAGGTTAAAAACTCAACCTTCACCGGCAACAGAGCGATAAACATACCCACAAACTCACCACTCGCCGATGCCTATGGTGGCGCCATTTGGATACTGTCATCATCAAGCGCAGCAGTCTCATCATTAAATATTGAGAGCTCAACATTCCACGTTAATCAAGCCAATGGTGTCGGTGGGGCCATAGCCATTGGGGGTCCTGGCTTTCCATCAGATGTCTCATTGGTCGATATTAAGCACAGCACTTTCACCGCCAACAGCGCTGATGACAATTCATCCAACACCGGTTCCGCCGGCGGGGGTATTTATACCACTTCATCATCGCCAGTTAATATTTTTAATTCGATCATTGCTAGAAACTCGGACAATTCAACCAACAGTCGACCCAACCTATCCGGCCAGTTCAACTCTATTGGCCATAATTTCATCAATGGCAATCAAGGTATTTCAGGTGATTTCCCTTTTGGTTTACCTAATATCAATGATGATTTTGTTGGCAGCGCTTTTGCCAGCCCCAGACTGGAACCTCTAGACTATTATGGTGGACCCACCATGACCAGACCTTTACTTGATGATTCAAGCTTGATTGATCAAGGAAAGTGTGGGGCCATGCTTACAGACCAGCGTGATTATTACAATGAAGTGACCCTCACTCGAGCCGTTGATAACCCCAGCGTCAATGACTTTGTTGGTGCATGTGATATTGGTGCGGTTGAACTCGACACCACCAACCTCAACCCCTTGCCTCAATTAAACAGTGATTCTTACACCATACTTGAAGACCAGACTTTAACAGCAAACGACCCTTTCGGTACGCTAACCCCTGCAAACACCAGTGACGATGGTTTATTAGCCAATGACCTGGACGATGATCCACTTTATGTTTTGAACGCAGGACAGATAAACCTGAACAGTGTATCTATGACTGATCCAGGCTACATCAACTTATTGGTTGATGGAACATTTACCTACACCCCACCTACCAATGAATTTGGCACCGCTTTCAATGCTTACCACGTATCTGATCAAATCAATCAAGACAGTCTTATCTTCAGTATTCAAGTACAGCCTGTTAACGACGCACCCAGTTTCATCATCCCAGGCTCCACTTGGTTTAATTTAGTCACCGATACTCCTACACTTTTTAATGTTCCTGAATGGGCTGCAAAGATGAATGCTGGAGCAGACAATGAATCAGACCAACAATTGAGCTTTAGCTACACATACACACAAGGTGATGACAGTTTCTTTGAACTACCGCCAACAATTGATGCTCAAACCGGAGACTTGTCCTTTCAATTTGCGGCTCATATTACAGCAGCTCAGGTTATATTCAATTTATATTTAACCGATGATGGTGGCACCGATAATGGCGGCGTGGACACTTCAAGCAGTCAGTTGATAACCATCAACATATCACAACCTGATGTCATATTTAAAGATTCTTTTGAAGTTGATAATAGTAATTGAGATTAATCCATATAAGCAACATTCATAACACAAATGAGTTGAGTTTCCAGATCTTTTTTTGAGATTGCAGATAGATTTCTACCTTCACGGGAATGACAAAAATCTCACCTTTATTCCAGCCGAGCTTCAGCGAGAGCAGTAATCCAACCTTGTGATGATTAATGGATATTTTTCTGAGATCACAGACAGATTCCCGCCATAAAATGATAGGTGCTAAGCTACCACAATCACTCAAATCCATTGCTAAAAATTTCATCATTAATACTGAACAATGCTTGTATGGACTTGGCTTCATTCATCACCACTACACAGGTCTGGTTATCATCCTGACAAGCATCACCACTCCAGCCCAGAAAAATTGCACCAGTATCCGCTATGGCCTGTAAGGTTAACACCACACCCAAGTCATAAATGTCTGTACAATTGGCTTGACATTGATAACCCAAATTACCAAACACCCCACCATCACCACTGACTTGCATGGAGAGATCTACACCAGCACCGCCTTTTTGATAAAACATCATTTGTGCAGGAGCCGCCTGCTGAGCTTCTGGAACCAGGTTACCCTGGTCTGCAAAAACCACCCCAACCAAAGGTGAATCAAAACTTTCATCAGCTTGAACAAAACCCTCTCTGATAATGCCATCAATACCTGTTCTATCAAACTGCTGTGAGATTCTTTGCATGATTTGTGTTTGTTGATCGAATAAGTACAAATCACCGGCACCACCCCTGTCTTCTGCACCTGATACCAAGTCTAAGCCATCTGAATCAAATAAAATATAGCGTCCAGAATCAGATACTGACAATGTATAACCTTTAAGGTCATTGTCATCATGCGCATTACCAAAGATATCTTTAGAAACTAAATTCAAGCTGTCATTGAGTCTATTGTATGCGAAGACATTTATACTACCAACGTCATAAATATCATCAGTTAAATTTGTGGCATTGGTACTGAAAACCACTGTTGAAGTGTCTTCAGAAATGGACAAAATGTTTGAGTAGTGATAATTATTTACACCTTCTCCCATTGCATTCTCACTGACTCGCATGATCGACCCATTGGGCCAATTCAGCATAAATACATCTGGATCACTATTGACATCGTTCGCCACCAAATCTCCTGCAAACGAAGAAAATACTACCCAGGTGGCCAAGCCTTCACCGGCTATATTGGGCGCATAACCAGAACTGGCGACCTGTCCTGAAGTGTCAATAGATACCAGGCCTATGGTTTGTTGGTCGTTGTTATAAAAATAAACAGCAACAGCACCATTGGTAACCAATGGATCTAAAGCCTCTTCACTGACAAAAACCACATGGCCTTCATTATTGACCTTAGGATCGTAACCCACAGCTATTTGGCTGTAACTGTCGTTTTGTGTATCATATAAAAAAACATTGTCATCACCCAGTTCAATGGTAGAAATGGGTTGAAAGCGGTCACTGACAAAAGTGACGTACCGTCCATTGGCCGATATATCAAAAACAGTACCACCCAGCTGACTGCCCACTTCGACTTGCGTGTCTTCATTTCGGTTATAAAGAAACAGGTCTAAATCATCATCAATGGCTTGTGAGTCATCCGCATTGGGCGCTTGGGTGGCATACAAAAACAAATTCATATCAGCAGACATCACTGGTGCTTGGACAGCAGCAGTTAAATCTGTCGCCGGCAGTGTGGCTAAGTTAACCGCCTGTAATGAAAGGTTGTTAGCACTGGTCGTAAACATGTTGTTGTAGATATACGAATTACTGCTGTGTTCAAGGCTTTGCGCCCTGCTGAGCAAACTGATCCGTCCTGTTCCACTGATACTGACGATACCTCTATCGTCATCGTCGCTTACTGCATCTGCCACCACGCCAGCAGTTGTTTTTGAGATCATGGTGGTGACACCAGTATTGAGGTCATGGTGATAAGCTTGTCTGAACCCTCCGCTATCATCGCTGGTTAGTTGATTAGATGAATGTAAAAAGACCACATGTGAGCCATCCCCACTAATGAAAGTCCTGCTATTAGATGAGGTGTACCCTGATCTAACGCATCCAGCATCAGTAATTTCTTGTTGATTGGTAGTTAAAGAAATTCGACTGATCTGACCCGCATCAAAGACAAAAACATCATATAAAAAATTATTATCTGAAGACACCAAACCAGCATGATTTGAACAAAACACCACTTCTCCAAAATCAGACACACGGCTATTGTCAATCGAAACAAAAGGAACGTCTCCATTAACATCGACCACAAACAAATTAGTGGTGGCAAAATCCATGTCCCTTAAATAGTATGCCGAACCTAATGGGTTTGGATTAGCAGAGGTGATATAAGCATTGGTATCAAAAGTGATGTATCTGCCATTGTTTGACATGTCCTGTAAATATACTGAACCATCTGAAGCTTGACCGTTGTCATCAACACTCACCAATCGATAGTTATTTAACTGGCGATCTTTTCTGAATACGTTAGTGAGTGTGCTGGGGTTGTTAACCACATCATCTCTACTATTAAATGCCAGATAACGCCCATCGCTGCTTTGCTCTAATGCTCCAAAATCAACTACATTAAAAACCGTTTGACCAGTGGCATCGACGCTGTCTGCTGTTACTTCGCCAGTTTGTAGGTCTTTGAGGTATAAAATCAAATCACCGTTAGCCATGGGTAAATTATCTGCAGAACTGCCATAGGTGACAAAACGACCGTTGTCACTGGCTGAAGTAAAAAAATGAAAATTTGTCCCAAAAGGACTTGAAAACTGTGGCCCTTCACCTGCCTCACTGACCCGCATGATGACACCCGTTTGCAAATCTTTCATATACAAGGCGTAATCCCTACTTTGGGTTCCAGCCACCAAATTAGTCGAATTACTCATAAAGGTGATGTACCTACCATTGGCAGATATTTTATGGGAAGCGATTTCACCATCTGCTACAAGGCCCAATTCATGCTGAGGTTTTGATAACCAGGACAATGCCTGTCCATTGACATCAACACTTACAACAAAGATAAATACAAGCAGATAAACTCTAT
>CAZVZJ010000050.1:0-25867 GCA_964631055.1 uncultured Marinicella sp.
ACAGTATATAGAATATTAATCAATTAATTTATCTTGGGAGAAGAGATATGAAAAAATTACTTTTATTATTAGCTACATTGACAGTTGCTGGTGCAGCAGTAGCAAAAAATCGCGCAACCGTTGCGGTATTGGATTTCACCAATGAAACACGCGCCCATTGGTGGCAAACTGATGTGGGTCGTGAATTAGGAGGCATGTTAGCCAACGAGTTGGTTTCAACAGGCGCCTTTAAAGTGGTCGAAAGAAATAAATTAGACAGTGTGTTAAGTGAACAAGATTTAGGTGCTTCGGGTCGTGTGTCGAAATCATCTGCTGCCAGAATGGGTCAAGTGACTGGTGCGCAATATTTGATCACAGGTAATGTGGCTGCCTATGATGAAAACACCAAAGGTACTGGTGGTGGTATTGGGTTTAAAGGTATTTCAATTGGTGGTAAAAGTTCTAAAGCTTATTTAGCCATTGATTTACGAGTGGTCAACGCAACCACTGGTGAAGTTGAGTATGTCAGGACAGTTGAAGGCCATTCAAAAGGTGGTGGTATGAGTCTTGGGTTCTCACGCAGTGGTTTTGGTGGTTCACTAGGTGGACATAAGAAAACACCAGCTGGTAAAGCCATTCGCGCCGCTTTGATTGAAGCGACTGATTACTTGGCTTGTGTAATGTATGATCAAGACAGCTGCGTAAAAGAGTATCGTGACAAAGAACGTAAACGTCGCAACAGCTCAAAATCTGCTTTATCGCTAGATTAAGAACTTCGTTTTAACGAATAAAAAAAGACCGATTCAATCGGTCTTTTTTTTGGTCAAAATTTTATTTTATTTTTATTATGATGCTGCTGGTGGAAGGATAACAGTATCAATCACATGAATAACACCATTGCTGGTACCAATATCAGTGCTGACTACATTGCTGTTACCATTGAGAACCACAGCGCCGTCTTTAACCATAATGTCTACATTGCTGCCTTGAACTGTAGTTGCTTCTGTCAGGTTAACCACATCTTTGGCTTTAACTTTTCCTGATACCACGTGATAAGTCAGGATGGCAGCCAGTTGATCTTTATTTTCTGGCTTCAGAAAATTTTCAACAGTTCCAGCTGGTAATTTAGCAAAAGCTTCATCAGTTGGTGCAAATACAGTGAATGGACCATCTCCTTTCAACGTATCAACCAGGCCAGCTGCCTTAACTGCAGCAACCAAGGTGTTGAATGAGCCAGCGGCGACAGCTGTGTCAACTATGTCTTTGCTTTTTTTCTTGTAGTTACCCCCAGCGATTGCGCTGAAAGTGAAAATAGCTAATAATGCCATGCCAAATATTTTTGAAGTTCTATTGATTGTGTTCATAATTTTTCTCGTTTATTGTGGATAAAAAGTCGTTACATTCGATTTGTTTAAATCGTGACGCTTATGTTAAATTTGCTCTCGTCGTTTCATTGTGAAGAAAGTACAGATAAATTGTTCACAATAAATTCACAGCTGATTGGTAGGTTTAATGTATGAAAACAAAAGGATCTATAAATTCATGATTATATGGTTATCAATATTATCAATGTTTGCACATTCCGCTATGGTAGAACTCAATCAAAAAGAACACAGCTTTCAATTTTCCCAACTTAATCAAAGTGATTACATGATTGTAGATGATGGTGTTATGGGAGGACGTTCTAACAGCAATTTAGAAATCGTGAATGAATATGTAATGTATAGTGGAAGGGTATCTATTGAGAACAATGGTGGTTTTGCATCGCTGAGAATGATGTGGCCTTTTGCGATAGAAGTTGCAGATATTAACAAACTCAGTAGAGTAGAGTTAACTGTTAAAGGTGATGGTAAAAAATATCAGTTCAGACTGAGAACCAATCGAGGGTTTGACGGTGCTGCATACAGTTACTCTTTCACAACAGTAAAAAACAAAATACAAACAATTGAGATACCCATTGAAAAATTTGTACCTACTTTTAGAGGGAGGGTTTTGCCTGACATGCCAAAACTGAAATTTTTCGAAGTTCAACAAATGGGTTTGTTGATTGCTGATAAACAAGTGGGTGATTTTGTAATTGATTTAATTGCATTGAAATTACAATAAAAAAGCCACTTAAAAAGTGGCTTCGTTGCATTGATTTTTTGTGTTTAATTCAGTTGGCTTTGTGGATGGCTCTTTTATCCACATTCATCGCCGCTTCAAAAACAGCCTCAGAAAGGGTGGGGTGTGCATGCACAATACGAGCCAAATCTTCGGCACAACCTTTAAACTCCATAGCTACCACACACTCAGATAACAAATCAGCTGCATTGGCCGCATAAATGTGGGCACCTAATAGTTCATCTGTTTCTTTATCAGCAATTAACTTAACCATACCAGTGGGCTCATTCATGGCCAGTGCGCGTCCATTGGCAGCAAAAGGGAAGGTACCGATTTTATAAGCAACTCCAGCTTCTTTCAGTTGTTCTTCAGTTTTGCCAACCCACGCAATTTCCGGCTCGGTATAAATAACCCAAGGTATGGTGTTGAAATCAATATGACCGTGTTGGCCAGCAATACGTTCCACCACTGCTGAGGCCTCTTCTGACCCTTTGTGAGCCAACATGGGTCCGCGTACGGCATCGCCACATGCCCAAACGCCAGCAACCGATGTGCGACAATCATCATCGACATCAATCTGTCCACGTTCAGTCAGTTGAACACCGCAGTCATCACTTAATAACCCTGCAGTTTCGGCTTTGCGGCCCACTGCAACCAGCAATTTATCGTATGTGGCTGTGGTTTTTTCACCATTTTTTTCATACACGACTTCGACCTGACCTTCTCTAACAGTGGCTGACTTAACAAATGTTGATAAATGAATGTCCAGGCCTTGTTTTTTGAATTCACGGGCGGCCATTTTGGCAATGGTTTGATCACAAACAGCCAGGAATTTATCCATGGCTTCAAACACAGTAACTTCACTGCCTAAGCGATTCCATACGCTGCCTAGCTCTAAACCAATTACTCCAGCGCCGATCACACCTAACTTAGCAGGAACTTTGTTGACATCTAAGCCGCCTGCATTATCAAGAATGTATTCGTTATCTACTTCAACGTTAGGGATGTTGATTGGGACAGATCCACTGGCAAGAATAATGTGCTCACCGTGAACAACTTCAGTGCCATCATCATTAGTGATTTCCACTTGTTTGTCTTTGAGTAATTTGCCGCTGCCTGCTTTATAATTAACTTTATTGGCTTTGAATAGCTGCTTTATTCCACCGGTCAATTGTTTGACAATTTTATCTTTGCGACCAATCATTGTTGGCACATCAATGGCTGCATTATCAAATGAAATCCCATGGACATCATAATGCTTGGTCATTTGTTCGTAATGTTTAGATGAATCTAAAAGCGCTTTGGATGGGATACAACCTACATTTAAGCAAGTACCACCGAGAGCCGACTGTCCATCTTTTCCTTTAAATCTATCAATACATAATGTATTAAAACCCATTTGCGCTGCTCTAATGGCTGCAGTATAACCAGCTGGTCCGCCACCAATGACGATCACATCATATTTGTCCATTTTTCACTCCTTAAAGGTTCAACAGCATGCGAGCTGGGTCTTCTAACATTTCTTTGATTGCCACTAAAAACAAGACGGCGTCTTTGCCATCAATGATGCGGTGATCATAGGTCAGTGCTAGATACATCATTGGTCTCACCACAATTTCGCCATCAACCACAACAGGCCTGTCTTTGATGGTATGCATCCCTAAAATGGCACTTTGAGGCATGTTCAGGATTGGTGTTGACATCAATGAGCCAAACGAGCCACCATTAGTGATGGTGAATGTGCCACCAGTCAAGTCGTCCATGGTTAATTTACCGGCATTGCCGGCTACTGCAAAGTTGCGAATACCTGCATCAATGTCGGCCAGACCCATGGCATTGGTGTTTTTCAGTACCGGTACCACCAAGCCACGATCAGTCGCTACAGCTATACCAATGTTTTGTTGCTTGTGATAAACCACATCAGTCCCTTCTACTGAAGCATTGATCACAGGGAACTGTTTTAACGCTTCAGTCGCGGCTTTCACGAAAAAACTCATCAAACCCAGTTTAATACCATGCTTGTTGATGAACTCTTCTTTGTATTTCTTACGGATGTCCATCACTGCTTTTAAGTCCACCTCATTAAAGGAGGTTAACATGGCAGCAGTGGATTGTGCTTCAACCATTCTGTCAGCGATTTTTTGACGCAGACGACTCATTGGAACACGTTCTTCTATGGGGGTACTGGCTACAGATTGAACATCAGATTTGGTGATGCGCCCACCTCGCCCCGAGCCACTGACTTGTGAGGCATCAATGTCATTTTCATGCATGATTTTGCGCGCTGCTGGTCCAGCTGACCCCGTGTCTATGACATGCGAATCGTTGGTATCAGCAGGGGCAGTCGTTTGATTTGATTTGTTTGCAGTTGGTTTAGGGGCCACAGATTCTTCAGTCTTTTCAGCAGGAATTTCACCCGCTTTGACAACACCTAGTATTTGATTGGCTTCAACCACATCACCAGATTCAACAGCAATTGATTCCAACACGCCATCTGCAGGTGCAGGCACCTCTAATACGACTTTGTCAGTCTCTAAATCTACCAGGTTTTCATCACGTTTGACAAAATCACCTGGTTTTTTATACCAAGTTGCAACCGTCGCATCTGTGACTGATTCTGGTAAAACGGGCACTTTTACATCAATGCTCATACTTTTATTACTCCGCGTCTATGGCCGATCCATGTACTCCATGAATGGCATCTTTAACTAATTGTTGTTGTTCTTTAATATGTACTTTTAATGCCCCAACTGCAGGTGAAGGGGAACCTTTTCGACCTGCATAATACAATGGGAATCGATCGGCAATACAATGTTGAAGGTGATGTCTGATTTGAAACCAGGCACCTTGATTAATGGGTTCTTCCTGACACCAAATCACTTCTTTGGCATTCGGGTAACTGTCAATCTGACTGGTCAATGCATTGCGAGGGAAAGGGTACAATTGTTCTACCCTTGATAATGCAATGCTGTTGTTATTTTCTGCTGTCAACTGTTCAAGTAAATCATAATAAACTTTACCGGAGCAGAAAATGATCCGTTTCACATCTTTGGCTTGAACCCTTCGATCAGGGATCACTGTTTGAAACTGACCTTGGGTCAATTGTTCTTTGGTTGAAGTGGCCAATTTATGGCGCAATAAGCTTTTAGGCGTCATCACAATCAATGGCTTGCGCGCTTTGCGCAGCATTTGGCGTCTGAGCATATGAAAAGTTTGTGCTGGGGTTGAAGGCATACAAACTTGCATATTATTCACAGCGCACAATTGTAAAAACCGTTCTAGTCTGGCTGAAGAATGCTCAGGACCTTGGCCTTCAAAGCCGTGGGGTAAAAACATAACCAAACCGCTTAAGCGGCCCCATTTGGCTTCGCCAGAGGATATGAATTGATCAATCACCACTTGCGCACCATTAACAAAATCACCAAATTGGCCTTCCCAAATAACCAAAGCTTTAGGTTCAGTTGTGGCATAGCCATATTCAAAACCTAAAACAGCTTCCTCGGATAACACTGAGTTGATGATGTCGATTTTATTGTCACTACTCTCAAGTTGGCTTAAAGGTGTGAAATTTTCATTTTCTTGTACATTATGCACCACTGCATGGCGATGAAAGAACGTGCCTCGTTGTGAATCTTGACCATCTATGCGTATTTGAAATCCTTCATCAACAATGCTGGCATAAGCCATGGTTTCTGCCATACCCCAATCCATTGGAATTTCACCATTGAGCATTTTAATCCGATCTTGGTTGATCTTATTAACCCTGGGATGTGGTTTCAGATCTTCGGGTAAAGTGGTAATAATTTGGCCGTAATGTTCAAATCGTTCCTGGGTGATTGAGGTTTCTACAGCTTCAGTTAATTCAGCATTGATGTAAGGCGTCCAATCAACGGCATATTTGTCGTTGTTGTGAGTAGGACCAAATTCAACAATATCTTCTTTGTTATCTAATCGATCGCGGTATTCATTGACCAAACTTTGGGCAAAGTCAGGCTTAATTAATTGAGCCTCAATTAAACGATTGGCATAGATTTCACGTGGAGATTTATGAGCTTTGATGAGTTTGTACATGTGCGGTTGAGTTGCTGATGGTTCATCAGCTTCATTATGGCCATGTTTTCGGTAACAAACTAAATCTATAACCACATCCATACCAAATTTTTGTCGATAATCAGCGGCCACTTGAGTGGCGAATACCACCGCTTCGGGGTCATCACCATTGACATGAAAAATTGGTGCTTGAACCATTTTGGCCACTTCAGTGCAGTACAAACCAGCCTTTTTGTCTAACGCATGGGTTGTGGTAAAACCAATTTGATTGTTAACAACCACATGGATGGTGCCGCCCACATCGTAGCCTTCCACCATGGACATGTTGAATAATTCCATATTGACGCCTTGGCCTTCAAAAGCCGCATCACCGTGAATCAATACGGGTACAACCACGTTCTTATTTTTGTCTTTACGCCTGACTTGTCGGGCCCTAACTGAACCAATCACCACTGGATTAATGATTTCCAGGTGAGAAGGATTGAATGCCATGGCCAAATGTACATCCCCACCTGGCGTTGGTACATCAGATGAATAGCCTTTGTGGTATTTAACATCCCCTGAATTTACATTATCCAATTCATCTGCTTTAACGCCATCGAATTCGTCAAATAACTCAGCTGGTGATTTACCGAGAATGTTAACCAGCATATTCAAGCGGCCACGATGTGCCATCCCAATAACCAGTTCTTTGGTCTTCTGCGCACCCAAGTGTTGAATCAGAAAAGCCATTTGTGGGATTAAGGCATCTCCACCTTCTAATGAAAAACGTTTTTGGCCCACATACTTAGTGTGCAGATAACGTTCCATACCTTCAGCTTGTGTCAAGCATTTAAGCATGTTGGTTTTATCTGTATCATTAAATGGAAACTTGCCAGCTGGTTTTTCAAACTGTTGTTGTAACCATTCACGTTTTTCAATATCAGTTATATGCATGTATTCGATGCCAATATGCTGACAATAGATACTGTTCAATAACTCAATTATATTTTTCAATGGCAGCTGTTCGGGTGCCACCAATGAACCTGTGTTGAAACTGGTGTTTAAATCACTTTCTGACAAGTCATGAAAAGCGAGCTCCAAATCTGGTGTGCTGGGTCGTTTAGAATATTTAATGGGGTCTAAATCTGCTTTTTGATGACCTCGTAATCGATATGAATTGATTAAACGAAGTACCGCAGCTTGTTTTTGGGCGTGAACTGCATCTCCCACATTGGAATCAGCGGGTAGTTGAGCTGCTAATTCAAATTTTTCAATGATAGGTAAGTGCCTAACATCAGGTTCATCTTGATCAAACTCTTTAAAAAGTGCTTGAAGTTCAGGTGTGACTGATTGAGGGTCCTGAAGATAAAGGTCGTAGTACTGTTCTAACCAAGTCGAATTGCTGCCAAAAAAAGCAGCTGACTGTTGTTTTTCTTTGATCCAGCTTGCCAAAGGATATCTCTGTGTTTATCTTTGAAAAAGGGTATTATACCTAAACAAATACAGGGTAAAAGGGTATCGGAAAATAAAGCGAAAAAAATCAATATTTATTTCACTGCTATAAGTAAATTTGTTGTTTACCATCTTTTCCTAGGTAAAAATGACTTTTGATTTTCCTTGTCATGGGTTTGATTGTAAGCTTTGATGCGGCTGTTCTTACCCAATATCACTCGAAGTTGATAAAAAGTTTCACGCATCAAGACTGTGCCTTTGCCGCCGATCCAGCTTTTGTTGTAAAGTTTTTTGACAGCGGCAACAGAATCTGGCGATTGTTGACAAATTTCATGGGCAAACTCTTGTGCCATGGCCATTGGGTCATTGTTGATGTGAGTCACCAGGCCGGCTTTTTGAGCTGCTGTGCCATCTATGAGTTTTGCGGTCATGGTTAATTCTTTCGCCACATCAATGCGACAATGTGTACGCAGTGCCAAAAGTCCCGCCATGTCAGGAATTAAACCCCAGCGGCCTTCCATAATTGACAGTGATGCATCAGGGGTTGCAATACGTATATCTCCACCTAAGGCAATGTGTAACCCACCGCCCCAACAACGACCATGAATAACCATGATGACTGGGGCATTAATTTTTTGCCAATCAACTGATACCCTTTGCGCTAAATTGGCGCTCCATGGGTTGATTTTTTTTAATAATTTTAAGGGTCCGGTAGAAGATTTCATCATAGATTTAACATCTAAGCCTGAGCAGAAGTCTTCGCCTTCACCCGTGACTATGACTGCTCGTATGGTGCGATCTTTGCGCAAATCTTTAATGGTGTTAACTATGGCTTTGAACATGTCCATGTCTAATGCGTTTCTTTTTTCAGGGCGAGTTAATTTAACATACGCCACTTGCTGTTTAATTTCTGTCTCAACACGATTGCTTATATTCATTTGATTTCCGATTGATTAAATGGCTTAATTTTCAAAATGTTTTTTGATGTATCCATTAAGTAATCTTATGCCAAAAGAAGTTGATCCAGGAGAAGCTTTGCTCGGTGTCGCTTTATCATTCCAAGCCACTCCAGCTATGTCTAGATGAACCCAAGGAGTGGTTTCACGTACAAATGTAGCCAAAAATGCAGCGCCTGCACTGGCACCTGGCGCATCGGGTCCAGAGTTCATGACATCAGCAGTTTTGGCTTCTATGGCTTTAAAGTGATTTTTATTCAAAGGCAGGTGCCAGACTTTATCCCCAGTTTGTTTGCCTGCTTCGATAAATGGCTGGACTAATTCATCATGTCGAGTAAACAAGGCAGCATAGTCTTTGCCGGTGGCACGACTGGCTGAACCAGTTAAGGTTGCCAGATTAACCATTAATTTGGGGTTATAAGTGGTGTCACCATAAAAATTACCATCAGCCAATACCAACCTGCCTTCAGCATCTGTAGATCTGATTTCTATGGTTTTGCCAGACATTGAGGTGACCACATCGCCTGGACGTTGGGCATGGGCACTTGGCATGTTCTCAGCCAGTGCTGCAATGGCCACAACATTGACTTTGGCGCTGCGTCCAGCCAAGGCGTGTAAAGTCCCCATAACACTGGCTGCTCCTGACATATCAAATTTCATGTTCCACATTCTATCTGGGTTTTTTAAACTGATACCACCGGTGTCAAAAGTGATGCCTTTACCTACCAACAAAATAGGTTCCTCTTCTTTATCACCATTCATGTATTCGACCACCATCATCCTTGGTGGGCGTTGGCTACCTCGACCTACACCATAAATGGCGCCCATGTTTTGATCGAGCATATCTTGTTCGTCGAACACTTTGATTTTAATCTTATTGAATGTTTTGAAGTGGTGCTTCCATCGTTCAACAAAACTGGCCGGGTAAATGACATTAGCCGGTTCATTGGAAATATCTCGGGTATACCAAATGGCATGAGCGACTGGCTCTAACTCATTGCGGAAGTAGTTTTCAGAGGTTGTGGCATTGTGACTTATTGCTGTTATTTGTTTTTGGTGTTTAATTCGTTTCGCATCAGTGTAATACTTATCAAAGTAATAACCACCTAGTTGAGCACCATAGATAATGTGGGCATTGATTTGACTGTCATTGACATCGAATGCCAATACAGGTAATTGATCGAATGTTTTGATCGCTTTTTGAATGGTATTTCCACCCAATTCTTCCCAATCAAGTAATGAGTGATCGGCCACTTTATCACCTAAGCCAACCAACAGAATTTGTGCCAGGCCTGAGTTTTTAGGTGCAGTGATCAGTTGAGTGGTATTAATTTTTCCTTTGAATTCAGTGATTTTTAATGCATGCAGTAAATCACCCTCGCTGAGTTTGTTGATTTGTTCTCCAAACTGGCCTAATTGGTTATTGCTATAAACACCTAAAACCAAATTGCCTGAATTTGGCAGCTGTTGGCTAAAAGAAATTTGAGTTGGTTCATTGGATTTTGCACCAACTGCTACATTGAACTGCATTGTTATGGTGATACTGAATATAAATAATAACCAAATTTTCATAGGGACTCCTCTGTGAGTGTTTTTATATAAATTGCGATCACCAGATTCAATATATGACCGCTTTATGTATTCTAACTTAAAATGGAATTAATGCTTGCGACTCTATCAATTCATTGAACACATCTATATGGGTCTTTGGCGTTTCGACTTGTTCTTTGTTACATAAAGTTTGTGCAAATTCAATGTCTACAATATAGGTTTCTCCATTGACAAACAGTTGGGCATTTTTGTTATCAGTTATGTGGTATGCAAATACAGCGAAAGGGCTTTTTCGCCATAGATTAACATGATTGATGATTTGGGGTTGACAATCTTGAAAATCATCAAGGAGACGATAGGCTGTGACGAATTGTCCAAATTGTTTAGCCAATTCGTCTTCGGTTAATTGATTAATTGCTTGCAGTTTTTGTCTCAAGTAATTAATTTCATGTTGGCCGATGGCGGAATCGTTCTTGGTTGATTGTACTGCATCTTCGAAACGTTGATTGGTGCTGGTGTTTTCAACTAAATTCTCTATCACAGCAGTTATTAATTCAGCTTCAGAGGGGGTGCGAAGCCCAATCGAGCATGTGATGCAATCATCAGATGTGGAAACACCATGATGAGGTATATTGGGTGGAATGTATAAAATATCACCCGCGTTTAATTGCTGGCTGACTTGAGCTTGGTAATCATCAATCACAGCCAATTCACTGTCTGCAACTAATTTAAAATCTGTTAAAGGTTTGGTGTCATAAGACCATTGTCGACTGCCTTGAACTTGCAGTAAAAAAACATCGTAGTGATCAGTGTGTGCGCCAACTGATGCACCTGTTGGTGCATAAGACATCATCAAATCATCAAAGCGCCAGTTCTTGATGAAAGGAAACCAAGCCATGATTTGATGCGCCGCTGGATACCATTTTTCAATGTCTGAGACCAGCAGTGTGGGTTTGTATTGAAGAACTTGTTGCCATGCTTCAGGTTCATCATATATGGCTTGGTATCCACGTTGATCTTTTGAGAAGATAATACGAGATTGAACCTGCTCTTGGGCAGCTAATTCAAATAAAGTATCGGCACTGGGCAAACAGCTTAAATTAACATCGGTCTGGGTAAATAAGTAAGGCGATCGCTGCCAGTGAGTCTGAAAAAACTCACTGGCAGTGATGTTTTGACCATCAAAAACGTTTGGCTTGGTCTTTGGCATTGCCGAGGTAATTTGCGGGTGTCATGGCCATTAATCGCGCTTTGGCATCTGCTGGAATTTCCAGCGTTTGGATGAACGCTTGCATTTGTTGTTGGTCTACTTTTTGACCACGGGTTAACTCTTTGAGTTTTTCATAAGGGTTTTCTATACCATATCGTCGCATCACAGTTTGAATGGGTTCGGCCAACAGTTCCCAGTTGTCATCTAAATCTTTAAGTAACACCGATTCATTCAAGGCTAATTTGCTTAATCCTTTGTTTAATGAGGCCCAAGCAATGGCGCAATGCCCGAAGGCTGAACCCAAAGCGCGTAATACGGTGGAGTCTGTCAAGTCTCGTTGCCACCTGGATACCGGAAGTTTTTCTGCCAAATGATTCAAAGTTGCATTAGATAATCCTAAGTTACCTTCGGCATTTTCAAAATCGATTGGATTAACTTTATGTGGCATGGTTGAAGAGCCAATTTCTCCCGCAATGGTTTTTTGAGTGAAATAACCATTGGAAATATATGCCCAGATGTCACGAGATAAATCCAGCTGAATGGTGTTAAGACGAATCATGTTATGGCACAATTCTGCGACAAAATCATGAGGCTCTATTTGGGTGGTAAACGGGTGGAAAGTTAAGCCCAATGCACTGATGAAGTCGGCTGAAATTTGAGGCCAATCTAAATCTGGGTAAGCACTGTAATGCGCATTGAAATTGCCAACAGCCCCATTGAGTTTGCCGAATAAAGTGATGCTGCCCAGCTGCTCTAGCTGATATTTCAAGCGAAATACCACATTAGCCATTTCTTTGCCCATTGTAGTGGGTGAGGCCGGTTGCCCGTGGGTTTTGGCCATCATCGGAATTTCAGCATATGCCATGGCCATGTCAGCCAATTGATTGATGATGTTTTGTATGGTTGGAATAAAAACAGTGTCTCTGGCTTCTTTAAGCATCAAAGCATAGCTGAGGTTGTTAATGTCTTCAGAGGTACAGGCAAAATGCACGAATTCATTGATCGAATTTAATGCCGTATGCGAAGATAACTTTTCTTTGATGTAATATTCAACTGCTTTGACATCATGATTAGTGGTGGCTTCAATGTCTTTAACCTTTTGCGCTTCTTCAGGTGTGAAGTTATCATAAATGGACATCACCCAATCGAGGTCTTTCTGACTCAGCTGGTTGACTTCATCAATGCCATCAGTTTGACTTAAATGTACCAACCACTTGAGTTCAACCAGTAATCTATTCCTGATTAATCCGTATTCGCTGAAAATATGACTGAATTGTTTGGTTTTACTGTGATACCTACCATCAACTGAGGTGATGGCTGTTAATTCCGAAAGTTGCATGTTTGGCAGCATTGATTAAAAGCAGGCATTATAAAGTCTGCTTGTATTTATCTCAATTGCTAGCTGCTATCTTCTTAAGGGTTTGTTGTGGATAACAATTGGTCTGATCTGGTACACAAGACTCGATGCAAATAATCATGATGATAAAAAACGGGATTTAACTTTTCAGCTAAATCCCGCTATGGGTGATGATATAAAGGGGGGGGTATCACCACCCGTCCGTATATAATAAACGTTATTTGTTGCGTTTGACGTAATCAATTGCAACAGATTGTAAAATCTCTGGTGCTAAACGAATTCTATAATCTGGGTTAACATATTGAAATTGAATGACGCCGTCTTTTCCAACCAGGAAAACTGCAGGTGCAGGTAATAAATGATGGTCATAGCCAGAAGCTTTGGCTAAATCAATACCCCATTTTTTATACTTTTCCGCTGTTTCATCTTCTACTTTAAAAGCAATTTTAAACGCTTTTGAAATTTCCATGCTGGCATCAGAAAGTAATTGGTGTCCTGTTTTTGCAGCTTTTAACTGACTTTTCAATTCTTGGTCTTTCAAGCTTTCAAGTAAAAAGCTTGGTTTGTCTGGGCTGATAAAAAAGACATCAAAGCCTAATTCAATGAGTTCATTTTCTATGTTTCTCATTTCACCCAATTGAGTATTACAGTAAGGGCACCAACCACCACGGTAAAATGTCAAAACAAAAGGTTTTTCTAAGTTAGCTGGATCAAAATTAATGGTTTTACCTTCTGGCGTTTGGGCTGAAAATGCAGGAATGCTCATGCCAGGTAATAATGGAGTGACTTGATCAGCTTGATCAAAATAGTCTTTCGCTGAGGCGTGGTTAGTTAAAACAGTCATTAAAAACAATGTAAATAAATATCTCATGGTTATGCTCTAATTGTATATGAATGTAATAGAAAGGGTCTGTTTTAATTTATTACAAATATTATGAGAAATTATTTTTCTGTTTACTTTTATTAGGTATCGTCATGATAAAAAGGTTTTTAAAAAGCGTATTAATTGGATTGACCTTGTTTTTAGTGGTTCTGGTTATTTTAATCAAACGCCCAACATTTTCTACGCAGGTGCAAAACTCGGTTGAATTGGGTGTTAAGCCTGAAAATCTAGAACTGCATGTTAAATATTTAAGTCATCATATTAAAGAGAGGAATTTTGAAAATAATCACGGTCTTAAGTTAACCAGTGATTACATTGAATCGCAATTCAGTAAGTACCATGATGAAGTGAGCATTCAACCCTATCAGGTTAACGGCCAGACGTTTCAAAATGTGATCTCAACGTATGGGCCCGATGGTGCGCCCATTTTGGTTGTCGGAGCACATTACGATACATATGGCAATTTACCAGGTGCTGATGACAATGCCAGTGGAGTGGCAGGGCTGTTGGAATTAAATCGTTTACTGGCATCATTTGTTGAAAGGAATGTATTGAATAAACAAATTATATTAGTGGCTTATACATTGGAAGAGCCACCCATATACGCCACCAATAAAATGGGCAGTGTCATTCATGCCGAATCATTAAAAGGCAAAGATGTGGTGTTGATGATATCATTGGAAATGATTGGTTATTTTGATGATCATGTGAACTCACAAGATTATCCAATTGGGGCACTGGGCTTGCTTTATCCAGATGAAGGCAATTTTGTTGCTGTGGTTGACCAAATGTTTTCTTCATCTGGTGTTGCATTAAAAAAGACGATCAATCAACAAGGCTGGATTTCAGCTTATTCAATCAATGCACCGGCAGCCATCCCAGGTATAGATTTCTCTGATCATCGCAGTTACTGGGCAGTGAATATACCTGCAGTCATGATTACAGATACTTCGTTTTATCGAAACCCCAATTACCATACAGCAAATGATACTTTCGAAACATTAGATTATCTGAAAATGTCATATGTAGTTAATGGTGTTTTGGCGCATATAAAATCAATGTCGCAATGATTTAGCTGGTAATAGGTGATTGATTGCCGGAATCAGATATGACAAGATAACGGCTTTAACACTTGAGTCAATTTAATATGAAAATAAGCAGTCAGTTTGATGGTGGGCGCATTGAAGTAGTCAAAGCCGATGAGTTTAATGATATTCAAGTGAAAATAGATCATGATTCGCATTCAGAATTCAGGCAATGGTTTCATTTCAGAGTCCAAGGCGTTAAAAATCAAGACTGTGTTTTAAAATTCATCAATGCTGCTGAAACCTCTTATGTAGAAGGTTGGAAGGATTATGATGTTTGTGCTTCTACAGATCGCCAAGAGTGGTTCAGGATTCCCACTGATTTTGATGGCAATCAATTAACAGTGGAATTCAATACTGATACAGATGACATATATTTTGCTTATTTTGCACCTTACTCTTTCGAACGACATTTGAATTTACTCGCATTTGCCCAGCAATCGGACTTATGCACTTTACAGAATTTGGGCGAAACACTGGATGGCCGTGATTTTGATATGTTGGTTATTGAAGATGAAGAAGTTGATTTAGCTGATAAACTCAATATTTGGATGATTGCTAGACAACACCCAGGTGAAACCATGGCAGAGTGGTTTGTTGAAGGTTTTTTAGAATCATTATTAGATCAGGATAATCCAAGTTCTAGGCAGTTGTTACAACAATGCCGTTTCTTTGTAACACCTAATATGAACCCAGATGGCGCATACCGTGGAAATTTGCGTACCAACGCATCAGGAGCTAATTTGAACCGTGAATGGTTAGAGCCCAGTATGGATAAAAGTCCAGAAGTCTTTTTAGTCAGAGAACAGATGCACAAAAAGGGCTTGGATATGTTCTTAGACATCCATGGTGATGAAGCGATTGCTTATAATTTTGTGGCCGGTTGTGAGGGTAATCCAAATTATGATGATCGTTTGAAAACTTTAGAAGACACTTTTAAAGCCGCTTGGCATGCAGCCAGCCCTGACTTCCAAGATGTGCATAAGTATGACGATGATGAGCCCGGGAAAGGTGATTTACGCATTGCCACTAACTATGTAGGTCAAACATTCAATACTTTGGCTTATACGGTTGAAATGCCATTTAAAGATAACCATGATCTACCAGATGAATATTATGGCTGGTCTCCAGAACGTTGTAAAAAATTTGGTGAGGATGTGATCATTGCCATCAATAACACCATCCCAGTATTGAGAAAATAAAACTGATTTCTGGTTGTTTTAGATCACAATGGCTTGATCTCGCCCTGAGTTTTTAGCTTGGTACATGGCTGAGTCGGCACGCCGCAAAGTGTTGGAAAAACTGCTTTCATTGGCAGTTCTTTCAACCACGCCAATTGATGCTGTGATTTGGTATGTTGTTGTGCCTTGACCATGCTTGTGATTTCGAAAGGCCCTTAATAATTGTTGTGATTTGACTTGTGCTTGTTTTAAATCGTAACCAGGTAAAATAACAAAAAACTCTTCACCCCCAAAACGACCAACGACGTTATTCTTGCCAATCACTTGCCTGATTATTTGCGCAGCTTTACGCAAGACTTTATCTCCTTCAGCGTGTCCATGTTGATCATTAATGTCTTTGAATTTATCAAGATCAATCAACATCACAGCGATCGAAGTTTGGTTTTGTATGGATTGTTTAAATAGATCTCTGGCTTTGAGCTCAATGGCATGTCGGTTGTAAATCTGAGTTAAACTGTCAACGGATGCTAGCCTTGCAAGTTCTTTGTAGGCTCTTTCTTGATGCATTAACATAAAGCCAAAAGTCGCAGTAACTGGTCCAACCACAGCTATCAAAATAGTCAACAAATCTGCCACAGAGTTGTGACTGAAGTCCCAAGCCACTCGAGGTGTCGTGAAATAATCAAATGCACGGTAGGCTAAAACAATGATAAACAAAATATTGATTACCAAAATAATTATTTTAGCTGAAGTGGGCTGCTTGATAATGGTTAATATCATGGGCCTGGCCAAAACCATAACAGACATTGAAATACTGGTAACTGTAATCAAAATAGTAACAATCAGGTTTTGCCAAATGAAGGCATTAAACAGGAGTGCGACTGTGGTGAGAATAACAATAAACTGATAAACCTTGAGTCGATTGATTTTTAGAAAAATGCTGACTGCATATGACATAAAAACCATGCCTAATACCACACAAAAATCAGCCAGCATATTAAGTAACAAGGTGGTTTTTTGGTTGATTTGACTGAAGATCAAATATGACAGGGCCAAGAAGAATAAACCGATGGCCCAAAATGTCATACTTTGTGCTGCCAGATTAGGAAACTTTCTTGCGGTAAATAATATAATAATTGCCATGATGGCATTTATTGAGAGGCCAAGTATCATGGCCGTTGCTAAATTTATGGACTCCATGAATGCCATATACACAGGTTAAATCTTCAAATAAATCGGATATTGGTTTCACGCACAATTACATCTTAGTCGTAAAGCAGCAGATTTGACAAGTTAAAATCGCTTTAGATGCTTACAACTGTTTGATTCAACACATTTTTTATGTTTCTTATATGTGTAAATGTAAGGCTTTTAAATTAAGGTTTGACATAATTCAATGGATTTACAGGCTTGCCATTTTTTCTGATTTCAAAGTGCAAATTATTGACATTAGTACCGCTAGAGCCCAATTCAGCGATGGTTTGACCTCTGAGAACGGATTGTCCTTCGGTCACTTTCAGTGCTCTGTTATGACCATAAGCGCTCAGGTAAGCATCGTTGTGTTTGATAATGATGAGTTCTCCATAACCTAAAAGTCCATTGCCACTATAAACCACAACACCAGCCTCGGTGGCTTTAACAGCCTGGCCCTCTTTCCCACCAATCGAGATCCCTTTACGCGCTGGATTACTGGCCAGAAAAGTGCTGCGGATTTTGCCTTGGGTTGGCCACATCCATTTGAGGTTGGTGTTTCTGGGAGTAGCTACAATTGGTTTTTTGGGCACTGGTTTGGTGGGTGTGGGGTTTTTCTGTACTGGTTTTTTCTCAGGGCTCTGCTGAACAATATTTTGTTGAGTTGTTGTATTTGTAGGTTGAGTTTTGGGCTTTTCGACAGTTTGAGTTATTGGCTTAGGTTGCGAAATGGGTCCAGTATTTGGCTCAGTACTTGGTTCAGTAATAGGCTGCGTGGTTGTTACGTTATTTTTTAAAGGTTCGGTTATGGCAGTCAAGGGTTGGTTACTGTTTATTGGATTGAGTTGTACTTTGCCATCCGATGAACTCGTTGGTTTGAAGACCACTGTAGGTTCAGGGCCTGTTAATTTTATGATTTGGTTTGGGTATATGCGATATGGTGGATTGATGTTATTGATTGCTGCCAAGGTTTTATAATCTTTTTGATAGCGAAAGCCAATAGAGTAGAGTGAATCACCTTTCACAACCACATGACTATTTCTAGTGTTATCATTCAGTATTACTCTGGAGTTTGAAGCAGTAGATTTTGTGTAGGTCTGGTGTGTTCTGGCACCAATTTCATCAACTTTGGCTGGTCTGCGAGGTGCGCATGCAAGGATTGAAAATAATAAAATTGAAATTAAAAATAAGCGCATTTATCTGACAACACCCTCTAATAATGGTACAAAAAATACTTCACCTAATAACTCTTCGTGATAGCCGTGTTCCTCTTTGACAATCGCAATTAACTTTTGTTGCTTTTTATCGCCTACGGGTAGAATCATTTTTCCACCAATTTCTAATTGGTCTAATAATTTATAAGGCACTTTTTCAGGGGCAGCTGTACATATGATGATGTCAAATAATGCTTCAGTAGGCCAACCTGCAAAACCATCACCCGTTTTACACCGTATATTTCGGTATCCTAATTTAATGAACCTGCGCCGTGCTATTCGAGTTAATTTATCAATTCTTTCAATACTGAATACTTGATCTATCAGTTGCGCTAAGACGGCTGCTTGGTAACCTGAGCCTGTCCCTAATTCGAGGACCTTTACAGGGTGGTTGTGTTTAATGACTTCTTCAGTCATGCGTGCAACGACAAAGGGTTGTGAAATGGTTTGGCCAAATTTAATCGGCAATGAATCATCTTCATAAGCTCGGTGAGCTAAAGCTTCATCAACAAACAAATGCCTTGGAACTTGAGACATGGCCATTAAAACACGTTCGTCACCAATACCACGCACCCGCAGTCGGTCTATCATCCGTTGCCGAGTTCGTTCAGAAGTCATGCCTATGCCCAATGAATTCATGACATTCTCATAACGTTTTAACCCACATTTCAAGGTCGTTTATGAAACTGTGCTTGGTCATGTCGGTTTGGATGGGTGAGATCGAGACATAACCATTTTTAACCGCATGAAAATCTGTGCCTTCACCGGCATCAGCTTCAGGCCCAGCTGGTCCTATCCAATACATTTTAAAACCCCTTGGATCTCGAATTGGGATTGCATTTTCTGCTTTATGTCGATAGCCCAAACGAGTTATCTTTAGTCCTTTTATTTCATCGATCGGTAAATTGGGAACATTAACATTTAAAATGGTGTCTTGCGGCAAGGGATTTTTAATCACGTGTTGAACAATTTTTTTTAGAAAATGTGTCACTGTGTAATAGTCACGTTTACGCCTATTCTCTTTAACAGAATCCAACACAATCGATACAGCGATGGCCGGCAAACCTAAATAGCGCCCCTCAATGGCAGCTGCTACTGTGCCTGAGTAAAGTACATCGTCGCCTAAATTAGCCGCATTATTGATGCCTGAAACCACCATGTCAGGTTCTTCATCTAAGACACCTGTAAGGGCTAAATGAACACAATCTGTCGGGGTGCCATAAACACTGAATTCATCATCTGTTACTTTTTCTACACGAATGGGGCGATCCAATGTCAGAGAATTACTGGCACCAGATCTGTCTCGATTGGGTGCGAATACCACCACATCACCCAGTTCCTTGAGCATTTGCGCCAATATTTTTATGCCTTTGGCGTTGACGCCGTCATCATTACTGACTAAAAATTTCATTGATCCGATTGAATTAAACAGGGTAACAATATCATAAGATGTCTGAATAAAAATATACAGTCTATTCTTTAAATTAATTGAATTAAAAATACGTGATCTGGTTGGTTAAAACAATCAATAGAAAATGAATTTTATTAACCACCTTGCATTCGTATGATAAAAGTAAATCAGCAGTTATAATATGATTTTATTCAACCAACTTTCATATGAATAAAGCACAATTTGATCAAGTGGTCGCATTCCTAAAGTCATTACAAGATGATATATGTGCACAGTTGGAAAAAATTGAACCTAAAAATCAATTCAGCGAAGATGCTTGGCAGCACGAAAGTGGTGGCGGTGGACGAACTCGAATCATGACAGGTGATGTTTTCGAACAAGCTGGAGTCAATTTTTCACATGTCATAGGTGATGAATTACCAGCAGCTGCAACGACTAAAAGGCCTGAAATGGCAGGGCAAGGGTTTGAGGCATCTGGCGTTTCATTGGTGGTACACCCAGATAATCCATTTATCCCAACATCTCATGCCAATGTCAGGGTTTTTCGCACCATTCCTAAAGCCGATGAAACTGCTCACTGGTGGTTCGGTGGTGGATTCGATTTAACTCCTTATTACCCTTTTGATGAAGACATTGAACATTGGCATCAGGTGGCTCATGATGCTTGTAAACCTTTTGGTCAAGGTGTTTATGCCAAGTACAAAAAATGGTGTGATGAGTATTTTTATTTGAAACACCGGGGTGAAACGCGAGGTGTAGGGGGATTGTTTTTTGATGATTTAAATGAGTGGGGTTTTGATACCTGCTTTGCTTTTTTAAAAGCGGTTGGCAGCGCATATTGTGAGGCTTATCTACCGATCGTAAACAAGCATAAAAACAGCGTCTTTGATGACAAGCATAAACAGTTTCAAAAATACCGTCGAGGTCGATATGTTGAGTTTAACCTGGTTTATGACAGGGGGACTTTATTTGGATTGCAATCTGGTGGTCGCACTGAATCGATCTTGATGTCGCTGCCGCCTGAGGTCTCATATCGCTATAACTACCAGCCAGAGGCGGGCACCCAAGAAGCAAAACTCAGCGAATACTTACAGCCCAAAGAATGGTTGAAATGATCATGTGGACCCAATTTGTTTATTGTTAGATGAAATATCGAAAGCTCTTCAACAGTCATCTAAAATTGTCTGAAATTGGAATTGGGTGCGCCAGTTATTGGGGGCAGAAACATTATTCTGAAAAGAATGCCATTGATGTGGTGCATCATGCGGTTGATCAAGGTGTTAATTTTTTTGATACCGGTCATAGCTACTCAGGAGGGTATGCTGAAATTCGTCTTGGCAAAGCTTTGCGAGGAAAGCTGAGCGATCAGCAATTGATTATCAGCAGTAAAGTCGGTACCAGAATTGCAAATTTTGGTCGGCTTTACAAAGATTTTTCAGGCGCATGGATCAAACAATCTTGTGAACAATCGCTGCGGCAATTAAATACAGATCACTTGCCTTTATATTTTCTTCATGGTCCGAATCCTGAAGATTTTAATGATGAAGTTTATCAAGTTCTAGAGGAATTAAAACAAGCTGGGAAGGTTGGCATGGTCGGTGTTAATGCATTTGATGATGGAATCATTGAGTTAGCGGTTCATAGTGGTCAGTTTCAATGTATTATGCTGGATTTCAATATTTTAACGCCTCAAAGAATACAAACAATAGAGGCTTTAAGTCAACAAGGAATGAATGTGGTTGTGGCCGGTGCCATAGCAGGTGGCTTATATGATCATCGTTTTAAACAGTTTAAAGGTATGAAGTCTATTTGGTATTGGTTGAGGGCGATAAAAAATAATAAAGCTTTGATGCAACAAGCCAAAGCATTCGCTTTTCTAAATCATCAATCATCGGCGACAGCTGTGCAGCTGGCTTTGGCTTATGTGTTGCAAAATAAATTGATTAGTTCAGCACTGATTGGCACCACATCAGTTGCGCATTTAGATGAACTTTTACAAACTGATGTTAAACAGTTAAACGCTGATTTGTTGAGTCAAATCGAGTCAGCTCAGGTTTGATTGTTTTCAGCAGCGAAGCAAAAATCTCTATCAGCAATTTAAATTTAATTATTCACATGCATATTCATTGATTATCGGTCTGGTAATTGGAACAACTGAATATGTGCCAGAGCCATACTCAGCATTGGATGATTCAAAGGAGAAGGTACCTGAAGTGCATTGCAAATTAATTTCAATGCTACCCCAGGGGGCCAGTTCAAACTCATCGGCATCAAATGTTATACCAAAGGAAGTGCCTTGAGTCACTTCAGAAACTTCTGCAAAAGTTATATTTATAAGATCATCTGATTCTGTCACCAAACCTTCTGAACCTATAAACCATTTTTGTTCTCCATCAAGGCCAAAGCTGTACCAGAGGATCACAGCATTCCCGTTTATGGTTTCTTGGATATGAAACCCTTCACCATTTCGGCTTGGGTCAAACCAAGAGCCTGCAATGCTTGCTGCACTTAAACCATTGATGGTATCAAAAATACCTGCATCGCTAGGAGATCTGACACCCTTAGGTAGGGTGATGGGTTCTAAATTGGTTCTGAACTTTTGGCCATTGGGTGCTGTGTATTTCATTTTGCCTTGTTGAACCCAATAAAATTCATCTGCTGTTACAGAGATTCTATTGGCTGCTTCGAATATCATTTCAACAGCACCTTTTTCGCTGAAAGTGATGTTGTTAGCATCAAATTCAGGTCCAAATACACCACCTTCAGCAACCAACAGTTCTGGCATAAAAACCATATTTTCAGCTGCCAATGTTTGGGTGTTTAACATCCATTGATCATTACCCTGTTCATCAAAGGTATACCATTGCAGCAATACCCGCTCATCAGCCAAGGTTTCCAAATTAAATCCTTCGCCATTACGGGCCGGGTCAAAGTACAAAGCAGTTTGTGGTTGTTGCATGCGTCGATCCGAAAGCGCTTCATTGCTGATGTTGACTTTTAAAGTCGAATCTTTGCCACCTCGAAGTGAGGGTGCACCAGTGTTATTTTCATAGTTAATCCATTGGCCTCCTGACCAAGTAACCACTGTTTCTGGGTTGGAATCTAGCATTTGTCCAATCATATCGCTGGTATTTACACTGAGAGTTAGTTCAGTATCGTTTGTTGAATCAACATTAAAGTCAACAACAAAGGTATCATCCTTGTACCAACCATAACTTTCCCAACCGTTGTCTTTTTGATTAATCCACCTTCTGTTATTCAAGTTTAATTCTATGGAGTTGTCCGCTGTGAAACCTTCAATAACAGGAAATATGGCATTGAGCTGGCCTGGTAAATTAGTCACTTCTCCAGCATCATTTCTATATCGCATGGGCTTGTCAAACCGAATCAGCATCGAATAGTCTCTACCAGCCAGAACTTGATCGAAATAATGACTGTAGAGTTCACGATTACCCGTTTCAGTGATGTCCCATTCAGCGTCATAAACCACTGCATTGCTTTGTTGGTCAATGATTCTGAATTGGGTGATGCTCGGTGGTCCGGCTTGGCCATACCAAATCACCATAAATGATTCTGACAGTTGCTCGCGGACGCGTTTTATTTCAGAATCTGGCAAAATAAAACCATCACTGCCATTATTGCCAAAGCCTCCATAATCGGCACCAAATCCAGGAAGATCAGGGTGAGGGTCTGGAAGAAAACCCCTGTTTGTGGGTTCAATTTCTAGCGTCCAAGATGGAATTTCATAAGTATATGCAAAATACTCATCTGTTGAGCCAATTCCAAAACCCACTTCGTTCGGAAAGTCAACATAGTTTTTTGCACTTGGAAAAGCTTGGTGGTGTGAAGTGAAATCGTCCAACAACAAGGTTTGTAAAAAGTTTCGATTTTGATTGAATGTCACCACAGAAAAGTACACCTGCGAATATGAGTGTACATCGGTATAAGCTCTGAGCTGGTCTTCATCTACCAATTCAACTGCAGCTAACCTGGCTTGGGTTTCTGGTTCTGATTCTGGGTTTGTACCATGATACCTCAATTCTCTGACATCGGATGAAGAGCCTGTACTGGTGGCCCAATAAGGGTTGTTATTGCGGTTTAAATCTACGCCGTTTAAGTGATCATCTTCTGTTGTTAACACTTCATCAGTATCAAGCATGTTTTTTCTTCGCATCCGGCCGTCACGCGGCCAAAATGCAGGAACTGTTATATCAGTTCCAAGCCAGTTTTCTGTGGGGAAACGTTGGGTTTGGAGGAAACCATCAATATTATTGGTAGGAATAGTTATGATCGATGTATTTTCAAGTAAGTATTGGTAGAAAGATTCATCATTGCTGTGGTCATTAAAGTCAGTGATGATTTGGGTCAATGTTTCTGGTGTTTGCCACTCTCTGGCATGGATTCCGCCATTAACCAGCATGGCACCTTCTTTGGTGCCAAATTTTGTGATGTTATCATCGTCACTTAATACGTAAGCCCAGATGTCTCTGTTGTAATGGGTCTGACCAACTATATGGCCAGTGATATAAGGGTTGTTCATAGCCATCATTTGGTGTTTGGCGAATAATCCAGCATAGGTTCTGAAGCCATCAAACGGCTCCGGTGTATCAACTGGAATGGGTACAGGATACCCCAATCCTAAAGTACTATTTTCTTCGGTCCAAGCAATGATGCTTTGGGCCTTGGGTTGACTTGTTATTAATACCATGAACAGTAATGATGTAATGATCAATTGAACGAAAAAATTAAACTTATTCATTGTAAGTCTCCTATGCTACTGGAGTTAAATGAATTAATCCATTGTGCTTCAGGAGAGCCATGGTCAAGTAAGGGAAGTAAATCATTCAATGCCATTTTTGCACCATCGGATTGATTCAGTTTCAGAGCGAATAGAATGTGTTTTTGTTCAATTGGATTATTTGATTTAAGATAATTATTTTTTAATGACAACGGTAAGCTGGCACTGTCAGACTGACTTAAAGCAAAGGCCGCATTAGCTGCAGTGATTTTGTCATTTAATTGTCCTATCAAAAATTTTTCTACATGAGCGTCCTGTTTAAATTGGTTTAATAAGGACACACTGAATTTTCGATCTAAACCAGCCTGGGCATGTCTCAAAAGCTGTGTTTGCGCAGCTTCGGTGGTTAAATATTGAGGTAATTGTCGCAATGTAAATTCTCTGATTCGAGTTTGATTTGATAACAATGCTTTCTCGATTAAATCAATACGACCCGTTTGTAAGCCTACATGGCTGATTAATTCGTCTAAACCAGAATTGCTGTTAATTTGTTTGATTAAATAATGACTTAACTTTAGTAGGGATTTCTCCGACAAAGAAGCCAAGCTATTTTTAACCCCCAGCCAACGCGGTCTTCGAAGTGTGCTTTCAAGGCTGAAGATTTCTTGGATTTGCGTTAATGCTTCGGGTATGTCTCTAATCAGTAACTGATTGAAATGTTGTTCGGTTCGATAAGCAGTTCTGATATTTTCTAGGCCATAGGCTTTGCTGTTGAGGTTGAAAATAGCAACAGGTAAATGACCTTCGTCAGCATCTCTGGTTGCTTGAATGGGGTATGTTTTCATGCGATTAATTAAGTTTTGATGAAAATCTTGAGGAGGTTGTTGTGAAACTTCTGTCAACAATTGGAACAAAATGTACTCAAGTTCTAAGGGTGTTAAGTCGGCTTCTAATAATTGATCAATGACCGCGTCAGGTTGATCAGTGCTAAAATAGTTGCGTAAGTATGTGGTTGAGAGTTGTTCCAATTCGACTTGGTTCAATTGTTTATTGATTTCAAAGTCACTGTAGTGAACAGCACTGGCCATTGAGCTGAGTAAAAAAATGATGATGATACTTATTTGTTTCATATGCTGATCCTCGAATAATCCTACAATTATCTTAAACGATGTTCTTCGTATAATCAATTCTATCTGGTGTTTTTGTGCAGTGTTTAGTTACCCAATATAGGCATGGGAATGGTAAAATAACCACTTTGAATAACAATTGATTTTTATGACGCAATCGATGGACTTTGAAACCATTTCAATGGGCGAATATGCTGAGCGATCTTATTTAGATTATTCCATGTATGTGGTTTTAGACCGTGCTTTACCTTTTGTTGGTGATGGTTTGAAACCAGTACAGCGAAGGATTGTCTATGCCATGAGTGAACTGGGTTTGTCGAATCAATCCAAGCACAAAAAATCAGCCCGCACCATTGGTGATGTGATCGGTAAATTTCACCCTCATGGCGATTCAGCC
>CAZVZJ010000051.1:0-2479 GCA_964631055.1 uncultured Marinicella sp.
GTTTAGAGCTGGGATATAACTAAAGTCTTTGCCGCCAGCTTCTATGAAATAACCTTTGTTTTCAACGGTAATTTCCTCTAAGGTTTCTAAGCAGTCGGCAGCAAAGCCAGGACAAATAATTTGCACATGATTATGGCCTTCAGCGGGCAATGTTTTCAGTGTATCCATGGTATAGGGCTTGAGCCATTCTTCACGACCGAATATGGATTGGAAGGTCACGCGGTACTGGTCTTTGGTCAACTTAAGTTTTTCTGCCAATAGTCGACCAGTTTTATGGCACTCGCAATGGTAGGGATCACCATTGATTAGATAACGTTTTGGCACACCATGAAAAGACATCAACAGTTGATCTGGCTGACCGTGAACTTGCCAGTGGTTTTTAACACTGTGAGCCAAAGCGTCAATGTAACCAGAATGGTCGTGGTAATGGTTGATGAACCTGGTCTCAGGAATCAAGCGCCAGGTTTTAAGCTGATCGGTGACTTCATCGAATATAGACGCTGTGGTAGCGGCTGAATATTGTGGATATAAAGGCAGAATCAATAACCGGTCGACATTTTGTGATTTGAGTTTTTCTAAACCTGATTGAATGGATGGGTTGCCATAACGCATAGCCAACTCAGTGACTATATGGATGTTGTTTTGTTTGAAGTTTTGGCTTATGGCTTGGTGTTGTTGTTTGCTGATAGCCATCAGTGGTGAACCTTCGCCCACTTCATCCCAAATGCTGGCATAGGCTGCGGCCGATTTTTTAGGTCTTATGTTTAAGATAACTCCATTAAGAATTAACCACCAAATCCATCGAGGGAAAGGCGTTTCTACCACCCTTGGGTCGGACAAAAATTCTTTTAAGTAAATGCGTAAGGCTTTTTTAGTGGGTGCGTCAGGTGTCCCTAAGTTAACCATCAATACGCCTATTTTTAACTCATCGCCATGTTGATAATCTGTGGTGTTTTTGTATTTCACTTAATTCTAAACCCGTGGTATTTTTCAGTAGCTATTTTAGCTATTTTTATGCAATGAGATGTGAGAATAGTGAATTTTATTTTTTTCGATCGATGAGAATGTTTGGTTAGACTTTGTTGGATTTATTTTCTGGTATTAGGTATCTCGTGTTGTTAAACTGCCGATGCTATGTTGCAACTACTCCTCATTTTTTCTGTATTGATTGTTTTTTCATGGCTGATTGCTCGTTTTTCAGGGTTGCATAAAAACATCAGTTTGTTGTTTTTAGCTCAACCCTTAATCACTGCAGCGGCTCCTATGATGGTGTTTGTCGGTGGTATTATCGCTAACCAAATGGCACCCAACCCCGCTTGGGTGACTTTACCATTGACCTTCATGATTGCAGGGACTGCGGTAGCAACAATCCCTGCTGCCATGCTGGCAAAAAAGTATGGTCGCAGAAAAGCCACCATGATGGGGTTTTCATCTGGTTTAGTGGGTGGCTTACTGGGTATGTTGGCAGTTATGAGCGGTGGTTTTTATTTATTCGTGGCGGCGGCTTTTGTAATGGGTTTCAGTGGTGCTTTTGCGCAACAACTGAGGTTCGCTGCCATAGAATCTTTAACAGACAATAAGGACATTCCAAAAGCAGTTTCATTGTTGATGTTAACAGGTATTTTTGCAGCTCTGATTGGGCCAGAAATGGCCTTTGTCAGTAAAGATTGGTTAAGTTTTGATGGGGCATCAACTAAAGGTTTATTCAACCAAGCATACGCTGGTACATTCTTAGGTATTATGGTCTTGGCAGCGATGGCAATTGTCATAGTGTCTCGATTCCAAGCACCGCCGATACAATCTAGCAATCAAACTGAACCAATCAGACCCATGAGTGTGATCATGAAACAACCGGTGTTTATTGTGGCTATTGTTGCTGCTGCGGTTGGTTTTGGGTTGATGAGTTTTGTGATGACGGCGACACCTTTAAGCATGCATCAATTACATAATCATTCATTGGAACATACCAAATGGGTGATTCAATCCCATGTAGCAGCCATGTATTTACCTTCATTACTCACTATTTGGTTGGGTTCAAGAATCAAGACCCAATATTTTTTGTTGGTTGGGACCATGATGTTTGTCGGTGTAGTCATCATTGCCAGCCAAGGTCATGAATTATTGCACTACTGGTGGGCTTTGATTTTATTGGGTATTGGGTGGAATTTTATGTTTTATGCGGGTACTACCTTGTTGCCGTTAAGTTATCGGGATCATGAACGCCATAAGGTGCAAGCTGTTAATGATTTCAGTATCTTTACTTTTCAAGGCATGTCTTCTCTCATGGCAGGTTGGGTGTTGTTCAACTATCAATGGCAAGGTATTTTATATACCTGTATTCCCTTCCTGATTATCATGGCAGCCATCACATTAATGCGGTTTATCAATTCGCATAAAAGTATCAATGACCATTAATTAAATGTGTTAACCATTCTTCACAGGGGAGGGAATACTTGTGAATTGCATCTGCGCTTACTTC
>CAZVZJ010000051.1:2579-5605 GCA_964631055.1 uncultured Marinicella sp.
CTTACTTCTAGATGAATATCAACCTTTAAGGTTTAAATAATAAAAGAACCCGTTTTTCACAAGGTTCCATTTCTCAAATTCTGTGGTGAGAGTCTCAACATATGTAGCACCCAAGATCTTTGGGAGCGCTAAAAATTAAAATTTTACTTGCATTTAGTGTTGTTCCAGATGTACCATTAGCACATAGGGTACATATGGGACATCTAATTACGATGGAAATAACAGTTGATATTGAAAGTGCAACACCGATGTTTTCACAGCTGGTGATGCAAATAAAACAAGCGGTGCAAAAGGGCATGATCGCTCCGGGTGATCCTTTGCCATCGATACGCCAATTGGCGAATGATTTAGAGATGAATAATAAAACGGTGGCAAAGGCTTATCGATTACTTGAACGTGACTCGGTGATACAGGCCAAAGGCTACAGGGGAACATTTATCCATCCAGATGCGTTAACCAATTGCACCGTGGATCTTAATGCATGGGTCACCAAACACCTGACTGAAACGATAGCAACTCTCAGAAAGGCTGGCGTAACAGACTCAGAAATTCGCATCGCTTTTGCCGATGTGCTTAACCAAAACACAGGAGTTTAACATGACAAATCTAACTACATTTTATGTTGTGTTCATTTCACAAATAGTTTTACTTTCAGTTTACTTCCCATCTAAACTGATAAAAAGAATGCGTTTTATTCAACGCAAATATCCAGCATCTAGTCACCCGAAGCTGTATCCAAAGTCAGTCAATTTTTATCAAAAGTCTACAACGATTTATGGCATCAGCAATGCCCTGATCTTTATTTTGGGCTGGGTGGTTATTTATTACATTGATGCTGGGAGCTTAATTGGTAAGAATGGTATCAACCCTATGCTTCCATGGGCTTATTTTATGATCCAAATGATACCGACTGGGTTGATTGAGGTATTTGGTTTACGCATGTTGAAATTGATGAAGCAAGAAGATACCAGAACTCAAAAATCTGCTGAATTGGTGCCCAGACATTTGTTTCAATACATTTCTCCCATGTTGCTTGGTTTAGTGATCATTGCTTTCATTGGTTTTGTTTTGTTTGCGTTTTATCTAGAGGGTTTTGAATTTAAAATAACTGGGAAAGCATTCATAATGAGCGCTTTTTTGTTGCTTACTTATGTTTTATTTTATCTGACGTCTGCATGGTTAATTCGTGGCAAAAAATGTGATCCGTACCAAAGCCCAAAAGATCGAACCAAAATTGTTACTTTGGTGGTTAAAACCTATTGTTACACCATGATTGCCAGTGCTTTCTTTATGGGGTTTTCGATTGCTGCCACTACTTATGAACTCAAATCTTTGATGCCATTAGCGATGAGTTTGTTTTTACAGTTTATTGTGGTGGTTTCAACAGGTTTTGTGCTGCAAAAAAATCGATTGGAAGACATTAATTTTGATGTTTACAAAGCCGATGCTTTGAGCAAATAAGTCATGAATAAAATATGAATATTACTCACATATACATCAGGAGTTAACTTATGAGTTACAACGAAATATTTTACTTGGTATTTATCAGCCAAATTATATTAATCTCGATCATTATCCCATCTTGGGTATGCAAGCGTGTTAATAACATGGTAATAAAATATCCACCTGCCAGCTACCCAAAGCTTTACCCAGTTCCAATTCAGCGCATCAATGATTCGATCAGTACATTCAAAGCTTTGAATCTCACAATGGTGGTGATTGGGGTGTTGATTATTGGTACTACCTTAGTTATGGAAGCTGATGAGTTGATGAATTGGGACACACAGTCCATGTTAACTGTGACATTTTTTTTACAAGTACTGCCTTTCTTTTACTTTGGTTTTTCAGGTATCAAATACCAACAACTGATGCGACAAGTGAGTCAACCAACACGACGTAAAGCGACACTGACGCCAAGAAGAATGATGGATTTCGTGCCTCAACATTTACTTTTGTTCACAGCACTTAGCTTTATTGTCTATGCATTGATGGTGGTGTACATTCAACAAAACCCATTTCCAGGTTTTGTGGGTTATTGGAATATATTATTTGTTTTGCTGACCAATATATTTTATTTTTTTATGATTCACAGAATCATCAGTGGTAAAAAAATGGACCCGCATCAGTCTCAAGAAGATCGCATGATCCATACCCAGTTAATAACAAAGGTATTGATCCTGGGAGCCATTCTTTGCAACTTATTCCTCACCATTAACTTGGTGTTATCGTTACTGGAATTACGTCACATTGGTGACATCGTTCAATCGCTTTATTTCCAATTGGTTGCATTGATGATGAGTCAAACCAACACTTATGAGCCAGATGATTATGATGTGTACCGCTCAGAAACACCTGCCATATGAATGAAAAAATAAGAAAGTTAATACAGGAAAAATTATGAAAATTACACAATTGATTTAAGCCATGTTGCTGTTGTTCAACTATCAATGGCAAGGTATTTTATATACCTGTATTCCCTTACTGATTATTATTGCATTGGTTACTGCTATGTGCTTTATCAATATTCATAAACCAAACTTTTATCATTGATTCATTTTATTTATAAAACGTTTTCTGTCATTCTTGTAAAGAATGACATCTGCCCAAAACCTTCAAAGATGTTTAAAAAATACTTTAAATTGGTGTTTTGTTAGTTTATGTATTAATTACTTTTGGGACTAACAAATCACCTAGTTAAAAGGAGATAATTATATTAATTGAGACCTTTGTTTGATTAATGGACAAAGTTAAAAGCTTTTAAATCTTTTGTTCAGTTACAAAGAATCGAGCAAAGGTCTCTAATATCAATTCGCTGTATCACTTAATATGAGAAAAATTTATGAGAATAAAACAAATTATTAAAACTAAGTGGCTGTTGTTTGTCATCTTATGGGCATTACCATTTTGTGTACTGAGTAAAGCCTCTGAAATAACTCAACAGTTACAAGAATTGAGCACTGCTTTAGAGGCTAAAAGAATAGAACATCATATTCCAGGCATGGCGATTGCGGTGGTGAAAGATGACA
>CAZVZJ010000051.1:5705-23639 GCA_964631055.1 uncultured Marinicella sp.
AAAAGAATAGAACATCATATTCCAGGCATGGCGATTGCGGTGGTGAAAGATGACAAAGTGATCATGAGTCAAGGTTTTGGGGTGATGGATCTTGAGAACAATAAACCTGTGACAACTGATACATTGTTTGCCATTGGTTCATCTTCCAAAGCGTTCACTGCAACCATGGTTGGCATGTTAGTAGATGAAAATAAAATGAGCTGGGACGACAAAATAAGTGAGCAATTACCAAGTTATCAATTTTCTGTAGATGACAAAATACTGCCGATCACTTATCGAGACATGTTATCGCATCGGACAGGTTATACCCGCAATGATCTGCTTTGGTTTAATGGTAAAGCAAGTAAAGACCTGATACTAGAAACGGCTGTCAAAGCAGAACCTGAAGATGAATTCAGAGAAAAGTTTTATTACAACAATGTAATGTATTTAGCAGCTGGAGAGGGTGTGGCTAAATTAACTGGCCAGTCATGGGACCAATCATTGGATCACATGCTATTACAACCATTGAAAATGGAGGACACCACATCTATTCATGAACTGGCCATGAAAAGCGAACATTTATCCTTGGGTTACTTATGGAATGAAGAAACGAAAAAGCATGACCTGATTCCTGCAAGAAACTTGAACACCATTGCCCCGGCCGGTGGGATATATTCGAATGTCAATGACATGGCTCAGTGGGTTCGATTTCAGCTGAATCAAGGCAAAGTATCAGCGAATGAAAAAGCCAAAGAATTAATTTCATCGATGGTTCTGGCAGAAACGCATCAAGCACAAATACCAATAGGTAATGGAATGAACTATGGTTTAGGTTGGATGTTGCATGAATGGCAAAATCAGCCAGTGGTTGAGCATGGTGGTAACATAGATGGCTTTGCTGCTCAAGTGGGGCTGTTGCCAGAGTCTAAACTGGGCTTTGTTTTGTTGACTAATTTGTCTGTCACGCCTTTGCAACAAGAGTCTTTGAGTCTGGTTTGGAGCCATTTGGCAGGTCAACAACAAAAAACACAAGTAACTGCCTCTGATGGGGCGGTCGACTATGATGAATTTATGGGTAAGTATCTGGCTAATTTTGGTCCATTTAAGGAAACATTCTTTACTTTTTTACTCAAAGATAATGGAACGCCTGCCCTTGATGTGCCAGGGCAGACTGTCTATGAATTGTTAGACCCAGATGAAACAGGAAAGTGGTTCTTTAAGCAAACCAATACCATTTCAATTTCATTTGAACGTGACTCTACCGGTCAGGTATCAGTTATGCGTATGCAACAAAATGGCCTGAACTTTGAAATCCCTAAAGATGGCTTTGAAATACCAGCAGAAGTTGAGCCCGGAACGTTCAATGAATATCTGGGAATGTATGATTCAAAACTTTTGAATGGAAAGGTCCAAGCCAAGGTTCAAAATCATCGTTTAACTGTAGACATTCCTAATCAGATGGCGTATGAATTACAGTTACCAGATGCAGATGGTTTTCGAGTTTTTCGTATTAAAGATGACACCAGTGTTAAGTTTGTTAAAGATGAAACGGGTGCAGTGACTGCTTTAGAACTCTATAAGAATAAGAAAGAATTGGTTGAGTCAGCGGCAAAGATTCAAGTGGCTCAAACAGAAAAACTACCCTCGATTGAAGAAATCAATGCATTGCGACAAGTGGTCAAGCAAAAGAAAGCCTTGAGTAAAAACAGTGGCTTTAAGTTGACTGGTGAGGTTAATCTCAAAGGATCAGGTATAACGGGTGAACTGTTGACTCAATTTGATGGTGAGGACAATTATAAACATGTCATGGATTTAGGTGTTTTTGGCATCATCAGTGCTGTCATTAATTCCAATCAAGGCATGAGTGATTCCATGGGTACATTAACTGAACTTCATGGTAAATACTTAAAACAAGCCCAAAGAGACCACCCTGCCAACCAACTTGACTGGAATAGATATTATGACAGCATAAAAATTATTGGTTTGGCTGAGGTGGATGATCATCAAACATATGAAATTATATTGAAAAAACAAGATTTACCAAATGCGACTGTTTATATTGATCGTTTAACGGGAGATGTCGTTAAGCTGAATACCAAGATGATGCTTCCGTCGGTTGGCGCGATTGAGATGAATATCTTTTATGAAGATTTTCGTGAAATACATGGGCTCAGGCTGCCTTTTAAATCTGTTGTTAAAAACCCATTGATGGGAGATATGGAAATGCAATACCATGCCTATAAAGCCAACCAGAAGTTTGCTGACAATGAGTTCGATGCCAACATAATTAGAGAGTAATGTTTTTTAAAAGATGATGAACTGACATCACTCTTGTTGTGGTGTGATGTCAGGTTTGATTTATTTACTGATATGAAACTCGATTGCGGTCGCTTATGACTAAGCTGTTGATTAAGCACATGAGCAAAAATACGGTATTGAAACAATTTATCTGGTGGTTTTTTGTTCTAAATCACCTCCCTTGTATTAATTAAAAATTCAGTGATCAGAAGATTGCTCTTTCTTTTTCATTTTATGGGCTATAGATGACATGGCTCGATCAATTAATGGAACTTGTTGTAAGATTGTGACTTGTTTGTTGCGTAGTTTTTCTGCCAATTCAAGCGGGAATATATCAGTGACTTTAGCGCCTTTGGAATTCACGAAAAGCAATTTTTCACTGATCGGACTTTTCCATGATAGTTTGACCCTTCGAGCTTTCCCCTTAATGATGATCTCTATCCATTGACCTAATTCGATTTGGTTGGCTATTTCATTGTACTTATCTTCTACCTTAGCGACTTCAGCGGGTGATTTTAAACTGAGGTCAGGTTTTGATATCAATTGACCAATACTTGATTCTTGGTTAAATTCTTTGGAAAGGTTCAAAACTTCATTGGGATCAATAAATTCTACTTGTTCCCGTGTTTCATTGATGCCATTAATTTTTTCTAAGCAGTGTTTCAGGTTTTTATTTTGGGTTCTGATGTCCTGGATGTCATAAGCAATTAATTTAAGACCGGATTTTAAAAGAACACACAAAGATTTGATTTCTGATGCAGTGGTCTTTTTCGGCTTAGCGGGATTGGCAGCTTCGATCAACTTAATGGTGAATTCTCGACTTTTAAAAAGCAGTTTGGGTGATTCTTTTTGTCGTAATTCAGAGAGGATTAAAACGTTGGCCCAAGGTTTGAGTAGCAATTCTCGAACCAAAGCAGGGACTTGTTGACCCTCCAGTTGTTTTTTGAGAAAGTTGGCTGTTTTGTTTTTGGCATCATTCAAACGTTCTCGACCAGAAATTTTCGCTGATGTTCGGCGTTCAAGAATTCCTGCGCGTTTCTTTAGTTTTTGATCTAACTGAATAAACTTGACAATTAACTTTTCAAAGTTGATGTTTTTTTCATGGTTATTTAAGATGAATTCGACAATCTCTTTAACCTTATTCAGGAAAATTGAATCATCATCGGTTTGTGGAGACCAACCCACTGCACTTTCAGCAATGATGTTTAACAACTGTCTGGCATTATTTTGCTTGTCAGAAAAAAAGCTGGGATCTTTTAGGGCAATTTGTAAATATGGCAGTTGTAGTTTCGATAACACCAATTGAATGGTTTCAGGTAAGTTTCGATCATCGACTAAATATTGAAACAACTCACCGATCAGGTCTATGGTATTCTCATCTGCCTGATTCAGCTGTTGGTTTGCCGTCATCGCTTTGAGAGATTTGAGCTTACGTATCAATTCATCTTTAAGCTCAAGTGGACTGATGTGATCTTTCGCTGCCAGTTCTTTATCTGTAAGCAGTTCTGTTTTAATTTGTTCAAGTGCATTGGTGAGTTGCGAAAATTCAAGAATATTTTCCGCAGAATAATTCTTTTGAGCAGTTTGTTCTCGGTCATGATCTAAGATCTTGGCTATTTTTTTATAACTTTCATCTTCACCTGATAATTTTTGCGCCAAGTAATTAATTGAATTATTGATGCCATGATCTGATTTGGGCTGGCTGGAATGAACTTCAAACTTTAAATGGGGCAGAATACCTTGCTTCTTAAAATACTGATTAACCATTCGATATGCTGGCGCTAAACTTTCTACCATATTTTTTTCAAACAACTTAATGATCATCAGCTTGATGCTGTTTTCAGAATTGAGAACTTTCAAGGACAGGGCAAATGCATTGACGATGACATCGGGTCCAATCGGATTGTGTTGCTCACTGAGGTCATTAATTTGTGCCAATTGGCTGATGCGTAGATTAAGTAAATGAAGCTCTTTGTGGTGCGCCTGACTGATCTTGGCAATGACATTGTTGATGGCAAGATTTTTATCTAAATCATCGTCTTTGACCAAGGTCATTGTTTTCAGGGTTTGTTCTGTTTGGTGTTTGTTTTCTATAAAATATACGAAGTCTTTGTTCTTGAATTTCTGAAATATAATATTGACGTTTTTAGCAAACTGTTGTGTTAATTCAGATTTGTTTTTTCTGGTTTCTCCTATGGCAGCAAAATATTGGTTTTGTTGCACATTGTTTTTTGCCTGCTCGGCCATATCGAAAAAGAAATCATTGAGGCTTTCAAAGAAATGATTGAGTTGGGGGTTGATGGATTGGACAAAAATACGGTGGATTTGATGCAAATGTCTATTAAATGTTGACATCTTTTTAAGGTTAGATTTTTCTTTGATATCAACCACGTTATCTAAAGTTTGTTCCCGATCAGTCAGATCATCAGAGTCTTCAATGTTTTTATTCATTCCCAAAGTGCTCAAGCCTCGAACTCAACCAAGTTCGGTTTAAATTTAATAATACCTATTATTCTGGTATTCAACGCACATATATAGAGCTAAACCAGCAGCAAGGTGCTTGCACACAAAACCATAAAATGGCCCACTATGTTATTGTGCCATTTAAGTTTTAAGTATGAGAAAATAAATTAAAAATCAGCGGTTTAATTGGCGAATTCGAACAGATTTAAAAGCATTGTCCTTGATTTGTATTAAAAAAAGACAGTGGTTGTTAATTTTTGTCACAAAAATGATCAATTCAATTTGTGACAAAAACGTATCAATTTGACTCTTTTCATGCGGGTTTGTGACTTACTGAAATTCTTATATCATTTGTCGAACTAAACTCATGACATTTGACTTAATGACCAAACGCGCATAAGTAAAGCTGACCAGCAGTAAAATGCTTAGTAAGCCGAGTAATGACCACAGGCTGACTTGCCAAGGAAAAATGAAAGGTAAGGCGAACCAATAAGTGGTGATAATGTAAGCAACCACAAAACCCAGTGAACCACCTGCCAGAAAAGCCATTAAACCTAATGTCAATAACTCTATCACATTAATGAAATACAAATCTTTGGTCAACATGCCCATTAAGCGAAAATAAGCGCTTTCTTGCAGGCGATCCTGAGAAGTGGAGACCAATGAAGTGATTAAGATCATGATGCCTGCCAATATGCTTAAACCAGTGAATATTTGTACAAGTTGAGTTAGCTGATCTACGAACCCTTTTAATTGTTTTGCAATGCTGGCGCCATCTAAGGTGGTGATGCCTGGGAACTGTTTGGCAATGGTGGTTTGCAGTTGAGGAATATTGGCTGCTTGAACTTGTGCAGTGGCAAATTGAATTTGCGGCGCTGAAGCCATCACTTCGGGTTGAAACATGAAATAGAAGAATGGACTGGGACCGCGTTGGAATCGACCTCGCACACTGCTGATATATGTTTTAATGGGTACCCCTTGAATGTCAAATATAATTTCATCATGCAAGGATACTTGTAAGTACTCCGCGATGCTGTCCAAGATTGAAATAGGAACCGCATCAGAATTCTCTTTGTTGGTGAACAGTTGGTTTGTATTGATTGCTTTAATCAATTGTTCGGTTGGTAGTACCTGCTTACCATAACTGAGGTTGAAAATTCGTGTTATGTTGTCGTAATTACCAAGTTGTTGTCTCAAGGTCTCCGGATCAATGCCATTGACACTGGCTATTCTGGCTCGAATCACCGGGTAGTAAGTGATGGGTGCTTGGATAATATCATTGAGGCCATCGTGTTGTTCTGTTTGGATATCGAGCAAAAACATATTGGGCGAATCGGCTGGATAGGTGTTGATTAATTGTTGATCGATGGTGTGGTTTAAGGCGCTGATACTCCACATGATCATTACTGCCATAGACATGGTAGTAAAAAAAAGTATAGATTGATTGCCTTTTCGAAATATATTTTGTAATGACAGCTTCAATAACCAGTGTTTGACCCAACCACGATTGATTAGCGCTTTTAACAAACGTAGTATGATTTGACTGAATGTCCAAAAAATTAAGCTAACTACCATGAGACCTAAAGTCACTTGTAAGCCTTGCCACCAGGAGTTCAGTTCTAATGACATCAACAGATACAAGCACAACAGTGAAAGCAAAATCCAATAACGTGAAAAATACCAGCTGGGTTTGCTCTGTGTTTGTTGTTGTAACACTGCTACAGGCTTAACACGAGAAAGTGCTTGGATGGTGTTATGAGTCATCAGCCATGTCAGTGCCATGGCTATGAAGAGCACTTTGGCTATACTTTTCCAGCTTAATTGTAGGGTTAACTGTGAAGGAATAATGGCTGCAAATGCATCATAACCAACATACAGAACAACTTGACTCAACAACCAAGCTAACAATACCGCCAGTAAAGTCATCATCAAAAATAAACGGTAATAACCACTTTTTAACTGCGCAATAGGTTCACCAATGGCTCGTCTGATGGCATTGGTTTGCTGTTGACGGTTAACGAATGCTTTGACAACACTCATTAAGCCGACTCCAGATAAAACGATCACCGCAACCACCAATAGCTTAAGAAACTTCAGAAAGTTTGTGGATAAGTTGGATATGGTGGTTTGAGCCTGATCAACGGTGGTGATATTAACTGAAGTACCAGCCGTTAGACTTTGTAAAACTTGTAAACGTTCTGCATTGTTGTTCGCATTGGTTTTAATTTCAACGCGAAAATTGACTCGACTTCTTTGTCCCATCAAGCCAGTGACTTGCAGGTCCTCATTGAGCATCAATACCCTTGCTCCGAAGCCAAAAGCAGTCAGTGGCCGATCAGGTTCTTCGATGATTTCATCTGCTATAATAAAACTGGCTTCACCCAAGGTGATATAATCACCCACCTTAATGCCTAAACCCGTTAATACTTGGCGTTCGACCAGCACATGTCCTGGTTTTAATTGTTGAGTGCTGGCTTGTCCACTTAGGAGCAGCAAAGACCCATACAATGGGTAACTGTTATCAACTGCTTTGATCCTCACCAATAAAGAAGCATCGTCAGTTTTGGTTGGTGATTTTGAGCCATCAACATATGCCATTGCATTGAATTGACGGTCATTCACCACTTCTTCATCAGGTAAATTTGCAACCCATTGATTCACTGCATCAGGCAAGGCTTGCCTGGATTGAATGATGATGTCACCACCCACCATGGCTTTTTGATTTTCAGTAATGTAACCGTCGACTGCATTTTGTAACGAGTCCAAGGTTAAGTATGCACTTAAAGACACCAATAAACTGAAACAAAATAATAATGGGTAGATCCAATGACCAAACCATTCTCGCCATATGATGGTGTTACTGAGTTGTTTTTTCAAACCAGTTCACCATCGATAATCGTGATTGTTCGGTCTGCCAATTGAGCCAATCCTGGGTCATGAGTGACTACCACCAAAGCGGTATTGAACGCTTTTTGTAAATTCAATAAAAGCTGTAATACCTGATCAGCATTTTTTTCATCTAAATTACCTGTGGGTTCATCGGCGAATAATATTTGTGGCATGGCGACCAAAGCACGCGCAATCGCGGTACGTTGTTTCTCACCGCCAGATAGTTGATGTGGAAAACTGTTGGCTCGGTGAGCCAGTTCAACCGCAGTTAAAAGTTCTGTGACTCTGTCAGGGTCTTGTTGTCTGGCAATACTTAAAGGAAATTCAATGTTCTCTCTGACTGATAAGGTTGGTATCAAGTGAAAAGACTGAAAAACGAAACCAATATCTGATTGACGTTTTAAGGCCAATTGTTCTTCACTCATATGAGTTAAATCATCGCCGTTCAGCTTGATTTGACCAGATGTTGGGTGGTCTAAACCAGCCAATAAACTCAACAAAGTGGATTTTCCAGAACCTGATTTTCCCATGATGGCAACAAATTCACCCGGCTTAACCGATAAACTGATGTTTTTGAGCACATCGATTTGATCTTGTTCTAACTGAAAAGATTTATGAATCTGGTGAGCTTCCAGGACATGTTTTTCATTGTTGTGCATATTATTCATGGGTCACATTTGAAGTTGTTTTTGCATGGGTGAGCTGATTGAGTAAGGGTAATAAAGTTGGCATGATATTGCGCTTTACAATAATGTCATAACCTGCTTTGGTAGGGTGAATCATATCGGCCTGGTTGTATTGAGGTACACCACCTACATGATCAAGAAAAAATGGAATCATGGTTAAATCATGTTTTTTTGCTAACGTGGGATACATATTTTTGAAACCACTTACATATTCATTGCCTAAATTATCATAAATTTGCATGCCGGCTAACATCACTTCAGAACCGGAGTCTTTTATTTGTTGAATGATGTTGTCGATGTTATTGTGCGTTAAATTCAATGGCAAACCACGGATGGCATCATTGGCACCAATATTGAGAATGGTTAAATCTGGTTCCAACTGTAAAACCCAATCCAAACGATTTTTTAAGCCACTACTGGTTTCTCCACTTAATCCAGAATTGATTACCTTTATATGAGGAAAGCCATTTTGGTGCAGCGCTTTTTGCAACAAAGCAGGGTAGTTGCTGTCTTGTTTCACCCCCAACCCTTCTGTTAATGAATCACCCAGCGCCAATATTGTGAATGAATGTGTTGGCTCAGCTGGATCAATTGAATTTGTTTGAGGTGTTTGTTGGTTCGATTGGTTGCTAGATTCAGGAGATTGCGAGTTATTATAAACATCTTTCTGTTGGTCTGAACATCCACTGATGACTATTAGCCATAAAAGTAATGGCAAGATTCTTGTCCATATCTTTAGATGATTAATGTGATTTAGATCTGTCATGCTTTGCGTTATTTTCATGCTGAGAATGTAATCCTTTTGAGTCAGTAAGCAATGGCCAAGAAGTCACGAATTCTAAAACTATTGTGATCAAATTTATGTGAAGTTAATCAGTCTAACATTGATAAGTCATTCATCATCAATCATTTCATGTTTCAATGCCAGCATCATAATTATTCAAGACTTGGAAATTGATGAGGTATGCTTCGGTTTTCACATGATTCAAACGTGACAGCTATTAATATGCAAGGTCTCAACATTATCATAAATTCTCTACTCAATCAGACAAAGTATTAATATGACAAATCAAAATATAAAACAGCAGATCATTGGATTGATCGCATGGGTCATCATCTGTTTCACTACCTCAGCGATTGGCGCTTTTGCATCCATTCAAGCTCAATCGTTTTATGGTGGTTTAGTACAGCCTACTTGGGCGCCACCTGCTTGGCTATTTGGCCCAGTATGGACAACTTTATATGCGATGATGGCTGTTGCTGTTTGGCTGGTTTGGCGCAAAGGAGGTTTCAAAGCCAACTCAAGTGCTTTGATTTTATTCTTGTGTCAATTGATACTCAATGGATTGTGGAGTTGGATGTTTTTTGCATGGCATTTAGGCGCTGGCTCCTTCATTAATATCCTCGTCTTATGGACAGCCATTTTGCTTACCTTGATCTTGTTTTGGCGGGCTGTTAAATTAGCGGGTATTTTATTGATTCCTTATTTGCTTTGGGTTAGTTTTGCATCGGCTTTAAATTACACCATGTGGCAACTTAACCCGAATATTTTGGGTTAAAAGCCCTGAAGGTGATTTATCAATAACGTTCTCAGCTGTTAAAATCAATACTTATGAATTGGCTGGCTCATACTTTACTTTCAATCAATAAAATAGATTATCAATTGGGTAATGTTTTAGCCGACCCATTGCGTGGACGAGCTTGGCCTGCAGCCAGTGAGACACTGGTCAATGGTATGAAAATGCATAAAGCCATTGATCAATTTACTGATAAACATCCAATATTGTCATCAAGTAAAGTAAAACTTGGTGCGGATGGGCACCTTAAAGGCGTGGTCTTGGATTTACTCTATGACCATTTCCTGTCACAAAGTTGGGAACAATATGTTGTTCTGACCTTAGATGAGTATTTGGAAATATTTAATCACAACGCCATCAAAGCAGCCTTTGACTTTCCTGCAAGACCCCAAAAGATTGTCTTAAACATGGCGCAAACTGATTTACTTGGACAGTACAAAACATTCAATGATTTAATAGCAGCGCTTGGACGCATAGATCAACGTTTAACAGCCAGAACACAAGCCAAAGAAACAGCCAGTCAATACAGCGCAGTTTTAACAGAACAGTATGAACCGCTGAAGTCTGACTTTAATGAATTTTTTCCCGAATTGATCCATTACTTTAAGCATCATCAATTGGGCAGTCTAACTGACCATTTTTTAAAATAAAAATGATTCATTATGCTTGTATGTTACTGATCAAACCCATCCGCAAAGATCAGATCTTCGGGGACAAAGTATTCTATGGTCAAGGTGGGCCGGTTTCCAGTTGTGGTGTTATCTAGACTGCCAACACTGCGAGAGTTTCCATTATTGACTTCATCGCCCAGCAGAACCCAGCCATGATTATTTTGGCTGTCTTGAACCCACGTACTGACATCTGCAATTAATTCATTGGTACTTGTGAAGTTGATGTTTGTCGACTGGTCGGTGAAACTGCTGGTGGCTGATGGGTTTTCGATAAAATCTCCGCCAGCATTGTTCCAATTTTCTGTGTCATAAAAGGTATGAATCCAGGTGGCATCATCCGTTTGAGATGCAGCGCCTTGACCGTTGCCATTCGAACCGGCTTCACCCCACTCACTTAAGGCCAAATGTAATGCTGCTTCGCCGTCCAGAGCAGAGCCAGGAATGTCGATAACAGTTAAATCCAGTGTTACTGAGGTAATCTGGGCCAAAGAAGGAATCGTACTTACATCAAATTCGAGCACGCCGCGTCTGAGTAAGCCATTATTGGGTTTACCCAAGAATATTTTGTCTCCAGCACCATTACTTGCGCTGCCATCGACAGTTTCATATAGCGTATTGTCTTTACTGGGGTTTAAGCTGATTTGCGGCAATGAATAATCAATGATTAATTTAGGCCTGGTTGCAGCGTCTGGGTTTTCTCTGGTGTTGAATCTATAGGCAGTTCTGGCTTCACTTTCATCACCTAATACAACCCAACCGAAATTATTAGTTGGTGTGTCAACCCATCTTTGTACATCATCGATCAGTTCTGTCGAGGAAAATGAAACGGTGTTGGAAGGGGTTGCAAGGGTTGATGCCAATGCAACGGGGTCAAAATCTCCACCGGCTGTTGTCCATGCTGCGCCGTCTAAGAATGCATTGGTCCAGGTGGCGTCTCCAATTTCAGCCTCTGTTCCGGGTCCTTCTTCGCCAGGGGCATCTGAGTTTTCTTCACCCCAGTCAGTCAGTGCTTGATGAATTGTTATGGTGCGATTGCCTGCAACGGTTCGAGAGGGTGTTATTTCTAAGCTGACGTGATTGATGGTGGAACCACTGGGAATCATGGAAATATCAAAGCTCAAAAGTCCACGTCTGAGTTGGTTTTCAGTCTGGTTAGTTCGTCCTGCGAAGAAATATTGGCCAGCGCCATTACTGAGCCCAATCAGATTGGTTTCATATAGGGTGTTGTCTTTATTTGGAGTTAACTCTACAGTTACAGCCAACGCAAAAGAAGCAGTGAAGATTAAACATAAAAACATTAGATTTTTCATGAGTATATTGATTGTTAGGGCGATTTTATAATTATAGGCTTCATTATGATTGTTGAACAAGTATTATTAATTTCAGTTAGAATGTTTGGGTTTGAAATTGATGTTTAACATGGCCAAGAATAAATTCAAAATCGGTCCGGCTGCTTTAGTTGCAGCAGCATTCATTGGTCCAGGTACAGTGACCACTTGTACCTTGGCAGGTGCCAATTTTGGCTATGCATTGATTTGGGCTTTGGTGTTTTCAACGATTGCATGCATGATGTTACAAGAAATGTCAGCCCGCTTGGGGGTGATTACACAGCAAGGCTTGGGAGAGGTTTTACAGTCCCAATTCCAAAACCCAGTTATAAAAACGGCGGTTTTTACTTTGGTTGCATTGGCCATATTTGTCGGTAACAGTGCATATGAAGGAGGTAACATCGCTGGCGCTGCTTTGGGGATTGATGCCATTGTGCCTGAATGGGATTTTCCTTGGCCGGTATTGATCACAGGTATTGCGTTTTTGGTGTTGATTCAAGGCAGTTACGCCATGCTGGAAAAGGCACTCATTGGTTTAGTGTTGTTGATGAGCTTGGCTTTCTTGAGCACCTTCGTTATGACCAAGCCAGATGTGAGCGAATTATTCAGTGGGCTCAGTCCCCAGGTGCCTGAAGGTGCTTGGTTAACTGTGATCGCATTGATTGGGACGACTGTGGTTCCTTATAATTTATTTTTACATGCCTCAGCCGTTAAAAATAAATGGCATAAGCCAGAAGACCTGTCTCAAGTCAGGAAAGATACTGTCATTTCCATTGGTGTTGGCGGGTTGATTTCCTTGGCCATTATTTCATCGGCGGCGGCCGCTTTTTTTGGGCAACAAATTGAGATTAATTCAGCGGCAGATATGTCTGTTCAATTGGAGCCTTTACTGGGTCCTTGGGCATCACTATCAATGGGAATTGGCTTATTTGCTGCTGGTATCTCATCTGCTATTACAGCACCATTGGCCGCAGCTTATGCGGTGGCAGGAATGCTGAATTGGTCAACTGATGGTAAAGACATAAGATTTAAATTGGCTTGGGCGGTTGTTCTTTGTAGCGGATTGGCCTTGTCATTATCGGGCTATAAGCCGATCACCATTATTTGGTTTGCGCAAATCGCCAATGGTATTTTGCTGCCACTGTTGGCTGCTTTCTTACTTTATGTGATGAACAAGTCGGCTTTATTGGGTGTGTATAAAAATACATGGGTACATAATTTATTGGGTCTGTTGGTGATTTTAGTGACTTTGTTTTTAGGTGGAAAATCATTGTACTTCGCTTTTAATTAATTAAAGTTAATTCATATGAGTATGCAACAATCGATCGATTTAAATTGTGATTTGGGTGAATACAATGATTTGAATGAAGGGGCTAAAGATGAAACGATCATGCCGTTTATCAGCTCATGTAACATTGCTTGTGGCGCCCACGCAGGTAATTTAAAGGTTATTGAACAAACCGTCTTGTCAGCCAAAAAAAACCAAGTAAGCATTGGTGCCCATCCGTCTTTCCCTGACCGAGTTCATTTTGGACGTCGATTGATGCACATACCACCGGTAGAGTTACGTCCTATACTGCATGATCAAATTGTGATGGTTAAAGAAAGCGCTTGTTCACAAGATCAGATAATGGCACATGTGAAACCTCATGGCGCTTTGTATAATCAAGCGGCGATTGATCTAGATTTGGCCTTGGTGCTGGCTGAAGTCATTGCAGGCATAGATACAAATATTCTTTTTTATGGTTTGGCCCATTCGATGATGGCACAAGCCGCTAAAGATATGGGGTTGGTTTTTGTGGCGGAAGGGTTTGCAGATAGGGTATATACCAGAGCCAGAACACTACAACCACGTGGTGAGCCGGGTGCGGTTATTGATAACACTGAAATGATGTTGCAAAGAGTCATCGAATTATTGCAGACAGGTCAAATAGCGGCTGTTTCGGGTGAACATGTGGCTCTTGAAATTGATACATTATGCGTACATGGGGATCATCAACATGCTGAATATACGGCTCAGGTTTTACAACAAGGTTTAACAACAGCTGGTTTTAAAATCAAAGCACCTGATGCCACAGATTTGTTGCGCCAACAACTCAGTCACAATGCCTGAATTAAAGGTCAATCATATACTGGCCAATGGTGATTGCGCTATTTTGCTTCAGTTTGATCCGTCTGACCATTTACAACATGCCATACATGTTTTGGTTAAAGACTTCTTGCATGGCCAAAAGCTTAACAAGACTCAGGCCAAGTTAATCAATGTCATTCCAGCGACAGACAGCCTGGTGCTGGTTTTTGCAACGCCTATTGAGTTCAGTCATGACTTGATGCAAGAAATAACGCAACGTGTAGATCAAGTCGAATTGCAAAGCAATGCAGTGGTTTTTCATGAAATTCCAGTTTGTTATGATCAATCTGTGGCGCCTGACTTAATAGCGGTGTGTGAGTTACTCAACATCAGCCAGCAAAAGTTAATTGATTACCATACCCAAGTAATTTATCGCGTAGATATGCTTGGCTTTTTACCCGGCTTTGCTTATTTATCTGGCACTCATGCGGCATTGAGCCTGCCCAGAAAAAGCACCCCTGAATTACAGGTCGAGGCAGGCAGTATAGCCATTGCGAATCATCAAACTGGCATTTATTCATTACAAAGCCCTGGCGGTTGGTATGTCATAGGTCGAACACCAGTAGTTTTATTGGATTGGCAGAAAGAATCGCAGCCAATGGCATTAAACCCGCTGGATGAAGTGCAGTTCAGAGCAGTTGACCTTGAAGAGTTTTATTATCTAAAAGGCAGTTATGAGCATTGAATTGATTCAAGCCGGTAGCTATACCACCATTCAAGACAAAGGACGTGTTAGGTTGGCCCACTTTGGAGTGCCATTATCGGGTTTTATGGATGAAAATTCAGCCAATTTGGCCAATTGGCTGGTGGGTAACCAGCCAGGTAGCGGTTTGTTAGAAATGACCTGGACTGGTGTAGAGTTGATAAGTCATACCACTTGTTCTGTGGCATTGGCAGGTGCCGAATTTGAATGTTTTGTCAATGATCAGCCGATTAATACAGATAACACCATTCAACTGCAGAGGGATGATCATTTTAAAATGGGTCGTTTGTTAACAGGTGTCAGAGCATATTTGGCTTTTGCTGGGTCTTTTGACGTAACTGTCCATGGTGGAAGTATGAGTACATTATCTGTGGCCAAATTGGGTGGTCATTCAGGTCGGGCACTGAAGGCTGGAGATGTATTGAATTTAAAACAACCGAGTTTAGCAGCAGTTAAACATAAGCCAAGCTGGAAGAAAGTAATGCCACAATCAGTCCATGTTCTCAGAGCCATGCCCGGACCTGAGATTGGTTACTTTACCCCCAACTCAATCAGGCAAGCATTGGGCCAGGCCTATCAAATAACCCATGACAGTAATCGCCAAGGCTTTAGGTTAAGTGCTGACCCAATACCTGCGCCAAAAAGTTTCAGTATGAGTAGTTCTGGGTTGGTTGCTGGTAGTTTACAAGTGACACCTGATGGTCAAACTATATTGGCCATGAAAGACGCGCAAACCACAGGCGGTTATCCACGGATTTTAGTGGTCAATCAAGACCAGATATCTCAATTAGCTCAAATTCGCCCAGGTGAAGACATTTATTTTTTTTGTAACAAGTGAATGATGACATAAATATTTAAACCAACAGCAAAACCCTAAAAAAGGGCTTTCATGCGTGTTTTTCATAAAGATTTCATAATAATTTCAGATTGTTTTCAAGTTTGAAAAAAATCCAATACCTAAAATACAAGCTTTGGAAACAACCTCCGTTGGTATATTTTGAGGTTGTTGGAAATTAATTATTATAAATAGGAGCTTAGTTTTGAAAACGTTAAAATTTCTAACCATAACCATGTTGTTCATGGCAGTTACATCTGTGTTGCATGCGCAAACAACCATAGTCGTTGATTGGGCGCTTGATGAGGAACCGACCAATAACAACCACACCTGTGATTACACCCAGGGCGCCTTCTTTTTTCCTGATACCACAGGTTCGGGAGCTGGTAAATGTACTTTTAGGCGAGCTTTGCGGGAAGCTGGTGCGATAGCCAATGACGATTTTTGTAATGGGTGTGCTCCTGTAACAATCGTATTTAGTGGCTTGGATGAAACCAATGGAGATGCAGATGATATACAATTTTCTAATGGTCAGTGGGTTTTGCCGGTCTCTGATGCAAGCAATACCAGTGATTTTGGGCTGTTCCCTCAAACCATAACCGACGTTTTAGGTGAGGTCACCATTCGTGGGCCACAAGTTGATGTGCAAGGCAATAATGAAATGCCTGTAATTATGATAGAAAGTGGTAAAACTTTGGAAATAGAATTGAGTGAAGTGATCATTGAAAACCTGGGGTTTTACGGTGGTATGAGCGTCTTTGCTAAAGAAGCTGATATTACCTTTCAAAATAATACCTGGGGCTTAGCGCCTAGTGGAACAGAAGTGTTTTTAGCTGATACACAATTCGACATTGATGGCCTGGCTGGCAATAACGGGATTCTATCGACTCTTAAAGGTGATAATTTGTTGGTGCAAAATAACATCATCACAGGGGCAAGTACTTATGCGGTGGAAGTTAATTCAGCCACTACTGGAGTACAAGTCCTCAATAATTGGATAGGTACCAACATCAATGGCGAAGTACCAACTGTATCTGAAGAGTTTATTTGTCGAACATTTACAACCATCAATCCAAATGTCAACGACTTAGATCCGAGTGAATGGTTTGGCGGCGCCGGCATATCAGCTGCTGGAACGGGCTTACTTATAGAAGATAATGTCATTGCTGGGATGCAAAACATCCGTAGCACCAATTCCACACCGCCAGTTGCGTTAGAAGTTTTCGGTCGTTTACATACAGTACAAAATAATGTTGTAGGCCAAGACATCAATGGCATGAGTGTGGGGGTTTGTGGCCAAGGTATTAAAATGTCAACTCAAAGGGACTCGCCTACACAAAGCAACAACGGTCACATGGTATTAAATAATATCATTGATTCTTCAAGAAATGGTTTTGAGAATTCTAAAGGAGCGATTTTGTGGACGGATACCACTGTTAATTCATTTTTAGATGGTGGTAACACCATTCGTGGCAATATAGTAATCAATGGTCCAGAAAAGTATTTCGAAATGGGGCCTATGTTGACTACACCTTTGAAGTTGTTTGAAGCGGCTGAAATCACCAGTGTCAGTGGCGTAAATGTTGTTGGTCGCAGTCATCAAGACAACATTTTGGGCGACCCAAGCCCATGTCCAAATTGCATCATTGACCTTTACTTGGATGATGATGATGCCAATGAAGAAGCATTGGTGCATTTGGGTTCTACTGTAGCTGATGCCAATGGTGACTTTACCTTTACTTTAGGTGCGCCTTTACCTGATGGTTTTGGTATCCGCACCACCAGTACTTCAGTGGCCGATGATGTTTTACCCAACGCTTGGGCCGGACAAACCAGTGAAATGTCTCAAGAGGTTTATGGTTTAAGTAATGATGTGATTTTTAAGAATGGATTTGAATAACAGTTAAAAACTCGGGAAGGTCATTTAGCAACAAAGGACTGTTGCTGAATGACGCCAATAAAAGATCTCTGGTATTTCACAAATACCAATGTCATTCCGATCAGATGTTGAACATTTTGGAATCCTGTGACATAAATATTTGACCTAAACTGAAATCACGTTAAACCAGCAACTAATGCAGAGCAACTAATGCAGGAGATGCACCGACTGAGGAGGTTCAGTTGAAGTTTTTCTGGGTTGCTGAGCTTGAAATTGATTGATTAGAGCGTTAATTGACTGCGCTATTGAAGCGTTTTGGTTTGATCGAAGTTTTTAATGTGATTTATTGATTTTTATCCGAGCATGACGGTTGCAGACATGATCTGCTGATTAGATTTTGGTGGTGTTTAAGCTATTCCAGAGAAGGTTTTAACTTGATTCCAAGCGCCCACTTGCGCTTGGTTTTGGCTGAGTATTCTTTGAGTTGTTCAG
>CAZVZJ010000052.1:0-23440 GCA_964631055.1 uncultured Marinicella sp.
GTTTAAGTCAATTGAAAAAAGTAAAAAACAGTAAGTTTGTTTACAATATGTGCTTAAAACGATCGTTTACTGCATAATTCAATGTCAAATGGCCAATTAAATGTGCTGATCACATGTTTGAATAGTTAGGGCCGCCACCACCTTCAGGCGTTGCCCAATTGATATTTTGTGAAGGGTCTTTGATATCACAGGTTTTACAATGAACACAATTTTGCGCATTGATCCTGAAAGTGGCTTGTTCGTTTTCTTCAACGACTTCGTAAACTGCAGCTGGACAATACCGTTGAGCTGGCTCAGACCATTTCGGTAAGTTAACTTCGATGGGAATAGCAGCGTCTTTAAGCTTGAGGTGGCAGGGCTGGTCCTCTTCATGGTTAGTACTAGAGAGAAAAACAGAGGATAAGCGGTCAAATGAAATGTCATTGTCTGGCTTAGGATACTCAATAGGTTTGCATTGATTGACTGGTTTTAATGTTTCATGGTCAGGTGTGGTATTTCGCCAAGTGAAGGGGAGTTTTCCTCGGAAAATATTTTGATCAATAAAAGTAAAAGCAGCACCAAAAAAAGTACCTAACTTATTGAGCCCAGGCTCGAAATTCCTGCTTTGTTTCAATTCTGTGTAAATGGAAGATTTCTCGATGTTTTCGGCATAAGCTTTTAATTCAGCTGGAACAGTTTCATTGGCCATGGCATCTGCCAAGCTGTCAGCAGCTATGATGCCTGACTGAAGAGCGGTATGAGTACCTTTTATTTTTGCTGGGTTAAGAAAGCCTGCTTCACAACCTACCAACAAGCCACCAGGAAATGTCAGTTTTGGCAAAGATTGAAAACCACCTTTATTAAGCGCTCGGGCACCATAGGATATGCGCTTTCCACCTTTGATGATATTTTTAATAACAGGGTTATGTTTCCATTGTTGAAATGTCTCAAACGGACTTAAATAAGGGTTTTTATAATTCAATGCCACGACAAATCCCAGGGCTATGGTTCCTTTGTCCAGGTGATATAAAAATCCACCACCTTCAGTATGATTATCCAACGGCCACCCTAGAGTGTGAACCACTTTACCTGGTTGGGATACTGCCTCATCAACTTGCCAAACTTCTTTTAGGCCCAAGCCATAGTGTTGCGGATCTGAATTGGATTGTAATTCGAATTTTGCCATCAGTTCTTTGCCAAGTGAGCCACGACAACCTTCTGCAAAAACAGTTTGTTTGGCCAATAATTCATAACCGGGCTCAAAGGCACCCTTTTGTTCGCCTTGAGAGTCGATGCCCATATCACCAGTAATTACGCCCTTGACTTCACCATCTGACCCATAAATTATTTCAGATGCTGGAAAACCTGGAAATATATTGACTCCTAAATTTTCTGCTTGCTCGCCTAACCAACGACATAAATTACCCAGAGAAATAATGTAGTTTCCATGATTTTTCATGGGTTTTGGAATGAGAAAACCGGGCACTTTAGTGCCTTTTTCAAGGCCTCGTAAATAATGAAACTCATCATCTGTAACTGCGGTTTTTACTGGAGCTCCTTGGTTTTTCCAGTCTGGAAACAACTCAGTGAGTGCATCTGTTTCTACCACCGCACCAGACATGATATGGGCACCAATTTCAGAGCCTTTTTCTACTAAGGCAATTTGCCAGTCTTTACCGTGTTTTTGTGACAGTTGCGCCAAACGACATGCAGTAGCTAAACCAGCTGGACCACCACCAACAATAACAACGTCAAACTCCATAGATTCTCTGTTCATACTCTGTAACTCACAAATTTCATAAATTTAGACATACCAGTCATGATAAATTTAACTGGTTCTGGTAATTCAACCCCGCCAGCTTGTTTAGCATCATTGCCGTGACGGATTTCATCGGCTTGCATTTGCTTTAATATTTCTAGTGACTTCAGGTCATCTTGGCCAATGTCATCTATATGTTCTTGTAAATGAGATTCAACTTGTTTTTCAGTTTCAATCACGAAGCCATAACTGATGGCATCTCCAAAAAAAGCAGCCAAAGAACCTATAGCAAAAGAGTGAGCATACCAAAAAGGGTTGGTAATACTGGGTTGCATGCCTAGTTCATCCAATCTGGATTGACACCAGTTTAAATGATTATGTTCCTCTTGGGCAGCTTTAAGTAAGTGATCCTTGGTTTTTTCATCCTGCGCCATCATGGCTTGACCATTGTACAAAGCTTGAGCACAAACCTCACCGGTGTGATTAATTCGCATCAAACCTGCTATGTGTTTGGTTTTTTGCTTTGACAATTCAGCTGGTTTTATTTCTTGGCCAGGAATCTTTTGATTATATTGGGTTTTGTGATTCAAAACTTTCAACATGTGATCAAATTCGGTCATTATTTGGTTACTGAATGACTCATTGACTGCTCTCAAGGGTTCAATATTCATTTTTCAGATGATTTTTCATTGGTGGTTGAATTTCGTTGTATTTTAACATTTAATCGATATTTTGAGCTTTTTTCTCATTATTTTACAATTTGTTTATTGATATTTATCTGAAAAACAGTAAATTACACCTTTTGATTTTATTGAAATGAGAAAACGTATGAAAAAAACAATACTATTAGCTGCCTTAGCTTCAACAGGTTATGCCCAAGCTGAAGTCAAATGGTCAGGAAACGGTGTATTAGGTTTTACAGCCACTTCAGGTAACTCAGACACAGAAAGCTTGAACGCTGGTTTAGCGGTAAAAAGAGAGACAGATAGATGGGTCAGTGATGTAACTTTAGATTTGTTGCGCGCGTCAACTGATGACATTGATACTGCCGAAAGATATACTTTAAATACCAAAACTGGTTATAAGTTTGATGACAATGATTATATCTATTATGGAACACGTTATGATCAAGATAAGTTTTCTGGTTTCGACTACACCATCACTACTGGTATAGGTTGGGGTCACAAATTTTATGACGATGAAAAAGATCGATTGATCACTGAATTAGGCATAGGTTATAAAACAGAAGCCATTGATATTGATCGCACTGAAAACAACAGTGCTGTTCTGTTGGGTAAATTAGATTACATGCATCACTTCACAGATACATTTAAAGTTGAAGATGTATTGATAGTAGAAGTCGGTGATGACAACACATTTTTTCAAAATGATTTAGGCTTTTCATTTGCAGTGAGCGAAGCTTTCGCAGTTAAATTAGCTCACCAAATCCGTCATAATACAGATGCGCCAGCAGGCTTCAGATCAACTGACACATTGGTATCTGCTAACTTAGTATATGACTTTTTTAAATAAGCAATAACTAACATTGGTATAAAAAAACCCGCAGCAAGCGGGTTTTTTTATGCCGATCGCTAAAAAAGTACAGATATGTTGCGCTTGGTGCCTCTTCATGAAGCTACATGTTACTCTTGGTTTAAACCAGTTTAACTTTAGCAAATTTCCTCTTACCTACTTGGAATACCTCATGGGTGCCAGCAGGGTAGGTTTGCTTGGGATCTTCAATTTTAACACCATTGAGTTTTGCAGCGCCTTGTTTAACCATACGCATGGCGTCAGATGTGCTTGAGCACAGACCTGCATTTTTCAGGATATGTGCGATACCCATTTCGCCATTCTCAGTTTGTAGAGTTACTTCATTAATGTCTTCAGGAATGGCTCCTTTTTGAAATTGTGCTTTGAATGCATTCAAAGCAGCCGTGGCATCTTCAGCACTGTGAAAACGCTCTATCAGTTCTAAAGCCAAATCAAACTTCACATCGCGGGGATTTTTACCGTTATCCACATCATTTTTGTATTGTTCGATTTCATGGTTAGATTTGAAACTCAATAAATCTAGATAACGCCACATCAACTCATCAGAAATTGACATGACCTTGCCAAACATATCATTTGGCGCATCATCTATACCGATGTAATTATCCAATGATTTAGACATCTTGTTCACACCATCCAACCCTTCAAGTAACGGCATGGTGATGACTATTTGTGGGTCTTGGCCTTCTTGTGCTTGCAAGTGACGTCCCACCAATAGGTTGAATTTCTGATCTGTACCACCGAGCTCTACGTCACATTTGAGTGCGACTGAATCATAACCTTGCACCAATGGATACATGAATTCATGAATGGCTATGGATTGCCCAGATTTATATCTTTTATTAAAGTCATCACGTTCTAACATACGTGCTACATTGTACTTGGCAGACAATTGAATCATATCGGCAGCAGACATGTCTTTAAACCAATTCGAATTGAATTCAATGATGGTTTTTTCGCGGTCCAATATTTTATAAATTTGTTGCTGATAGGTTTTGGCATTTTCCAATACCTCTTCACGAGTTAAGGCTTTACGGGTAATGCTCTTACCGGTTGGATCACCAATCATCCCTGTGAAATCACCAATCAGAAATATCACATCGTGGCCAAGATCTTGGAATTGTTTCATTTTGTTGATCAGTACGGTATGACCAACATGGATATCAGGTGCTGTTGGATCAAATCCGGCCTTAATTCTGAGTTTTTTTCCTGCTTTTAATTTGGTTTCAAGCTCTTCAAGCTTGATGACTTCGTCTGTGCCGCGACAGATTAAATCCAGTGCATCTTGTACCGACATGTTATGTTTTTCGTTAAAAAGGGGTTAATTCTACAGAAATATGTGAAAATATAGAACCTCCAATGAACCAATGAAGCGAAAAATCATCTATAATTTCGTTCAATCAACGAAAGACATTGGAAATTGCCTTATCAAAGCACAAGCCGTTCGTAAAAATAACCAGACAAAAACCCTGTCGGTCAATTTCAATCAAGTTAAATCCATGATCAATTCACTGACCTCTGCTAAGAAGGTTTTGTTTGGTTTAGCGATTTTATTTGTATTTTATGCCATAAGTGACATCGTTTCTGTAGAAGCTGATGCACATACTCAAAACTCAGATGTGATATTAAATCAAAATCAGTTAATTAATATACCTACAATTCCATTGATGAGTTTTGCAGAAAGTGGCTTGGTTGGTAGTGAGCAGTTTATTGAAAAAATTGTTGTGGTAAAAAAAGGGCAAACATTGTCAGGTATTTTTACTGATATGGGTTTGTCGCAAGGCTTGTTATTAAAGATAGCTCATTTTAATGAAGACAGTAAAAAATTGGTTAAAGTGATGCCAGGTAATGCATTGCATTTCACTTTGACGCCTGAAGGAGCGCTGACTCAATTACGTTACCAAGCTTCTGATTTTGAGGAGCTGGTGATACACAATGATATGGATCAGTTATCCACTGAGGTAATTACTCACGATCAGCAGATCAGATTGGTTAATGCCCAAGGAACCATAAATAACTCTTTGTTTGGAGCGGGTAAAGCAGCAGGCCTGACCGATAGTATGGTGATGCAGTTAGCCAATATCTTTAGTTGGGACATCGATTTTGTGTTAGAAATCAGGTCAGGTGATTCATTCAGTTTGATTTACGAGAAAATTTATAAAGACGGTGAATATTTAACCGATGGTAAAATTTTAGCTGCCAGTTTTACCAATCAAGGCACTAAATACGAAGCCGTTTTTTATGAGCAGAAGGACGGCCAGGGCAGTTATTTTGCAGCTGATGGACGAGCGATGAAAAAAGCATTTTTACGTGCCCCTCTTAACTTTTCTTATATTTCCTCTAGTTTTAACCCCAAACGCCTACACCCAGTGACTAAACGAATTAAAGCACACCGAGGTATTGATTATGCTGCACCAGTAGGCACACCTGTTTATGCAGCAGGTGGTGGCCGAGTAACCGAATCTGGGTACAATAAATACAATGGTCACTATGTTTTTATCAAACACCCCAGTGGCATAACAACCAAGTATCTTCATTTTTCTAAAAGAGCTGTTAAAAAAGGTGCCCGAGTTAAACAAGGTCAAACCATTGGCTATGTAGGAGCTACAGGCATGGTTACAGGTGCGCATTTACACTATGAATTCATCTACAATGGCGTACATAGAAACCCTCGAACAGTCTCTTTACCAAAGTCGAAACCATTGCCCAGTGATGTGATGCCAGAGTTCATTGCCTATTCCAGTCCTTTGTTGACACGTTTAACTGATTTAAAAGCAGATTTGATCGCACAACACTGATGTATTATGTAGGTGTGATGTCGGGCACTTCATGCGATGGAGTTGATGTGTCGATTGTTGATTTTGATGATAGTAAAGCTACTCAGTGTAAAGTGATTGCTGCTCAAACAACGTCTTACAACGATTCAATTAATAAATCCTTATCAAAAGTTATTGCGAATCAAGCTATACCCATTTCCTTGATCAGTCAATTAGATGCTGAATTGGGCATGTTCTATGCCGCAGCGATTAATCAGTTGTTATCTTTGCACTCCATTGAAAGTTCTGATGTCATAGCCATTGGCTTGCATGGTCAAACTGTTTGTCATCAACCAAAATCTGAAGCAAATCAAAAATTGACCAATACCATTCAATTGGGGTCTGCCAGTATCGTTACGCAACAAACTGGAATTGATACTGTGGCACACTTCAGACAAATGGACGTGGCTTTCGGTGGTCAAGGTGCTCCATTGGCACCAGCGCTGCACCAGCAACTATTTAAACGAACAGATGAAACGGTGGTTGTTTTAAATCTTGGTGGTATTGCGAATATTACGGTGTTGCAAGGTGACGATGTCATTGGATTTGATACTGGACCTGCCAGTTGTTTAATGGATGAATTTATTCAGGTACATCAAAGGGTTGGGTTTGATGCAGCGGGGCTGTGGGCAAGCGCAGGAAAAGTTGAAAAAGACTTATTGACTCGATTCTTGCAAGATGAATATTTTCATTTGCCATACCCTAAAAGTACAGGTCGAGAGCTGTTCAACATGACTTGGTTAAATAATCACCTTGTAGATCACTTTAAAAGTGAAGCATTTAATCCACAGGATATTCAACGCACATTATTACAGTTGACCGTTCAGAGCATAGCCATGGCTTTGCAGCAAATCGAGGGAAAGATTGATCAGATGGTGGTATGTGGCGGGGGTGTTCATAATGAGTTTTTGATGCAACAGCTACAGCATGAATTTGATTTTATGGTGTGCTCATCGACTGAATATGGTTATAACCCAGATTTTGTTGAAGCCATCTTGATGGCATGGTTAGCCAACCAAAATATGAACAATTGTAGTTTGGCTCTAGAGTCTATCACTGGGTGTTCCAAACCACATGTTTATGGTGTTAGGTACAGGTGCTAGTTAACGAATTCAATGATGATAGATGTGATGTTATCAGAGCCACCATTTTCAAGTGCTTGAATAAGCAGTTGATCACCAATTTCTTTAGGCGGTAATGGTTTATTCATGATTTCAGCTATTCGCTCATCATCAACTTCTTCAGTTAAACCATCAGAGCAGAGCAAGAATTTATCACCAGCTTTAATTTTGCCGCTGGACTGAGACACCTTGATTTCACTGTTATCTGTGACACCTAATGCTTGTGTGACCACATTACGGTGAGGGTGAGATCGAGCTTGAACTGCTGTTATGAGATCTTGGTCGACCAATTCTTGTACGTATGAGTGATCGGAACTGATCGGTATGAGTTCATTATCAGAAAGTTTATAAATTCGAGAATCCCCAACCCAAGCACAATCGTAGCTGTTTTTGCTGACTTGTAACATGGCAATGGTGGTACCCATTGGCAGGTCGCCAGGTTTTTCCATTGAGTTGTTAATGATTTCTTGATTGGCATTTAAAATGGCTTGTTTAATGGGGGTGTTATTTTTAACGGAAGATAATATATGGTCGCGAGCTAATGCACTGGCGATCTCTCCATGATCATGTCCACCCATACCATCAGCCACCAAAAATAGTCCATGTGCTAAATCAATGCCATAGGTATCTTCATTGTGATCTCTTTTAATCCCTGAGTGAGAAGTATGTCCTAAATTTATGTTCATTGAATGTGTTTGATTTTTTTTTAATTATAACATTAGATATACAACAATGAATTGTAGCATTTTGTAAATAATATTTTGAAAATAAAATTTGAGGAATCAATCACAAAATTGACGGTGATGTGTTTGTGTCTTTATTTTCTTTGGTCATTTTCCAGTTCATTAACTGTTTATAGGTCATGATGTTGTTAACATATATGACAGCAGTGTATCCATCTGCGTTGCCATGCTTAAGTTCGTCTTTTATACTTGGATTATTCAGTTTTGCCAAAAATGGTTCTATCTCAAACCAATTATCTGGATCTTTTCCTGCTTTTTGAGTGAGTATTCGGGCATCTTCTAAATGGCCAAATCCAACATTATAAGCCGCTAATGCCATCAAAGTTTTGTGGGGCTCTTTAATACGATCTGGTATTTTTTTTTGCATATATCTTAAATATCTGATGCCGCCTTCAAGGCTTTGTCGCGGATTGGTTCGGTCTTCGACTTTCATATCTTGAGCCGCTGAAGCCGTTAACATCATTAATCCTTTAACGCCAGTGAAAGACTCGGCATCTACTTCCCAATGTGACTCTTGATAGCTGATGGCTGCCAACAAAGCCGGGTCAAAGTTACTTTCTTCTGCAACAGCTAAGAGCAAGTCCTTAATTTGTGGCCATGTGGTTTGTAATTTATCAAAGAAAGTCACTGTATTGGCTTTGTCGATGTCAGGTAAGTGAACCACTATTCCTTCTTTTAACTGATCAAGCAGTTTAGTTTTTTTTGCGTCATTAATGAACTTATCTAAATTTGTTTTGAGGTCCGAAGCCCGTTTTTTTCGTATCATGAAAGCCGTATCTGTGGCTTCTGTCAGCTGAATGGTCTGGTAAAGTCCTGGAATAAAGTATTGATATATATTGATTATTTCTGAGTCGCCAAAAGTAAAATCGATTTCCTTACTGTTAATTTTTCTGATAATTTCAAACAGAGATATATCTGCCGATGTGGTGATGTCAGTTGGTTTGAATTCAGGCATTTCATCCAGTAGTTCTTCATAACTGGTATTTTCAATGATGATACCTTTGCTGTTTTCAAAGTCCTGAATGTCAGTTTTGTTGCGGTGGTTGAAGTGTGTAACCAAGTCAATATGAGTTTGACTGATGGCTGTTGTAAAATTGAATTTTTCTGATCTCGATTGAGTGATGGTTAGATGGCCACCGGCAATATCAATCTTACCACTTTGTAAATCATCGAATAAATCACCATTGTTGTTATAAAGTTTAGGTCTTAATTCAAGCCCATGAGTCTCAGTGAATTTTTTCAGTAATTGATATTCATAACCAATGATGTTGTCACCAGATTTGAAATAAGAGAGTAAGGAAGTTCTGGTTCCATAAATTAAAACGCCTCTTTTTTTAATTAAATCCCAATTGGATGAAAATATGATGGGACTGAATAAACTCAATGCAATCATACCCAGCATTAAAAAAAACACCCATTTGTATTTCTGCTGTTTGGTTGGATTCTTTATTTGAGTTGAATGGCTCAAGTTGAGGTGTCTCTTATTGGATTAATCATTAACTGTATTACTTATTAAGTGTACATTATAATGAGGGTATTTAGCTATTGGAAAGAATTCGATTATGAATATAGGTGGTTTTGTAATTCGTTGGGTGTTTGCTTTTATCTTGGTAGCGGCGACATTTAACTCAACCGGATATTCCTTATTTCATTGGCTTTGGCCATTGTCTGATACTCAATTACCATTAAAGATTTTAGTGGTTATTGTTGTTTTAGCTTGTTACATATTTTACTTGTCAGCTACTTTTAAATCTTTAGGTTTGCTTGGCATTATTATTTTATTGTCATTTTGTGGGACCTTGATTTGGTTATTTGTTGATCAAGGCTGGTTAGACTTAACTAATTCTGGCATACTTTCATGGGTAATGATTTTTATGATTTCGACAGTTTTAGGCATTGGGATATCTTGGTCACATGTGAAAAAGAGAATCACAGGCCAATTTGATACAGATGATGTGGAGAGTAATTAATGAGTTTAGTCAGCACACCCATGTCTGTAGGTGAATTAATAGACAAGATAACTATATTGGAAATAAAAGCCGATAAGATTAAAGATCCAAGCAAACTCAAGAATATCAATCATGAGTTGCAGTTGTTAACTGCTACTTGGCAAGATACAGGTTTAGTCAGTGAAATAACTAACGAATTAAAGCAAGCCTTGAAGGCAGTCAATTTAAAGTTGTGGAAAATTGAAGATGACATCAGGATTTTTGAAAAAAATAAAAATTTTGGCGATGAATTTGTTCAATTAGCTCGCAGTGTTTATTATCAAAACGATGATCGGGCGGCGATAAAAAAACAAATTAATGAAGCCACAGGTTCTGAATTAACAGAAGAGAAGTCCTACGAGTCGTATGTATAAACATTATTATTTGGGTTAATTATCACACCATGAATACAGTGCCTTGTGCGCTAAAAGTAAACTATGGAACGTCCGCCAAACAAAAGAAGCGATAAAGAAATCATAGTCTTGAGTTTAAGTTTGACTTACTCAATCTTTGTGAGCGTATTTGCGGTAATTCGTTTGATTAATGAAGAATGGGTGATTGCTACCTTGGATCTAATCTTGGCTTTATTTGGGTTATATGTTTTTGTTCATGTTTGGCGAACAGGTAATGCAAAGAACTCAGCCTATGCCATTGCGCTGATTTCGGTGATTGGAACTATAGCGACACTTGCACTCAAAGGTGGGGGACAAATATATTGGGCCTATCCTTCAGTGGCGTTGGTGTTTTACTTATTACCGAATAAACATGCCTTGATACTTTGGGGGTTAAGCTCATTAATTATCTTATTTTTGCTGATAGATTTACCTTATTTGCAATTAATAACAATTGCGGTGACGGTTGGAATAACCAGTTACTTTTGTTATATATTTTCAGCCAAAATGGATATGCAGAATGCAAGGTTGAGGCGTATTGCCAATGAAGATGTTTTAACCCAAGTTTATAACCGCCGAGCTTTTAATAAAGATGCCAGAGATTTGGCTCATTCAAAACATCCTGAAACGGCGATCTTATTAGATTTGGATAAATTTAAACAAGTTAATGATTATTTTGGCCATGCCAAAGGTGATCAAGTCCTGAAACAAGTTTCTCAGTTTATCAAAGGAAAGCTGGATACAGGAACTGAATTGTATCGAATAGGCGGTGATGAATTTGCTATATTGTGTATTGGTCGAGACTTTAACCATGCTTTTCAAATGGCTAAAAAAGTTCATGAAGCATTTAATCAAAGCACAATTAATAAAGAACATGACATCACATTATCAATGGCGGTAGCACAAAAGGAGTTGGATGAAAGCGTAGATGATTGGTTAAGCCGACTGGACAGTGCCTTATACCAGGCGAAAAAATCAGGTAGAAACCAAATCATTAAAGCCATTCGGCATTGAATGGTCTTTAAATTGTTTTAACTGATTAATTTTACTTCCTATCATTATTTGATAATTGCTGCTGCTATGGTATCAGTTGTTATAAAATACTCTCTTGATGTCTAATTCTAACTCTCTCGGAATCAATTTATACTTTAGTCATTCGGTAGAACGATTGGCAGATTTGTTGAGCGATAAAATTCATAAACAACAGGTTCAATTTGGTTTGTTTGAACCTACCAATGTTTTGGTGCCAAACAGTAATATGCAGCGTTACTTGCAATTACATTTGGCCAAGCGAAAAGGCGTCTGTGCGCAAGTTGGGTTTCCATTTTTAGAGACCGGGTTGTTTCAACTGACCCAACAATTGACAGGACAAACTAAAGGGCACCTCAATGGTGAAATTCTCAGTTGGAAAATTTGGGCCTTTTTAAAACAGCTTGATAGCCAAGGAACTGACTCTTTTGAACCCATTCAAAATTATATCAATGGGGAAGATTCAGACGGACTTAAGGCCAGGAAACAATTCCAGCTGAGTCAAAAATTAGCCATGTTGTTACTTGACTATGAATCACAACGACCAGAAATGGTGAGGTTATGGCAAAATAACCAGTTAACTTTCAAAAACACTGATGACAGTTATTTGTTGCAACTAGAAGTTATGCAACAAGATCTCTATAAACATATTGTACAGTCTGATACCAAGCAAAATACATTGTTGGAAGTGGCCAACTCCTTACATCAATTATCTATAACAGAAGTACAACCAGCAGTTCATGTGTTTACACCCTCAAGGATTTCTCAATTACATAGGCAGTTGATGTTACAAATGGCCAAATATATGACGGTGAATATATATCAGCTAAATGTATGTATGGATTATTGGGAAGACATGCAGACCCAAGGTGAACTGAATTGGTATCAAAGTCAGCTTACACAAATGTCCAAAGTCAAAGTTGAAATAACGGACAGTAAGGGTGTTACAGTTGCAGATTCTGGGATGGAGTCAGGTTTGTTTTCTGAGCTTATATTAAACCTCAATGAAAATGAACTTTTACAAGCATGGGGAAAACCAGGAAGAGAGGCGCTTAAATTATTCAGTGAAATAGAAAATGATGCAGCTCATTATTCAATTGAATTCAATGATCATTGGATTGAGCCTGAACATAATGACCCAACTGTTTTACATAGCATTCAATCACATATCATTAATCGCATTCCACAGGCCAAGGCTCAAATTCAAGTTAAACATCTTAACTCGTTACAATTTGCTGTTGCGCCATCGGTAATTCGAGAGGTTGAAGCCACATATAACAGTATTTTGTGGAATTTAAAGCAAGACCCCACGCTAAAGCTCAATGAAATTGCTGTATTGGTTACTGATATGGGTAAGTACAGGTTCGTGATTGAACAAGTGTTTGAATCACTGAACCATCAGCATCAATGCCAGCTTAAATTTGCGATTGTAGACAGTAATGCCGAAGTAGAGAGCCAATATGCCGCAGCAGTCAATGGATTGTTTAAAGTATTGGACGATGACTTTATTCGAGCCTCATTGTTTGAGTGGTTTGATAACCCTTTTGTTCAAGCCGCCAATCAATTTGATCAAAATGATTGGTATAACTGGTTGTTTGCTGTGGATGAATTGGGTATTTTTTGTGGTTATGAAAGATTGTATGAAAGTGATAACGAAGTGGAGTCGGGATTATATACGTGGCAAAACGGTCTGAGGCAACTTCGAAAATCATTGATTCTTGATGTTGAATTAACTACAGGTTCAGCTTTCTTAAGCGCTGAAAAAGTGGGGCAGTTGGGTGTCATGATTGAAAATTTGCATGACTATCAACAGAGATTAAAAGCACCACATAAAACGGTTCAGTGGGAGCGGATTATCAACGACATGTTGGACGCTTTGATTTTGGTGCCAGAGTCGCAGGGTAAGGAACAAGTCGTACAAATGACTTTACAACAAGCCTTACAAAAACTAGCAATCAACGAACCCGAACTATCTCTCAATTACCAAGACATTAAACTTTTTATTCAAAACCAGTTACAGGAGATCCCTGCCAATAAAGGTAATTACTTGTCTGGTGGCGTGGTTTGTGCGGCTCTACAACCCATGAGGCCAATACCTTTTAAAATGACTTATATATTGGGATTGGATGAAAAAACCTTCCCTGGTCAATTGAATCAGGAAACTTTAGATTTAACCAAACGCAGTCGACGGATTGGTGACATCAATGTGATTGAAAATAACCAATATTTATTCTTGGAAACCTTAATGTGCAGCCGTGAAAAGCTGTATTTGTCTTATGTGGGAGTTGATTTGGTTAAAGATGAGGTGATTGAACCATCGCCTGTATTCATTACATTGAAGGCTTATTGTGATGCTGTGGTTGATTTTACGGCATTGCCTTTTACAACATATCCAATCAGCCATATTCCATTAAGCAGTCATGAAAACGAGTGTTTTGATGATGCTGAAATCATACATGTAGATTGGCTGGTTAATTTTTCATATGGTGATTTTTTATTGAATCAAACAAACAATAATGAAACAAAATTACCCGTGTCAATAACACCGCAACATCAGCGCATTAAAGAGGTCTATCAAGCACAGCTTGCGTCCAAATCGATTGAAACAGAAAGTGCTTCAGAATCTGGCGAGATAAAAGTTAATAATATCAGCGGAGAAGCGCTTGCTCAATATTTAATCAATCCACAAATAGCTATCTTGAAACAACTGGGCATAGCAACAAAACATGAAGATGACCTGTCACTGCTGGAACAGGAACCAGTGAAGCTGCAACCTTTAGTTAAGCATCAAATCTTCACTCAAGCAGTAGTTCAGTGGATACAACAACCCAACACAGCCGATTTCAATCAACTTTTGCAACGTCATTACCAAATTGAACTTAAAAAATCAAAAGCACCATTGGGATTATTTGCTGAGTTAAGCCAGTTTTCAAAGGCAGCTTCATTACTTGAGTCTAAATTGCAGTCCCATTTAAGTGATAAAACTTATTTAGGTTTGGTTCAAATAGGTGATGGTGAGCTCAGTGAAAGTGCAGCTGTTCAAGTTGCTGCCATTGATGTAAAGCTTAAATCAGATCAGAAAAACAGCCATGTGATCCAAATTAACAGTACAGCCAACCATGTATTTTCCGATGGAGAAGTGTTGACTGATTTGGTGGTGATCAGTTCAGCAAGCAAAAAGCCTAAATGGAACAGCAAGCTGTTGTCACCATTTATCAACTGGTGTATGTGGCAATTATCACCTGCCATCAAAGTGGCTGAAGTATTTAATGTTCATATGGTGTTTCTTGATCAATTACATACCGTTAAACTGCGCCCATGGTTCGCCAATGAAATCAGTTTTTCATCCCAAAGTGTCATCAAACAATACCTGCAAAACCTGGTTCAAAACTACCTAAAGGGTGAGGGTGAATTCATTCCTGTGGAATTGGCTGGTCAGTTAAAATTACCTAAAAAGTCCGAACCTACAAGCATTAAATTTTCAGGATTAGCTGGTAAAGTCTTCATGGCTTTCGATGAATTAAACGATGGTGATAAGGCACATATGCTGGATATATATGCCGACAAGTTAAAATGGCCAGAGTATCAAGAAGTTTTAAAAGCCATAGAAATGAACCAATCTCAACAACCTTGGGAATGGCTTAAAGCCAATCTGATGCCTTTATACGCCATGGTTGCTGGAAAGTTTAACGGTTCTGATGGAGATCTGTCATGATTGATTTCATCACCTTGGCAGATGCAGGATTGGTTGATTTAGATAAACATGGCGTGATCGAAGCATCGGCGGGTACGGGTAAAACTTATACATTGATCGAGCTGGTCATGCGTGCTTTAAAAGAACAGCGCCTATCGATTGACCAAATACTGCTGGTTACTTTTACCGAACAAGCCACCGGTGAGTTAAAGAGCCGAATCAGGGCAAGGATATTGGCTGAGTTAAACGACCCTGATTTATCGATCGAATTATATGATCACCTGAAAAAAGCACTACAACAACTGAATCAGGCTTCGGTTTTTACCATTCATGGTTTTTGTCACCGCACTTTAAATGAATATGCCTTTGAACAAAGAGCTGTATTTGAATCTCAGTTAGTTAATGACAATGAACTGAGAGATCAGATGCTTCACCAAATGAAGCGAAGTTGGCCGGATGATAAGTCACTGGTTGATCAATTGCAAACCTATGTAGGTGATAAAAGATTGCAGAATGTGGATGATTTGTTGCTAGATTTGGCCAAGCAATACAAACCTGGTATTGATGTGATTTATCCAGACGAAAATGCTGAAAACAGTACATCAGTTATGCAACAATTTGAATCAATTAAAGTTCTTGATTTAACCGCATTGCATCAAGAGTTCGGCGCTTTAAAAGGATTGGCGAAAAATGCTGAAGAAAAGTTTTGGCAAGGAATTATCAGTCCATTTTTGGATCGATTGATTGAAGATTTGAAAAACCACAGTTTTGATGGGCTGAAACTGTGCATGGAGGAAGTTTATAAAGGTAAAAAAGAAATATTGCCGCTGTTTTTTCCACGTAATCCGGCGGTTTATAAAACTGATCATAAAGACAGTTGTCGAGACGTCAATTCACAGCTTGCTCCCAATTTTTTTAAGCTTTGTGCCGAACTGGATTTGATGAATCAGATTATTGTTCGTTCAGTGGATATTCCAAAATTACACTTTGTGCCAAAATTGCTGAAACAACTGAATGACATGGTAAGACAACATAAATTAAGCCATGGCTTAATCAGTTATGATGACATGATCACTCGGCTTTGGGAGCAGTTAAGCACAGAAATCGAGCAAAAAGAACAACATTTAACCCAAGCCATCAGATCAAAATACCGTTTGGCTTTAATTGATGAATTTCAAGATACAGACCTTAAACAGTGGGAAATTTTCAAACAGTTGTTTCTGTGTGACAGTCACCAACTTTTCGTAATCGGTGACCCCAAACAAGCCATATATAGCTTTCGTGGCGCTGATGTCAACACTTATCGATCAGCCGTAGCTGAGATCCAATCTTTGCATGGTGGGAAATCATATCGCTTAATTCATAATTACCGCACTGCAAAGCCTTTGGTTTCAGCATTGAATCATTTCTTTACCAGAGATAAGCAGGGTGGTTGGTTTGATGGGAGCCAGGTTATAGTAGAGCTGCCGGAAAACACAGATGGTTATCAGCTGCCTGTAGTGCTGAAAAATCCATATTCAATCGCTGCTTTAAGCCAAATTCATGTATTGCATGATAAAGCAGATGCCATGAAAAAAAATTTAGCTCAACAAATTGCACAAACCATAAGCCACCAATTGATTAACCAAGTGGAGGTTAACTGGAAAGGTAAAACCAAATACCTTGAACCCAATGATATTTGTGTATTAGTGCGGGGTAAAAATGATGCTGAATATATTGAACAGGCATTACAAGAATTAAACATTCCTTTCAGTTACCATAAAAAGCAAGATTTGTACCAATCTGTTGAAGCCATTCACTTTCAAATCCTACTAACCGCATTGGCTGAACCTGATCGTAAAAACAGATTCACTAATTTGTTAATCAGTTTGTTTTTTGATGTTAAACCGCAAAATCTATCAGTTTATTCTGAAAATAACAGTAGTGATATCAGTGTTTTATGGGCTGAAGTTAAATTGGCTTGCAGTCAAAAAGATTGGGTCAAAGTGTTTGATTTAATCTTGCATGAAAGTGGTGTTTTTTTCAGACATCGACACAACACACGAAGATTGGCGAATATCAAGCAGTTACAACAGCAGTTGTTGAATGTGGCGTTAAAAAGCAAATGTGGTGCCAAAGGCTTGCTGAAAACATTCAGGGGTTGGCGAGAAAATAGTGCCAGTGAAGAAGCATTACATCAAAAAGACACAGAACAAGCAACTGTCAACATCATGACCATGCACATCAGTAAAGGGCTAGAGTTTCCCGTGGTATTTTTGATGGGTGGATTATCTGCTGATAATAAAGCGCCAAGATACCTTAAGTTTTATGATCAAAAACAACAAAAAACAGTATTCGATTTAGTCAGTGTCCATCAAAAACTGTATGACCAACAGCAGATTGATGAAGATCAACAGTTGTTTTATGTTGCCATGACCCGAGCCATTTTTATGTTATTTCTGCCCCAAGTTGTGGGTGAGGGTGAGAAGATAGATAAGTTAAGTGGTGTCTATGCAAAAACTGTGATGCCGCGGATTAAGCAATTAAACATTCCAATCCATGAAGTCAAAAAAGACATCTGTTTTGAGCAGCAGCAAAGGACTCATAAGCAATCAGTGCTTTCATTGCCAGACCTGCCAGAAATAAAACAAAGCAGAAGTATTAATTTATATTCATTTTCATCACTCAGTCGAATCAAAGCACACCGACAAAATGCTGAAAACGAATTTGTCTCAACCCAAATAACTGAATCATTGATGGCGGATGAAATGACACAAGATGGTCCTGTTGAATCTTCAATAGAACAAGTGCCAGGTGGTGTTAAAACTGGATTGGCGTTACATGGAATATTTGAAAATGTCAGCTTCAAAGCGGTCAGTATGCATTGTGATTTAACGGCTTTGTTTGCTGATGACAGTATCATGCGGGTTGTAGATGAACAAATGACTTTGTTCAGACTGGAAAATAAACCTTTGTTGAATGAGCTTGGGGAAATAGTTTCAGAATACCGCCAGGAATTGGCTGCTTGGGTTTGGCATACCTTAAAAAAACCATTGTCTGCATTGGGTGGTAGAACCTTAGGCAGTGTCTCCCAAACTGACCGCTGTCATGAACTGTCTTTTTTTTGGCACCAAGCAAACACCAATTTAACTGGTTTTATTGATTTGTTTTTCGTCATAGATGGTGGTGAATTTAAAGATTATTATATTTTGGATTGGAAAAGTAATTTAAGCCTCAGTGGTTACTCTCCCAAAATTTTGGCTGATGAGGTGATGCACAAGCATCAATATAATTGGCAGTACGAATTATACGCTTTAGCCATGCAGCATTGGTTTGATGGTTTGGGCATGGAAAAAGCGCGCTTAAAAGGTGCCTTGTATTTGTTTTCTCGTGGAATTAACTGCTCCGAAGATGAACAAAACGGGGTATTCTTTGACGACTTTACTCAAGGTGATTTTCAAATTGGTGAAATAGAAGCTGATTTATTGGCATTTACTGAAATAAGGACTGATTCATGAATTTTCAGGTCAATGCGCAGTTCTTAAATCGATGTTTTAAAGGGCGTGAGCTTAATTTTCAACTGCTTGAATCACAGCTTGATCTTGATTCAGGGCATGTGTTTTTGATAAGGGATTGTTTAGTTACCTGGCAAAATAACGACAAACTGACTTTGTTGGTGTTGTTGTATTTAATTCATAGCATCAACCAAGGATCTATTTGTGTGGTTGTTGAAGGTGTTCAATTTAAAAAATTCTTACAACAACACACTGAGCAATCGCCAACTGAAGTGTTGAAAGTCGATTGGCAGAATTTAATGATTGACGATGAGCCAGCGATTTGTGTTGAGGGTAATCGCTTGTATTTTAATAAGTATTGGCAAGCCGAAAAACAGTTGGACATGGCTTTAAAGGCTTTGTTAAATAATTATTCAGGGCGGTTATTATCAGCGAAAGAAGTTAATCGAGCTGCCCATGAAGTGGTCAATGATTTAACTTTCGATGGTATAGAGAACAAACAGATTTTGGCTGTTGTTACTTCATTACTTCAACCATTCAGTATTATTTCAGGTGGTCCAGGTACTGGTAAAACCACCATCATGAGTTCGGTTTTGCGAGGTTTGTTGAAATCTGGTTATGCTGTTGCAGATGTTATTTTGGCAGCACCAACAGGTCGAGCAGCGCAGAGAATGACTGAATCCATGCATGATGTGATTCAAAACAGTTTAAATCAACTCAGTGACTTCGATCATGAGTTATTAAAAACAGAAGCTTTTACCATACACCGTTTGCTTGGCGCGCACCCGCACAAGGGTGGTTTTCGTTTTGGCATACATCATCAATTAACGGCAAAAGTCATTATTGTTGATGAAGTATCTATGGTTGATTTGATGTTAATGAAACAACTGCTACAAGCGATACCTCATAACTGTCGAGTTATTTTGTTGGGTGATCAGTATCAGTTGCCTTCTGTTAGTTCAGGCGCGGTTTTGGCAGATATGTTGCCCCCAGCCACTGAAAGTGGTGCAATCAGTCAAGCCATGATGCAACAATTAACCGAAGCTTTAACTGGCTTCAACTCTGCGCCAATAATCCAAGCAGGTTTGACAGTCACACATACATCCAAAACGCTTACAGACAGATACACCATTCTTGAAGTTTCAAAACGCAGCAATGCAAGAATAACCAATGTCAGTGAACTGGTTAAAGCCGGGCAAGCAAATACGGTATTAGAAGCTGATGAATGGAACAGGCTTGCTGCATCTGGTCTGCAGACATATTTATCAGCTGATAATGAGGGTGTATATCACTTGCCATTGTGGGCTGATCAGCACAGTTGGTTACAGTTTTGTTTACAGTGGGTTCAGCATCAATACTTTGTGGCCAACAAAGGCTTTAAATCAGCTGTTTATGCGCTGAAACACTTTAAATCCAATGAATTAAACAGCCATCGAAAAGTGTTAGATATCATATTTTCCGCCATTAATAGCAATCGTGTCTTGACCCTGGTTAATCAGTCTTGGGTAGGTAGCAACTTTTTAAATAGTCATATCTCAGAGATGATGTGTCAAAACTTAGAAGTTATCGGTTATGGCCATCAATTTCATGGTGCTGTAATCATGGTCAAACGCAATGATAAAGACCTCAAGTTGTTTAATGGTGATGTCGGTGTTGTGCTGTTGAATGAAAATGATCAATTACAATTAATTGTCAAAAGCCATTCGGATTATCGTGCTCACTCACTTCATGTCATTCCAGAACATGTTGCTGCTTATGCAATGACCGTCCATAAAAGTCAAGGTTCTGAGTTCAATCATGTATTAATGCCACTGCCTTTAAATAATAAGCACCGTTTATTAACCCGAGAAATTATTTACACGGGTATGACCCGTGCCAAAAAGTCGGTAATGATTTATGGTAGTGAAGAAGTGATTAAAAAAGCCATTGAGACACAAACAACCAGATACAGTGGCTTGCGCTTTTGGTACAATCAAAATCAATAAATACGGTGTATGGCTATGCACAAAGTAAGAGGTGTGGGCAGATTATTTTTTAAATGTAAAGAGCCCGAAAAGTTAGCAGCTTGGTATAAAGAAAATTTAGGTATACAAATGGATGGACCCACTTATGGCCTATTTAATCCACATGAGGCACAAGAACATGATCGCATAGTATGGAGCACCTTCAGTAGTGATACTGATTATTTTGCGCCTTCTGAACAGCCTTTTATGTTTAACTTCATTGTTGATGATGTTGAAGCCATGCTTGCACAGGTCACCAAAGCGGGTGCTACTCAGGCCGGTGAAGTGGTCAAAGAATCAAATGGTGATTTTGGCTGGTTTGTTGATCCCGCTGGCTTCAAAGTAGAACTGTGGATGCCTAATTCATTTGAATCCACTGAAGTTGACTGAGCCAAAGTATGAAATCTATCCAAGACATTCGATTGCGATTCATTGGTGCCGGAAATATGGCAGCCAGTTTAATGGGTGGCTTGATTAATAAAGGCATGACTGCCAGTCAAATAACAGCCAGTGATCCAGGTCAAAATCAACGTGCCTATATTGAGAGCCAGTTTCAAATTCAAACCTATGATGACAACAATGCGCATTTTGGTATGCCTGATATCGTGATTATTGCGGTTAAACCCCAGATCATGAAGCGGGTTTTAGAAGATGTGACTCCCAGTATTCGTCACACCAATCCATTGGTTATTTCAGTAGCTGCCGGCATTACCACCAATCAAATTGCGGGCTGGTTGGCTATAGATTTACCGATAGTTCGAACCATGCCAAATACCCCAGCTTTAATCGGTCAGGGTGCCATTGGCATGTTTGCCAATCAGCTGGTAACCAAGAATCAGTTACAAATGACCGAACAAGTAATGGATGCGGTTGGTACTTCAATTTGGGTTGATAAAGAATTTGAAATTGATGCAGTTACAGCTTTATCAGGCAGTGGCCCTGCTTATTTTTTTATGTTTATGGAATACCTACAACAAGCCGGCCAAAAATTGGGCTTGAGTGAAGGCAATGCGACATTATTAGCCAAAAAGACAGCCATTGGATCAGCCTTGTTGGCAGAGCGCAGTCCGGAAAGCCTACAGCAATTGAAAGACCGTGTCACTTCACCTAATGGCACCACTGCAGCAGCTTTGGAAAGTTTTGCTGATAACCACATTGAAAAGGTGATTGAAAAAGCTTTAATGGCTGCGAATGATCGTTCAGTGGCTTTATCTAAAGAATTTGATTGAAGCAGGGTCAAACCCTGCTTCAAAAACTAACTTTTTAATAAATCAATAGCATAATTGGGCCGTTTCTATCAGCATTGTTGCTACCTCTTGAGAGTCGGCAAAACATGACTGTAGCATCTCCAGTATTTAGTGCGCAAGAAACCGTTTTGTTTTCCCCATCAAAGGTACGAACTGCGGTCACATGCCAGTATCTTTGACTCAAGTCAAAAGGAAAATTAATGCTACAATTACCATCAGAAGAACCAATAATATTGACCGATCCGGAATTAACGCCATTATAAGATTTAAGGACTTGTGATGCAGTGCCACTACAGTTTGCATGCACCATATATTTCATCATGCCATCGCTGGTTAAAGGTTGTTTAGTGGAACCTTCAACATGTAGTCCATCTGTTGGTGGTTCTGTGAAATTACCTACACTTAACCCGCCATTACTGTTAACCCTTAATTTGATGAATTGACCTTGACTGATTCTTAATGCCTCATCACCAGAGTCAGCTCTCACAGTTAACTTGGCATTAGGAAAAATAGTACCAATACCAACTTGTCCTGTACCTGTATAACTGATGCTATCAGGGTCTGTGGAATCGGAGCTCCAAGGAGAAATGTCTGTCAACTCTTGTGGTACCCAATTACTGCCATCAAACTGCAGTACATCATTATTACTGGCTCCGTTTGCGGCCAGAAATTCAGCTTGAACAGCATAAGGCGCGGCTGAGATTCGTTGGCGTGGAGATAAGGTGGTGAAGTTTCCTTCATTGACAGGGCTGATAGCAAGTTCTAACCAGACTTCGTCACCCATGAATACAGTGTCACCTAAATCAAGTTCTGGGATATGGAATAAACCATTGTTTACTTGAACTCCTAAGACTGATTCCTCGGCGATATCAACCCCTCCAGTTTCTTGGTTATATGCACGAAAAATAATGTCGTACTTCTGATTTGCAGGAGAGCCAGAGTCTAAAAGTTGCCCTTGGTAGCTAAAACCACTGCCTACTTCTTCCGACCCAAGCGCATATGTGTTGGACATAAAAAGTATGTTTACAAAAAAGATGGTTATTGTGTATATTGTATTTTTCATATTTTCCTCATTAACTTGGTGAACAATCACTGTTCAAAGTTATTTTTAAAAATTAAATCAATGGTTTGTGGAACATCGCTGCCATTCCAAAAGCCACCTGTTAGTTCATAGTTAGCTGCAGTCAATGCCACACTGGCATCTGTTTGAGCGATACTCGATTTCATTTCATAGCCAGTACCCTGCATCACAGTTGAACCACTATTAATAGAATGTTTTTTTATTTCTAACTGGGCAAATGCCCGATCAAATAACAAACCACTAAATAAGAGGCCAAGCATGATTGGCTTGTATTTGTGTTGCTTCATGTTTAATGTGTATTTTTGAAGAGTGCGTATTCTATGGGTTTTTGATGGATTAAATATTTAGAATTCTCTGAGTTTTTTTTGAAATTTTTCTTAATATCTTCCAAATACTAATAATAGTTGGTTTTAGCTACTCATAGTTGTTGATTCATGTTTCATCAAACTACAAAGGTTGAACAATTTAAGAAAGCAAAGTTATATTTACATTTATAAATGTAAGACTGTTTTATAATGAACGGCTGTTGTTATTTTATGT
>CAZVZJ010000053.1:0-23207 GCA_964631055.1 uncultured Marinicella sp.
CTGAATTCTCACCTGAACCTGTTATTGTAAGCCTGATTGTTGCATCCCCAGGTAAAACAATTATATCAGGTCCGGGCAATGCATTGGCTTCCATAACAGCTGCTCGTAAAGTACAAAAGCCACCTGTTGGAATATCACACACCCCATCTCCAGGGTTATCATCGATTAGATCTAGTACAGTTAAATCAACCTGAAATATTGCTGCTGATGCAAAACCATTGAATAATACTAAATATATAAATATGAATTTTTTCATAATGCTCATTTAAAATTTGATTATTTAATAGTTACGTAAAAAAAATTATTTTTTTTGAATTATTTTGATTTCATCAGTCAAATTTATATTAAATTTCAAAAATCAGTCACAGAATCATTCATTAGAAACTTAAATTGAATACTCCAGTGGTAGAATATTTGTATGGAAATCGTTCAAGAAATTACACAGCTGATCAACCAAAGCAATCACAGAAGTGACGGTAAATGCGACCTGTTGTTCGAATCCCTTTACCCTAAAATCAAACAACTGGCCTTGTATCAATTGCATCAAATAAATCCAGGCGAACACATTTCAGCAACAGTTTTAGTCAACGAATGCTACTTAAAACTTAAACAAACTAAAGTACTCAAAATAAACAACAGAATACATTTTTATAGTTTGGTCGCTCGTTCCATGCGTCATTTTTTGATCGATTTAATCAGAACTCAAAATACCAACAAAAGAAAAGGCATACAAGTGACCCTTAATGCCAGTCAGATAGAAAACGATCAATCCATGGAGATTCAATTATTGGATTTAAATAGAGCCATAGATCAACTCAAAGACATTGACAAAGAATTGGCTGAAATAACTGAACTCCGTTTTTTTGCTGGCCTATCAATGGCAGAAATTGCTGAGCTGCATAACAAGAATCTAAGCCAGATTTTCACGCAATGGAAAGTGGCACAAGCCATGTTAAATAATTTCATGGACTGACAGTGACTACTAAAGAAAATAATCAAGCTTGGAGCAAAGCCAAAGAAGTATTTGAATCAATGATTCATCTTGAAAAAGCAGAAATGTTTAACCAACTCAATGGAATAACAGCACTAGAAGCTTCGATCAAAAACAAAGTCAAAAAGTTGATTGATTCTATGGATAAAAATAAAACCTTATTCAGCCAAACCAGTTCAAAGCTGGCTTTTCAGAATATTGAGAGACTCATGGATTGGAGTGGTAAGAGTATCAATGACTATCTAATAAAGGAATTGATTGCTGTCGGTGGCATGTCTTCTATTTATCGAGCCAAGCGGTTGTCATCAGAAGTGCAAAAACCTGTGGCCATTAAAGTTATGCAACCCTATCGGGACAATGCGTCTATCGTTGCCCTTTTTAAGCAAGAGCAACAAGCTTTATCTAAACTAGATCATCCCAACATTGTTTCATTTTTTCACGGTGATCAAACCAAAGAAGGTGTCTATTACCTGGTCATGGAGTATATTGCCGAAGCCAGAACTTTAGATAAGTATGTCAAGGAAAACCAATGTGATATCAAAACTATAGTCAGCTTGATCAAACAAGTTGCTGATGCAATGACCTATGCCCACAGCCACCTCATCATTCACAAAGACCTTAAATCACCGAACATCCTAGTCGATCAACATGGTGCCATAAAGGTTATAGATTTTGGCATTGCTGCATTGGAAGAGGAAACTCATACAGTTTACCCAAAGATATATACCCCGACCATAGCTTCACCAGAGCAGATTAAAGGTGAAAAAGTCACCGCTGGTACAGATGTATTCTCACTGAGTGCAACATTGCTCGATTTATTAATTGAAGACAGCCCATTACCCAAATTTGACCCAGAAACCTATCAGGAAATCGATGATGAAAAATATGTAGATAAAGTACTCTCGTCAGCTAATATTGATAAAGACCTCAAAAAAATCATTGCTAAAGGATTACAGACTCAGTTAAAGGATCGGTATGCTTCCATGGATGCACTGGCGAATGATCTTGGAGCTTGGCTTGAACACAAGCCGATATCTTTGCTCAACCATAAACTCAGTCATCGATTAGTTAAACATTTTAAACGTAACCCTGTCAGTAGCTGGTCTTTGAGCTTATTGGCTTTGGCAGTGATCACTGCAACAATTTTAATCACTCATTATGCATTCAGCGCAAAAAAAGAAGCCGAAAATTCTGCTGTTACTCTGCGATTTTTAACCGAAGTACTCAGTCAAAGCGATCCTTCCAAAGGCAATGCCAGTGACATAACCATTAAAAAAGCACTAGAGAAAACATTGTCAAAACAAAAAAGTATATTGGCTAACAACCCTGAAACCAAACTCAATATCATGACCCACTTGGTTGAAATCTACACAGCTCAAAGTATGTTTAATGAAGCATCTGAAATAGCCAAAGAAATTCATGCACTGGTATTGGCATCCGATGGACCTGAAGCATTGAGCACTTTACAATGGCAGGCAACACTCGCAAAACTACTTAAGTCAGCTGGAAAATATTCCCAGGCCATTGAGACCAGTCAGGCACTGATCAATCGACTTGATAGAAATCAACCAGATCAGGCCAATATCATACTGTCTGCAATGATAAATATTGCCCACATATACATGACGGGCACACAAGACCATCCAACTCGAAGAAAACACATGCAAAGCATCATGACATTCATCGACAAGAACGGTGTCACGGATCACGACTTGATCAGTAGAGCTTGGTTTTTGATGGCTATAGTTGACGAAGGAACAGGTGATATTCAGTTGTTCAACACCAGGTATCAAAAAGCCCTATTCCACCAAGAAAAAAGCACTGGAAAACTACACCCCGATTACGCAAGCTCCTTAAACAGTTACGCAGTGAGTTTAACAAAGATGGGACAATATGAACTGGCTGAACCCGTGTTTATTGAGTCCATAGAATTGGCTCGTCAATACGATGATAAAGGACTGGTTTATGGTCGCAACTTACTACAATACGCCACTAAGTTATTCCGTACTGAACATCGTGAAAAGGCCTTGCATGTTCTCCATCAAAGCCTGACCGTTATAGAAGGCTCTGACCATTTATTTACACAGATGATTGGCCATGAAACTTCTTATCGTTTTAAAAAGCAAATGATGGATTTTCCCAGTTCCTTGACGGCGGCTATTCGCAGTATGCAAAAAGCCCAAATTCTCTACCAACCAGATGATTACCCCTTCATAAAAAACACTTTAAGCCTGGCAGAAAATTTGGTTATTCTGGAGCAGTACGAATTATCTGTAAAAGTACTCGAACTGTTATTACAAGAGCCAACAAAAATCGAACCTCAATACCAAGATAAAACTAAATTTCATTTAGGCTTGATTGCCTGGTTAACTGGCGATTTAGAGCTGATCAAACGCCATCAAATACTCAACCCAAACTCAATTAATCTCAACAATCAAACATGGCTATTGGAATTACTGGAAAAATATCCAGTTAATACAAAAAACAAAGCCAATCTACTCACAACAATGACCAACGAACATACATTACTTTCAGATTTATTAACGCCAACCAATACTGCCCCCAATATGAACAAGTGTGAAATACCCAAGACAATGAAATCAAAAACAGATTTGATTGTTTTAAAGGTCATTCTGACATTATGCGATGGGGCTCCTGATATGCCACAAACTGACATTTTAAAAGCAATCAGTACAGCCCATTTAATTGAGCCAGAAAAGAGTCAAATTGAGCTTATTAACCACATATTTAATCATTAAATTTTTGCTAAAAATGATCACTGCAGTTACTTTTTATTGCTTATCGAATACGTCTAAATAAATATTTTAAATTACCGCAAAATAAATTTGGCATACTAACAGCCCTTTTTTGAGCTTTTACATGACTTTTGACGGATTGAAATCAATCATTGGTATGATATGTTCCCTGCTCAAATATAAATGTAAACAGAGGAGTCAAAATGCACAAATCAGTTCAATTGATGATCACATTCATCATTATTTTCACTGCTGGATTCAGCGAAAGTGTACAAGCCAAAACAAAGGGGAAAGACAAACCTCACCCACTTTCCAGCATTCCGTTGCGAAACATTGGCCCTGCAATGATATCTGGTCGTATATCCGACTTTGCTTTTCATCCAGAAAAAAAACATGAGTTCTATGTGGCCACAGCTTCCGGTGGCATATGGAAAACCACCAATAACACCATCACATGGCAACCTATCTTTGACGGAGAAGGTTCTTACTCTATTGGTGTGATTGAAATGGACCCTAATAACCCCAAGGTATTGTGGGTAGGTTCAGGAGAAAATAACTCACAACGATCTGTTGCTTATGGAGATGGTGTTTACAAATCCATTGATGGCGGCAAAAGCTGGAAAAACATGGGTCTAAAAGACTCCAACCACATTGCTAAAATTTGGATTAACCCCAAAGACTCTGATACAGTCTTGGTGGCTGCACAAGGCCCTTTATGGAGTAATGGCGGAGACCGAGGTTTATACAAAACAACTGATGGTGGTCAGACTTGGGATCGCATCCTGGAAATAGATCAATACACTGGAATCAATGAATTCGTTATTGACCCTGATGACTTTGATACCATTGTTGCCAGCAGTTACCAACGACGTCGCCATGTTTGGACCTTAATCAATGGCGGTCCTGGCAGCGCCATTCATAAAACTGTTGATGGTGGTAAAACCTGGCAAAAAATAACCAGCGGCTTACCTAAAGATCATATGGGTAAAATTGGTTTAGCCAACGCCCCTTCATCACCTCATACTGTTTATGCCATCATTGAATCCAATGCCAAAGAAAAAGGCACCTACCGTTCATTGGACTTTGGCCAAACATGGCACAAACAATCCAACTATGTCGCTGGCAGCCCGCAATACTATAATGAATTGATTGTTGATCCAATCAATCCTGACCGGGTTTATTCAATGGACACTTTCACCAATGTCTCTGAAGATGGTGGAAAAACCTGGACCAGGCTTTCAGATAAGTATCGACATGTGGATGACCATGCTTTATGGATAGATCCAGACAACACCGATCACCTATACATTGGAGGTGATGGCGGCATTTATGAGACTTTTGATCGCGGTCAAACTTGGCGCCATGTCAGAAATTTACCTTTAGGTCAGTTTTATCGCATTCAGCCTGATAATGACGAACCGTTTTACAATGTATGTGGTGGAACACAAGATAATAATTCATTGTGCGCGCCTTCTAGAACCACCGTTATTCACGGTGTCACCAACTCTGATTGGCGCATCATTTTAGGTGGCGATGGATATGAACCACAATTTGACCCTAATGATCCAAACATCATTTATCCTCAGTACCAATATGGTGGCTTAGCCCGTTATGACAAACGCACCATGGAACGCATATACATCACACCACACCCTAAAGAAGGTGAACCTGCTTATAAATGGAATTGGAACACCCCATTATTAGTCAGCCCACACATGAGCACCAGACTCTATTATGGTGCAGAAAAATTATTCAGATCAGATGACCGAGGCGATTCTTGGCAAATCATCAGCCCAGACTTAACCCAACAACTAGACCGCAACAAACTGGAAGTCATGGACCGAGTTTGGGGCGTTGATACCATTGCGAAAAATGTTTCCACCTCAAAATACGGCAGTTTGATTGGTATCTCAGAAAGTCCAGTTCAAGCTGATTTACTGATGGTTGGTTCAGATGATGGCATCATCAGTGTTTCATCTGACGGCGGTGAAAACTGGTCATCCGTTAAAAAGTTCTCAGGTGTTCCAGATATGTCCTATATATCTGATGTATTATTTTCAAACCATGATGCCAATACCGCTTATGCGACCATAGATAATCACAAACGCGGTGATTACAAACCCTATGTTCTGAAATCTACCAATCAAGGAAAATCTTGGCAGTTGATTTCAAACAACCTCCCCAAGCGTGGCTCAGTACACACGATTGTTGAAGACCATGTTGACCCAAATCTATTGTTTGTAGGCACTGAATTCGGTGCTTTTTTCAGCCAAAATGGTGGTGGCTCATGGCATAAATTATCTAAACTACCAACCATTGCCGTTCGTGACTTAGAAATTCAACCCCGTGAAAATGACTTGGTCATTGGTACGTTTGGTCGAGGTGTCTATATCCTTGATGACTATACACCGTTAAGAACGGCCACTACTCAGTTAAACAGTGACCAGGCCACGCTGTTTCCAATTAAAGACAGTTGGCTCTATATTGAAGGTGATTTATTCGATGACCGCAAGAAAGGTTCATCTGGCAGCGAGTTTTACACCGCTGATAACCCACCATTGGGTGCAACTTTTTCATACCATTTAAAAAACAGCTTCAAAACCCTAAAAAAACAGCGCCGCGAAGCAGAAATTAAAATTGAAAAAGATGGTGGTGACACCCCATACCCATCATGGGATGAGTTGCGTACCGAAGACAATGAAGAAGCACCCACCGTATTTGTACTCATTCAAGATGATAAGGGTAACGTAGTCAGCCGAGTTCCTGCCAAAAACAGCAAAGGGTTTCATCGTGTCCAATGGGACATGCGTTACCCAGCACCTGATCCAGTAAACTTAAAGAAAGCAGATTGGATTCCATATTGGGCATCTGAGCCCATGGGGCCACTTGCTATGCCAGGAAAATATCAAGCGACCTTAATGAAACGCCAAAATGGTGAACTGTTGGCTTTAAGCGATGCCAAACCATTTGCCTTAAAATCCATGGCCAACAGCCCAGAGATCACTGAAAAACCAGCTGAAGTTTTGGCATTTAAACAACAACTGGCTGAGTTACGTAGGTCTGTTAATGGTGCCAATAGAAAAGTCACTGAAATAGGAAACCGAATCAAACATCTAATCAAGGCAGTTGACCTAACTCCAATGGAAAATGAATCTGCTGCACAGGAAATCAGAGCCTTATCAGCACGCCTGATAGATTTACAAATAAAACTCAGAGGCGATACCACCATTTCATCCAGACAAGAAGCCGTTCCTTGGTCAATAACGCAGCGAGTCGGTAACTTATACAGAGGTATAATTGAATCTCAAGCAGATATTCCAGGTAATTATAAAGATTCACTGAAAATTGCGTTATCCAGTTATTCAGTGGCCTTAAAAGAGTTACAAATGATCGATGCTGACCTCAAAGCCTTTGAAGAAGAGGCTGAAGAAAATGGCACACCTTGGACACCAGGTAGGCTTCCCTCATTAGGCAACAAATAAAGTTAAGGAATAAATAACCACTTGGAAATTAATTTTTCAAGTGGTTATAAATTAATGAAATATTGAGCAACCTGCAATTTCTTACATCGTTTTTATCAAACGAAATAATACATGCTGACTTAATGGATCTGCTATTGAATTGAATAAGAGATTTGTCATTAAAATACAGTTGTTTATCTTGGCTACAAATCCCATCGACCAAACTTTCCACGTCTGAAATTTAGCACCTCGTAACAATGAGGTTTGGTGTAAAGGCCAAGCTATTTAACCCGTAAATTAAAATCCAAAAACATATACAAAGAAATTTTTGTTTGATTTTTGTATAAAAAAGGTCTTTATATTAAATCATTAAACTCAATTGGTGACATTATGTGTAGATTTGCACTTTATATGGGTGATCCCATATTAATATCAACGATTATAACTGAACCAGAACATTCAATCATCAATCAAAGTTATGCCAGCAAAGAACGGGAAGAACCATTGAATGGTGATGGCTTTGGCATCTCTTGGTACACCCCAGAAATCAGCAAGAAACCTGCACTTTTTACATCAATCAAACCAGCATGGGCAAATAGGAATTTACAGCACCTTGCCCCAATGATCAAAAGTCACTGTATATTGGCACACATTCGTGCTGCCTCACCTGGCTTGCCTGTTACTGAACTGAATTGTCATCCATTCTCATGGAAAAAAATGTCATTCATGCATAATGGAACAGTCAGTGGGTTTAAACACATCAAACGAGACATTTTAAAAGTTCTTGATGATGACTACTTCCATTGGATTAAAGGATCTACGGATTCAGAACATTTATTTGCTTTATTTATTCAAAACTATGAATCAATTGAAGGTAACAACTTCCTCGACAAAACTGTTGAAGCACTGAGACAAACCATCAGCTTCATCGATGGGCTTAATGTTAAACGCAATAATAAAGAACCTTCTATGTTGAATTTAGTGGTCTCTAATGGAAACAGCAGTGTAGTTACCCGGTACGTCAGTGATAAAAACCATCAAGCCAACACACTGTATTACTTCGGCGGCAAAGAAATCATATGTGAAAACAATGTATGCCACGCCATAGCAAGCGACAACCAATCCATTAACGCCGTTTTGGTTGCATCTGAACCCCTAACTGACAAATCTGAATGGCATGGTATTAAAAACAATCATTTCATCAGTATAGACGAAAATAAAAACATAACGCATTCGCCTATTTAAAATAATACCGAAACCATTCCAGGAGGTTTACTTACTTCCTGGGTAAATCCAAGGCCTTAAACATGGGTAAGTATGATGCAAGAACAAAATAAAGTGAAAAATTTAGTGATCATTGGAGGTGGATTTGCAGGCACTAAACTGGCCAAAAAACTTGAAAATAAAATGCCTGACGATTGGGATATTTACTTATTGAGTGAAACTAATTTTGTCACCTATAACCCCTTGTTACCTGAAGTAGTTGGCGCATCCATTTTACCAGGACATGTACAATCACCAATTCGACAGATATTGAAAAGAACTCGCATTCGCATGGTTACGGTCGATCAAATAGACTATAACCGCAGGGTTGTCTGTTACCACAATGATGAGCCTGGAGAATTGCCATTTGATCAATTGGTTTTTGCCGCAGGTGTACAAGCCAATATGGATATCATTGAAGGCATGCGAGAGCACAGCCTGCCTCTTAAAACCGTTGGTGATGCCCTGCTTATTCGCAATAAAATCATTGATAAGTTGGAAGCAGCAACCATCCATCCTGATCCTGATAGGCGTAAATTACTGACTCGTTTTATCATCATAGGAGGCGGGTTTAGTGGCGTGGAAACTGCGGGTGAATTAAATGACTTTTTAAAATCCGCAGAGAAATACTATAAAAATATTGAGTTAGAGAGTTGTCAAATCATTGTCTTGCATGGTGCTGATAGGTTGCTACCAGAATTACCTCCTAAGCTGGGGGAAAAAACTGCCAAAATTTTCGATAAACGAGGCATAGATGTTAGGGTGAATACCAATGTTGTTTCTATTGAAAACGAAACGGTCACTTTGAAAGATGGTACAAAAATTAAAGCCGGCACCATCATCAGCACCATTGGTACGCGCCCTCATGATTTTATTCAAAATGAAGCATTGCCCACTGATCGTGGCCGAATCTTGGTTTCTGGAGACATGTCTGTACCCGAGCTATCCGGTATCTGGGCATTGGGAGATTGTGCTTTGGTTCCTAATTTACATGACAAACAAATGAGTCCACCAACAGCTCAATTTGCTGAAAGGCAAGGCAAACAGTTAGCTAAAAATATTTTGGCATATACCAATGGTAATCCCACCAACGAATTTTCCTATAAACCGATGGGCATGTTGGCTTCTATAGGACACAATAAAGCCGTGGCTGAAATTTTTGGTTTTAGGCTATCAGGCTTCATTGCATTTTTAATGTGGCGAGGTATTTATTTAATGAAAGTACCTACTTTTTCACGCAAAGTTCGTTTATTTCTGGAGTGGAATTGGGCCATGTTCTTTCCACCTGATATTGCACACTTAGGATTTAAACGAACGGCAGTCAAGAAAGAGCATAACAATGAAGACTAATATTTTTATCATGATGTTCCGTAAAGATGTAAAGATGCGTGCCCTCAAGGTGAGCTTGGTTGTGGGTACTTTACTGATGCTGATTAACCATGCCGACACAATTGTAAACTCGGGCTTGACCGGCAATATACTGGTTAAGATAATCATGTCATATTTGGTGCCCTATTTCGTATCAGCCTTTTCTAGCGTACAAACCATACAATCCCACAATGAAAAGCATCACTGAATTTCAACAGAATACTGTTCTATTGGTGAAACTAATAATATAATCAATGTTTTAGCATCAAATTCATAAACAATGCTTCTAAATTATAGACTAATTACACTGATCGCTCTGCTGAGTAGTATGATACTGACAAGTTGTCAAATTTCTAAACCAGACTTGGCACGTTTATACCAATCTAATAATCATTCAAATATAACACAACCACCGGTTATTCTAATTCATGGCATCATGGGTAGTAAACTCAGAGATATTGATAGCTTAGAAGAAATTTGGTTTGGTAACCTCTTTAAATTGCTGTTTTCTAACTTCACCTCAGTTAAGTTAGCAATTAACCCAGAAACACTGGAGCCAGTTGAAAATCGGTTAGAAGCCTTCGAAATTGCAGATCAAGCAGCCGGGACTGATTTCTATCGAGCCATCATTGATACACTGCAGAAGTTTGCAGGCTACAAAATAAGCACGCCTGGTGTCTTTGACCCAGAAGTTAAAAGAAAACTGTATCTATTTAATTATGATTGGCGTCAAGACAATCAACTCAGCGCCAAAAAACTATCAAAATTCATAAAACAGATCAAACAAGACCACCAAAACCCTGATTTAGAGTTTGATATCATCGCTCATTCAATGGGCGGCTTAATTACCAGATATTATTTACGCTATGGTGAAGATGACGTCTTAAATGACAATGATTTTCCATTGAATCTCGAAGGCGCTAAAAACATTCGAAAAGTGATTCTATTGGGGACTCCAAACTTGGGCTCTGTAGGCGCGGTTAGGTCTTTTATCCAAGGGCTGAAAGTTGGCTTAAGAAATGTTCCGACAGAAGTATTGGCTACCATGCCTAGCATTTACCAATTGTTTCCTCACAGTATCAACAATTGGATCATAAACGAAAAAGGTGAAGCCATTGACATGGATGTGTTCGACATTGAAACATGGCGAAGTCTCAATTGGTCTATTTTCGACCCCAATGTAAGAAACCGCATCACTAAGGACCAACAGAATGGTGAACGGTATCTCGAAACTTTAGAGGCTTATTTTGCAAAACACATTGAACGTGCCAGACGATTCGTATGGTCTCTCACTATTCCGGTAGAAAATCCAGGGTACCGATTGGTGGTCATGGGAGGCGATTGTGAATTGACACCTGCCCGTATGTTGTTAGAAAGAGATAACGACGGACAAACAATCATACGCCTCAAACCCAACAAAATTAAGAACCCGCATCCGGGCGTTGATTATAATGCTTTGATGCTAGAACCTGGTGATGGTACAGTAACCAAAGCCTCTTTATTGGCTCGGGATGCATTGGACCCAACCATTCCTAGGCATAAATACAGCTATTTCCCAATTGATTACCCTTACTTTTTATGCGAACCTCATTCAACCCTGACATCAAATATCAATTTCCAAGATAATTTACTTAATATTTTATTAAGTCGATGAAGGCAACTAATTTGTTAGACTAAAAAGCAAGTTCATCAAAATCCATACATTGGGTATCCATTTGCGCAAGTAAGTCTAATTGCGGATTTATTGTTGGTAGTTCATAACTCATAAAATATGCACAGGTTTTAATTTTACCCTGGTAAAACAGCCGGTCTGGGTGAGTATCATCTTGAGTCAATACTTGGCTAGCTTTGTAAGCCTGATTGAGCCACATCCAAGCCACCACCACATGACCAAAAGCATCCAGATAAAGTGTGGCATTGGCCAAGTAAGCCTCCAAACCTTTATTTGGAATTTGTTGTTGCATGGCTGCAGTGGTCTCAGATAATCGATTCAGATATTTGGCTAAAGTACTGGCATAATCAGACACCTGTTCTACTTGCATTGCTTCACTGATGCTGTTTTTAATTTCGTTGAAAAGTAACTTGGCAGATGCAGCATCATGCTGTGTAACTTTACGCCCCAATAAATCCAGACCTTGAATCCCTTTAGTGCCCTCATGAATGTGATTCAAACGATTATCTCGATAAAAGCGCTCAACAGGATAATCTCTGGTGTAGCCATATCCACCGTGAACTTGAATCGCTTGCTCATTAGCACGTAAACCAAATTCAGAGGGCCATGATTTAGCAATCGGTGTCAAAATATCTAATAATAAGGTATGGCTTTGTAATTTTTCATCATCTCCATCATCTTGAGCAATCCTTTGTAAATCGATTAACGTGGCACAATACAAACCCAATGCCAACCCGCCTTCAGCAAAACTCTTTTGTTGTAACAACATTCTTTTCACATCACTGTGCTCAATAATAGCTACCATTGGCGAACTGGGATCTTTCTGTAATGCATTTCTGCCTTGCTTGCGTTCCTTGGCATAAGCCAAAGCATGTAAATAACCGGTGTAAGCCAATGATGTTGCGCCCAAGCCCACACCAATTCTTGCTTCATTCATCATATGAAACATGTATTTAAGTCCACTACCTTCTTCCCCCACAAGATAGCCTTGCGCACCTTTATTTTCACCAAAGTTCAAGACTGTATTAACCGTCCCGCGATATCCCATCTTATGATTGAGTCCAGCCAAAACTACATCATTCCTATCGCCTAAACTACCATCCTCATTAACTAAATACTTGGGCACCACGAATAAAGAAATTCCTTTTACACCCGCATGCCCACCTGGGGTTTTTGCTAACACCAAATGAATAATATTCTCGCTCATTTCATGTTCTCCACCAGAAATCCACATTTTATTTCCAGATAGCAAATAACTTCCATCTGATTGCAGAATTGCTTGGGTCTTAATGTCAGCCAAAGATGAGCCAGCTTGCGTTTCTGATAAACACATGGTGCCAAAATACCGCCCTTCTATTAATGGCTTTAAGAATAAACGCTGTTGGTGTTCAGACCCATAAACACTGAGCAAATTAGCTGCTCCAACAGATAACATGGGATAGGCTGCTGTAGACACATTGGCAGCAGCAAAGATAAATGCCATGGCTTGGGTGACTGTATATGGTAATTGCATACCGCCGAATTTATAATCGAAAGAAGCCGCAGGTAAGCCAGAGTCTATATAGGCATCCAAAGCATGCTTTACTTCATCCAAGATTTCAACACTACCACCTACAAACTCAGGTTCTTTGGCATCTACCATGGCTGCATGAGGCTGAAATAATGTTTCAGCCATACGATCTACCAAGTCAACTAATTGTTCAAATACCTCAACAGTATGATCCTGATACCTAGATGACTCACACAGTTCCCCAACATTCAGAACTTCATACAAATGGAACGATAAATCACGGCGATTATAAATGTGAGGCATGGCAGCTACTCCGGTTCAATAAGCGTGTTATTGTATCGGATTAATGGCGAGCTGAGTGAGTTAGCTATTGTCTTTAACCATTCAAATAATAGCTAAATTGCTCGCAAGTCACGGTCTTGGCATGAGCCCTTCTTAATAAACGTATTGAGCCTTCAGTCAAACCTTCTTCATCCAATTTTGATTCTATATGTTCAGCTAAATGGGCCTCACCTGTATTCAATAAATCAATAGCAGCTTTCTGGTTTTTTTCATAGGTATTAATAAATTCTATATAGCTTTTATGAATTGGTGCTGATGCGTTACTGCACTCTTCATACTTCCCACCATAATTTGCTATTTTTTCCTGAAATTCGTTAACCAAAAATGTCCTATCAGTTTGACGATTTTTTAATTCAGCTTGTAGGAACTGGCTCTGACTGGCAACGACCTCACACATTTGAATACCTTTACAACTGTCTATAAGTGTTTGAGTGATGCCACTTAATACTTTGATATTTTTTTCAATAGTCATGTTCTTTTACTCCCCTAAAATAAACAATCATGACCATATATTATGAACATATCCAGTTAATTAAATGTAAAAACAGCACGCTGATTTTCATAACTGATTTTTAACTTTTCTGTATTTTAAACATGTTCCTCTTCAACGTTGTTGCTAAACATTAAGACCTGAGTGTATGATAAGTTATAACCAAGAAATTCAATTTCTTGATTATTAAACAAATGGCTAACATCTAAACTGACATAAAGATTATTTTGAATAAAACCTATGACATAAAACACATCAGTATAAATTTTGATGATTTCAAAATCTCGTCTAATGGTGTAGAACTGAGCATTGATCATAAAGCAATTGAGGTCATGCAACTTTTGATTCAACATGCCGGAGAAACTGTCAGCAGTAACGACATCATGGATCAAATTTGGCATGATAAGCCCAGCTCTCCTGAGGTCATTCCAGCCGCAGTAGCTCGTTTGAGAAAAATGTTTAAAAAAGCTGGGATCAGTGAGGACATCATTGTCACAGTTCATAAAGTGGGTTATCGGTATGAACCCATTGAAGATATTCAAATTAAACATTCAGTGGAAGTAAAAAATAAATCGTACCGCAATCTTGCCATTTTTCTCCTACTGTTCAGCGGGCTTTTGCTTAGCTTAGGGTTAAATGTTAAAAACCACCTAGCCAAATCTGGTAGCCATGATTTAAGCCAATTAGAAGCAGCAAAAAGAAATCAAGAATCGGCCTCAGATGTGACACAAATTTATATCATCAGACACACTGAAAAAACCGATGACACCGCCGAAAACCCTGATTTATCTTTAGCCGGAATTGAACGTGCAAAGTATTGGAAAAAAGTCCTTCAGCACATTGAATTTGACCAAGTTTTTACCACTGACTTCAAGCGAAACATCCAAACAGCTGAACTTATCAGCAATGACAGCTCTGTCAAACCAGAACTTTATTACCCCATGTCGTTCGATGTATTGAAATTCATTAATTTAATCAAAGGGCAGAAGGTTTTGATAGTTGGGCACAGTAATACCATCCCAGACATGGTGAACCGCTTAATTGATGAAACCAAATACCCTCCCATGAGTCATGAAAACTATAACATCATGTACGTTGTCAATATCAATAAGAACGGAGATACCAGCTCCAGCATGTTACATATTGAAAAGCCTTAAAAGAAACAGTTCAGCATATGAACTGTTTCTTTTCGTTTGAGCTTGTGAACAAATATATACTATTGTTGTTGTGTTTCAACCCAAGCATTGACCTTCTTTTCTAGTATAGCCATGGGGACTGCGCCACCTAATAAGACCAAATCATGAAAAGCTTTGATATCAAAATTTTCTCCTAAAGATTTCTTGGCCATATCACGCAACTCAACCATCTTAATCATTCCTAGCTTGTACCCCAAAGCCTGCCCCGGCCAAACCATGTAGCGTTCAATTTCTGCCACCACATCTGAATCAACTGTGCCTGTGGTTTCAGCCATATATTTAATCGCCTCTTCCCTGCTCCACTTTTTATGATGCAAGCCAGTATCAACAACCAATCTGACTGCCCTGAATAATTCAGCTTTTAAACGACCCAAATCACCATAGGGATCACCTTCATACATACCCATTTCTTTGGCCACTAATTCAGAATACAACGCCCAACCTTCTACATAAGCGTTATATGGGGCTATCCTGCGAACCATGGGCAAACTCTCTTGTGCCAAATTCAATGCCACTTGCCAATGATGTCCTGGATTGGCTTCATGGTAGGTTAAAGTTTTTAAGTCAAACTTCGCATTGGCTTTGATGTCACGAAGGTTAATCCAGTATATACCTGGTTGCGAACCATCAATCTTAGGGGAAGAATACATGCCTCCAGGCGCTGAAGCCTCACGAGCTTTAGGAAATGCACGCACCTCGACCTCATATGGCGGCTTGGTGCCGAAAAGTTCAGGCATACGCACATTAATTTCAGCAATGTAGCCATTCAAGTCCGCCAATAACTCTGCTCGACCGGCCTCAGAGTCTTCATACAAAAACTGTGGATCATCATTAATTTCAAGCATGCGCTCCCCAACAGTGCCAGCTGTATGACCATTAGCTACCAGAATGGCATCCATCTCAGCAGAAATTCTTAGTACTTCATCTAAACCCACTTGATGAATTTGTTCGGGACTTAAATCGGTATCACCTAACATTTTCACGGCATCGGCATAATAAGCAGCACCATTTGGTTGTGCCCAAATACCTGATTCAGTGGTGGCTCTATCCAGCAACTGTTTTTGTGACTCAATCAATAACCGATAACCAGCATATACATCATTATCGATGTGTGCTGCTGCTTGTTGGCATAAAGCTTGTTTTTCTGAGTCCTCCAGGCCATTCAGTAGTTGAACCTGTTTCTCAAAAGCCAAATACAAAGGATGTTCAACGGCCTTTGGTTCAATGAAAGCTTCTAAAGTAGCCACTGTTTTATTTAAAATTACTTTCGGTGCAACCCAACCTGACTCAACATCAGCTGAGAGCTTGGCCATTACACCTTGCAGGAAAGCATCAAAGCCATCTAACCTGGCTAAGTAATCTTTAGCATCTTGTAATGAATTGATTTTATGGTTGTTAACCATGGCATTAGGCACATCGATTAACGGGCCATTAATTTGATTAACAATAAACGGTGATAAACCCATCCACAAATCAATATAACCGTTGCTGAAATTTTCATTACCAGAAAAGTAACGATTCAGGTTTCGCATAACCATTTTGTTATCTTCTTCGACTCCGTCAGTCGTTTCAAGTTGATTCAGTTGTTGAGTTATCTGACGTAATTGTTGCCGTAATTTCGCTTCACTTGCAGGAGAATAATCATCCAGACGATCACTGTATTTGCCACCTGCCAAGCGTTCTTCAACGCCCAATACAGAAGCATAATGTGGTCGTGCTTGAAATAAGGCTATCGCACTTTGATCAAAGTTGACCTGTAAATGATTGGTCTTTGGCGGTTCTTCTTGAACCACAAGCTCTTCTGTCACCACAGCTGACTTAAGTGATTCAGATTGATCCTGACTGCTTTGATCTGAACAACCAACCACAAATAAAACTGACCATGCACCTAGATATGATAATTTCTTCTTCATAAACACCGAAATCCTGTTGAATAACGCTATATCTTACTGGTGTCCAGCAGTAAATTCACGGTAAATATGCAAGTAAACTTTGTAGTCTTTGTCACTGAAATTTCTAATTTAATCAAACTTCAACTATTCAATGACAGCTGCTCGAAAAGCTTAATAACAAAAATGCTGATAAAATAAGAAGCCATGTCAAAACTCAATATCAAAGCCTAACCACTACAGAAGTCACTCACTGTATACAAGCTATTTGTTAAATCAAATAAAAACACCCAACATTAAAATTAAGGCTGTCCCTGAATAAATTTGTAAATAATCAATGCCTTAATTTTGTTCAAAACCATCAGCAAATATCAAATCATTTTCAGCTAAGAATAACTCAAGGGTATCTGACGCACCTACATTACTCCATCGGATTTTCTGTGAACTACTTGAATTGATTCGCGGAGAATCGAAAAACAGTATTTGTAAATCAGTTGCAGTTGCAGGCACAGTCACATCGACACTATTGCCAGGAGCCAAGTTCGATAAATCACCACCGCAGCCAAAGCTTGTACACACCTCCACTTTATAGGGACAATATGCCACACCGGTATTTTCAATGGTTATTTGAATGTACTGATCATCAAGTCTTTCAGCCGCTGTAGCCGTAAATTTATACCCCATCATCTGTGAAGCAGAAAGTAATAAATCAGCAGCGATGGCATTACCGGTGTATGCTGGTGAACCTAACATATAATTTAAACCAATGCGTTGTGCTTGGGAACCAAGTGTCTCTCCATTATTACAATCATTAGGAGGTATTGCCCAAGAACCATTGCTGTTACAGCCTGTCCAGAATGCTTCCCCTCCCCAACCGTATTTTTTACGTAATGCAAGTTGAAACTCAGATGCTTCTTCCTGACGCCAATTACTCGGGGAATTGTGATCAGCTGTGAGTAAACTGTCATCAAAAAAACCGAAACGCACATTGTCAAGAGCAGCATCATTAGAGCTGAAATAGCCATGAGATTGTGTTGCATCAAGCGACAAAGCAGTTAACAAATCGGACGAAGTGTTGCCAAAACCATTCACATAATGTTCAACCATGGTTTTTTGGAACTCAAAAGAAGGAAAATTGATTGTTGTGTAAGGGTTGCCGTCTAGATGATGTTCACCCCATAAGCCGACCAATCCCATTTGAATATAAGCAATTCGCTTATCACTTTTATATCGCAGTGCAAAGGCATCAATAAATTTTAAAATGCAGGTTTGAACATTCTCTGTGGACCAATCGGGGTTTTTGAAAACACTGCCTTCATATAAAAAATCGTTGGTAATGAGGTCGCTTGGTGCATAATTTTCTAAGACATAACCTGGTCCAAAAACAACAGGACGCAAAACTGCTTGATGACCACGAGAATCTACTCTCGTAAGAAAATCATCGACAGAAGTCCAGTCAAATGCACCGGAACAAAGCGGTAATACTTCACTGAGCCCAATAAAAGCCCATTCCATAGCAAGTACCTCAGTATTATTGGCTGTTTCCCATGCCACACCACCTGTAAATGGATTTACATAGTTATGATCTTCAAAAACAAGCTCAGAAGTACCAGCCTTCAAAGGTTTGCCAATAAACACCTGAGTTAATATCATTAGGTAAACACTTAAAAATATCAACTTTTTCATAACAAACATCCAAAAAGTGAAATAATAGCATGAATCAAAATATCAAAAACGATAGAACTGTCACACTCTTCCGTTTACTAAAAGCAAATACTGTATATCATTAGATTCAAACATGTAGTTTCTAATTTTCACATCACTGATACAAACGATATGAAACACATTTTAATTTCATGTTTTTTTCATGTTTTTTTCATCTAATTTTCAAGTATTCAACAGCTCAATGAATAAGAATTGTAAAGCTTATACGGAGAAAATAATCATGCAAAAATTTACCATTTATTTAACGTGGCTAACAACATTATTTACATTGAGCTTTATTTCAACAGCTTATTCTGCTATGCCAGGTGATGACATTGTTCAACTGAATGCAAATTTTAATGATAAAGCAACAGGCTCAACACTAGCAACAGGCGGGGCAACCCTAGGCGAACCTACCATGTTATTTAACTTAAATACTCTAATTATTGAAGACACCCCTGGTGAAAACTTTTTACGCGTTGAAAATGATGGCAGTTCAACTGATGCCAGACGCATTCAATGGGAGTTTGAAAACAATCAGGAAATCACAGATGGTGAAGTCACGTTTAGCTTTGAATTCACGCCTTCCGCTTGGGATCGATACAGTTTTACTTTCAAAGAACAAGGAGGGAACTCCAGAACTTTCTTAGATATCCGATATGGAATAAACGGTATGTTTTTTGGGACGGATGCTGCTGGCAACATTTCTTTAACCAACAATTCTTATGTCATTGGAGCAACCCAAAACATCAACATAACATTTGATATGGACACAGGAACCAGTCAATTATTTATTAATGATGAAGAAGTTTTCACTGGTCGAGAACATGGTATTGATGACCGGGGAATTGGTCGTTTTTCCATAGGTTATTCCAATTCAAGTAACAATAATTCATTTGACTTAGACAACCTATCTGTAATAACAACAAAACCATTACCTCTGATTTTAGAAGCTGATTTCGAAGACAAAGTTCTGGGAAATGCTATTGGTACAGGTGGCGCTCAATTGGGTGAACCCATATTTGTTGATAATCAATTAATCACAGAAATAATAGCAAGAGGAAGCAATAACAACCAAGCCTTATTATTACAAAACAGTGAAATTTCTAGTTCGAAGATCGCTCGTTGGGAGTTTTTAAACAATGATGAAATAACTGAAGGTATTATTGAGATTGAATTGAATATGTTCTTTGAACAATTAGACAATTATCAAGTTTTAATTCGAGAAGCTTCAGCTTCTAGCTCTTCATTTTCGAATATTATTTTCACAATCAGTGGAGCTATTCTGATTTCAGATGCAGACAGTTCCACTGGAGTTCTAGGTTTCTATGAAGACAATCAGCTACATCATTTAAGAATGAGCTTTGACTTAGACAACGGCATATATACAGTGTGGTTTGATGATGCTATTTTAGTAGAAGATAAACCGCATGGAGTTATGAATGGTCGTGGCATAGGATCTATACTTACCGGCTTTCTAAACAACGCCACAATCGATGCCAGTTTAACTATTGACAACTTAAAAGTAGGTATCATTTCTGATCCTGATGTGATTTTCTGTGATGGCTTCGATTGATTAGCTCACATAAGTTTTCAAACTTATAAGTAATGTATATTTAAATGCCCCTTTGATAATAAAGGGCAGATTGAACTGATAATTGTTTTGCAGGTATATCAGTAGTTTACATATATCTTAGATAAGTTATTGAATTGAACTAAATACGATTCACGATTGTCTGGTTAATAGCTGAAATTCTAGAAATATAAAATGAAAAGGTTATTGATTACACTAACTATTGCTATGAGTTATGGAAAACTGGATGCCAGATGCTTCTCTGGACAACTGAACATATTTCCTGGCAGTATAGAAATACAGCCCAACTCTTGTTTATTGATAGAAGGTTATGGAAACCAACAAAAGTTTGTTGAATCATTGAATGATGACATGCCGTTCTTGTTAGAATCTAATTCTGGAGAACAAATTGAATTAAATTTAATTGAATACAATCAAGGTGGATTTAGAGTTAACCAAAGCATCCTTCGACCAGATAAAAACCTGATACCCGGTGATCAGTACACACTTAAATTTAAAAATCCTGAAGACCTTGATTCAATACCTTATTCATTACAATCCGATGAACCACCTCGTTCTTGGACTGCTCAAACAGGCACATCTCCTACTCCAATTAAGCTAATGATCGAGCCCAAATTCATTCAAGCTGAGAGCAAGTTTTTTGGCTGTGGCCCTGACGCCACTGCTGAATTTGAATTCATTACTGACAGCAATAACTCCACTTTAGTCAAAACAGAAGTGATGAACATCACAGATGGTACTACGCAGCGCTATTTCATTAAATCCACAAACAAAGACACCTTAATAGTGGGCCACGGCATGTGTGCAGGTGCGTTCAGATTTAAACCCAATCATGAATACCAAGCCAGATTCAGTATCATGAATGATTGTAATACCCAACAAGATAACTGGACCGACTGGGTTGAATTTGACAATCCCTTTGATGCCCCTGAATAGGCTTCACTTAATTAACCCAATAAACATATACCCAATAAAACCCCATCATTCCAGCCAAGCCACAGCGAGTGCAGGAATCTAAACACCCGTCATTCCAGCCAAGCTACATCGAGTGCAGGAATCTAAACACCCGTCATTCCAGTTGAGCCAAAGCGAGTACAGGAATCTCAGTTAATGTTGATTTACCACCCTGACCAATAACCCACCATGTATTATTCACACTGTTGTTAAAGCCCAAACTGTAAGTCGATTCCTACCATTGGCTTTACTGCTATAAAGTGCTTCATCGGCCTGGTTAATCCATTGATCAATGGTCAGTTCACCTTGATACTTGCATAAACCAGCACTCAGAGTAAAGGATAGCTTTGGATGTGAATCTAACTGGGTTTTTGAAACCTTTTCTAGTAAATCATTGGCATGCTCTTTGGCTTGATCAGTTGACAACCCTTCAATTAAGACCAGAAACTCTTCTCCACCCCAGCGTGCACAATGGGCATTTTTGGGAAGCCATTTTTTGAGTACATCTGATAAATGCTGTAAAACTTGATCACCAACTGCATGACCATAATCATCATTGATGCGCTTGAACCAATCTACATCAAGCATCATCACATGCATATTACGAAGATGCTGTTCATTACTTTTTTCTATAATATTTAACACTTCACGGCGATTGTAAAGACCAGTAAGCACATCTGTTTTTGCTAACTTTTCATTGGCTTCTTTAGCGATACGCATGGCATCCAATGCATCTACAGTATGTTGTTGTTGAGAATGCAAATCTTGTAACACTTTTTTCTTGCTTCTTAACAAATACAAGGCGATCAGTAATACTGGGATCAACACGGCCAATCCAATCATAGTCAATCGTTGATTGACTAAATACAGTTTGTTTTTCTGACGTTCAAACTGCAAGAGATCTTGGGTTTGTTCAACCTCATTCAGCGCCTTCAGTTCTTCCAATTTTAAACTTAAAATTTCAGCCTTTACAGCTTCCACCAAAGTGAGGTTATTTGCAGAAACCTGCAGTGCCTTTTCATACTGACCAATACTTTCATACAACTCTATCAATATTTTTCCAACATTAATTTGTGATTGTGAAAGGCTCTGAGCAGCTGCCATATCATAAGCTTTTTCGGCGACAGAAATGGCATCAGTATATTTGCCTTGTTCTTGGAGCAGATCTACACCAGCTTCCAGACACCAAACTTCATAACTGCTTAAATTTTCAGCCTCAGCTTGAACCAGACAATCTTGGTAACTTGTTTGCGCTGCCTCAAATTGACCCATTTTGACCTGTAACTCAATTTGATTGACGATGGCTGACATATAAGTGGTTGGGCGGTTGAGTTCGGTAGCCAATTGCAATGCTTGACCAAGGTAGTTTTGGGCTTGTTCAAAGTCACTTGACTCAATGTACACTGCGCCTAAGTTATTATTCACCTTAGCCACATCATTCATCGCCTTTATGGCTTCAAAGCTGCTTAAAGCTTCAGTAAAATACTTTTGGGCCAGCTCATGCTCACCTGATCGCAAATGAATCGCTGCAATCATATTGGTAATTTGGGCATTGGCGGCCACTAAATCATGCTCATCTGCAATCAATTTGGCTTTCAAGGCATAACTCATCGCTTGATCAAAACCACCCATTCGATAAAAGTTTTGACCCATAAAACGCAACACCAATTCTTTGATTTTGTGGTCGTCAATTTCATTGAAATCCGCCTCAACTGCTATTAAGTTTGTTTGTGATTCTGTAAAACGATTAGAGTAATAAAGGGCTTTGGCTTTAATGACTTGTAATTGATATTTATATGGATCCGATGATAAATCTAGCGCTTGATCATCATATTTTTTCAATAATAAATCCGGCGCTTGATAAGCCAGCTCATCTAATGCCTTTAAATCAATTTTATCAGCTGCGTCAGATCGTGATGTAAAAACCACCGTAAATAATAACGCCAATAGATTGATATAATTCAGTTTTATAAGCCCCAGCTTTGCCATCAATAATTAGTCTATATAGTAATTATCC
>CAZVZJ010000054.1:0-23140 GCA_964631055.1 uncultured Marinicella sp.
ATTCCAAGCGCCCACTTGCGCTTGGTTTTGGCTGAGTATTCTTTGAGTTGTTCAGCCGTTCCTACAGCCGAGAATCCAATGGATTTGAAGCCTTTAAGTTCGTCGAGCCAATCATCAGGATTAATACCAACTTCATCAATGGTCTTGGCTGTATTTGTAGATATAAAACCCTTTTTGTCATCTCTTAAACATCTGCCAGTTTCATCGACTAAACCAATGTAGCTTGAAAGATAAAAAGGCAGATCGCTATCAGCTTTTCCGAAGCCAGATAACCATGTGGATTTATTTTCAATCCGTTCTTTAATGGAGGTAAAATCAGACCCTTTCAAATCCTTGGTCATAGCCGCTCGAATAGGGTTTAAATCCACGTAGGCCATGCAGGTCAATAGAGCTCGTTCATCCAGTAATGCTTGGCTTTTGAAGCGACTTTCCCAGAAGTGCCCAGTGCATTTATCTTCCTCATTGGCCATACGAGCAACATACTCATTGATGGCTTTCATATACCATGAAACAGACATCAGTCTGGAGCGGTATTCAGCGACATATTTCTTTATCCTTCTAAGTTCAGCTTCAGTTTCGATTTCACCTTTGAGGTAGCGGTCACAAAGTACGGGTAATGAGTACAAAGAACACCAAGTCATTAATACTTGGGTGGTATTCCATTGTTCAGTGGAATTAACCTTCAACACAATATGAAAATGATTGCTCATGATCGCATAAGAACACACATCAATAGCGAACACAGAAGTAACTTGTTTGATGCGATCAATGAGCCATTGGCGGCGGTGTTCAAATGACTTTCCTGTGAGTTGATCTTTACCACAAAGAAAGGCCCTACGAACACACCTTGAAACAATGTGGTAATAGGGCGTTTCTCCAACACAGATTTGTTGATTTCTGGCTACAGTCATACATATATTCCATTTAAAAACCATGATTATGAGTTTAACAACTGATTTTATCTGTAGCAAAAACCTGATTTGAGTGTAAGAATATATTTATAGGGTGCCTGTCCTGGGTTAGTTTGCCTGGGTTAGTTTGGGTTAGTTGATAAGATTGAATTTGAAGTAGATAAAAGAGATATATAAATGTCCATAGTAAAAGATGTAGATAAAATTGACTTGATAACTTATTCAGAGCAAGAGAAGAAAGTTACGTTAGTTATGGTTGAGCCTAGAAAATGGTGTAGTGACAGTAAAATGTATGAAGAGTTAAACCAAAAAATCAATAATTACCTTACTTTTATAGAGGATGGACAGCTTGAAGAACAGTATTGTGATAAAGAAATTAATTTGATTAAAATTGAGGTTTTATCAGAACACAACTTGACTGACCATGGAAATATGGTGATATCTGCTATGGAAGATTATCTTCACAACAATGGTTATCAATTTGAATTTCGTATAGTAAATAGTAAAATGAACTAATACAGGACAGTCTGAGGTATACCCAAAAATACGGACACCCAGATAAGAGACTGTAATGTCCCATGAGGTGTACCATGAGAAACTAATCAAAGACAGTCACTGATTGAAGATAATAGGTGATTTATGATGGATGCTAATTTGATTAAAGCAATTGAAAATGATGATGCAAAAAATTTATTCGAGTTGCTTGAATCTGGAATAAATATTAATTGTACCGATAATGATGGCGATACACCACTTTTACTAGCTGTTGGTGAAGGCAATATTAAAATATCCCAAGCATTAGTGAATTTAGGTGCTAAAACAGATACAGTAAACAAAGATGGTTTTTCAATTCTACACGTATCTGCTTACTCTGAAAGTGTAGATGTAGTTTCATTTGCACTTAATATTGTTAAGGATATAAATTTAAAAGATAGTGAAGGAATGACAGTACTTCACCATGCAGTAGAATGTGAAGATTTAGGCATTTTTGAGTTTTTGTTAAAGAACAATGCTTTAATTAATATCTCCGATAATGATGGTTGGACAGTTCTTCATTTAGCTGCTAGTAAGGGAAACTTTTGTTTTGTGAAACGATTGCTAAAACTTGGTGCAGATGTTGAATGTATGACTAATAAAGGTAATACTTCTAAGCAACTTGCCCTAGAAAAAGGGTATTTAGCAATTTCGAAATTGTTAGAACAGGAAAACTAATACAGGACAGTCGCCAATTAAGAAAACCAAGACAGGTTTAATTTGATATTTTTGCTTTAACAAGGCAATAATTAAAGTGGGCAGTACCCTTTAAAGAAAAATTAAAGGGTACTGACCCCTTTTTCCAGTATCTTTTTCTTTACACTTTATCTTTTTTGAAAATCAACATTATAATTCCAATCGTTAGTGAAATATGACCACAAACAATAAGTATTCTGCTGTCCAAAACGAAAGAACCTATTGCATTCCCAACAACTCCAAGAATTACGAATATAGTCCATAAAGTATGTTTTTTGATGAATTTCGAAGCGTGAGCAACCAGTCCTAAATAAAACAACGCAGGTCCGATAGTCATAAACGGTATTCGGATAGATGGTCTTTCCATAATTTGTTGCGTCAATTTATCCATTCCGTTGAAATCAGTTCCGTAACTCCACCATAAGAAATCTATTGTTGCTTGTCCGATTAAAGCAACTACACCTAAAGAAGTTAAAATTGTTGCCAGGCTGCTAAAAATATTATCTGAAAATATATGGTTTATTGATAAACAAAATAACACTCCAATTAACAACAACCAATGAGCATAGTCAATCGGTTGTTGGTTTTGAATAAATTCATTTCCCCCTAAAAGCATTACTTGATTGATAATCAAAAAAACAAGTCCGATTATAGCTAAATATCGTAAATTCATTACTTTAGTTTGGCTGGTTTGTACCTTCAAAATTTGAATTTTTTTATAAGCTCAAAAATTTTAATATATTTGATTGTAGAATAACTGTGATGGGTTGTCAAAATGCTGTACAACGTGCTTATAACAATCGCGGAGATATCAATGTTATCACTATAAGCACCTTCCTTGATCGCAAAAAAGTGGAACTTTCAGGCTGAAGGGAAAAATAAAGTATGGGTAACTGTCAATTAATTATAGTGTCCGTTAAATTGTGGCAACATCACAATTGCTTAAATACGCCACTGGCAAAAAAAATGTAACATTGATTGTCGTCATTCGTTTCTCTGCAAAAATCAATTTATCTTTTAAATTTTAATTCACTGATTATTTAAGGAGAATAAATATGCAAGCTCAGAAATTATTAAATTGTGTTGTGGTAATCCTAACATTACTTGCATCAAGTACAGCATATTCATCTAGTCACTTTACTACCGATGAATTCTTTTTTTCGACAAACAATAATGAAAAACTCAATGGAATTGTTAGTCGGCCAATTGGTCAAGATGCTAAATCGATAGTGATAGTAGCACATAGTTATGGGTCTACAAATGTGGTGAAAGGAAACGAATATAATCAGCTCAGATCACAACTCACATCAAAAGGAATTTCTGTTGTGATTTGGGATAAACCTGGTTGTGGAAAAAGCGAAGGGGAGTTTGACATAAACCAATCAGTTAAAAGCAGTGCCAATGAAATATTAGATGCGATCAAGTATTTAAGGCAAAAAAATGAGCCAGGGTTAGACCAAATAGGAATTTTCGGGGGTAGCCGAGGCGGATGGATTGCTCCTCTTGCAATAAACGAGGAAACTTCAAACATAAAATTTTGGATTTCTGTCAGTGGAACTGATGCCTATGAAAACTGGGATTATTTAATTCGTTCAAGCCTTGAAATAGAAGGGTACTCTCAATCAGAAATAGACGATATATATGGTTCATTAGTAAGTGGAAATCGAGTGTTTTGGAATGGCGGAGACTACGTCGAATATTTAGCAGCAAGCAAACTTTATAAACAAAATAAAACAATCAAGAAAATTACAGGTGAAGAGTATATAGAGTATAAACCAGGTAGTAAAGAGTATGAAACTGATAAAAAATTATACAAACAAAATCAAAAAAAATCGTTGTCCAATGGGCATTCATTCGATGATGAGGCTGGTTTAGTGGTGGTTGTCAAAGATTTTGAAAAAATGCTCAGTTCATTTTCTATTCCAGTGCTTGCCATTTTTGGCGGCAAGGATAAAAATGTAGATTGGCGAAGTACAAAAGCGCTGTATGAAAAAGCTTTTGGCGAAAAATTAACTGTCAAAGTTTATGAAAATGCAGATCACGCACTTAGGTTAAGCAAAACAGGCGGGTATTTAGAGTCCCAGGAAAAAAGTTATCAGGACTATCCCTATGTAGATGGCTTTTATGATGTTATTCTCGAATGGCTGTGTTCCAATGGTTTTTGTCATTACTCTTTATAAATTAACTAATACAAGACAGTCGCCAATAAAGAAAACCAAAACAGGTTTAATTTAAACTAATAAAGGACATGCACCGACTGAGGAGGTTCAGTTGAAGTTTTTCTGTGTTGCTGAGCTTGAAATTGATTGATTAGAGCGTTAATTGATTGCGCTATTGAAGCGTTTTGGTTTGATCGAAGTTTTTAGTGTGATTTATTGATTTTTATCCAAGCTTGACGGTTGCAGACATATTCTGCGTATTAGTTTTAGATGGAATTTGAGCTATTCTAGGGCGGGTTTAAGCTTGGTTCTGAGTAATCATTTGCGCTTGGTTTTTTGGGAATATTCTTTGAGCTGCTCAGCCGTTCTTGCAAAAACTAATACAGGACAGTCTGTTCTGGGTTAGTTACTGGGTTAGTTTATCCAGTCTGACAATAAACAAATCACTGCAGTGTTGGTTTTAGAAGAAGCTGAGACGCTGAAACAGAACCCTTATGCAGAGCCATTTTTTTAAAGAAATAAAACATCTGTTTTAACAAGTCACCGCAATTGGTTTTGCTTATAACCAGTCACTGTGTTGATGTAAATCACATTTTGGTTAAAATGGTTTAATTCTTCACTGGAACCCGATCGGGTGATTTTTTAGAAAATAGTTGTTAAGCCATGAGCCTTTTATGAATTACACAGTCAATCATATTCCTTTTGAACTCGTTCAAAACCAGGTGTTTAGTCGTGGTTTATTAATGCCGCTATCATCCAAGGCGCATATATGTTTGATTGAATTTTTAAAAGCTAATGGCAGTGTTGTCAGCAAAGAACATTTAATGGCAGTGCTTTGGCCAGAAGTGATTGTCAGTGATGATTCTTTATTTAAAGTCATTCAGGAAGTCCGCAAAGAGCTGGTGGTTGCTGGTGTGGAAAAGAATGTTTTAAAAAACGTTTATGGCAAGGGCTATCGGTTACAACAGGTTGAAAGCTTGCAACTGAGCAATGGCCATTCATTGGGAGGTTTTTTTGCCGGTGTTTTGTTGTTGGTGTTGGTGTTGGTGTTGGTGTTCTTTTTTCTGGCTTTTTCTTATTGGTCAAAAGAGGAAAAAATCAGCGATCAGGCTTATGCCACTATGATCAGTGACATTGAATCAGATTACATTGATTCACAAATTGATTTTGATGCTTTAGGTGTCAATTCACAATCACTGCAGTCGGATCAGTTGAAGTGGTTTTACTTACAAGCCTTACAATATTATAAGTCAGGAAATTACCAACAGAGTATCGCGCTTTTGAATGAAGGTATTGCTGTGTATGGTCACAAACCTCCTAATAAAGCCATTGCTGATAGTTATTTGCTGTTGGCAAGGATTTATGTTTATCGCAGCGATAAAGAAGCCTTGAAAAGTTATATCGATGAAGCAAGAAAACTTTATTCAAACATCAAAGACCCGATTGGGGTGATCAGCAGCGACATTTCTAAAGCACGTTATTATCAAAGTGCCTTTTTATATGCTGACTCTATCGATTTACTTGAATCCATTTTACCAGAAGCGGCGAATATAGGAGCTGGACTTCAGGTTTTGCGCATACATGCCAACCTGTCTTATTCATACAAACAGATAGGACAATACCAAGCATATATCGATGCTTTAAACCACACATTGGAAAAGTCTTTGGCCATGTCTAATGGTCGTTATGCAGCATATGCTTATGGGGAATTGTCTCAGGTGTATAGGCAACAAAATCAGCCAATAAAGGCGATGAAATTTGCTCATCAGGCATTGAATTTTGTTTTGGCTCAAAAAGACACCAATGTGTTCCAACAAGGTTTCAGCGCTTTTTATAATCTGCTCAATGAATTGGGGCATGTATCTGCTGCTGATAAATACCTCAAAGATGCCATTGATATTCAAGCTTATTTCAACGATCAGGCGTTGTTGGTATTGGCAGAAATGAATTGGGTTAGGGTGAAATTAAACCAACAAAAATTCGAACTGGCTAAGGATATTTTAGTGAAACTTAAAAAATTCAAACTGTCCGAAACTGAAGCCCTAGAGGCAGATTCGCTGTGGGCTTTAACCAGTTATCAATTGCAAGACAACATTTCTGCGTACACCACAGCTAAACAGGTTTATAGTGCTGATGGCGTTGATGAAAGGGTTAGGCTACAAGCAGGTATTGTTTTGGTATGGGCATGCACTGAATTGGAACGACTGGATGAGGCGATGGTCATATTTTCGGAATTAGCTGATGGACTTAATCGAAGTTGGCGATATGAATATCGGCAGTATTTAAACTTAGCCAAACATTATTTTAAAATCATCGCTCCTGATGAAACTCAATTTGCAAAGTACCAACAAGAATTCACTGAGTTTGCTACAGAAACTGTCAATATCATCAACCAAACCCAAACATCCAGCGCGCTAACAACTACACTGGATGAGTACATTTCTCAAATCACCAGGGACAAATCAGCCAACCTTTAAACACTGTTAAAAACTACGAATTGGTTCACACTTAACCTTGTTTCAGGTTTGTTTCAGGGTGTTTTTAGGCTTGTCCGAATTCAAATTGGCTTAATAAACATTTTTATCAGAGGTTTATTTATGCACATGACATTCAAATTAACATTTTACATCATCAACTAATACAGGACAGCCGCCAATTAAGAAAACCAAAACAGATTTAATTTGATGTTTTTGTTTTAAAAATTGCAGATTTTAGATGAGGGTTCTAGGACATGAACTTAATTCTCAATTGGATGTGTGTATTAGGTGGTTTTTGTAGTGGTACAGTCATACTAAATTACGTTTAAAAACTATGATTATGTGTTTAGCAGATGATTTTATCTTTAGCAAAAGTCTTATTAGAGTGTAAGAGTATATTTATGGGGTGCTTGTCACATGTTGCCTTGATTTAGCAACAAAGGGCTGTTGCTGCATGATTTCAACTAAGCACATCATATTTCTTATTAGCGTGCTATTAGAATGGATTTCTTTCCTATGGGCTCTGCTGGACTGACGCCGGCGAAATAGCTACATCATTTAGTTAATACAGTACCTTGGTAGCAACTGATAATACCCAGGTTTTTTATCAGTAAAAATAAACAAAAAACAGTTATGCTTTGAGCATGTTGAAAATTACAGTGTTGATAATTATGACTGTATTTACCACACCGCAAACTCAAGCTAAAGAGTGTGTGATTCTATTGCACGGGCTGGCACGTTCTGAGAGCAGTATGTCAAAGTTGTCTGAATCACTATCAAACTCAGGTTATGTCGTAGTCAATCAAGGGTATGATTCTACTCAGCATAACATTGAATCACTGGCCATGAACGTGGTGCCACAGGCATTGAGCCAATGTATTGCAGGTAAGAAAGTTCATTTCGTTACCCATTCAATGGGCGGCATCTTATTACGTTATTACACGCACTATAATGACATTGAAAACCTGGGACGTGTGGTCATGCTTGGACCTCCAAATAAGGGCAGTGAAGTGGTTGATAAATTAAAAAATGTGCCTGGTTTTAAATGGATGAACGGGCCGGCAGGTATGCAGTTGGGGACAAGTTCTGACAGTCTACCCAACAGTTTAGGTCCCGTGACATTTGATTTAGGTGTAATTGCAGGTACCCGCAGTGTGAATTTAATTCTTTCTAGTTATTTACCCAACCCAGATGATGGTAAAGTATCTGTTCAAAGCACCGAAATAGAAGGTATGAATGATCACATCAGTTTACCCGTGACTCATACGTTTATGATGCGTAATAAACAGGTTGTAGAACAGGTTAAGTATTATTTGGTGCATGGTTTTTTTCGTAAGGTATAATTATATGTGATCATTTTAATTCACGATAAAAAGGAGTTCTTCATGTCCAAAAGAAAAGAGAAGCCAACTGGGTTGCGCATACTTTCATCAATATCAGCATTTGTGCTAATTGGAACGGGTATTTACATGTTTTTTGCAGGTATTAACCTGTATTCAGGAGCGATAATAACATCGGCTATCTTAGGGCTGGGTGTACCAAGCGTGATGACTGGTGAAGGCATACTGGAAATAATTGGTGGTTTTTTTGGAGCATTTTTCGATGGCTTAATGGAAGTCTTTGGTGGTATTCTTGATTTTATTGGTTCTATATTTGGTTAACTTTGTTGAATAATACATCAACACAGAAAATCCACAGGCAAACACATTATTTTTCTGTATTGAGCTTTTAAATATGGTTTGGATTAAGTACAATGCCGAAATGATAATTATTATCATTAAATTAAACTTAACTTAAAAAATGTAGAACTTATTATGAAAAGATTAAGCCTAATACTGTCCCTGATTTTCATCTCCTTGATTTCATGTGCTTCAGAAGTCGAATCAGAAAAACCAGTCCAGCATTTACAATTGCCCGATGTGACCAGTATTGAGGCAGCTGAAAAAGTATTTCTTGCTAAAACAGAAGAATTAAAAAATATAAAAACATTCGATGCAAATACACTACATGAAATTCACATCATCACATACAGCCTTGAAAAAAGTATTGCCTACTATGCAGAGAATTTAAAGGGTAAACATAAAAAAGTGGCCGAGGCCATGGCTGAACAAGTTGAGCATGTACACCTCAATTCAGAAAATAACCGCCCTGAATTAACAAAAAATCACCTCAGCCAATACTTTGCTTTGGCCCAAAATTTACCATTAACACGATAGGCCAATGATTGATCACTTTCAGATGTTCTGATAGCTGAGTACCAACTAGATAACATTTGCCTTATTGGAATAAAAAACATTCTTTAATTCAGTTTTAAAATAATACTTTTCTGATAAGGTATTTAAAGGTTTGGAACTAACTCAATAAAAACAATGCTAAGGAATAGAAGGTTTTACAGAAGCAGTCTTGTAACTTAAATTCTTTACTTCTAAAAGTTCTGCTGAATTGTTAACGTAGCTCATGTTACTTGGATTAAAAATAACGTAATTAATTCCACCATTTTTTAACGAGCTTTTAAACTCAATTCCGTCATAGCCTTGATTTCTGATCACCCAAGCAAAATACTGAGTGATTTTATATTTGTTTATTTGGTCCGGGGGCACGTGAGCAGAAAATAAATCATTCATGGTTTTTAAAAATAAATAAGCATCAAATTCATGTTTTGATCTTATAGCTGTTAAAAGGCTTAATTTTTTCATACTAATTAACTTTAACCCTTTGATGCATTGGAATTGTCCAGTAGAAACAAGATGGCCGGGGTGAGGTCGTACCTCGTAAATTGCAGTTTGTTGGTCTCTAGATAAATATAAAAATGATTCGCCAGCTCTATTCAATCGACCTACTCTACATGAGTCAATTGGTGCGGCTCCAATTTCACTATCTGAATATGCTTCTTTTTTTGGAGATTGTTTGGCTCCAATTCTTGCTCGAAAAAATGAAGTCTTTCCTTTGTTCAATTTAATTTCAAATATTTTTAAATATTTTGAGATTTCACTAATATAGTAAGAGCTAGTTTGAAAAAAGTTCTGTCTAATAAGATCATTTTGAATTTGTTTTATCAAAGGACAAGAAAAGTCTTTAAGAAATTTGTCCTTGTGTTCTGTGTTTGCGAATGAACGAATGGAGAATTCCTGCCCTCCGTCTAAGTTAATTAATAAATTTATCATATGTTTTAAAATTGTTTTATTATTATTAACTTTATTACTAAGTAAATTTTTATTGTCAACAATCTTATTTAGTAAAGGTCCTACTAGGATTGTGGGGTCTGGTGTTTCTTGAGGATAAATTTCATTTGGGGTTAAGTTTTGAAGAATGTATATTTTTAACAAGTTTAAAAATTGATTAGTCCCCAGGCCGCCATTAATAATTGTGTCCGGTATTCCAATTTTCAAACGAGGGCTATCAATTCCATTGCAAAATGAACAAGGGTCTAATTCTAGAAGAAGGTTTTCCCCAGTTTTTACATTGATTCCTTGGTTGTCAAATTTAGATAATGTGATGAAATCCCTTCTAAATTGGTCACCTTTTATACAATTCGAACATATTGTGCCAAGTTCGCTTTTGAAATTCTTAGACATCTTGAATTTAGCTATTAATCAAAAGTTCAGCCAATCTAGAAGCGGCGCGTTTAAATTCAAAGGCCATTTTTTTGCCACTGTAAATCATCTTATAATGGCAAGCGGCTTGGGCGACAATTTTGACTTCTTGCTCGTAAATCACATCTATTAATGTGATAAAGCGCCTTGCTTCATTGTCATTGTCAGCAGACATGCTGGGTATGTTGGTAATCACTAAGGTTTCAATTTTATTTGCAATATCGATGTAGTCTGCAGCGTTTCTGGCTTGTTTGCATAAAGTATCGAAATCACACCAAAGCGTTTTGTTGGCGAATTTTAGCACTTGCAGCGCCCGGTCATTGATCAGCCAGTTGGCATCGGAGTTTTCATGGTTTTCAGTCAGTGTTTGATACCTTTCATGCAATCGGTTATAGCTGGAGTCATTGATCGGATAATACCAGTGTTCATGCTGGTTGTTGTCACTGTCTTGCTGCCGAAAGTCTTGGTCTCCATCTAAATGCATGACTTGCATGTGGGTCAGTATCCAATCTATGGCGGGTAAAAATTGAGCCCTTTGTAAACCGTCTTTGTATAAATCTACTGGCTTAACATTGGATGTGGTAACCAGAGCAATGCCATGTTGGGTAAAAGCTTGTAACATGCCTGCTAACAACATGGCATTGGCTATGTCGTTAACTAAAAATTCATCCAAACATAATATTTGAACATCTTTGGCTAATTTTTTAAATATTTTATTTAAGGGGTTTTTAACCTCACTGTGCTGGCGTAACTGCTGGTGTAACCACAGCATAAATTCATGATAATGCTGTCTTTGTTTACCAACTGTATCAGGCAAGGATTCAAAGAATAAATCCATCAAGTGAGTTTTTCCACGCCCAACTGAGCCGTAAATATAGAGGCCTTTAGGTGCCGGTTCAGATTTGTTCCATAATTGAGTAATTGACCAAGATTGAGTTTTGGATAGAGTCAGGTCTTGATATAATCGTTCAAACTCATCAACCACATGGGCCTGTAATTCATCGCGCCATATGACACCACTTTCAATTTCGTGTAGATATTGTGCTTTGGGGCTGAGTTTTGACATCTTCTGATGTGAGTCTTAGGTGTTAACTTGTCTTAAGATGCCGTTCTTGATGGCGCCTTTGAGGTCCAGTAAGCGTCGGTGAAAAAAGTGTCCGGCTTTCATGGTGATTAACTGCGGTTTGGGGTCTTGTTGTTCTACGTATTCATATACGGCTCTTGGACTGACCACATCATCTTCATCGCCTTGCACCACCAACCATGGGCATGTTGGAGGGGCCAGTTCGGTATAATCATAACGTTCAACGGGAGGAGCAACAGTGACAAACTGTTCAGGGTCTATGTCGTGGACAGCACGCAGGGCGACATAAGAACCAAATGAAAAGCCAGCCAACCAAAATTTACAGTGTGGCATGGCTGTTTTAGCCCATTTGTATACGGCCAGCAAATCTTCAGCTTCACCCACACCATCATCAAACACACCATCAGATTCACCCACACCTCGAAAATTGAAACGAACCGTATGTGCGCCCATATCCTTAAAAGCTTTTTCCAACATGTGTGTAACCTTATTGCGCATGGTGCCACCATATAAAGGATGTGGGTGACAAATCAAAGCCATGCGGTTTTTATCCACCGCGTCCGCTTCTGGTGGTGCGGTCAAACATTCAATTTGGCCAGCTGGACCAGGGATCATGATGACTTTAGATTCTTTGGGAAATTCTACTGTCTTGTCAGTCATTTTTGTATGAGTGTAAAAAAAATGGCATTATAACAGTTGATGCGCGCTTGGTGCTTATTGAGATGCCTTACTCTGATCATTGTTTTGGCCTTGGTCGGTGAATTCAAACGCTTTGATTTTTACCGCATACATCAACATCAAGACCACTGGAATCCCAATGATGGCTGTCATTAAATAAAAGTTGGCATAACCCATTTGTGCAACCATACCACCTGAATAGCCCCCAAGGATTTTGGGGAATAAAGTCATGACAGATGAAAACATGGCATATTGAACTGCGGTGAATTGGCGGTTAACCAATAAAGACAGAAAGCCAACAAATGCTGTTAATGCCATGCCTTGCGATAAATTATCCGCGCTTATCATAAATGTTAAGTAGATTAAGCTTTTATCCATGCCATCCATAACCATGAACAGTAAGTTGGTGGCGGCAGATAAGATGGCTGCTATGATCATGATTTTCATGATGCCATACCTGACCACTAAAAACCCACCAACTATCCCACCGCTGATGGTCATTATTAAGCCAAAGGTTTTAACAATACTGGCAATTTCATCTAAATCGAAACCTTTGTATTGGTAAAACAGGTTGGCAGTTACACCCATAACAATATCTGCGATGCGGTAAGTGCAGATGATACCAACCAATAGCCAAATATGCTTTTTTTGACGTTTGAATAAGTCATGTACTGGGTGCCAATAGACTTCTTTGATCATGGCTGTATTCACTATGGGTGTTTTGGCAGTGAGCAGTGCTGCCAAAACGGCGAAAGTTAATGATGTGCCTAACTGCATCAATGTCGTTAATAGGCTGGCCAATGGTTTGTTGTTAAACCATTGGAACAGCATGTTTTGAATTTGCTCAGTGAAAGGTGATAATGAGCGATAAACTGTAATCATTACAGTGATGCCGATGATAAAGATTAAAATCACTGCCAAGTAATCTTTGGTGCTGTGAACCAATGACTTGGCTTTTTGCGGCTCTTTGATCCATAAAGTGGTGGCTATCCCAACCAAAATAGTGGCAGCCATTGAAAGGTAGCTGATTTGCCAAGCAGTGTAGTTATAATTTTCCATGCTGGTACCAAAATAAGCAGCAACATAGAGGGCACCGGCACCAGAGGTAAGCATACCCAGTCGATAACCCACCGTATAGACAGATGAGAGCATTGCTATGTCTTTATCAGTTGAGGCTTCAATTCGCCAGGCATCAATTAAAATGTCTTGCGTAGCAGCAGAAAATCCTAGCAGAGTAACTGCTAATGCCATTTGTGTGAGGGCTTGAGCGCTTTGTGCTGGATCAGTGAATGCCATCAGAGAAATGGCTAATATGATCAACATTTGAATCAGCAATAGCCAGGCCCTTCTTTGGCCCATTTTGGCACTGAGAATGGGAATTGGTAGTCGGTCAACCAAAGGCGACCATAAATACTTGAATGAATAGCCTAACGCAGCCCAACTGAAATAAGTGATGGAAGATTTTTCAACGCCTACCTGATCTAACCACAAAGATAAAGATGAAAAAATCAGGTAATAGGGAATGCCAGCTGAAAAGCCAAACAATGTCATGTGTAAAAACTTAGGGTGTAGTAAATTTTTAAAAGTTTCAGCCATGACAGTTCATGATAAATTGGGGCAGTTTAGCACGATTGATTCTTATAATTTGATCAGGGTGATTAATTTTTTAGGTAAAAACATCCTTAACCTGATAAACATAAAATTTAACTTTTTGAGTTATTATTTTAAATGGGTTATTATTAAGCTGTTATTTGAGAGAACACAGGAATGATTGAGGCGGAAGACTTAAAAGAGTATTATCCTTTTAATAGAATAGATATGAAGTTTTATCCATTGCTATTGAAAGAGTTTGACTTTTTTGAAAAGCAACAGGGTGAAAAGCTGTATGAAATTAATCGCAGTGCGGAGAATACCAAATACTTGATCAATGGAGTGGTGCAAATCACCACGGATAAAGGACGAGAAAAAACCTTAAAATCAACTTCACTTTCCTCTAAGTATCCAATTGGCGATGCCAATAAAAGTAATACCATGGATGCAGTAGTCACATCGAAAAACATGACTGGCTTTCAAATAAGTTCAAACCTTTTAGATCACATACAAGTCTGGAACAGTGTGTATTCTGATGCCAGTCATGACAGTCCATTACGTGGGCACGACAGTTATGAATGGGTGTCCGGGTTGTTGAAGAGTCGTTCAGTTCAGATGTTGCCTCAAGGGAATATTCAAGAAATGTTCATGCAATTAGAAGCCAAGCCTGTTAAAGCAGGAGATGAAATAGTTGCGGAAGGTGATCCCGGAGATTTTTGCTATATCATCGCTGGTGGTGAGGCAGAGGTTTTTCAAGTCATTGCTGAAGGCGAACAAAAAGTGGCTAACCTTGAAAAAGGCGCACTCTTTGGCGAGTCAGCTTTGGTCAGCAGTGAGCCAAGAAATGCTTCTGTACGCATGAAAACCGATGGTTTATTGATGTCTTTGGCAGGTGCTACATTTTCGAAATTGCTCAAAGCACATGTTATCAGGTGGGTCAATCCCCAAGCTGCCCTGGAAATGTTGCAATCAGGCGCAACTTTGGTTGATGTGAGGGAGTCTACTGAATTCGCCCAACAATCTATCGAAGGTTGTTTTAATATTCCTGTGAATCAAATCAGAAAAAATATTCACAAGCTTAATTTAAATTCCACCATCATCACTTGTAGTAACTTAGGTTCTCGGTGTGCTTCAGCTGCTTTTACTTTGGCCACTTTGGGTTATGATGTCTATGCACTACAAGGTGGTATCAACGGCCTCATCAAAACGGTTCATAGCTGATTTCCAGTCATTTTATTGGTAGATTGGAACTGGTTATTTTGGGCTGAATCTGCTATAGTGTTCGCGCTCATTTTTGAGCATTTCAATTGTTTTGGGCGTTCCTGAAAATCAATTGAATTAACAGATGGGTTTAGTTCTTACAAATCACTGTTTTGGCAAGACAAGCCGAGTTTAGTTTGTATACACTTGTGATTACAAAACAGCCAACCAACGACAAATATGACCAATTCAATTCAAAGCGCGGGTCTCAAGTTCCGCCAAGCCGTCACAGATAATCAGCCATTAAAAGTGGTAGGGACCATTAATGCATACACGGCTCGGATGGCAAAAAATGTAGGCCACCAAGCCATATACCTATCAGGTGGTGGGGTGGCTGCTAACTCTTTAGGCATGCCCGATTTGGGTATTTCTTCATTGGAAGATGTGTTGACTGATGTGCGCAGAATCACTGATGTCTGTGATTTGCCTTTACTCATCGATGTAGACACAGGTTGGGGCGGCGCATTCAACATCGCCAGAACAACGCGATCGGTTATTAAGGCAGGTGCTGCCGCCATGCACATCGAAGATCAAGTGGCGCAAAAAAGATGTGGTCATCGACCGAATAAAGAAGTGGTCTCACAACAAGAAATGGTTGATCGAATCAAGGCTGCAGTGGATGCGAGAACTGATGAGGACTTTGTGATTATGGCCAGAACCGATGCTTTGGCTATTGAAGGTGAAGCTGCAGCTATGGAGCGGGCTGTGGCTTGCGTCGAAGCGGGTGCTGATATGATCTTTCCAGAAGCAATGAAAACGCTTGACCAATACCAAAGATTCAGAGATGCCGTTGGTGTCCCTGTGTTGGCCAATATCACCGAGTTTGGGCATACACCTTTATTCACCTCAGAGGAGCTGAGTGAACATGGGGTAGATATTGTTTTATATTGTTGCAGCGCCTATCGAGCCATGAACAGAGCAGCTGAATTAGTTTATCAGTCAATTCTGGCTCAAGGGCATCAAAAAGATGTGTTGGACATCATGCAAACCAGAGAAGAATTGTATGGGCATTTAGACTATCACAGCTATGAACAAAAATTAGATCAGCTTTTTAAAGAAGATTGAATGTTAACGAGGTATTTTTAAAGGGGTCAGTACCCTTTAAAACAGAGTGTCAAACGCTGTTATACCTTTATAGAATATCTAAAGGGTACTGACCCCTTTAAAAAAGAGAAAAGAATATGGGTAATGCAAAAAAAGCAGGCGGGGCTGGCCTTCGAGGTCAAAGCGCTGGAGAAACAAAACTTTGTACGGTGGGGAAAATTGGTGCCGGCTTAACTTATCGTGGCTATGACGTCGATGATTTGGCCACCAATGCCAGTTTTTATGAAACAGCTTACTTAATCTTGCATGGTAAATTGCCCAACCAATCTGAGTTAGATGCTTATAAGCAAAGAATAAACTCAATGCGTGAGTTGCCAGAAGCAGTGAGGAAAACGCTGGAGTTGATACCAAGAGATGCTCATCCGATGGATGTGATGCGAACAGGCTGTTCAATTTTAGGTAATGTAGAAGGTGAAACTGATTTTTCACAACAATTGGATAAAGCTGACCGTTTGGTGGCTATTTTCCCATCTATCATTTGTTACTGGTATAAATTCGTGACTGAAGGTGTGCGCATAGAAACGGCGTCGACTATTGATGGCGTTGGTGCCCATTTCTTAGAAATGTTACATGGCAAAGCGCCCAGTGATTTACACGCCAGGGTCATGGATGTGTCATTGATTCTGTATGCAGAGCACGAATTCAATGCATCAACTTTTACTGGTCGTGTGGTTGCCTCTACATTGTCAGATATTCATTCTTGTGTAACCGCTTCAGTAGGGGCCTTGCGTGGGCCATTACATGGTGGTGCCAATGAGGCAGCCATGGCTTTGATCGAGCAATGGTCAACACCCGAAGAAGCAGAGGCGGCCATTGGGCACATGCTTGAAACAAAACAATTGATCATGGGTTTTGGTCATGCCGTTTATACCGAGCGCGACCCTCGAAATGCCATCATCAAACGGTGGTCAGAAAAATTGGCTGATGAAGTGGGTGATACGGTACTATACCCGGTCAGTTGTGCTGTTGAAAAGAAAATGTGGGATGAGAAAAAATTATTCCCTAATGCAGATTTCTTCCATGCTTCGGCCTACCATTTCATGGGTATTCCTACAGAGTTATTTACGCCAATTTTTGTGATGTCTCGTGTGACTGGTTGGACGGCTCATGTGATGGAGCAGCGAGAAAATAACCGCATTATCAGACCCAATGCCGATTATACGGGGCCAGATACACGAAAAGTGGGGCCAATAACTGATCGAGAGTGATTGTTTTGGTTTTTATTCTAATAAAAAAGCCCGATTGTGAGATCGGGCTTTTTCGTACCTATGTCTTTTAAAAATTAATTGGTTTCAAATCCATTCATAAAAATCAGATCGTCTTGAGCTGCTTGTAATTCCACGGCCCCAATGTCACAACCATTTACTTGATCACCATTCCCGTCATTGCCACGAGTGTTTCCAATCTGGTCACTGGTGGTGGCACAGTTGGCTGGATTGATGGCATCTACTGCTGGAGAGTTCAGCGTAAGCTTGTGGGTGGGTGTGGTACCGCCGTTATCTGCCAATGTTGTTTCAATGATGTCGCTGAGGTTGGATTGGGTGGGAACAATGTCGGTGGCTCCAATGGTGATACCTGTTGAGCCGTTGCTATTGTTCAAACCGATAAGGTTGTAGTCGTTGAGTATAAATGTACCGCCTGTTGAGTTAATTTCATTGCCATTGCTGGAAGCTGTGTTTCCTGAAATTAATGTTTGGCTTACAGTGAAATCAGCTGAGTCGTTATAAATGCCGCCACCATTACTTTGGCTTTGGTTGTTAGTTATGGTACTGGCAACAACACTTACTGTTGAGGTGAATTGATTGAAGTCATAATGGAATATACCTGCACCATCAAATGTGGCAGTATTGCTGGAAATGGTTGAGTTGTATATGCCGAGATTAAGTGCACCGTAATAGTTTGACGCATAAATGCCTGCGCCGCCTAGACCCGAGTTAGATGTGTTATTTGCTATGGTTGAGTTTGAAATGGTTAGATTGCCACTGCTGGCAGATATGGCAGCACCATACAAGAAACCAACAGCTGAAGATTGGTTGTAACTGATAACTGAGCGATTAATTTCTGAAGAATTGAATCTAGAAAGAGTAAGACCGCCTCCTGTATTGTTTGAAATTATTGAATCATTCAGAATCAAGGACGCATCTAGAGTGCTGATACCTCCACCCAAATTATTCGCGCGTGAACCTCCAGTGATTGTTGCATCATTCAAAACCAGAGTAGGTAAATTGTCAATATAGTCGATACTGCCAACTTGAATGATGGAAAATTCAGCTGCAGCTTGATCGCGAGTAATGGTTGAGCCATTGGCATTAATGGTCACATTGTTAATGATGGCTGGTAAGGCTTCGGATAAAGTAATGGTACTGTCTGTCGGTAATTCAATGACATCATCACCATTCCCTGTAGAACAACCTGGGGTGGCCTCATCATTATTGGCAGCAGTGATGGCATCTGCCAATAAGCAACTGCTGTTATCTACATTGATGATGGCTGCTTGTGCACCTACAGTTAGTTCTAAGAGTAAAGCCGCGGCTAATGTTGTTTTGCAAAAGGTCTTTGTGGTGTTGTTCATGCGACTCCCAATAATCAATTGATCGAAATTAAAGTGCAGCAGTTTACTACATTTTCCTTGGCATGTGTTTTGTGTGCTTTTGCTTTTGTTCCTCGAATTGAGTGCCTTATATTGATACTTTGGTTCTGTGGTTTGCTCTTTAATCTGTCTGGGTTTTAAAATTTACAGAAACATCATAAGATGGATGGTTAATAAATATTGAGCCTATTATGAGTCAATCAATCTATCAGTGGATTATGCAAGGTCTGGTTAAACCGGAACAACAACAAGAGGCTTTGCAGCTTGCAGGAGAGCGCCCAACTGCTTCGGCATGGTTGGTATTCAGTAGAAATTTATTGTTGTTGTTGGGTTTGTTGTCTTTGGCTTTTGGTGTGGTGTTTTTCTTTGCATTCAACTGGAATGAAATGGGCCGCATGTATAAGTTTGCGGCATTACAGGTGTTGTTGGTTCTCTCATTTGTCGGCTACTATTTTAAATCTCAATCATTTTGGTTGTCACAAGCTTTGCTACTGGTGGCAGTGATTGTGCTGGGTGCCTTATTGGCTTTATTTGGCCAAACCTATCAGACGGGTGCCGACCCATGGCAATTATTTGTTACCTGGGCTTTGTTGATTACACCTTTGGTTTTATTCAGTCGCTCTGAGGTTTTGTGGGTGTTTTGGGCTGTATTGATCAATACAGGACTGGGTTTGTATATGGATATCAACCACTCTTTAATCGGCGCAATGTATTCTGGTTCTGGTTGGTTTTGGTCATATTTATTGGTCAATTTCAGCATACTGGTTCTAATGGAGTTACTGTCTAGTCAAACCACATCCGCTTACTTGCAAAAAATGTTGCGGGTATCCAAACTCAGAAATCGCTGGTCAGCTCAGGTTTTAGGGCTGGTGGTTTTTTATATATTGACCTCTGTAGGGATGCATTCTCTTTGGGAAAGTGCAAGTCATCGTGCCCTTAATTTTGTTTTGTATGCTTCTTTGATGACTTTAGCCTTTGTTTATTATCGTTTCAAAGCAAAGGACTTGTTGATGTTAACCGCTTGGTTGATGTCTTTAATTGCTTTTATTCTTGCCTATTTAGCTTATGTTGTATTTGAAGGTTTGGATGAAGGAGCTTTGTTGTTAATGGCCATTTGTTTGATTGGAATGACCACGTTTGCAGTGCAATGGATTAAGCAAACACATGAGGTGTTTAAAGCGGAGGTCTCGTCATGAGTGATGTTAAAGTTTGGGAGCAGCTTAAGTTGCAGAAAATAGTTTCAGGCGTAGTTCCAAATGAAAAAGACGGAAAAGTTCAAACTTTGTGGTATGTAAGGGTTTTACAAGGCTTTGCAGGCTGGTTGGCTGCTTTGTTTTTAATAGGCTTTTTAGGGTTTGGCATTGTTGGGTTGTTCCAATATGGCGCTGCATTGATGTTCTTGGGTGTCATCATTAATGTTTCAACTTATGTGTTTTTTAAAAATAAATCTGACAGTGACTTCTTTGAGCAGTTGGTCTTGGCATTCAGTTTAACGGGACAATTTTTGTTTGCTTTTGGTTTGTTTGCTGTGTTTGATTTCAGGTCACGCCATTGGATATTTTTAATTGGTATGTATCAATTGCTCTTGATGTGGCTGGTCAATCATTATTTACATCGCTTCTTAAGCACTTGTTTTGCGGTGCTGGCACTGTTTTGGAGTTTTGATGTTTTGATTTATTCAGGCTTGGGCAGTGCCATTGTGGCTGCTTTATTTGTTTGGATTTGGTTAAATAAAACAGGTTGGCAGTCAGAACAAGATTTTTATGAGCCTATTGGCTACGCGTTGGCATTATCTTTACTGTGCCTTAATGTGCAAAACCAATTGTGGTTGTCCCCATTTTGGTTTCAATCGGCTGAGCTGTCTTGGTTGATGCGAAATGCCAATTGGATATCAGCGGTACTGAATTCTTTGGTACTGTTGTATTTTATTTATAGGGTGGCACTAGAACAAAGTGTTAACTTGGCTTCTACAGCTGGACGCTTGGTTATTTTGGCAGCTGTGATGATGCTGTTTTCGGCGATGCCAATTATCGGCTTAAGCAGTGCTTTGTTGGTGTTGTTGGTGGGTTTTGCCAGGCAAAATAAAGTGCTAATGGTCATGGGAAGTTTGGCTTTGTTGGGATTTATCAGTTGGTATTACTATTCTTTGCAAATAACACTGTTGCATAAGTCGATGATCTTGATGGTCATGGGTGTGGTGCTGTTGTTAGGTGCCTTGTTATTGAAATACAGTTTGGCATCTGAGCAAAACACGCGCTCTGATACATCAGAAACAGGTGAGAGCTATGGTTTAACAGCTTGGCAGAAAATCGCTGCAATATTGACTTTAGTAGTTGGTCTTGTAGGTGTTAATCATTCGATCATACAAAAAGAACAGGTTTTGGCCGAAGGAAAATCAGTTCTGTTGGAGCTTGCCCCGGTGGATCCACGGTCAATTATGCAAGGTGATTTCATGCGTTTGCGTTTTGCCATGGCTGGGCAAATTCGCGACAACTTACCAGTATCGAGTTTGCCAGGCAGGCAAGAAAATCATGATGGTTATGTTTGGGTGAACATTGATGAAAACGGTGTGGGTCAGTTTCATGCTTTAACTGAGGCTGGTCAAAACCTATGGCAGAGTAGTGAGTCTGCCGCTGATTCATTGCTTAAACTTCAGTATAGAATCCGTGATAATCGAGTTCAGTTCGCTACCAATGCTTTTTTCTTTCAGGAAGGTGATGCTGCTTTATTTGATATGGCACAATATGGGCAATTCAAAGTGGCTGATGATGGGAAGTTGTTATTGACTGCAATGTTTGACAATGAATATGAGTTGCTGGGTGAAAATCGCATGGATTAAAAGTTGGCAACTTGTGTACATAATGATTTAATGGCCGACAGTGTTCTTAAAGTCGGTCGAGTAAAGTGGTCGGCTTCAAGTACGGCAATATGTTGGTTAGCAATGGCTGGAATGCTGGGCCATTGTGCCAATTGGTGGTCATCTTGTAATGGCTCCAACCTAACAATAACTGCAGGTTTTTTCAAAACGACGGACTCTAAAGTAACTGCAGCGGATAGTTTTTCCAGTTTGTTGAATACATTATTGAGCCCGCAAGTTTCAGCAGCTTCGCTCATCCAGTGCTGACCATTGATGGTATAGATGGGTTGGTTAGAAATTTGTATCAATGCTGTGTGTTGAGTTCGAGGCTGTTGCTTGAGTTGATTAAGTTCGGATACAAAATTATTAACTGATTCGCTGGCTTGGGTGTTCAGTGTTTGAGCAATTTGGTCAATTGCTTTAGGAATATCTTTTAATTTGTTAATTTCGACATTCACCAAATTAAAGCCCATTGATTTAAGCTGCTCTATGGTTTGCATGGGTGTGCCATTGTGCCAATAAAAAATCACATCAGGTTTGAGTTCGCTGATCAATTCTAAATTCAAATGAAAGGCATCGCCGATGATTTGTTTGTTAAGGGCGTCTTTTGGATAGTTACTGTAAGCGCTGATTCCAACTAAATTTTCACCACCGCCTGCAGAATAAATCAATTCAGTTAAGTGTGGAGACAGAGATATACTGGTGATGAGTTTTGTGCTTTGGCTGAGTTGGTTTTTATTTTGAATGGTGTCAGCGTCGTTGCCAGAGTGATTGCAAGCACTCAGTGCAAAGCAAAATATTAACTTTAATAGTATACTTTTATTGGTAAACATCTTGTTTAATTTGTTGTGTTTTTTAATTAATAATCAGGCATTGTATAGCCAATCTAAATGTATACCAATGCTATTTTATACTGCTGTTGTAGGCTGTTATATTGAAGATTATCCATATGCAATTGATAGATGGGAAAAACTGCTTAAAAAATAGATTGTTTTTCCATAACAAATGCCTATAATTCGCTGCTTGCTCGAAGACTCGAAAGCTGGTAAAGAAAAGCAGTGAAATTACTGACTTTTTATATTGACTTTCGTTGCGTATTCTACGAAAATGCCGTGCTTCGTTCGATGGAGGGATGGCCGAGTGGTTAAAGGCGACGGACTGTAAATCCGTTCTCTCAGAGTACGCAGGTTCGAATCCTGCTCCCTCCACCACTTAACTGTAGTCGGTTTTTGAAGCTGATTATTAATTGAGCGGGTGTAGTTCAATGGTAGAACGTCAGCCTTCCAAGCTGAACACGTGGGTTCGATTCCCATCACCCGCTCCATTGTTTTTAGCCCATATAGCTCAGTCGGTAGAGCACTTTCTTGGTAGGGAAGAGGTCACTGGTTCGACTCCAGTTATGGGCACCACTGCTTAACAGTGTTAAGAATCTTGGATTCGAAGCGATTTGGGAGGGCGTTTGTACAAAAGGCTTTTGTTGTAATGATAAAAGCAATTTAAGCAAGGCACTTTATTATTATTAACTACTTGTTTTTTATGGAGTAGCAACAACATGTCAAAAGAAAAATTTGAACGCAATAAGCCCCATGTGAACGTGGGCACGATTG
>CAZVZJ010000055.1:0-22427 GCA_964631055.1 uncultured Marinicella sp.
GAACCTTCTTTAACGACTCAGCCACTATGTATGTATTAGATCAATTCAATCGAATAAAGGCCTGAACAACATAGTAAACAGCATTCAAAAACTGTTAACAAACCATTAAAACCGTAGCTATATCAGACTGTTTATAAATTTTTCATGTATTTTTCATGTAAAAATCATACTTTTTGTTAAAGAAATTACTAACATTCAGGCACTTGAATTTTATTAACATCATGCAGGATAGATAACATATGCGTACTAATTTTAATTTTCTATTTTCAACCTTTTTCTTATGGACAAGTATACAAAGCCATGCGGCAGTTCATATCAGCCAAACAGGTCATGGCCAAGCCCTCATCTTTCCCTATTACACCGTAGCCAATGGCTTGAACACAGTTGTTTCTGTCAACAACCAATCAGAATTGCCAAAAGCAGTTAAGATCAACATCAGAGAAGCCAAAAGTGGCGATGCCATGTACTCATTCAACTTGTACCTTGATGGTTATGACATTTGGACCATGGGCTTGGTTGAAACCGATGGCTTTATTAACCTTTATTCAAACGATGAATCTTGTGTGTTAAATTTAAACAACCCCGACCAGAGTTTAGCATCAGATTGGGAATGGCAAACGGGTATGATTGAAGTCATCGAAATGGCCAATTTTTCATCATCTGAGTTCTTTGATTTCAATACTTCAGCAGAAGAAAACTGTAACCAAATTGGTCTAGGCTGGGAAGATGGCGGTGTATGGGTTTCAGAAGATAATGATTTATTGTCACCAGTTAGTGGTGGTATAACTGGACAAGTCACCGTGTTTGATGTGGCCAACGGCTTTTCATTTCAGGTACCTTCAATCACACTCGAAAACTTCTACCCTGCTGAAAGTATCGCTCATCACGCCCCAGATTCTGGTTTACCCAACTTGAGCAGTGGTGTTAATACCAGTATGGTAATTTACCAAGGTAAAGCGATCACTACCCAATGGCCAACCGGCTATGAAGCCGTGAGTGCTTTACTCATGAAAACTTCTACAGAAAATGAATTCAATGTTGAAGATGTGGTTGATGCCCAAAGTGAATGGGTTATTTCATTTCCTACACTCCAATATCATTTAGATAACAACCAAACGAATGTCCCATTCATTTACGGTGTCGAAGATCCTTTTCTCGATGAAGATCAATTCTTTTTCTCAAGACGCCTTCATGGTCCCAATGGCCTTGTTTTTGACAGGAATGGTAATTTTTGTTATCGGTCAACAGCTGTTACAGATCCACCACCACCGCCTGCTTTTTTTGCGTTAAGCTTTAATAGTATCGTCAATACCAATATGATTGTAAAAAGTTATTCAGATGTTAACGGTGAACTTCTCTCACCTAATTCCACCATCTCAGGTCAGGCCAGGGATAACGTGTCTTCTTTAAGCTTAGATATTCTAATTGAAAGAATTTCTACTGTTTGCAGTCCAGAAATCACAAACTTGGAAACAGGGAAAAGACGAGAAATCATGCAATATAATGTAAATAACCGTGGCATCAATGCCATAGACCAAACTTCACAAACATACCACGGGCTCCCATTCATTGCATTCTCATACAATCGATTCACCAATGCCAATGCTCAACCTGGAAAGCTTGCAACTTATGCTTCAGCCAAAATGAACAACAGTGAAATGAGAATTGAATGATTTATGAATCAAACGACGAACAACAAACAAGTCATGGAAGACTTGTTTGTTCTTCTTTACACCAAGTAAATATATGCGATTAACTTTCAAAAACTTTGACAAACCTTCATTATTTCAGCGCTATGCCATTTAAATATTGATTGATTTCACTCTCATATTTTTGCGCTAAACTGGTACCAGTGTAAGCTAAGAACTGAACAGAACCAGATGAGTCGGAATAATAGTGGCCAAAATAAGTGAACTTAATGCCTTGAATCGTTCCTTCCATTTCCATATAAATTACTTTTAGACCGTTTACCATTCGATACTCTTTGTTTACTATACGCATATCAGAACCAGCTTCTTGCGCATTTTCAAATGCCACATCTGCCAATGTTTCTACACCTACTTCTAACTGTTCTGATATAACCATTCCATAAAGATCACCGCCTTTTAAGCTGAGATCATATTCTGCAGCGCCATTTTCATCGGCTTTCTTGAAAGACCATTGCTTTGGGTCAATCCAAAAGTTTAAGTTTGTTATGCTACTTTTCAAGCTAAAATTGGCAGCCGGTGACTTTTTGAATTCATCAGGATTCATGGTTAATTCGACCAGCTCTGGTACAGGTTTATTCTCATAACTCCAAGTGCCATCATCACGAAGGAGAACAACTTCACCTTCCTCTGTAACTGCCTTTTGCACAGCCAAAACATCTGTCACCAATAATAATGTAGTGGATAAAATTAACAACTTCATAAAAAACACCTCAACCCTAACAAAAAAATCATCATACATTTAAAAATGAGATTTTTCATTGATTTTTGCTTACTTACATAAAGAAGATTACAATTGAACCTTTTGCTGACATTTGTGCCTGATAGCTCATGTATTTAGAGTATTTTGACTTACAACAAACACCTTTCTCGATCACCCCTGATCCAGAATTCGTGTACTTGAGTCAAAAACACGAAGAATCGCTGGCACACTTAATTTACGGCGTAACACGTGGCGGCGGCGCTGGATTTGTCCAACTGACTGGCGAAGTGGGTACTGGAAAAACCACCATCAGTCGTTTATTTTTACAAAAATTACCAGCCGATACCCAAGCCGCGTTAATCCTTAACCCCAATGTCACTCCCATTGAGTTGTTGGAAAATATCTTCAAAGAATTTAAGTTATCTACCAGAGGCATGAAAGGAAAGCTCAATGCGATGGTAGAAAAGCTCAATGAACACTTATTACAGTGGTGGTCTGAAGGTAAAAACACCTTGGTGATCATTGATGAAGCTCAAAACATTCCCCGAGACACTTTAGAACAACTTCGTCTATTAACTAATTTAGAAACTGATCAACAAAAGCTATTACAGATCATTTTAATTGGACAACCTGAGCTGAAACAGCTGATGCAAAGAAAAGATTTACGTCAATTGGCACAAAGAATCACTTCAAGGTTCCACCTTCAGCCTCTATCTAGAGCCGAAACCAAACAATACATTCAACACCGCATTGCTGTGAGCGGCGGTGCAAAGGAATTGATAACCAGTAATTCAATCCATAAGATTTTTCAACAAACCGAAGGTATTCCACGTTTGATCAATGTTTTATGTGACCGTGCGTTATTGGTCGCCTTTGCAGCTGAGTCTAAATCGGTTAAACAAAAACATGTCAAACAAGCCATTCTTGAGATCTACCCTGATCAAAAGAAAAAACAACAGCTACATTTTGTGCTTTTGAGTTTAATTCCATTGGCATGCATTCTTCTGTGGTGGTTCTGGCCCCTGAACAATGCGGTCAAAACCCCTGCCAATCATCCACAACCCAAGGTAGATAGCATTACGATTGAGAAGCCCATCAGTCATATAAAACCATTGAACGTACCCAATGCGGCCATCAGTTGGCAACAGTACTTGGCATTGTGGGGTGAATCTAGCAGTGTGATTTGGAATCAAAGTCAATGCCCAGATATCACTTTAGTAGGTATGGCTTGCCTACGCAAACAAGGTAATATAAATCAGATAAAACAACAAAATGCACCCGTATTATTGTTGCTAGATAATGATGAGCTGGTATTGGTGAAGAAACTGGCAGATGAAACACTGACTTTAGCCACAGTCGATGGCGATCATAGCTTCCCAATTGAAACCATTGAACAACGTTGGTTTGGACATTATTTTATTCTGTGGCCAATGGCTGTGGAGTTAATTGATGATACAATCGGCAAAAAAGTAAAATCTTGGGCGCTGAATATGGCCCAAGTTATTGACAACAACCCCAATATTCGATTGGCAGATTTGTCTGAATGGATCACCGCTTTTCAAAAAGCCAATGGCTTACTGGCTGATGGAATCATCGGTAAAGAAACACAGATGGCGTTGTCGTTAAACGCTTATCAAGGACCCAAATTAATTGATTAACCAAGTAAATTTAATATGTCTTCAATCATAGATGCCTTAAAAAAATCTGATCATAACCGCACCAACGAAACTGGTGCTCAAGTCAATCAAATTCAATTTGGTCAAGAGCCACCGCCTAAAAGCCGCCGTGGCTTTTGGTTATTAGTTATGTTGTTGTTATTGGTTGCTTTTGGCACCTTTTCATGGACTCAAGGTTGGCACCACATAGCCATTAACAAAACCAAAAACATTTTAGGACTTGATCCAACAAATAGCAGCTTTGCATCTAACGATCAAAGTGATTCTGAGGCACCCAACACAGATATTGATCAAAATATCATTAAAAATGCCACAAAACCCTTGCCTAAAGACAACCAAAAATTGACTCCACCTAAAACTGATGAGGTCAAAGCAAAATCCTTGGCAACCATTGAACCTAACCCGCAAGCTGAGGATCAAAAACAGCAACAACTCGAAGTAATAGCCTCAAGAGAAGCAGGTAATGAAAAACAACAAAACACAGATAAAATCTCCAAAATCGATGAACTCAATCCAAAGACAAACACTGATGATACGGATACGGTTGATATCACCACTGAAAAAACTGCAATGGTCGCAAAGAAAAAACGCAATGCGCTTGAGCCTGCACTGAAGCAGGATTATTTATTGATACATCAGATTGATTTTGAAATTCGTAAAAATATCCCCCCCGTCAAACTTAACATTCATATATTTGATCCAGTGCCAGAAAATCGAATGGTCGTTTTGAATGGAGTCAAATACGCCACTGGCGATCTTATCGAAGAAATAGTTGAGGTAGAAGAAATTAATCGCGAAGGTGTGATCTTAAATTTCGAAAACATTAAGTTTTTAATTCCCAAATAATCTATTCCCTGAGTGATCAATTTTTCTAACAGAACGCCGAGCTACTTCCCTTATGTTTCGGTGTTGATCTCACTGTTATTTTTATTGTTTTTGACGCTGACTGAATTCACTGACTTCCAGCCTCAAATCATGACCCTTTATGCCATTCAAACATTGGATTATTGGTCACTGATTCAACAACAACCCACAGAAATTCTGCGCTTACTGACCTCTTTGTTCTTACACGGTAACATGGTTCATTGGGTCATCAATTATTCGATCTTTGCGCTGTTGGCCTTTTCCATCGAAAGGGTCATCAGTGGTCAAAAATTCTTATTGGTTTTTCTATCCTCAGGAATTATTGGTAACCTGGTGGCCAGCTTTTTCTTGCAAGAACAAAACAATCTGTTGATTGGTGCCAGTGGTGCAGTTTCTGGTCTTATTGGCTATTGGTTGGTTTTGTTTCCCCGGAAGAAAATCAATTTCATTTTACCCATTGGACTTTATCTACAAAAAACTTCAATGCCCATAGCAGTGGTCATCATCTTATGGTTGGTAGTACAAATTATTCTACAGTTTCAGCCTCAGCCTTCTTATGACATCGCCTGGTTAAGCCACATCATGGGTTTTGCAACTGGTTTTACCTTGGCCTGGTTCATTAAGTGAAACAAACCCTAATTCAACCCAAAGCACCACAAGTAAATCTATTTAAAATCGTGTAAAATTGGTATTAATTTTCCTGAATTAGAAGTTGCTTGCACCAGTAGGACCTTTATCTATGAGCCAATCACATATTTTAATCGTTGATGACGAACCCGATATACGCAACTTGATTTCGGAAATCCTGACTGATGAAGGTTACCAGGTTTCAACTGCCAATGGTGGTCAGGATGCCAATCAACAACTACAAGACATTTCTCCAGATCTGGTGTTACTAGACATCTGGATGCCAGATGTCGATGGCATCAGCCTTTTAAAAACCTGGAACCAAAATAACAGCATGCCTTTTTCCGTAGTCATGATGTCTGGCCATGGCACGATTGAAACCGCTATTGAAGCCACTAAAATGGGTGCTCGAGACTTTGTGGAAAAACCCATATCCCTGGCAAAGCTACTACAAACCATTGAACAAACTTTAGCAAAGCATCCCAGTGAAGCCACCAACAACTCAAGTAATCAAGAGTGGCAAGTACTTGAACCAATAGGTAACTCAAAGGCTGCTAATGACCTGCGCGAATATATAGAAAAATCGAGTAAATCATCGGCCAACACCCTTTTTGTTGGTGACAGCGGGACTGGAAAACTGACTTTAGCACTGTGGCTACACCAATTGCGTCATCAAAGCCAAAACACAGCAGTCATCATTGACAGTCTGACTCTCTCTGACAGCAACATTGATCAAATTTTAGAAAAAAATCACCAACAACTCAAGCAACATACCAATAACGGTTCAATCATATTGACTAACATTGATTGTTTAACCTCCAGTTTACAAAACAAGTTATTGATCCATATAAAAAAGTGGCAAAACCCTTTACAAAACAACCTAATACAACTGCTCTCAACCACTCAACAAGACCTCAAGACATTGGTGAAAAACACAGAATTTGATCGAGATTTGTATGAGTTTGTGGCAGAGCTCACCGTGCCAGTTTGTGCATTGGCTGACCGTGCCGAAGATGTTCCTGAGTTACTGAATTTCTATACCAATTACCTGCCAGACCAAGAACAAACGCCTTATCGAAAAATGTCCTTTGCAGCGCAAAATCACTTACGTAATTACCCTTGGCCTGGTAATTTACGCGAACTAAAAAATCTGGTCAGACAATTACAACTCCAACCAGGCGAAGCTGAAATACAGTTAGAAGAAGTCACTGAACTGTTATTGCAAACCCAACAAGCCCAGTCAAACACATCTCAAAGCACACGTTATGATCTGCAGTTAAGAGAAGCCAGAGAAGAATTTGAACGCGATTATTTTTTGCACCACTTACAACAAACCGAAGGTAAAGTCGGCGATGTGGCTAAAATTTCTGGCATGGAACGCACCAATTTATATCGTAAACTGAGGGCTTTGAACATCAATTTCAAGAATATGGATAAGTCATGAAAATCATCATCCTGGGCGCAGGTCAAGTGGGCTCATCTATTGCAGAACATTTATCTCATGAGAACAATGACGTGACTGTGGTTGATACAGATCTTGAGCGTTTGAGTGACATGCAGAATAAGTTTGATATTCGCACGGTTCATGGTCATGCATCACATCCGTCTGTATTGATAAGAGCAGGCGCCAATGATGCTGATATGGTGGTGGCACTAACCAATTCGGATGAAGTCAATATGGTGGCGTGTCAGGTCTGTTACAGTATTTTCAATACACCCACAAAAATAGCTCGAATTCGTGAAGCTGAATACGCCTCGCATCCAGAAATGTTCGAACATGAGCATGTGCCGATTGATTTTCATATATCGCCTGAACAATTGGTAACTCGCCATATCAAGGGCCTAATTGAGTATGCAGGTGCGATGCAAGTGATGGATTTTGCTCAAGGTCTGGCACAACTTGTAACTATCAAGGTTAAAAAGAACGGCCCCTTGGTCGATCAACAACTACGTGAATTTAATCACTTATTACCTGAAGGGGTAGATGCCAGAGTTGCAGCCATCTTTCGCGACAATAAATCTGTATTCCCTGATGGCGACACAGTGCTTAAAACCAATGACATGGTCTTTTTATTGGCGGCCAGAAAACACATCAGCAAGATCATGGAAGCTTGGCAGAAGACGGGTAAAAGAAATTATAAAATAATGTTGGCAGGTGGAGGAAATATTGGTTTTAATCTAGCTAAGGCTTTGGAGCGCGAACATTCGGTTAAGATTATAGAGTACAACAAAGCCAGATCTCAATTCATTGCGGAGGAACTCAATAAAGCCTTGGTTATTCGCGGAGATTGCACCTCAGAAGAACTACTGAATGAAGAAAACATCAATCACACCGATATATTTTGTGCTTTAACCAACGATGATCAGGCCAACTTGCTGTCAGCTTTAATGGCAAAGAAAATGGGGGCGAAAAAAGTATTGACCCTAATCAATAAACAAAACTATGCCCAATTGATCGAAAAAGACACCATCGATATTGCCATTTCTCCACAGCATATCACCATGGGCGGGATCCTTGCGCATGTTCGTGGCGATTATACAGCCCGCGTACATTCTTTGCGATCAGGTGCAGCTGAAGCCATTGAAATTGAAGTTACAGGTGATTCAACTTCATCTAAAGTCGTAGGTAAAATGATTCAAGACATCAATCTGCCTTCAGGTTGTAACATAGGGGGCTTGATTCGTCAGGAAAAAGTAATTATGGCACACCGCAATGTGGTAATTGAAAACAAAGATCATTTAATTATGTTTGTGACTGATAAACGGAATATCAATGACCTGAAACGCCTGTTTGAAGTAGATGCTTCATTTTTATGATGTCACGAGCCATGATACGATAACGACCATCCTATGAATCCACGCCTTATAGCTAAAATTATCGGCCTTTTATTACTGGTTTCCTCATTCATGATGCTACCACCGGCCTTAGTGGGGTCCATATATCAAGACGGTGATATATGGCCTTTTTTAGAAGGTTTCGTAGCTTTGGCTTTGATTGGCGCCATCCCTTTTTATATGTATCGCAGCATTGATGCCGAACTGAAAATTCGCAGTGGATTTTTGGTGGTCGGTGCCTCATGGCTGATCGTGGGTTTAGCCGGTTCATTGCCTTTGTATTTATCAGAAAACTTAAATCTTTCAATCACTGATGCCATATTTGAATCAATCTCAGGCCTAACCACCACTGGTGCCACCATCCTCACCAACATTGATGAACTACCCCATTCCATTAAATATTACAGACAACAACTACAATGGTTTGGAGGTATGGGTATCATCGTTTTGGCAGTGGCTGTTTTGCCTATGTTACGCATTGGGGGCATGCAAATTTTCAGGGCTGAAACACCTGGGCCCATGAAAGACCAAAAGCTCACGCCCAGAATTACCGAGACGGCCAAAGCATTGTGGTACATATATTTGGGCATAACTGTGATGTGTTGCTTGAGTTATTACATGGCTGGTATGGATATGTTTGATGCCATCTGTCATGCCTTTTCGACCATCTCCATAGGCGGCTTTTCGACCTATGATAATTCAATGGGTCATTTTAATAATTCATTGATAGAAATGATTGCCGTAATCTTTATGCTGATCGCCGGTATCAACTTCGCCTCTCATTTCTTAGCATGGAAATCAGCTTCAATTAAAACATACTTAGTTGATACAGAAGTTAAGGTTTTCATTGGATTCATGGTGGCAGCCTCTGCAGTCACCTCATTTCAGTTATATACCAGTGGCGTCTCAAGCTCATTGTATGAGTCCATCAGACAAGGTACTTTCCAAGCTGTGTCTGTAGGCACCACCACTGGTTTTACCACTGAGCCATTTTATCTGTGGCCAGGTGCTTTACCTTTATTGTTGATTCTATTCAGCGTTATTGGTGGGTGCGCAGGATCAACAGCAGGTGGCTTTAAGGTCATTAGAATGATTCTGTTGTTCAAAATGAGCTTGCGAGAGCTTTACCGATTGATCCATCCTCATGGCAAATACCTGATTAAAATCAATGGTAAAACGGTTAATTACCGAGTCCTAGATTCGGTTTCTGCATTCTTCGTACAGTTTTTATTTTTATGGTGTGTATTTACCTTGTTACTGGCTGGATTTGGCGAAAACATCACCACTGCTTTTTCAGCTTCCTTGGCCTGTCTGACCAATCTTGGACCAGCTTTGGGAGATGCCGGTGCACATTATGCAGGTGTTTCTGATGGTGCCAAAACCGTACTTTCAATTGCCATGATATTCGGTCGTCTAGAGTTATTCACTCTTTTTATATTATTGATACCTGCTTACTGGGAGTTTTAAGTCGTTTCAATGATGGCATCAATGCGACTTAAAAAATGATTTGGCAAAATCACAAAAAAGGTACCCACAAGGGGCACCTCTACAGCAGTTCATTTAAACTTTTATCATCACACATCAGATTTGTATTCGAAAATACAAATTTTTCCCGTAGGACGCATCCCTCGTGGGTGCCCCTTCTTTATGACCCCGTGCAATTTACGCTAATTCGATAAACACAGTAAACTGAGTTATCAGTTTTATACAGCCCTGACAGATGACGGGCTTTTTTCATAGTACTGTTTAAATGTACGTGAAAAATAAGACAACGATTCAAACCCTATACCATAAGCGATTTCACTTACACTAAGTTGAGAAGACATAAGCAAATTCATGGCGTGACTCATACGGACTTCTCGAATGATTTTAGCAGGTGACTTGTTGAGCTCTTTTTCACATTTCCTGAATAAAGTTGATGAGCTTACATTCAGCGCCTCAGCCAAACTTTCTACATTCAATTGTGGGTTAGACAGTTGCTTGGATATGGCTTGAGTTAATTGTGCCGTAAAATCATCGCCTGATTTTGGTACGAATTTTTGTGACACTTCCAATTGGATGCTTTGACGTATTAATTTACGGTTATTGATCAGTCCTGCAACACGCATGATGAGTTCAGAGGTATCAAATGGCTTACTTAAATAATCATCAGCACCTGTCTGTAGACCTTCAACCACCTCTCGTTTGCTTGATTTAGCGGTAAGCAATATAATCGGAATGGTGTTGGTTGTCTGATCATTTTTAAGTTGTTGAGACATTTCAAGCCCATTCATTTTTGGCATCATCACATCAGAAATAATTAAATCAGGCAGTTCCAACTTGGCGACTAACAAACCATCTTCACCATTGTGTTTTTGAATAACCCGATAATAAGTCGATAATCGACTGGCGACAAAGTCACACAATTCCACGTTATCATCAACCACTAAAACTGTAGTTATATCTTCTTTAGAATTGACGTTTTCATCAACCAAGCGTTCAGGTAATTCATGTGCCTTTATAGGGTCTATGGCATCCAGATTTATGGGTTCATGTAGCATTGTGGCATCAAAATGATCCTTTCCTCGTTTAAACCACAATACAAACTCACAACCTTGACCCACCTGATTAATCAGTTCAACAGTTCCATGATGTAATTCGGTCAATTCCTTCACCAAAGATAAGCCAATTCCAGTACCTGCATCGCTGATGGTTTCTGATTGCTGGTCTTGATAGAATCTGTCGAATACCTTTTCTAGTGACTGTTCAGATATACCTTGTCCAGTATCGCTGACTTTTAAACCAATTCGTTGCTCTATTTTAAGCAGTGAAAGGGTGATTGTGCTATTTTGTCCTGAGTATTTAATCGCATTCGAGATCAAATTTGATATACATTTATCTACTTGAGCCAAATCACAGAACAGCATTACTGGTTCTTGTGTGTTTTCAACAACGATTGTTTGGTTGTTTTTTTGTGCCCAAACCCGAAAACGTAACGCCATTTGATTCATTAAATCTGCCACATCATAGGATGCAACCCTTAAAGGAAAGCGACCAGACTCCAAGCGATTAATGTCTAAAATTTGACCGACTAAGGACAACATTTTTTTAGAGTTAACAATGGATGTTTGAATGGGGTGACTCAGGTGCTTTTCCAGTTGGGGGTTATCATGCAAGAGACTTTCAAGCGGCGCAATCGCGAGGGTCAACGGCGTACGAAATTCGTGAGACACATTGGCAAAAAATCGAATGCGGGCTTGGTCCAATTGATGTAACTCATCACTTTGTTGTTTGATTTTTGCCGTGCGTTTTGTAACCAGCTGCTGTAATTGTTGGTTGCGCTTTTTGATTTGATAAGTACTGATTTTACTGATCAAAAAAACCAACAAGGCACTTGCCAAAAGCGCCAAAAGTTTAAACCACACCGTTTGATACCAATAATCAGCAACCTTAAATTGAAAGGTGTTTTGACCCACTTGCTTATTTGAGTCACCAGCTAAAACACTTAAATCATAAGTGCCGCCAGGAATATTTGAAAAGTTAACCTGGGTGTTATTTGACCAGTTTGTGCAACTCTCACCTGACAAACAGGTTTTATACTTGGCTGTTTTGGTTTTTGAAAAATCTGGGTAACTGATATTAAACTGAATGTCATGTGTTGGCACTTCAATCGATTTATTCATTGGTAACATATCATTACCGTTTTGAATACTTTTGATTTGTGGGGTAACTACCGCAGCAGGATATATGTCTCCAGTGATCGCCACAATACCACTGGTTTGAAGTAAATATTTCCGATCTGTCAGTTCATCAAAAAACAAACTGGTCGTTAAACCAGGCTCTAAATACTGAGTCAATGTTCGATCAACCTGTTTAAACTCATCATCGAAAGACAACAATTTCGTTTTGGTTGAAAGCCAAAAACGGCCACTTTGATCTTGTTTTAATAATTCAATTTCAGATTCACCGTTAAGCGTTGATAACAGTGAAAACTGATTGCTGGCCTCATCAAAATGAAAGATTTCATTGTTATGGGTAGCTATCAAACCATTTTGAGACGAGAAAAGTCTAGTCTTGTATAACGGTGTGTGATTTTCAATATAGAAAGATGTTTTCGTGTAATCCTTAAGTGCATTGAATTTTTCTACTTTCAGCAGTTCACCCGTACTTAAACTGAGCCACAAATGTTGTTGATTGAATGCCAAAGAAGTCACATCATCTTTGAATATTTCTACCTCTTCATAAAACCACTGCTCATCTTTATATAGCAATCGAGCCAAACCATTTTTTAATCGAATAAAAAACTCATCATCATGCCAAGATGACTGAATCATTTCCTCAACGACTAAACCCTCTTTGATTATTGTGCTGGTGATTTTGTTTAACGATGTTTCAAAATCAATATCAACCAAGGCAATGCCAAAATAACCTGCCACCAGTAGGCCATTAACTTGGCTGTCAATAATCGATTGCAGTTGTGCTCTTTCAAATTCATGATGAGTGAACGCTCCATTTTTTAAAATCGCTAAGCCTGTAAATGTAAGACCCACTGAATGATTTTTATAGTTAATCATGGACCTGATTTTTTTCAAACCCACATTCTTTTTATCCACACGCACTGTCAAAGGCGATTGAATCCTGCTCAAACCCCTACCGAGACTGCCTACCCACAACCCATCCTGCTTATCTACAGTTATGCCAACAGCAATCTCATTCGGCAGACCCTGTTCTTTACTGATACTGAATACATCTTGTCCATCATAAGCAACAAACACCACACCTTTTTTTACTGTCGCAACAACAAAATAGCCTGAGTTGTAAGGCATCACATCATAAATCCAACTGTTTTTTAATTCATGACCTGCTGGCGTATTCCAGTCCTCAAACCCGAATTCATCTGCTTTCAGATAGACATCATCACCACTAAAAACCAGCTCCTTGTGATCTGTTTGTAAAGTCTCAATCACACGGATAAGCTGCTGATCTTGGTCAGAAAAATAATCAACCTTTACCAGTTGATCACTTTGGTTTATTTCAAAATTAAAGTCCTTAGCAGAAAAATAGAGCTTCGAGTCATATTGAAAAACATCTCTGATCGGCGAATTTTCAAGGTAAGGCCACGCTGTTATGCGCTGGTCTTTATTGTTGCTGAGGATATTCAGCCGAAACAGCCACTTGTTAGTCACATAATAAACCGCACCTTCAAAAACAAAGACATTCGACACTTCATCAAAATTTTTATCCGGCACATCACTCGAATCACTCAGCTCCTGATACTGCAACTGTCCAAACTGATCTTTTTTAAGATACCCAAAGCTATTCAGTGCACCGACATAAATAACACCATTTTTATCTTTTTGCAGTGACCTGACCACACCTAAGTTAGGCGTTTTTATCAATCGCCATTCATGACCATCGTACTCTAACACACCATGCCCGTTCCCTGCGTATAACCAACCATTGTCACCTATGATCATTGACCAGTTATTCTCGTAAGCACCATAAACATGGGCTGGATAATGATCAATGATGGGCTGGCCAAAAGATCGACCACTGTCATCTGAATAAGTAGCTGTATCTTTGCCTTGGCTGATTATTGAAAACACCAGGGCACAAACAACCAATAAGATTGATAATTTTTGCCTTGGTAAAGTGCTTCCTCTCATATTAAATATTTTACTACATTCAACAAAATAACAGTGTTAAAAATATGTCCACCAACCTGCCGATTATTCCCATACCGTTGTTTAAAACATGGCTGGTTTAATGTTAATGTTTATAAAATACAATAGGGTACCCACAAGGGGCACCCCTACAGCCGTTCTTTTTATCTTTAACCAACTCACTTCAGATTTATATTTTTGCAATATTGTAAAAAAATACGCTATACCTCGTAGGGCATACCCCTTGTGGGTGCCCGCTTCTTTGGGCACTTTTCAACATAAACAACCACAATGAGAGGATATGACAAACATTTGCGAGGATATTACAACAGTGAAAACCTCAGTAACTCCTACAATTGATGCCATCTTTTTACAAATTAGGAGAACAACATGAAATCAATGATTTTTGTTATATTTTTTATTCTCAGTCTGGAAAATGTCTGGGCTGTTTCACTCAATATTCAGGGAACCAATACAGGTCCAATACCTGACGGACCTGTTTCTCAGTATAGAACCTACGGTGAACCCAGAGATTTACTGTTTAACGTTGATATGCCAGTAGATAGCAGTGTTAGAGAAGTTACTGTTACATTCGAGGCCAATCACACATTTATGAGTGATCTACGGGTGACTCTCATTGCACCAGATGGACGTTATTTTGTTTTATTTGAAACACTTGGTTTAAGCGGAAATTTATTTTTTTCAAATCTTGTTTCAAATAACTTATATACTTTCAGCGATGAGGCTTCAATGAGCTGGTGGGATGCAGCCAATATTCTTGATGCTGACATTCCATCAGGTACGTATCGAACAGTTGTCTCACTTGACACACCGCCTGATCAAGCGCCTGAAGTGTCTTCATTGAACGCCATGTTTAACACCGCTAATCCTGAAGGAACATGGATATTAAGATTTGAAGATGGTTGGGCAGCAGATGCAGGAGAAGTCTTCTCCGCCGAGATAACTCTTGATGTTGATGATTTTGCGCAGAAAAGAATGGTAACCAACACCAATGACTCAGGCTCAGGAAGTCTAAGACAAGCCATCTTAGATGCGAATGATAATGATAAAATCGAATTTGATATCCCTGACAATGAAATTACAATTACTTTCTTCACTCCATTACCCGATATTACCAACGACATTACCATTGTGGGAAGACCTGATAATTTAATACTCTTACAAATGTTTAATAGAAATGGCAGAATAATAAACATTCCTCAAGGTCAAGGTAACACGGTTACCATCAATCAGTTACGATTTAGAAATGGAGGAGATGTTAGTGAAGGTGGTTGTATATTTAATGGTGGTAAGTTATTTTTAACTGGATCGTACGTATTTGACTGTAATGCATCTAGTCGTGGTGCAGGGATTTTCAATGGCAGGGCTAACTCTGAACTCTATGTCATTAATTCAGGTATCAGTGGTAACACATCCGGTCAAGGGGCTGGAATTCATAATCTTAACAACAGTAAAGCTTGGATAATTAATTCATCAATAGTCAACAATAATGGAGCAGGCATTAACAATCGAAGCCTTCAAAATTCCAGTGGTTATTTAGAGTTACACAACAATTCAATTGTTAATAATCAAGGTGGAGGATTGTTTGTTCTCACGCAAGGAGAAAATAGTTCTTCAGAAAACATTTTGAGTAATAATTTATTTTCAAATAGTGGTGTTAATATAGGTTCACAAGAAGGTGGAGGCCCTTTAACGATTACATCCAAAGGGTTTAACCTAACTACTGATGATGGTGATGGATACTTGGTGGCACATGGCGATAAAATCAATGCCAATGCAGGTATTGAAAGTGTTGAAACGACTCTAGGCATCACCGTTGTTAATTTAAGTGATAGCAGTGAAGCCATTGATGCAGGAAGAAGTGTTTCATACTTTAAAAATGATTTAAGTGGTGAGCCAAATAACCGCATAGTAGACTTTGCAGGCATTCCTAACTTTGTTGGCTCAACTGATTTTCCTAACACCAGAGGCGACGGCAGCGATATTGGTGCTTTTGAAAAACAAACCACAGATGTTATCTTTCGATATGGTTTTCAGTAATTAACTGAATTTTATGAGCCTGAAAAACCCAGCTTCGGTTGGGTTTTTTTGGCTAAGATGAACGGGTATTTCATATTATTTAGTTATAAGAACGAATTGAATATTGAGTTACTAAGAATCTATAAAATCCTCCAAAGGGTACCCACAAGGGGCACACTTACAGCAGTTCCTTTCACCATCACACATCCCAGATTTTTATTTTTAGCACAGGGTTTCACCAGTAGGATACACCCCTTGTAGGTGCGCTTTTCAGGTCAAAAGACAATTTACCCTAGTAGGGCTTATCCCTTGTGTGTATCCATTTGAAATCGAAAAACCCGTAGGGTGTACCCCTTGTGGGTACCCGATTAAGTTCAAAAACACACCAATTAACCACCGGTCCGCGCAAAAACTGCCCCAATCACTTCTGCAACACCTGCTTTAATCAAGCAGCCCGATACTGATCGCAATGTCTGGCCTGTGGTCATCACATCATCCAATACAATCACTTTTTTATGCACTATCTCTTTATTCACAACAAAAGCAGCACGCACATTAGCGGCCCTTTGTTTTTCATGCAGTTCTGCTTGCATGGCGGTGTTTTTTGTTCTGATTAAAACATCAGCAATGAAAGGACGTTTTTGTTTTTTACAGATGACCTTGGCAACCTCATAGGCTTGGTTATATCCACGCGACTTCAACCTTTTGGGATGTAATGGCACGGGTAGGATTGGAATGTTATGATCGATTTTACTTATAGGTTCAAGCAAGGCTTCTGCCATGATTCGTGCGCGATCCATGCGACCACCAAACTTCAGCTGCTGTACCCACAAACTCACTGGTGGCTCATAAACGGCTGCGCAGATGGTTTGTGAAAAATTCGGTGGGTCACTGCGACATTCGCCACAAATGCCATCCGCTTGATTCAATGGCTTGGCGCAAATTTGACATGGGTTTGTGGGCGCTTGAATCAGGGATTGACAGCCAGGACACAAAGATTTTTGACTATAAACTTGGCATACTGCGCAGCGAAACATCGGCGCTCAGTTCTTATTCACTGGCCAATTGTGCTGCTTCGGCCAAATCTACACTAACCAATCGAGACACACCTGGTTCACGCATGGTCACACCCATTAATTGGTTGGCAATCTCCATGGTAACTTTATTATGCGATACAAATAAGAACTGAACCTTTTCAGACATTTCTGCCACCATTGCTGAAAAACGTGACACATTGGCATCATCCAGCGGTGCATCAACCTCATCGAGCATACAAAAAGGTGCTGGGTTTAAGTTAAAAATTGCAAATACCAATGATACAGCTGTCAAAGCTTTCTCTCCACCGGATAACAACTGTATACTAGAAACTCGCTTACCAGGCGGTCTGGCCATAATAGAGACCCCAGTGGTTAACAGGTCATTGCCAGTGAGTTCCAAGTAGGCATGTCCACCACCAAATAATCGTGGGAACAACTTTTTGATGTTGGTATTCACAGCTTCAAAAGTTTCTTTGAACAAGGTTCGGGTGTCTTTATCTATGCGAGCAATCGCTTGTTCCAGGGTTTCAAGCGCTTTCTCTAAATCTTCGTTTTGTTCGTCTAAATATTGTTTGCGTTTAGATTCTTCTTCAAACTCTTCAATGGCTGCCAGATTGACTGGTTCTAAACGCACAATGCTGCGGTGCAAGCGTTCGGTTTGTTCTTCTTTTTTCTCCACCAATGCCGGCAGTGAATCGATGGTTACTTCCCCTATGGTTTGCAGTAATTCCTGCGGGTCATGACCTTGGTCTTTTAATTGTTCAGTGAAACCATTGGCCCTGAGTTCATTGGACTGAAAAGCCAGTTTCGCGGCTTCCAATTTATTGCGGGTTTCATCGATTTGTGATTGATGCTGATGTCGCAAGCGCTCCAACTCATCTAATTTAGATTGGGAGGTGCTGACTTGTTGGCGCATCACATCCCGTTCCTTTTCAGTGCTTAAACGTTGGCTGATGAAGTCATCCAATGATTTTTTCTGGCCCTCGACCGGGTTCATGTCTTCGGTCAATTGTTTAAGTAGGTCATCACGACGAGTCACCAAATCTTTGACCGCTTGTTCTGTTCTTTCAATGTTTTGTTGTAACGACTCAATCTTATTGGCTGTTGCTGACAAGCCCATCTTGTGTTGATAATATTGATTCGACGTATCTGTTAACTGTGCCTTGGTTTGGTGATACTGCTGCTGGAATGTTTGTTGTTGGTCCAATAATGTAATTTTCAATGCTTCGAATTTCGCCAACTCATTCATCGCTTTTTCTAGCGTCGCACGTGAGCTTTTGACTTGTTGTTCATCATCAGCCATTTGTTTTTGAATCTGAGCTGTTTCTGCGGCTTTTTCTTGGCTTTGCTGCTGCTCTCGAACAATCAACTGCTGCTTATTAACTACCAAACCGTTGAGCTCAGATAACTTGCGGTGAGACATGTTCACATCTAACTGTAATTGTTCAACACCTGTATTCAATGAAACGCGCTCAGCCTTGGTGTTTTCTGTCTCTTCTTGTAAGGCGGTTAATTGAACTTCATGGGTGTCAATTTGTTGTTCTAATTGCTTCAATTCTTTTTGACGCAATAAAAAGCCTTCGGCTTGTTCACCGCGATTGATGTGAACCCAGTTTTGACCGAACCATTCACCCTGTTGGGTCACCACCGATTCACCGGCTGATATTTTGCTGGTTAACTTCTGGGCCGCTTTGGCATCGGCACAAATCTTTATTTGATTGAACCATTCAAGCACGGCATCTGGGGCTTTAACACATTCTGCCAAAGTGCCCAGCACTGCTTTTATTCCGCCTTGGCTTGAGTGAACCATGGTCATGTCACCAAATAACCAACCTTCAGTGACATCATAAATATCTTGGTTATTGGTAACCCAGGCTTGAAGCCTGTGCTGCAAGACAGTCTCTACCGCAGTTTCCCAACCACTGTCTACTTCAATCAATTCAGCCAAACGTTGATGACTTAACTGGCTGTTGCCCTTGATCCACTTTTGTAATTCAGCATTGTCTTGTGCTTGAGCGGCTTGTTGTAAAGTAATTAATGAACCACGTCGGCCTTTGGCTTGATGAATTTGTTGTTGTAGCTCGTCAATTTGATGACGCAACTGAGCACTGCGCTCAGCGCTTAAGGTGACTTTGTCTTTTTGTTCCAATAATGCAGTTTCTAGTGTTTCATGCTTAGTCTGTTGGGTTGCTACTTGTGTTGAGATCTCTTCCAGTTCTTGCTTAAGCTTTTCTACCAACTCATTGTTGTCACCCGGTTCAACTGACTTCAACCGATCAGCCTGACGCATCATGTGTGATTCCAAAGATGTGATGCGGGTTTTTTCTACATCAATGGTGCGATTGTGCTCTGCCAACAAGGCATTGTTCTCATCCCACTGAATCCGCCATTGTTCTTGTTGTTCTTCACTGACTTGGTTCAATTCCTGCGCTTGTTCCAGCTGTAAGGACAACTCTTCTTCTTTGGGCTGAGCGGTGGCGAATAAATCCTGCTGTTCTTTGAGTTCTTTTTGATCTAACTCTAAACGCGCCTGAGAATTGGTCAAATTGGTTTCGGTATTACCTAAATCTTTTTGATGCCGTTCCGACAGAGATTTAGAGTGTGCTATGGCTTGTTCAATCTTACCTATTTCCGCATTGACCTTATAAAGTTGTTCTTGCAGTTTATTGTTTTCATCAGTCAAGGTTTGATGCGCTACTCGGTGTTCTTCTATTTGTTTCTCGCCATCAGTTTGGCCAGCCTTGGCTTTTTCCACTGCGGTTTGTAACTGTTTAACTTCGATTTGCCCTTGTTCAGCTTGGGTGTTCCACTGCTGCCACCTCAGGGCCAGGACTTCGGCTTTGACTAACTTGAATTGATCTTTCAGTTCGGTGTATTTTTCTGCATTCTTTGCTTGTCTTTTCAAGTGCTGGATGTGTTTTCCCACTTCAGTGCGTAAATCATCTAACCGCTCCAGATTTTCTTTGGTTCGCTTGATGCGACGTTCCGTTTCACGCCTCCTTTCTCGGTATTTTGATACACCCGCAGCTTCCTCAATATAACCACGTAAATCTTCAGGTTTAGATTCGACAATATTGGAAATCATGCCCTGTTCAATGATGGAATAACTTCTGGGGCCTAAGCCCGTACCTAAAAACAAATCAACAATGTCTTTCTTCCGACATTTACTGCCATTTAAAAAGTAAAAAGACTGTGAATCACGATTTACTTGGCGTTTTACAGAAATTTCATTGTAGCTGGCATATTCGCCTTGAATTTGCCCATCTGAATTATCAAAGATGAGTTCTACTGTCGCCAAACTGACCGGTTTTCGAGTCGATGATCCTGAAAAGATCACATCTGTCATGGATGCACCACGCAACATCTTGGCAGAAGTTTCACCCATCACCCAGCGCACCGCATCAATGATGTTAGATTTACCACAACCATTAGGTCCAACCACACCAATCAGGTTACTGGGCATCAATACTTCAGTGGGGTCTACAAATGACTTAAAGCCGGCTATTTTTATCTTTGATAGTTTCATCTATTGTGCATTTTGCTTGGTCTTCTTTATTTTTCTTGAAAACTCATCCATTATTGGGTATTGTTCCGCCCTTGAATACATTGGTTTATTAATTACAGAGAATAACATGTCCACACACCCAACAAAAGACCTTGAAACATTTGTTAACCCCAACCAGGAAAGGGATTATACCATCATTATCGACATTCCTGAATTCACTTGTTTGTGCCCCAAAACAGGTCAACCAGATTTCGCCACGATTAAAATTGAATACCAACCTGATGAAAAATGTGTAGAGCTCAAAGCGCTTAAACTTTATATGTGGACTTTCAGAGAACGCGGCGCATTCCACGAAGCGGTGACCAATGAAATCATAGATGATTTAATTGCTGCCACTGACCCTAAGTGGATGAAAATCACCATGAAATTTAATGTACGTGGTGGTATTTATACTGACGTGGTTGTTGAGCATAAGAAGTAATCATTAACTTCTGTGATTTCTTGAGTAGGCTGATAACCTCTTTAGCCTACTTTCGCTTGATTGCTTTCAACAATGCTTGCTGGCTTTTTGCTTCGCTTTTTTGATAATTTCTGCCCGCTTGCCATCTTCTAAAAACACTTTTTCACCATTATCATCAATCCTACTCATGCGAACCTTTTGTTCATATTTAATGATGGTTTGCTTGGCTTTTTTACACTCTTTCATGTTTTCTTGTGCCAGTTGTTTAGCTTTTAACCTCCGTTCTTTGCGCTGTTCAACATAAGTTTTTTCTTCCTTGGTTCCATTTTCAACTTTGTTTTTGGACTGTCCTTTCTGAGAATTACTTACTTTAACCAAAGCTTTTTTATTACTGACAGTTAATTCACTGGTTTTTAGATCTTCTGGTTTTTCATGGGTGTAATGTGTCACACCTTCGGCATCAGTCCACTTATAAAACTTTTGCCCAGAAAAACCAATACTGACTATAAATAAAAACCATATTGTAATGAGTATTTTATGCATGAATGCTCCTTTTCATTTTGAATAAATCCATTAAATTTGAAATAAAAAACCAATAGATCATTAAAGTATGACTCATGGTCGTTCATATACATAGTATGACAGGAAAATTAAATAAAGTACAGGAGGGTTGCTGAATGGACGGTTTTCAAGCACTCACTTGAATATTAACCCCAGGCTTGATTATCAGAAGAAAGTCATGTGTGTTCACTCTTTGTTTAGCTGCCATCAAAACATCAAGTGCCACATCAGCACAAGAGCCACAACCGGTTGAAGCACCAGTCATTTGCTTCACATCTTGCAATGAATTAGCACCTGCTTTGGCTGCATTTTGAATGTCTTTTTCTGTCACACCGTGACAACTACAAACGTACATAAAAACTGATTAAGAATGATATTAAACTGATTATATGCAAATGAGAATGATTGTCAACACCTGTCTTGTTTTAATTTAGATGCGATGAGAAAATCCAATCAAGATGGATGTTACTATAATCAATGGGGTCGGAGACGTTGATTTCAATTTTTATTTAATTTTTGAATGCCTCATCAGCACTTTATTTTAATGTGGCTGTCAGATAGGTTCATTGCAACCAGAGTAACGCATGAAACTTAAAATTCATTTTACCATTGTCATATTTAGTTACTCCTTACTTGGGCTAGCTGATGATGAAGATTTGAAACTTTCCACACTGGGTTATGATTCTCACGAAATTATTTCAATCAATAAGTCCATAACTGATGAAGAACTTATTCAAATTATTGAAGATTACTTCACTTTCTTACCTGAAG
>CAZVZJ010000056.1:0-22225 GCA_964631055.1 uncultured Marinicella sp.
AAATATGATTCAAGAAAAATTAAGCGATTTTGTAAATTCAAAATAATTGACAATCAACTTTTTGTTTAACTTAAATGATGCGTTATACAACTTGCCAACGATTTGAATAGCTACAAACTATCTTTTGATCTTCATCATCATAATTGATCAAGCCATTTACTAAATCAATTAAATTGGTTTTATCAGCAACGCACGATCGATACATTAACCTTACCATTCAGTCTGCAATAGGGCTGATCTCAGAGCGTCCGTGTTCCCAATTTCTTACCGTGCTTTCACATACACCAAAGCACTGGCTATAACAGCCTGAGTGGCTTCTATCTCGGTTCTGAGGAACTTAAATTCATCTGGTGAAAGCTTGGTTTTTTGATCAATCAATTTACAAGCAATAACGTAATGTAAGTCTCGCTTTTTATTAACTTCAAGGTATGTGTTTTCAAGATGATAGCCATTGCATAACCAGATGTTACTTAAACCGCTTTCTGTGTAATGGTACATGGTTTTTTAAACTATGAAATATCTGTTTCCTTTCTCATGAAAACCAAGTGTTTGTGATGTTTCATCTTTTGTGTAATGTCATCATTGATTAAAAATTCTTCAGTAATTTTGTGATCTGGAAAATCGGAAATTATCTCAATACCAGCAATAGATAGTGACTCCCAATGTTCATCCTTTGATTTTTGAGATTCAAATATACTTCTGAGAAATATCATACCTTCTTTAATTTCAATTGAAACCGCTCTCAACCCAACCGGCACAGCATCTAGCAATGCTCTTTGTGCTGATAATCTTAATTTTGAATCAATATTCATTAAATAAGTATAGCTTAAACCGTCAATATTTAACGCTTTATTTGGGTGTGTTTATGCTGTTTGAATGGTAATGAAACCTTATGGTGTTTCTTGGTGCTGAAATAGTTATAACGTGGATATGCAAATAGCACTTAGCACTCGAATCTAGATTAGTTATTGTTGACTTTTGAACTGCCCCCCCAACGGCCACCTAGTCACTAAGACTCGGTTGTCTTAATGATTTCTGAGTTTGAAGTTTTAACAATACGATATTGGGGTTTGTTACTATATAAACTACTTGTCCAATGATTTGAAATAGTTTCTAATAACCTAGATGAATGATCTAGACTCGGTGAGCCAGCTATCCATGAAAAATTACCAGTGCCTTTACCTGAATCACATTCTATAACAAATTTACATTGCATATCGGAGTAGTTATTATCTGAAAATCTAGCCACTGTTTTAAACATGTTTTAAAGGGTTAAAAGTTTACACTAATATCACTCTATAGTTTCTGTGCACGTTGTAGTTCATGTCTCTACAGGGTTTCTTACTACTATTAAAAAACGCTTTTTGATAAATTTATAATACAGAGTAATAAAATTAATTTGACTATTGGACACCAAGAAAACTATGGAAATTAACTCTAAGGCATTTGGCAATGAATATGATTGGGCAGGTTATAGCACGATAACTGAGTTTTCATTTGGAGAGAGCGGTCTTAGGCTGGTTTTATCAGGCTCTGCAAATTCTGAGTCTTTTGTGGAAGTATTGTTCACAGGTGCAAATGCTTTTCAAGTTCTTATGGAGTGTGATTATCATGCTTATTGGCAAAAAGACAACTTCCGCACGAACCATATGATTTATCAAATTAAGTCTGGAGGGTGGCGTGATCGAGTAGGTTGTAATTATATGCAGGTATTAAATGTTGATTATGATTCTCAGACGGAATGGCTTGTAACTGCAAATGATTATTGTGTGAGTGTTGTGTCTGGAAGTGCTCCTATTGTTCGTGAGTTTCTTGAAGAAGAATGATCAGAACTTCAATTGGATTTTCAATTATGTGAGTAAGGTCATAGTCGAAGATTTTGCCATCGACATAAATTAAACATGAGCTCCAGCCATGATCTCTTAAGATGTAGAAGAAGTCTATATTTTTAACTTGATTAGATTCTGGGTCTTTCATAGTGTTGGTATAAATTAATATACCAACAAATGTACCAACAATAATGATGCGTTGTAAAGAAGTCTTTTGGAGCCTTATGAAACCATGGTGCTAAGTATGGCAATGGGTTTGGTGGGTGAATGGTGGTTTTTGAAGTCTTATGAAGGTAAGTAATGGTGCCGAGGGCGAGAATCGAACTCGCACTTCCGAAGAAACCGGATTTTGAATCCGGCGCGTCTACCAATTCCGCCACCCCGGCACAGGCGATAAAGTATATAAGATTTTTTATTTATGGCAAGTGATTTTTCAGGTTTAATGCCTGAGTTTAAATGCGTTTGAATGAAAATATGGCTGATTAGTTAATTTTTCATTTAATAGAAGGGTTTAGAGTTGATTCAGCTATCAAAAAATATCGAATTTGATTGAAAAAAAATCAATTGTCCGCAAGTTGTAATTAATAGAAACTTTTTCATGATTCACGAATTAGTAAAGTTTCTAAGCTTTTAATTCAATTATATATTTATGGAGTAAATCATGCAGATACAAGTCAATACAGACCACCATGTTAAAGGTAGTGATTTATTGAGGCAACATGTAGAAAATCTTTTGAACGATTCTTTGAACAGCTTTAAAGATCAAGTCACTCGTGTCGAAGTCTTTATATCTGATGAAAATAGTCATAAAGGCGGGGATGATGATTTGAAATGCACCATGGAAGCAAGAATCAGGGGCTTAAAGCCGATAGCGGTAACTTACCATGCAGAAAATATAAATACAGCCATTGACGGCGCAGCTGATCGCATAACTCGATCTGTCAGAAAAACAGTTGAAAAAAGGCGTGAGGGCTAAAAGTGCCCGTTGTTTAAAGTTTGGCTTAACAAGAAACCAACTTTAATAGTTGGTTTCTTGTCATTATTCAGCATCATCAGTCTTATGTTCTTTAACAGCTGTTTTTGATGATTTTTTAGGAACTGGGTCAAAGCCACCTTCACACATAGGATGACAACGTCCTAGTCGTTTAAATCCCAAATAAAAACCTTTAAACACACCAAAAATTTGTACAGCTTCGATCATATATTCTGAACAAGTTGGGTGAAATCGACAACGATTCCCCAACAATGGACTGATTAAATATTGATAGCCTCGCAAAAATGAAATGAATATGCTTCTTATCATGAAAAATAGTTGCTCATTGGGGGCTTTTCAGGTATAAAGTTCGCCTAATTTTTAAGTTGTTTCTAAAGGTTGTTAAACACAGCCATTGAAATAACTTATGTCAGTCCATATTTTAGCACGCGTGAAATAATCGCGAAGCACTAAAGGAGATAAAAATGGCAGAAAGAAGTATCAATGATTTGCCCGCAGACTATGTTCCGAAAATGGAATTGCCTGATGGCTACGTGCCTAATGACAAAGAAGAATATATGTCGGACAAACAATTGGAATATTTCCAACGCAGAATTGAACAGTGGAAAGAGGATTTGTTGATTGAGTCGAATGAAACCATTGCCAATCTCAAATCTGAAGCCAGAGACATCAGTGATGAAGCCGAAAGAGCTTCACGCGAAACTGAAAATACTTTTGAACTCAGAACCCGTGATCGATATCGAAAATTATTGAAAAAAATCAATAAAGCCTTGGATCGTTTCAAAACCGGTGATTATGGTTATTGTGAAGAAACTGATGAAGAAATCGGTTTGCCCAGGTTGATCGCCAGACCCATTGCTACCTTGTGTATTGATGCTCAAGAACGTTGGGAACTGAAACAAAAGATCACAAAAGAAGGGTGACAGCGAAGCCAAGACTGCCTTGGAGAATTCACTGTTGGTTAGGTTGAATGTGTTAAGTTCAACGGAATATAATTATTTAGGATTAACAAAACCATGGAAATAGCTCCACAAGTTGCTCAATTAGAAGACTTCCAACAGCGTACTGATGCGCTGTGGAGGTATCTTTGACTACGAAAACAAAAAAGAACGCTTAGAAGAAGTAAATTTAGAAATGGAAGATCCTGATGTCTGGAATGACCAGGAAAAAGCCCAAGCACTCAGTAAGGAACGCGCTTCCTTAGATCACATCGTATCTACCATCGATACCCTCAAATCTGGCATAGTTGATGCCAGTGAATTCCTACAAATGGCTGCTGAAGAAGAAGACCAGGATTCTTTAAATGAGGTGTTGGTGATGATTTCAGAATTAGAAGGAAAGATAGAGAAGCTTGAGTTTCAAAAAATGTTTTCAGGCCAAATGGATGCCAATAACGCCTTTGTAGATATCCAAGCAGGTTCTGGCGGTACAGAAGCTCAAGACTGGGCTGAAATGCTATTGCGCATGTATCTGCGCTGGGTAGAGTCTCGTGGTTGGAAAGCTGAATTGATTGAAGTTTCAGCTGGCGATGTGGCAGGTATAAAATCCGCCACCATCAAAGTTGATGGTGAATATGCTTATGGTTGGCTCAGAACAGAAATTGGGGTTCATCGTTTGGTACGAAAATCTCCTTTCGATTCCAGTAATAAAAGACATACCAGTTTCGCAGCTCTGTTTGTTTCACCAGAAATAGATGACAGTTATGAAGTGGAAATAGATCCTTCTGATTTAAGAATTGATGTTTATCGTTCATCGGGTGCTGGAGGACAACATGTCAATAAAACTGAATCTGCGGTTCGCATAACACACGTACCAACCAATACGGTGGTACAGTGTCAAAATGGACGCTCACAACATCAAAATAAAGCCACTGCTATGCAGCAACTGAAAGCCAAGCTTTATGAATTAGAAATGCAAAAGCGTAATGAGGAATCTCAATCTTTAGAAGAGACCAAGTCAGATATTGGTTGGGGCAGTCAAATACGTTCTTATGTTTTGGATCAATCCCGTATTAAGGATTTAAGAACTGGTGTTGAAAACACCAACACCCAATCTGTTTTAGATGGAAACTTGGATAAATTTATCGAAGCCAGTTTAAAGCAAGGATTATAAACATTAACTCAATTGAACCGTCTAATAAATGGTGGTCAACTTTAAATAACTAAAAATATTATCATGACTGAAGACAACAAATTGATCGCTGAAAGACGAGGCAAACTAACAGCCATCCGCGCCGAACGCAACGCATATCCGAACCAATTCAGGCGCACACATTTGGGCGCACACTTGCATGAAAAATACGACCGCCTTGATAAAGAAACTTTAGACCCACAAAAAATTGAAGTGGCAGTGGTCGGCCGCATGATGAGTCAACGCTTATTCGGCAAAGGGGGCTTTGCTGCATTAAAAGATGTTTCAGGTGATATTCAGTTATTTGTACAGCTTAATGCCGTTGGCGAAGAAGTGTTTGCTGATTTTAAGACTTGGGATATGGGTGATATTGTTTATGGTAAAGGCGAGTTATTCAAAACCAAAACCAATGAACTGTCAGTCAAAGTCAAAGAACTTAAATTAGTCACCAAGTCATTGCGACCATTACCAGAAAAATTTCATGGACTGTCTGACCAAGAAACTCGATATCGACAACGCTATGTGGATTTAATCGTTAATGAAGCATCGGCCGATGTTTTTAAAGTACGGTCAAAAATGGTGTCACATATCAGGCGATTCATGGAGGAACGTGAGTTTTTAGAGGTGGAAACACCGATGATGCATATGATACCAGGTGGTGCAACTGCTAAACCATTTACAACACATCATAATGCATTGGATTTAGAGCTGTATTTAAGAGTGGCCCCAGAGTTGTTCTTAAAAAGACTGACTGTTGGTGGTTTTGAGAAAGTGTTTGAGATCAATAGAAATTTCAGAAACGAAGGCGTCTCAACCAAGCACAACCCAGAGTTTACCATGATGGAATTTTACTGGGCTTATGCAGACTATAATGATTTGATGGACATCACTGAAACCTTATTCAAATCTTTGGCAGAAGCAGTGAAAGGTTGCCACGAATTTTCCTATCAAGGACACTCACTCGATTTTGGCCAACCATTTAAACGTCAGTCAATGACATCATTGGTGGTTGAATACAGTGATGGATTAACAGCAAAAGACTGTAATAATTTGTCACTTATGCACAATTATTGTGATGAAAAGGGTATTTCCTATAACAAAAACTGGAAAAAAGGTGAGTTATTGGCTGAATTATTCGATTTGTATGTGGAAGCTAACCTTATACAACCCACTTTTGTGACAGAATATCCTATAGAGATATCACCTTTGTCACGAAGAAATGATGAGAATCCTGAGATCACTGATCGATTTGAATTGTTTGTTTGTGGAAATGAGATTGCAAATGGTTTTTCGGAGCTTAATGATCCTGAGGATCAGGCCGATCGATTTAAACAACAGGTGGCGAATTTGGAAGCAGGAGATGATGAAGCCATGCATTATGATGCTGATTATATACGAGCCTTAGAATACGGTATGCCACCGGCAGCCGGTGAAGGTATAGGGATTGATCGATTGGTGATGTTGTTCACAGACTCAGCTTCTATTCGCGATGTATTATTGTTTCCGTATATGAAGCCCGAGTAATGAAAAAATGATTGAAAAACAAGGCGTAAGAAACGCCAGAAAAGTTGTAGATGCGTCTTGTCTGTTGTTACACAGGGGAAACTCTTGTGTCAGTAATGTTAAAAATATTTCAGCCTCAGGTATTTTACTTGAACCCATCGAAGATGAATGTATTCAGGACTTAGATTTGGATTCAGTTTGTATTCTTGAAATAGTGGTTAATGAAACATTTAATCTGCATGTTTCTTCTAAAGTGATTCGCATCAGTGATGATGAAATAGCATTGCACTACATTTCAATTCCTGAAGAAAAACAAGTGGCCTTGTGGCAGTTGCTTGGTGATCACGTTCACGAAGTTGAGACTTTTAGCCTTTGATATATTTGAGTTAATTGTTATTAAGTTTATATAAGTAATTTATTTAGGTTCATGTCTGAACTCATATACAATCAAATGTCTTGTCAATTGATTGTTTTCCCCCAACTATTGTGACTTCATATTTTAGTTTTGTAATCACCGCCATTTTGTTGGCCTTAACACCAGGTCCTGATGTGTTATTGGTGATAGCGATTGCTGCCAAAGAAGGATTCAAAAAAGCATTGTTATTAACACTGGGTTTGGCCAGTGGTGTCATTTTCCATACCGCTTTAATCATTATGGGTGTATCAGCCATTATCGTTACCAGTTCACTGGCGATGAAATTAATTGCTTTGTTTGGAGCTGTATACTTGCTTTATTTGGCTTGGCTGACTTGGCGGCATAGAAATGATCATATGAGTCAGTCTAATACCTCACAGATAAGAGGCTCTTATTATTGGCGTGGCGTGATCATGAATATATCTAACCCCAAAGTGCTGCTATTTTTTCTGGCATTATTTCCACAGTTTGCTCACTTGGATCAACCTGGGTATCATTGGCGCATTGCCATGCTCGGTATGATTTTTATAGGTGTAACTATTTTGGTCTTTGGTGGTTTGGCTTTTTTAACGGCCAGAAGCACGCAAAATTTTATGAATAACCGCCGATTTAAATTGGGAATGGACTACATCACTGTTTTTATTTTTGTGGTTTTAGCCACATTACTTTTATATGGCATAAGATCGTAAGTACATGCTGTCATCGAGGTCGAACAAAGCGAGCGTTTGGTTATCTGGCTTAGTAAGTTTTATCATGCCTATGCCAATAACCCCCCATCCACAGGCAAGCTAACTCCGGAGATGTATCTAGCGGCATCTGATGCCAGGAATAAATACGCGGGTGCAATTTCTTCTGGTTGTGCTATTCGTCCTAGAGGGATCTGTGGCAAGATCATTTTCAACATGTTTTCGTTTTGGGTTAAGGCAGATGCAAATTTAGTATCAGTTAAACCAGGTAATACGGCGTTAACACGTATACCAAATTGGGCACACTCTTTGGCGAATGATTCGGTCATAGAGATGATGGCGGCTTTTGAAGCTGAATAGAGTGACTGATTAAAGCCAGCCATGCGGCCGTTGACCGATGAGGTATTGATAATTACACCTGATTTTTGTTCGCGCATTTGTTGCCCAGCTAACTGACTCATGTGGAAATAGCCTTCAATGTTAACTTCGATGGTTTTTTGAATGGCTGCAAAACCCATATCTAAAACATTGCCAAAATAAGGGTTGGCTGCGGCATTGTTAATCATTACATCCAAACGACCAAATTGGTCGACAGTTTGTTTAATCAAATCTTCACGTGATTGTTTGTCACCATTGTGGCAAGTAATTCCTGTCGCCTGACCGCCGTTCGCTTGAATGGTTGTTGCGACTGAATCAACGCCTTCTTGTGAACGTGAACTGACAATGATTTGAGCCCCTTGCTCAGCGAATTGATGTGCAATGGCTTCTCCTATGCCTCGACTGGCGCCAGTGATGAGAACTACTTTGTCTTTGAATTCGGTCATAATATTATATTGTTTTAGATTAGTTAAAAAGTCTATTTATGCTCAATGTAACTGCTCAAGAGCCTGTTTTAAAATAAGGTCACGTAACATGCCCAAAGGTTTAAAGGCAGGATTATCAGTTTGGCCATGTTCGTATCGATAATATATTTGCTGTAAAATTACCGCGAGTCTGAATAAACCGTACACATAGTAATAGTGATAGTTTTCAATCTCAACACCACTGGCTAGGCTGTATTGATGAACCATTTCATCGCGGGTAAGCATGCCATCTAAGTAAGTAGGCATCATGCTAATTTGTTTTAGTAACTCATGATCATTGCCTTCAAACCAGTAGGCCAGTGAACAACCCAAATCCATTAAAGGGTCTCCAATGGTGGTCATTTCCCAATCCAATACACCAATAATTTTATCAGGCGCTTTCGCATCAAAAACCACATTGTCAAATTTGTAATCATTGTGTATCAAAGTATATTGCCGCTTATCTTCAGGTTGATTACTAAGCAACCATTTTATCACTGGTTCTGCGATGTCATTGGCTGGAACTACTTTGGTGTATCGATGAATCCACCCTGTAATTTGTCGCTCTATGTAGCCAGGGCCTTTATTGAAATGTTGTAGCTGATCTGTTGGTGCTTGGTGCAATTGATGATGAACTTTGGTCAATTCTTGGCACAATAAACTTAAATCCGTACCTTCATAAACACTGGGTAATTTTTGTCGAATGATTATGCCGTTAATAGGCTGCATCAAATAAAAGTCTCGCTCGAATATAGCAGAGTCTTGACAGAATAATACCACTTTTGGGCACAAAGGAAAGTCGGGGTGTAATTGTTTAAGTAAATCATATTCACGCTGCATATTGTGCGCGCCTTTGGCTTTGGTGCCTGCTGGCGATGTTCTCATGATCCATTCATGCTGATCGTCTTTGACAGAGTAGGTCAAGTTTGAGGCACCGCCTTTAAATGCAGTAAATGTTAAATCACCAGAGGTATTTAACTGCTCTTTTAAATACATGCTGACTTGGTTTTGTTGTTGCGTGTTCATGACTTAACTCCAAGTAGTTGATATACACTGAGTAGTAGATTAGCTACATATTGATCAGCGTTGATGTCTTTTTGTTGGTATTTCCAGGATTTAAGGTACCATTCTTGTAACATAACCTTGAGCATAGCTGCAACAAACTCTGGATTAGTGCAGTTGCTCATGCCTTTTTGATTGGCATTTTTAATGAGTTGATAGATGGCATGTTCCATCGATTGCTCTGAAGCAATGATGGTTTCTACCAAAGGTCGCTCTAGGCTTTTGGCTTCCATGAAAACAAAATAGAACCATTTCTTTAATCGTTCGCTCAAATAAATATGTCTGGCCAGTAACTCATTAAGCTCAAACACCGGATCTTCCTCTGATTGGTGACTAACTTGGAGGCAGCTTTGGGCAATATGAACCATGGCAGCGTGGACCATCTCAGCAATCTGGGTTTTGTTAGCAAAATATTTATAGAGGCCACCCATACTGATCTCAGAGGCTTTGCTTAAATCACGCATGGTCATGGCATGAAAGCCTTTATGGTGCGACAGTGCAAAAACGCACTCAATGATCGTTTTAAATTTTTTGGTGGCAATGTTACGGTTTTTTAAATTTAACTGTTGGTGGTTTAACTCGAATAAACAAGTCCATTCATCACCAATCAAAGTGTTGAATTCTTGTTTAAATGTCTCGTAAGTGAGGTTGATCAAGTGTTTATTTTCTCGGTTTTTTTTAATAGGTTTTTAACAAGCTCTTCGCTAAGGAGATTTTGTGAACTTCATCTGGACCATCATAAATACGAGCAGCTCGTTCCTCTCGGTAAAAGAATGCCACAATGCTGTCATCAGTCATTCCCAGTGCCCCCATTGATTGTAAGGCATTATCAACCACTAATTGTAACATGTTGGCGCATTCAAATTTAATCATTGAAATATGGTGCTTGGCATCGTCAAAGCCATTTTCATCAACAATACGGGCGGTTTCCATTACCAGTGCACGTGATGCATTCATGGCGGCATAGGACTCGGCAATTTTGCTTTGTATTACAGCCTGGTCTGCCAAGGTGGTTGTTGGTGTTATTTGGCGCTGCTTGACATGTTGGCACATCAAATCAAAACACCTTTTTGCGATACCAATCCACCGCATACAATGTTGAATACGTCCAGGTCCAAGTCTTTGTTGTGCCATTTTGAAGCCATGGCCACGAGCTCCTACCAAATGATCAGCTGGCACTTTACAGTCAGTAAACTTGACTTCGCTATGAGAATAATACCCAGAACCTCCATGGCCCATGATTTGAATGTTTCTGAGGTTCTCATAGCCTGGGTTATCAAGCGGCACAATAATCATACTCGCTCTTTGGTGTTTCTGGGCTTCAGGATCAGTAACCGCCATAACTATGGTAAATTGTGCGCCGTCTGCTGCCGTGGTGAACCATTTACGACCATTGATTACCCAATGGCCATCAATTAACTCGGCAGTTGTATCCAGCAAGGTTGGATTTGACCCTGCAGTATGAGGCTCAGTCATAGCAAAACAACTGCGAATTTCACCTTGTGCCAATGGTAATAGGTAATTTGATTTAATGAATTGATTGGCATACATATGCAGCAGTTCTGCATTACCCGCATCGGGTGCTTGGCAACCAAAACAATAATGGCCCAAGGGAGATTGTCCGCTGACTTCAGCTATTTGGGCTAATTGCATGGTGCTTAAATTCATGCCACCAACCGAAGCTGGTAAATTGGGTCCCCAAAGGCCCTGGGCTTTAACCTCAACTCTGATTTGGTCCAATTGTGTATACAGTTCTTGCCATTGCTGGTTTAATAACAGCGGTTCCAACGTGATAATTTGCTGGTTAACGATGCTATTTATGTTGTTAAGCATGTCATTAAAAGTACTTTGAGATATTGGGCTATTGTCCATAGGTTTTGTTTGTTCAAATCGATAATGGCAAACGATTATAGCAAAAAGCGAGTGATTGTTCGCTTTTTTTGTTATGATGCAGCAATGAAAGATAATACCTCAGTAAATAATCAAGTAAACACCAGTTTGAGTGCGCCACGCGTTATGGTAATTACCGGAGCTGCAAGTGGGCTCGGACAAGCATTGGCTATCAATGCAGCCAGTTCAGGTTACGCTGTTGCAGTTGCCGATGTACAAGATGACGCCGGCTTAGAAACCGTTGAGAGAATTAAAAAAATGGACTTAGATGCCGCTTACTTTCATTGTAATGTAGGCGACAGTCAGGCTTTATCCTCATTAAAAGATCAGGTGATCAAACATTTTGGCTATGTAGATGTATTGGTCAATAACGCAGGTGTGGGATCTCAGGGATATCTTGAAAACACCACTGAAGCTGAATGGGAACGGCAGTGGCAGATCAACCTCATGGGAGTGGTCAGAGGGTGTCAGGCATTTATTCCAGAGTTGCGAAAACGTTCTGAAGCTTCTATTGTGAATGTAGCTTCCTTTGCTGCGATCGCATTGGCTCCTGGTGTGGCATCATATAACGTCGTGAAAGCGGGTGTTCATGCCTTGAGTGAAACCTTACGCTGTGAATTGGCTGCTGATAAAATAGGTGTTAGTGTGGTTTGCCCGGCCTTTTTTCAAACGAACTTAACTGATTCTATGTTGGGTACGGATGAAAAAGTGAAGAGCCAAATTAACAGGTGGATGAAACGCTCTAAATATACTGCTGATGATGTGGCGCAGATGATTTTAAGTGCCATTGACAAGCAACAATTCATGGTTTTATGTGACAGTCAAACCAAATGGCAGTATCGTATTTCAAGGTGGTTTCCTAACTATTTTTTCAAACAAAAGTTGAAAATGATCAAGAGGATGTTTCAATGAGTCAAAACAACCCAGCTGAATCGAATTGGATGATTTATGGCGCCACCGGGTATTCAGGCCAGTTGATTTTAGAAAATGCCGTTAGCGCCGGTATGACACCCATAGTTGCAGGCAGAAGTGAAAGTAAGGTCAAAGCATTGGCCACTAAATATAATTTAACCTATCGTGTATTTGATATAGCTGCCTTGGCCCAATCAGATGCGTTGATCAGTCAGGTGAATTTGGTTTTGAATTGTGCCGGCCCATTTTCTCAAACTGCAGATGTGATGATACAAGCTTGTTTAAAACAACAAGCCCACTACATTGATATAACCGGCGAAATAGATGTCTTTGAATTGGCTGCAAGTTTGAATGATGCGGCTATAAATAGGAATGTTGTTTTGTGCCCAGGAGTTGGTTTTGATGTGATTCCAACTGATTGTGTGGCGGGTAAATTAAAAGTTTTGATGCCTGATGCAACACACTTGGCATTGGGCTTTGATTCCAGATCAGGCTTCAGTCCGGGTACTGCCAAGACTTCAGTTGAAGCTTTGCCTAATGGCGGTAAGGTGAGAAAAGAAGGTGAAATAGTCACTGTTCCTTTGGCAGCAAAAACCAGAAAAATTGACTTTGGTTGCGGAGATAAACTAGCCATGACCATTCCTTGGGGTGATGTTTCCACAGCCTATCACAATACACAGATCCCTAATATTGAAGTCTATATTCCTGGCTCACCGGGTATGATTAAACAACTCAAAAGAATGAATTGGATCAAGCCAGTTTTGGGTTTCAAATTGGTGCAAAACTTAATCAAAAAGCGCATTGAGAAGAAAGTCAAAGGGCCTGATAAAGCCACTAGAGCAAAACTAACCACTTTTGTTTGGGGTGAAGTGAAGAACGCAACTGGTGAGACCAAGGAGCTTAAAATAGAGGTGGCCAATGGCTATGAAGTTACAGCTGATGGTGCAGTTTTTGTCGCACAGGCTTTATTGGGTGAGCATGCGGACGCTTCTGGCTATCATACACCTTGCACACTTATGGGTAATGGTTTGATAGAAAACTTGCCTGGTACCCAAGTTTAAAATTTTATTTTAATGGTTTTTATAATACAGTATAAATCGAATTGACTGCAGTTAAGAGACTGCTTCAAGAGGGATTTACTAAGACAAAAACTGTTTCGATAATTCATCTAAAAAGGCGCGTTGTTTCTTATCCAAGAATGGGGCAATCATTTGTAGGATGTGAAAGATGCCATGTGACAGTTTTTTCTGTTCATCAAAGGTGTCATCAAAGATGGCTACAGAGTAGTTGAGCCAGAAGGTTGAAGTCAAAGCAATTTGGTCGGCTAAGTTAGCAGTTGTCCTCTGGTCAGCATCAATGATGTCCTCATTTCTGAGTTGTTCTAGGATATCCAATGCCGTTTGTGACTTCATCGCCAGGATGTGTCTGAAGTGGCGCTTTAAAAATTCTATGCGGTTCATCAATTGAATCAAGTTTCGATATAAGAATCGATACTCTACGATGACATCAAAGACCATGTTTAAATACAGCCACATGTCTTTCATGGAAGCGTGATTCACTTCGGTTGATTCCAAGACAGATTTGATCTTTTTTTCATACTGTAAAAAGATTTGCCAGATGATGTCATCTTTGCTTTTGTAATGGTAGTATAAATTACCTGGGCTGATGTCCATTTCATCAGCAATGTGATTAGTGGTTACATTAGGTTCGCCTTCTTCATTGAATAACATCAATGCTGTGGTTAATATGCGTTCTTTGGTTTTCACGTTTGGTTTGAGTATATAGTTTAGCTACTTAACTTGCTGACCAGATCAATGTATTGCTGCTGCGCTGCTTCACTGCTGGTGCCTTGTAATTTTTCCCAAGCTTCATATTTGGCCGCCCCTACAAAGTCAAAAAATCCAGGTTTGTCACCTTGGACATCTCCAGCTGATCCTTGCTTATACAAAGCATATAATTTCAGTAGCGTTGCGTCATCAGGTCGTTGGCTTAACTTTTTTATTTCTTTCTGTGCATTCTCAAATGCATCATTTAATTCAGTCATGGTATGATTATCAAAAATTGAATAACCATCATTTTGGCACGATTCTAAATCTGCGGTCAATCAAATAACGGGAGAATACTGAATGTCATATTTCATTACGGGTGCCACTGGCTTTGTTGGAAGGCACTTATTAGAGAAACTTTTTAAACGTACGGGTCAGCTTTATCTGTTGGTGAGGTCAGGTTCGAAATCTAAGTTGAAGCGTATGTTGGAGGATATGGATGCGCCCATGAAGCGGGTTCATATGATAACAGGTGATTTGACTAAAAACAGTTTAGGCGTCAGCAAAAAAAATCGAGATATGATGGCTGGTAAAATCAAACACTTCTATCATTTGGCAGCAATTTATGACATGAGTGCAGGGCTGGATGAGCAAATGGCAGCCAATGTTGATGGCACCAAGCATGCGGTGAATTTGGCAGCGACCATCAAAGCCAAATGTTTTCATCACATTTCCTCCATTGCTGCTGCTGGCATGTACCCAGGTGTGTTTCGAGAAGATATGTTTGATGAAGCTGAAGAGCTTAGCCACCCGTATTTTAAAACCAAACATGACTCTGAAGCTGTGGTAAGAAACAGCTGTCAAGTTCCTTACCGAATTTATCGTCCAGCCATGGTTTTAGGACATTCTAAAACCGGAGAGATAGATAAAATTGATGGCCCTTATTATTTCTTTAAATTGATTCAAAAGTTACGCAATACATTTCCTAAGTGGATGCCAATGATGGGCATAGAAGGTGGCCGTTTAAATATGGTTCCAGTCGACTACGTAGTAGATGTTATCGATCACATTTCACATAAGGCAGGTCTTGATGGTGGATGTTTCCATATCACTGACTCCAAACCTAAGCGAATTGGCAATGTATTGAATCTATTCGCCGATGCTGCCAATGCCCCACAAATGAATATGCGGGTAGATGCACGGATATTTAACTTTATACCAGGTGCAGTGAAACAAGGCCTGATGATGCTTTCACCAGTCAAACGCATTCGTTCACAAGTTTTCAATGATCTGGGTATTCCGCCAGGTATTTTAACCTTTATTAACTACCCAACCAGGTTTGATGATCGTGAAACTCAAAAAGCATTGAAAGGTTCAAAAATTAAACTGCCGGCATTGAAAAAATATGCTTGGCGTTTGTGGGATTATTGGGAGCGTAACCTTGACCCTGACTTATTTATCGATCGTTCACTGTCAGGAAGGGTTAAAGACAAACGTGTGATGGTGACCGGCGCAACCTCAGGAATTGGCTTGGCTGTTGCAGAAATGCTGGCAGATGCAGGTGCGCATTTGATTATTGTGGCTCGAGGTCAAGAGAAATTAGATGAAACTGCCACAGCATTGAAAAAGAAAAAGATCAAAGTATCTTCATACACTGCTGATTTGTCTGATGAAAAATCAGCAAAAAAATTAGTCAAAGATGTTTTGAAGGACTTAGGTGGTGTTGATATTTTGGTGAATAACGCAGGGCGTTCAATCAGGCGCTCAATTGCTTTGTCTTATGACAGATTTCATGACTTTGAAAGAACAATGGACTTAAATTACTTTGGTTCATTGCGTTTAATCATGGGTTTCCTTCCAGGAATGTCGGAACGAAGAAGTGGGCATGTGATTAACATTTCATCCATTGGTGTTTTGACCAATGCGCCAAGGTTTTCAGCTTATGTGGCTTCGAAAGCAGCATTAGATGCATTTGCCCGATGTGCTGCTGCTGAATACAATGATCTGAATGTGGCATTCACGACCATCAATATGCCTTTGGTCAGAACACCTATGATTGCACCAACGAAGATGTATAACAATGTACCGACCATTTCTCCAGAAGAGTCGGCGTTGTTCATTAAAGATGCCATCATCAGACGCCCTCAAAGAGTGGCTACACGTTTAGGTGTTTTTGCTCAGGTGATGCATGCTGTGGCTCCTAAGACAATGGAAGTCATGATGAATACAGCGTTCAATATGTTCCCTGATTCATCAGCTGCTAAAGGCGAAACTGGACAAGCTGCACGTGAAGTTTCACCAGAACAAATGGCATTCGCCAGTTTGATGAAAGGTGTTCATTGGTGATTGAATTTCTTTTTTGCAAAGAAATATTTACAGAATTTTTCTTTATCTGTCGTTACAATACGGCCGTTTAAATAACTTGTATTAGGAGTGGTTGAGTGTTTGAGATAGTCAGCAGTGGTGGTGTGGTGATGATTTTCTTGTTGATCTTGATGGCCTTGGCTATGATGATTGTTGGTGAGCGGTTTTGGAGTTTGCGTGATCAAGAAATCATTCCTAAAGAACTGCCCAATCAAGTCATTGAGTGGTCTAAGAAAAAAAACTTGGATCAAAAACACATCGAACAATTAGCTGCCACTTCGCCGTTAGGAACCTTAATGGCTGTGGCATTAAGAAAACGAAATGAAAGCAGAGAGATCATTATTGAGGCTGTTGAAGACGCAGGGCGACACTTGGCGCACCAATTAGAAAAGCCTTTGAATTGGTTAAACGCCATCGGTGAAGTGTCACCATTGTTAGGTTTGCTGGGCACTGTGATTGGTATGATGAAAGTGTTTGCTAATATTATGGAATTTGGTGTGGGTAATGCCAATCAACTGGCGGGTGGTATTTCACAAGCCCTAACGACCACCGCAGCGGGATTAATCGTAGCGATACCGGCGGTGTTGTTTTATCGACATTTTAAAAACAAGATCGCGGATCAAACCATTGTTATGGAACAACAAGTGATGCAACTGATTGATTCAATCAGTCAAGATAAAGCATGAAAATATCCAGTCAACAACCTGAAAACAGAAAGTTGAATTTAACGCCGCTGATTGATGTGGTGTTTTTATTGTTGATATTTTTTATGGTCAGTACCACATTTGAAAAACAAGCAAAGCTTAAAATTGAATTACCAGAAGCCAGCGCCAAGCCGGTGGCCTCAGAGCAACAAGATTTAATCATCTCGATCAGTGAAAAAGGGGTGTTTTTTGTTAATAACAATGAGTTGATCAACGCCCAAAGTCAATCGCTTAAAAATGCACTACAACAAATTGTTAAAGATTCCAGAGATATGCCAGTAATTATTCGAGCTGATGCCAATGTGGCACATAAACATGTGATTATGGCAATGGATGTCTTAGGTAATATGGGGTTTGAAAAAGTTTCGATGGCCACCACGCAAGCCAGTGATGAGACTTGATTAACCAATAATTTGGTATTTGAATTGAAAACTATAACCAACGACTTAACTTATTGGGGCTTGATGAAATATGTCAAACCCTATCGATTGGTATTTTTTATTGCAATAATAGGTACAGCCATTGATGCAGGAACTCGAGCATTTTTTATGGCTGCGATTTCACCTATATTAGAAAATGCATTTGATAATCAGGATCCTACCTGGGTTAAATATTTACCTGTTTTTGTGATTGGCATATTTTTAATTCGAGGTTTTGGCAGTTTTTTAGCTTCCTATGGATTTACCTGGGTTGGACGAAAAGTGGTTAATGATTTGCGCAGATTGGTATTTAAGCAATATTTAACTCTGCCGCAAACTTTTTATGATCAAAATTCGTCGGGTGGTTTAATCTCCAGGATGACTTATGACATCGAACAGATGGCCAATGGTGTTTCAAAAAACTTTGTGATCATTGTTCGTGAAGTTTTGAGCATTATTTTTTATTTGGCTGTTATGTTTTGGTATTCATGGAAACTGGCCTTAATTTCATTCATTGTTTTTCCATTAATTGGCTTAATCATCACTGTAATTAATAAAAGATTTCGACGCATAGGCCATGGAATTCAAGATTCGATAGCTGATATCACTCAAACTGTAGAAGAAGTGGTTAAAGGGCAACAAATTGTTAAAATTTATAAAGGCTCCAAACTTGAGGAAAACAAGTTTAATCAAGATATAAACACCAACAGGCAATTGCAAGTCAAAATAGTCGCTACCCAAGAAGTGATGTCAACAGTGAACCTGATGCTGATTGCCATAACGTTGTCTTTAATTATGTTCATGGCGGCCAAGTCAGGTATGACCACAGCGGACTTTATGTCTTTCTTTTTGCCTATGATGGCATTGGTCCCAACGATAAAAAACCTGTCATCAGTGATTGCCACCATTCAAACCACTATGGCAGCAGCTGACAGTGTTATGAGTGTATTGCAACAATTACCAGAAAAAGATATTGGCACTGAAGTTTTAGACAGTGATCAAATAGCTATCCGGTATGAGCAAGTTGATTTTTCTTACGATGCTCAGACCAGCGCCCTTAAAGACATCAGTTTAGATATTTCAGTGGGAGAAAGTGTGGCCTTTGTAGGAGCCTCTGGCGGAGGTAAAAGTACTTTGGTTAACCTGATGCCTAGATTTTATGATGTCAGTGATGGCGGAATTTTTGTCAATGGCCGAAACATCAAAGATTATTCCTTGGCAAGTCTCAGAGAACACATGGCTCTGGTCAGCCAAGATGTGGTGCTGTTCAATGATACAGTCAGAAATAACATTGCCTACGGAGCACAATCTGAATGCTCTGAGGATCAAGTGCAATGGGCAGCAGAACAAGCAAACGCTTTAGACTTTATCAAAAGCTTGCCTCAAGGGTTTGACACCAATTTAGGTGATAATGGTACCCGGTTGTCTGGCGGGCAGCGACAACGCATCGCCATTGCCAGGGCGATATTGAAAGATGCGCCGTTACTGATTTTGGATGAGGCCACTTCAGCGCTAGATACCGAATCAGAGAAACACATTCAATTGGCATTGGAGAAATTAATGCAAAATCGGACCACTTTGGTCATTGCTCATAGATTATCTACCATAGAGAATGTGGACAAAGTTGTTGTTATGGACCAAGGAAGGGTGGTGCAAACAGGAACTCATCATGAGTTGCTGTCGCAACCAGGAATTTATGCCCAGTTACAACACAGCCAAACTTCTTCTTTTAATCCCAGTGAATGACGCCAATGAATGAAAATAAAATCAGAGCAAGGTGGTATGGTTCGGGCAAAATTCACTGGTGGCATCGTTTAGGTGTTCATGTTTTTTCATTCGTGGTGGCGGTGCGAAAAAAACTTTATACAATGGGCATATTCAAAACCCATCGTCTTAAGGTGCCAGTGATCGTAGTTGGTAATATAACCGCAGGGGGTGGCGGTAAAACGCCCATGGTCATTTGGTTGGCGAATCATCTTAAATCAATGGGTTATAAACCGGGCATCATTTCACGCGGCTACGGAGGTAAACGAAAAGTTGAGCCTATGTTTGTGACAGCCAATGCTAACCCAGTGGCGACTGGAGATGAACCTTTGTTGATGGCAAAGAAAACTCAATTACCAGTGATGGTTGGCAAGGATCGAGTTAAGGCAGCAAAATCATTGATTCAAAATTACCCAGTTAATATTCTGATTGCTGATGATGGTATGCAGCACCTGGCATTGGGTCGCGACGCGGAAATAGTGATGCTGGATGCCAAGTGGCGAACCGGTAATCACATGATGATGCCTGCGGGCCCTTTGCGAGAGCCTTTAGAGCGTTTGAATTCAGTGGATTTGGTGGTTTTTAAAGGCTTTATGGAACAGCAACATCATTATGACTTTGCCATTGAGGGTATTCATCAACTGAATCATGCCAATGTATTCAAAGATGTGGCTGAATTTCGCAACAAGAAAGTGGTTGCCATGGCTGGTATTGCCAATCCAGACAGTTTTTTCTCATTGTTGTCTGCGGCGGGCATGGCAATTGTTAAACATCCATTGCCTGATCATCATAAAATTTCAGCTGCCGATTTTGAACCGCATCAAGACACACTGGTGTTGATTACTGAGAAAGATGCGGTCAAATGTGAAAACATTGATTTGTCTCATGTCTGGGTGGTTAAAATGCAAGTGGTGGTCCCAGATAAAACAAAACAGGCATTAGATGGTTTGATACAGCAGGTGGTTTCATGACAAACTGTGCTAATGAATTTAAGTTTGTGGTTTGTGTTCCTGCTCGTTATGCATCATCGCGTTTACCAGGTAAGCCCCTGATTGAACTGAAGGGAAAGGCATTGATTTTATGGGCGGTTGAAGCGGCCAAGCAACTGGGAGCTGAACAAGTGGTGGTGGCTACTGACGATACCAGAATACGTGACTTGGTATCGGCCAATGGTCATCATGCAGTCATGACTCAAGAGTCTCATCCATCAGGTACGGATCGCATTGCTGAATGTGCAGAAATGATGGGTTGGAATGATGATACATGGGTGCTCAATTACCAAGGCGATGAACCGAATATTCCATTGGAAAATGTTAATCAAGTGATTGAGTTAGTTAAAAAATATCCACATGCCAGTATGGGTACCTTATATCAAGTGATTGATAATTTGACAGATTTATTCAACCCCAATGTAGTCAAGTTGGTCACCGATGATCAGCAGCAAGCAATGTACTTCAGCCGAGCGCCAATCCCGTGGGCACAAAAAGAGTTCAGAGCACCTAAAAAGATGCCAAGAGAGGTTGAATATAAGCATCACATTGGGCTTTATATGTATAAAGTCGAATTTTTAAAACGATTTACCAAAGAGCCCCCATCTGCTTTAGAAAAGACCGAATCTTTAGAGCAGTTGCGGGCATTGGCAATGGCTGATACCATAGTGGCTGCTCCTGCAGTCGTACCCATGCCACATGGTATTGATACCCAAGCTGATGTAGAACGCTTTGAAAATTCTTAAAATGGACGTTGTAAGGCTGCAGCTTCTTTAACCTCAAATATCAAGACAAAACCGATAAAGGTTGTATATTGGTGTGCGGTTCAATAAAATTTCGGCTTGTTATTAATCTAATCACCTATTCAAAAAATCATATGTTAACAACCCAACAAATCAGATCAAAATTCATTAGTTTTTTCGAAAAACATCAACACCAAGCAGTTAAAAGTAGTTCACTGATTCCTGGTAATGATCCCACATTGTTGTTTGTTAATGCTGGTATGGTGCAGTTCAAAGATGTGTTTTTAGGCGCTGAAAAAAAGAATTATACCCGAGCAACCTCATCACAGCGTTGTGTCAGGGCTGGTGGTAAACATAATGATTTAGATCAAGTGGGTTATACGGCAAGACACCATACTTTTTTTGAAATGTTAGGCAATTTCAGTTTTGGTGATTATTTTAAACACGAAGCGATTCAATTTGCGTGGGAATTCTTAACCAAAGAGCTTGGTTTGTCTCCAGAAAAACTCTGGGTAACAGTGTTTGAAGAAGATGATGAAGCCATGCAAATATGGCGAGATGAAATAGGCTTTCCTGCCGATAAAATTTCTCGCATTGGTGCCAAAGATAATTTTTGGCAAATGGGTGATACCGGCCCATGTGGCCCTTGTACTGAAATATTTTATGACCATGGTGAAGAGGTTGCTGGTGGGCCTCCAGGAACACCAGAGGAAGACGGAGATCGATTTATAGAAATTTGGAATTTGGTCTTTATGCAATTTGACAAACAAGCTGACGGATCACTACAACCTTTGCCAAGTCCCTGTGTTGATACTGGTATGGGTTTAGAACGCATTGCATCGATCATGCAAGGAAAGCATAACAACTATGACATTGACTTGTTCCAACATTTAATTAATCAAGCGGTGAAATTAACCGGTGCTAAAGATGCCAGTGATCCATCGTTGAAAGTGGTGGCAGACCACATCAGAACATGTGCTTTTTTAATTGCTGATGGCGTCTTACCTTCCAATGAAGGCAGGGGTTACGTGTTACGCCGAATTATTCGCAGGGCGGCCCGACATGGCCATAAATTGGGTGCCCATGGCATCTTTTTCTACCAAATGGTGCAAGCACTGAAAGAAGTTATGGGCGAAGATTACCCAGAGTTGATAGAAAAGCAGAACTTGATCGAGCAGGCACTGAAGAAAGAAGAACAAAAATTTTCGGAAAC
>CAZVZJ010000057.1:0-21341 GCA_964631055.1 uncultured Marinicella sp.
GAGTAATGTGGTTAATATTAAGCGACCTTTATACTCTTTGATTATTTGATTATCTCATTTATCATTTTTGAAAAATTTTTTTAGATTATTTTAATTAAATCTTTTTATTTAGTTTTCGATGAGATATGGCACAAATTTTCTTCAAGTAATCTCACTCACATGAATCATTGGATTAGCAATCATCATGATGACATCAATGACTTTTTCAGGATCATCTCCTATAGGCCTTGCCAAGTACAATGTTTTATTTTCTGGGCGGAACTTGTTTTTAAATTGTAAATTACCTTGGCCATCAAAAGCATTTTGCTCCTGAAGTTCAGTCAATACTTTTGTAACATCAGGATCTGCTTCAACATGAGCATCGTTAATTACTCCAAAAGTAGCTCCTAAGCTGAAAACATCATGATCTTCAATACTCAACTGCTGCAAAATTTGCCAAATTGAATACTCAAGCCCTCCTAATGGCATGTCCTTAGAATAAAACTCTAAATCCATTAAGTAACCTGTACCTGATGCCAACTGGGTAATGATGATGACGTTTTGCATCACACCTTCAACATAGGTGATGAATATTCTGTGTTGCTTATCAAGTTCTCCGTTGTTAATTCTGTCTTTGACATGCCAGATATACGGATTTACCATATTTTTTGTTGCCGCCCATTGATCAATCATTTCACCAATCATTTTGTCTGTTTCTGCGTTATTACCATTCACATACTCTACAAACTCACACTTTCCAGCTTGTTTGAATTTATTGATTTGATAGCGTAAACGCCTCATTTTACTGCCTTGTAATGACATGCTTTTAATATCATGCAACCGTTGCATCATACCAAATGGATTAAAGCTGAAGTTTTCAGTGGTATTTTCTACAAGCTGTTCGATTAACATGTTAGTAAACAGTTTTTGAGAATGACAATAATCAGTGAATTCATCAACCAGTTCTACTAAATGAGAATCAGCACCCACATAGGTGAAGGCCAAGGCCACATCATCTTTTATATTAAAATTAAAGTATGCTTGTGAACTTGAACCAATAAATAACAATGGCGCAATTACGTTTCTAGCCAATGCTTTATTTTCTTTCCCAAATTCTTGGAACAACATTTCAACCGTATCCGAAACTTTGGGATTATTGATCAACTCGGTTTCTTTAATGACTATCGGCACTTTGATGTTATCACTTGTTTTACTCGCTTCACCTAGCGTATTGGCTTCGTTCCTACTTACTACATTGGCTGAAATATTTGACTGATTACTTACAACATAATCTTGTTCTAAGTTAACTTGTTCAATTGCTATTTCAAAATAACTCAATAGCTCATTTTGATGTACATTAATTAAATAATTACTTAAATCATTGATGTTTTTATGTTCAAAGAAAACAGTTTTAGGTATTTGACCTACAACTTTTTCAAGCTTTTTTGTCATCCTTAAAGCCAAAAAAGAATCAACGCCATAGGTATCAAGAGAATCATCATGCATAATTTGTGAAGGGTCACGTTTGGTTTCTACTGCAATGATTTCTGCTAAGTATTTACGCGTTTTTTCTGCCAGTAAATCGCCATTCTCAGCATGGTCTATTTTCACACTTGTCATTATTACTTCATCATCATTTGACTTAGGTGACGAAATTTCAAATTCTTTGATTAATGAATCTGTATGTTCTGAAATTAAATATTGGCTTAAGGCACTTATTGTTTTATGTTCAAAGAACACAGTTTTAGGTATTTGGCCAATGACTTTTTCCAGTTTTTTAGTCATTCTTAATGCCAAGAAAGAATCAACACCATAAGTATCAAGAGACTCATCATACTTAATTTGAGAAGGATCACGTTTGGTTTCAACTGCAATGATTTCAGCCAAGTAATCGCGCGCTTGTTCTAACAGCGAATCTGGGCTTTTAGCTGCCTCAACCTCTGCATTCTCTTCAACACCCTCTTCAACCACTGGTAGAACATTTAGGTGAGTTTGCAAAGACTCTGCATGTTCGGTCATCAGAAATTCAGCTAAATGATCAATACTTTTATGTTCAAAAAACATTGTTTTACTCACAGAACCAATTATTTTTTCAAGTTTCTTGGTCATTCTGAGAGCTAAAAATGAATCAATACCTAAACTGTCTAAGGATGCATCTGTTTGTATTGTAGATGTTTCACGTTTAGTTTCTGTTGCGATCATTTGGGCTAAAAAAGAAACCGTTGAATCTAACATCGGACTTCTTTGATCAGACATGATTTCTTGAGTCTCAGGCTCTGAAATTATTTCCTCATTCACGCCTAAACTTTCGATTGAACTCATGACACTATCACTGGCGCCAGCTAAATAAACAGCCAAATCATTCACGGTTTTATGTTCAAAAAACACTGTTTTATTAACTGGACCAATGTGCTTTTCTAGTTTTTTGGTCATCCTTAATGCCAAAAATGAATCAATTCCATATTGATCAAAATGGGTGTCTGCATCAATATCCATGTATTCACGTTTGGTTTCTTCAGCGATCATTTGACATAAAAATTTGACCAGCTCTTTTTGGCCTAAATCATAAGTTTCGCCCTCACCTGCATTTATTTCCACATGATGATCTTGGCTGCCTAAGTTTTTAATTTCAAATGAATCCATACGCACTGACAGTTGTCCACTTGAATCAAAAATTTGAATGTCAAATAAACGTGCTTCAATTTGTTTGTTTTGATTCAGGTTTTGTCCTATTTCCTTGATGTGTATAAATGATTTTGCAGCTAAAGGACTTATCCAATCAATACGCTTAACATGAGCGGGTATTTGGAAACTTTGTTCATTCGCTTGATACAATAAAACACCTAACATCCCTTGTAACGTTCCATCCAGCAAAGCACAATGAAACTGGTCTTGGCTTATATTATTACTGAATACTTCTGGTAATTTTAAAGACGCGAATACCTCTCTTTCATAGGCAACATTCATTTGATCAATAATTTGTAAACTGACTCCATATTCAAAACCAGCCTTCTTGAACTTCTGATAAATTTCATGATGGGTTTTCGCATTCACTTGTAAGCGATCAAAATCAAAACTTTCACTACTTATTGCGACCTCATTCACAGAAGTATCAACAAAACCCTTGCAGTAAATATGGTGATTTCCATCAATGATTGAATCAAATATGAATTCATATTGGCTATCATTTTTAATCAACTTGAGATGAATTCCTTTATTGATAGATTCAATTATGACAGGTTCAAGCCATTCGACATCTCGAAATGTTTTGGCAGTCAGGTTTTCAGTGCTGCACAAAGCATGATTTACCAACTCTAAGTAACCAGCAGCTGGTAATAGCTTAAACCCTGCTATTTTGTGGTCATTTATATATTGACTGTCTTCATCAATTAATACGGCAAAAACACTGGTCGATGTTTCACTCAACTCATTCTTGAACAAAAGCTGCATACCTGGGTCTGACAACTCATGTATTAAACCTGATTCTTCACTCTCATCTAACACGGCACCGGTATAGCTATTATCTAGCAACCAATACCTGTTTTTTTGGAATGGATAAACAGGCAAAGTAATTTTTTCTACTCTGGGGTTTAAAACCGCCCAATCAATCTCTTTACCAGCAGTCCAATATTGTGCCAATGTTGACATATCCTTTGCTGTCATATTTTTAACAACATCCTCATCACTGATTTGATTTTTAGTTGACTTTTCACCCTCAAAAACATGTTCTAACTGATTGCCATTACAATATGTTTCTAACGCATTCAATAATTCATGATAGGTACTAACTACCAATGCCAAACGTTTCGACAAGGCATCTCTGCCTTGTTGGTAACCGGCAGCCAAAGTTTCTAGCGTTGGTAATGAATTTTCATTATCTTTCTTACTAATGTAGGCAATTAATTGTTTCGCTTGAAGGACCAGCCCTTCGTTGTATTTAGCAGATAATGTAATCACTTGTGGATACTGGCTTACCGTGTTCATTTCACAAGTTTTGGGTGCTTTTGGCTCCGAATATTCTTCGAGAATTAAATGCGCATTGACACCTCCAAAACCAAATGAACTGATACCGGCTCTACGTGGAACCAAGTCATTATTCAAGTCTGGAATTTGATCCCAACTTTTAGTTTCTGATGCTAATTTAAATGGCGTGTTTTCAAGTTTAATATAAGGATTTATCTTCTCAAAATTTATGTTGGCTGGAATCACTTTGTTTTTTAAACACAGTATTAATTTGGCAATACCAGACATTCCTGAAGCGAGCTCTAAGTGCCCTGCATTGGTTTTTACCGAGCCTAAAGTGCAGTATTCAGATATTTCTGGCATCTGTTTTGTTTGATTCGCACTGTTCTTAAAAGCCTTCATTAAACCTTGAATTTCAATCGGATCACCTAAGGCAGTTCCTGTGCCATGCGTTTCTATATAGGTCAGAGTGGCTGGATCAATTTTGGCATCCTTGAATGCCATATTTAAAACATCTGCTTGCGCTTTTGGATTTGGAGTGGTGAATGTATTAACATGGCCGCCATGGTTCACCGCAGTGCCTTTAATAACAGCATGAATGCGATCACCGTCGGCTTGAGCTTTACTCAATGGCTTAAGAATTAATGCCCCAACCCCTTCACTCCTCACATAACCATTGGCATTATGGTCAAACGTTTTACATCGACCGTCATCAGCCAACATGGACGCTTTTCCTAAGCCCACATGTACACCAGGATTCAACAGCATGGATACGCCACCAGCTACACATACGTCGCATTGGCCACTTCTGATGGCCCTGACAGCCCGATCTACTGCCACCAAAGTACTTGAGCAAGCAGTACCTATAGGTTCACTGGGACCACTCCAATTGAAAAAATATGAAATTCTATTGGCCAATACTGCATGCATCCAACCAGCCACTGAATAAGCTTCAAAATCACTGCTTTGTTCACGTAGTAATTCATGATAGTCTGAGCTTCCAATACCCACAAAAACCCCAGTATTAGTGCCTGAAAGCTCTTTGGTTTGATAACCAGCGTCTTCAATGGCATGCCAGACACTTTGTAGAAATACTCGCTGTTGTGGATCTGTCAACTCTGCTTCCAAGGGTGAAATATTAAAAAACTCAGCATCAAATTTATCTACATCGGGCATAAAACCGCCCCATTTGATTTCGGTTTTACTGTTTCCTAAATCAGATTCACCATAGAATTTTTTCCAATCCCAACGGTCCTTAGGAATTTCTGTGATCAAGTTCTTTTCACCAACTAAATTTTGCCAGAACTCATCTAAATCTGCCGATTGTGGCATGACACCACTGATGCCAATAATGGCTATGTCTTCATTGGTTTGTTCTGAAATTTGGGTATTGGCACGGTCATTTTGATTGTCTTGTGAGACTGATTCACTCGCAGTATAATCCAGCTCTACATGATCATTACTTTCATGCACAGTATCATCTATTTCAACCACACGTTCATAATGTGCATTCAATGGCTCTGCAAAATCTTCTAGTAGATACTCAGTTAACTCTTCAAGCGTTTCTTGTTCAAAGAAAATTAACGGTGTTACATCTATTTCAAGTTGGGAATTAATCAAATTTGCAAGCTCTGTAAATGTAACTGAATCAAACCCATAACCACTCATATTGTCGGTAAACTCAATATCGCTTTCTTTGATTTTCAACAACTCAATGACCATAGCAGTCAAATCTTTTTGCAACATGTCAACCATAGGTAATTGCTCATTTCTTACATTTTCCACTGGGGCAGAAGCATTGCTTTTGACGTTTGCATTAATGGTTGTATTAACTGGTTTGACAGCTATGTTTTCCTGTTTAAATGGCAGATTTGCTTCTATTGATAAAGCTTGATGAATCTTTTCCACATCGCCTTGAACCAAACCCATTACAGGAAGTTCGTTTGACAGTGCAAATTGTAGAACTTCTAAGCCTACACTGGTTTCCAATGGCCTCATGCCCCAGTTATCAAACATCCATTGTTCAGCTTGTTCATTAACCTGCATCCCACCGCTTTTCCACAAAGGCCAATTAATCGAAACACTGCGCCCTTTTCTTAGTCCTTGTTGTTGCCATTGGGTTCTCAAGGTTGCAAATTCATCCATAAATCGATTACCAGCGGCATAATCACTTTGGCCCATGTTACCTATTACAGATGCTATCGACGAACACAATACAAAGTAATCTAAATCAATTTCTTTGGTGGCCTGATCTAAATGATGTGTGCCTGATATCTTGGGAGATAATACCGAGCTAAACTGTGACAGCTCTTTATTCCATAAAAAACCATCTTTTATAATGCCAGCTGCATGTATAACACCATCCAGGCGACCATGTTTTTCCAATATTTGTTTGATCAACTGATCAACGTCCTCGTCAACCGTTAAGTCACAACTGTGATACTCAGTATGACCATGCAGTTGATTGAGTTTGGCATCGATCATATCATTGGCTTTTGATCTTCCTGTCAATATTATTTTAACGCCTTTTATTTTCAACATGTGCACTGCAAAGATAAGTCCCAGTCCACCCATTCCACCTGTGATTAAGTACACGCCACCTTGCTTGGCCAACTCACAATTCAGTTTTGATGTGCTTTTCTCAACGCTTGCCATTGACTCCAGAGCTCGGCAAAATCTTTGCCCGTTTTTATACATTACGTCCATGTCAGTTTTATGCTGTAGTTCTTGTAGAATTAATGACCAGTTGACCTTCAAATCTTTGCTGTTTGAAGATTCATGATTGATACAGATGGTCTTACAATCTATATTAGCTCCTTCATGTTTAATTGATCGCATAAATGCATTTACAGCACCATTACTGGGATGAGTTAAATCATCCTGACAATGATACAGATAAGTTAAGCTTAAAGATTTTACTCCGATGGCCTTCCTGTTCTTTAACAGTGATTGTGACAACGAAAACAAAGCATACAAACCATTATTTAAATCACTATTGATTGCCTTTTCTTCAGACCTGAATGTATGACCGCCAAGGTTGTGGACAAAACTACTGGGTTGTAAACCATCTTCCAATAAAGCATCCATAAGTCTCTGAAGGTGTTCTGCATTTGTAGGGTTCAGCTGATAATGTACTTGATCAATTTTTAAAAAAGAATCATGAGTTCCTACCAAAACTATGGTGCCAAATTGATTGAGTTGTTCCTTATTTAATGCTTCTTTGTTGTTCAGATTATTATCAAATAAAACCAAGGTTTCATTACTTGAACCTATGACGACTCTGTCCAGCATGTTTGTCGGACTCCAGCTGGGTTGATAAACCACCAGGTCTTTATGTTTGCTGACATGATTCATTCCTGAAGTTGAATCTAAGGCCAAAGTATTTTCTTGTTCAGCAATGGCTTTGAATGAGAAATCCTTCATTTGAATCAGTACTTCACCTTGCTCATTCATGATGTCTATATTAATTTTTTTGATGTCATCTCGTTCTTTTTTACCTTCATCCAAAACCAAGTGTGCATATCCGTTTTGTGACAATGGTTTATGGATCAATAACTCACTCAAAACAAAGGGAACGTAAGGAACACCTGCTTGAGTTTTGGTATCAACACACTCCAACAAGCTGATGATTGATTGTACCGCTCCATCTAAGATTGATGGGTGAGCCTCATAATCATTAAATGATGCGATTAAATTTGCTGGCAATTCCAGTGTGGTCAAGCCTTCTTTGTTACCGTAATGAAAGCCATTGATCGTTTGCAATGGTGCACCATAAGTTAACTTCCTGGTTGCCAATAAATCATAACAAGCTTGTTTTGACATAAAACCGCGACATCGATCTTTTATGACCGAAATGTCTTTATTGGGTATAGATAGCATTGGTTGAGATACACACACAGCTTTGCCTTGTGAATGGACATGCTTTTTACCTGAATTATCATAAGTACAAATTTCATATGTAGTGATGTCTTGTAATGCACTTAATTTGATTCTGATGTCATGAGAACCTTCACTGTTAATTGGACTGGCCCAAATCAGGTTTCTTAATGTATTCACTTGGTAACTTGACGCATGTGCAGCTGCTGCTCGGGCCATTTCCATATAAGCAACACCAGGTAAAGTCGGTATACCATCGACAATATGATCGCTGAATACAAATTGATCCAGGGTGAATTGTTTGCGGTACTCTTTATGGCCAGCTCTGGAAATGTTTTCATCAATTAAGGGGTGTAATTTTAATGATGATTTATCTGTTAGACTTTGACTCTGGTTGAGTCTCTCAATATTGTTCTCTGACTTTATGGCGCTTATCCAATGTGACTCTTTAGCAAATGGATATGTGGGCAATGAAACTTTATTCACTCTGTTTTGGCTGACTTGTGACCAATTGATGTCGACCCCATTGACCCAAAATTGTGCCAATTTGTTAAAACTCCCTTTTTTAACCAGTACTTCTATAATTTCAGCACTTTCTTCGCCATCAAATATATCCAATGCCAACTTGGTATTTGGGTCGGCAAGGTATACATTTTTATTAGACTTACTATCAACATAATCTCTTAAACCATTGATTAAATTACCTTTATCAGAAAAATAAACAGCCAATCTCTTACCCATGTGTAAACGACCAACTTGTAATGTGTAAACCAATTCAGCCAAATTTACATTTTTGTTTAAATCATTTTCTAACCAGGTCAGTAAATTCTTGGCCTGCTGGTAAAGTCCTTGTTCTTTTTTAGCTGATAACACCACCAACAACTGTTCATGATGACTTGTAGGTGTTCGTATGGCTTTTGAATATTCCTCAAATATGATATGCACATTGGTGCCGCCAGCGCCAAAAGAGCTTAATCCAGCCCTTCTTGGTATGATTTTTCCATTCAATTCCAATGGTTGCCAATAGGCATTTTCTTGCTGTACATAAAATGGTGAACTGGCAAAATCAATATACTCATTAAGTTCTCTGGAGTGAAGTGAAGCTACCAATTTTTTATGCTTCATCTGCAATAATAACTTGGTAGCACCTGCTATACCCGCCGCAGCTTCTAAATGCCCAATATTTGTTTTGACAGAACCAATGGAACAATATTGTTTTGCATCTGTATCTTCTCGATATGCCTGAGTAGCACCTTGTATTTCAACTGGATCACCTAACTCCGTACCTGTCCCATGTGCCTCCACATAACTGATCGTATCAGCAGTGATACCAGCTTTCTTTATAGCAGCTGCAATCAATTCCGCTTGTGCATTAGGACTTGGCACTGTGTATCCAGCAGTTCGACCGCCATGATTTGTTGCTGTGCTTTTGATCACACCATAAATATGATCGCCATCTAACTCGGCTTGATGTAAGGGCTTAAGTACCAGCGTACCAACACCTTCTCCAGCTACATAACCGCTCCCGCCTTTACCAAAGGCACGACATTGACCATCTTCAGAAAGAAATTGAGCTGCATGAGTTATGTGGTATTTGCTGGGGTGCAAATCAAGATTAACACCACTGGCCAAAGCCACTTTGCATTCACCACTTCTCAATGACTCACAGGCCAAATGCATGGCAGTCAGACTTGAAGAACATGCTGTATCAACCGTTAAACTTGGGCCACTGAAATTCATAAAAGAAGACACTCGGTTTGAAACACCCCAGTGTTGAGAATTGGCTATTGAATCGCCGCCTAATTGTCTGTTTTCTGCGCCCAACATCTCATAGTATGACCACACAGCACCAACAAAAACACCCACTTGGTTTGATCCAATGGCTGTGACCAAAGACTCAGGATGATAACCGGCATCTTCCAAGGCTTCCCATGATACCTCCATCACTAGACGTTCTTGAGGGTCCATATTTTTGGCTTCACGCGGAGAAATGTTGAAAAATAAAGAATCAAATTTATCAACATCATCAATAAAACCACCTAAATGTTGCGGTGTATTCGCATCTATAAAACGTCCAGCCCAATCAGGGCCTAGTTTAATGCTGTTATGACCTTGAGATAAATTATGCCAAAACTGTTCAAGATTCACTGCATCTGGGTAGCGCCCACCCATCCCGATCACAGCAATGTCATTCACTTGAGTATCGTTTTGCGATACAGCCTGATTTCCTTTTTGAGGCATTGCTTGGTTGTTATGAGTCATTGAATTTTTATCAACCGTTACAGTTTCTTCTTTGATATTGGCATTAATACCATCGTTGACCAGTTCATTATCATCATTTGAAAGCTTCAATTGAACTTGTCGTTTTGACAAATAATTTGCTTTCATTTCTCCAAATAACCCACTTGGCTTATCCTTCAGCTCCAAATCATCAATCAAGTTATTGGAATTAAATAAACTCACTATTCTTTGTCCAATGGTATTAACTTGGTCATCAGTCAAACCAACTGGAATAGCCATCCTGATTAAATTATTCATTGGGGTGTTTCGTTGTCTGCCCACACTGTGAATATTTGCCCTTATGCCAGTGTACTTATACAGCCAGGCCAAAAATGCAGGTAATGGAGACTGAAGCTCATACAGTTCCTTGATGGTCATTGGATCAACAAGGATGCAATGACCTCCAATTGGTTGAACCACTGACAAACCACCATCAATGAGAATTTGAGCTAATTGCAAGACCGCGTTCATTCGTTGTTTAACAGCATCTAATATATAATGCTTATCTAAGACTGCATGGCATACCAACTGGCGGTCAGTGCGCGACAACCCACTGCCGTTGGTTGAAATTGTGTCTTTGAGTTGAGCATATAGCTCCTCATCTTTGGTGGCAAAAAAACCACCGGTGTGGGTTCCAAAATCTTTGGTTAAGCTGGCATTGACTGCATCAGCATAAGAACAAATTTCTTTGACAATAGTCCAAATGTTTTGATCAGCAAATTCAGACTCATATGACTTTATGTGGTAAGCATTTTCTATGATCCTGGTGGCATCAATCATCAATGGAATGTCACCTATGATGCTTTTAACTGCCCTTAGATTGTTGATAGATACAGGGCACCCACCCGTTGCATTGTTGGCAATTTCAATCCATATAAATGCCACATCATCTTTATATTCATCTAACTTTTTACTTAATAAATTACAATCAATATCACCCTTAAATATTTGATTTGAATGTATATTTGAAAATTCACTATTGATGATTTCAACCGGAATAAAATCATTATTTACTTGATGAAACAAACAAGTTGGGAATAAAACATTCTGTAGCACATACTTCTTTTGTTTTGGCCAAGCAGGACAGAAAAAAGACTCAGCGACTCGCCCAGAGGAAAAAGGCAATACATGCGGCAATCCAAAAACAGCTGTGATTAAGTCTTCTAACTGTGCTTCAGTTTTGTGGACAGTTCCTTGAAGCAGCTCTGTTCTTTCTTTGATAAATGAGTATTCAAGTTCGGACCAGGAATCAGTGGCCAAATCAAACTCAATGTCATGAGGTAAAAGGTTGAATGGATTGTATTGAGCTGATTTTAAGATTTTTTCATTATCAACAAAGCCATTATGTTTAAACACTGGTTTAGGTTTGGCTTGATTCTTTACTTTAATATCAACAACTTCATCCGAATGAATAACTTCATGCGCAGCTAAATCAGTTACTTTACCAATCACAGGATTTTGTGATTCAATAACTGGTGACGATGGTTTTGTGCTTTGTGGATTACCAATCATCATAATGACATCAATCACATTTGCAGGTGTCTGATTGGCTGTTCTGTATAAAAACAAAGGTGCATTATCACACCTGAATTTATTTTTGAACTGAAAATTTCCGGACTCTTCGAAAATTTGATCAGCAGCTAATTTTTGAAACGCTTGACTGACCGCAGGATCTGCTTGATCAGATTGAATAAAGCTGGCTCCAAAAGTTAAACCAAGGCTGAATGCTACACTACCCTCTTCTTTGAGTTTATTGATAATTTCAACTATGCCAAATTCCATCGCCCCCATAGCCATTTCATTGGAATAAAATTCTGTATCTAAGAGGTAACTGTTATCAGAATCAATTCTGGAAATAATAATCACATTTTGTAGGCTGGCATCTAAATAAGTTATGAATATTCTGTATTCATCGCCCAAAGTTCCTGTTTCCATTTCATCCTTAACACGCCAAATATAAGGGTTCACACCAGACTTCAAATGAGCCCATTTTTCGATCATTCGAGCAACAGCTCCGTCTGTGGCTACATCACTGCCAACTTTATACTCAAAGGTCTTGGCATCGCCTGACTGTTGGAATTTATTGACTTGATAACGTAAACGGCGCATTTTACTGCCTTGCGTATTGAATGATGCAATGTCAGTTAATCTTTGAACCACTCCAAATGAATTCGCCACCAAACCATGTTGACTCAACCCTTCCAGGTTAGTTTCACAAAGTACATTCATTTCCAGTTGACTGGATGCGCAGTGTTCTTTTAATTCATTAATGGCTTCTAAAAAGTAGTCATCCGGTCCCACATACCTGAATGCCAACAAGATATTTCTGTGGGTGTTGAAATAGAATAAGCCCTGGTGCTTACTGCATAAGAAAATATAAGGAGCAATGTCTTTTCTAGAAAGCGCGATTGTCTCTCCTCCGTAGCTCAATAATAGTTTTTGAACTATTTCATTCACATGAGGATCGTCTGCCAATGATTCATCTGCAATGATTTGGTACATATCAGAATTTTCAATTTCAACCTCATCACTGAACACCTTTTCTTCATATGTATCAAAAACCGACGTTAAATCTGGGTTATTGATATTGGTACGTTCACTTTTTTCAAGCTCATCAAAATCGATATCTTGCTGCTTTTCAGTCTTTTCAACTTCAGGTATATCAAGGTGAAACATCTTCATTAAAGTGTCTTTTTGCTCACTCACAAAAAGCGCCACAAGTTCTTCTATATTACTGGCTTCAAACAACAACGTTTTCCGCAGTTCACCAAAGTCATCTTCCAAATTTCTTATGATGCTTAATGTCAGGAACGAATCGATCCCATATTCCTTAAAAGGTTGCTTAACATCTATTTCACTCTGATCTAACGAAGCAATATCAGCAATATGATTGATGAAATACTCCGTTGTTTTATTTGATAGTATTTGAGTGTTCACAATTGGTTTCCTCTTGGAATGATTGAAATCAGCCTCATGCTTGCCTGAGATGATTTGAGTTTTTTGTTTTGTATTCGATAAACCTTCAACAGTTGGCTTAATTAATTGAAAGGGTTTATGCTCAGCAACAGGCTGAGGTTTTGGTGAGGTGGTTTCTCTTTTAATTTTCTTAAAAACGACTTGATTAATTTCGACGCAAAGTTGATTTTCACTGTCGACAATCTGCAAGTCAAAGTTGTAGCTGTCTTGCATACCTTTAATCGCCACAACTGATTCCAAATATACATAAGCTATTTCAGGTATCGCTTTCTTGAATGCGAATTGCTCAATCATCATAGGCACATAAGCCCAGTGACTGTGTTTATCTAACAAACCTTGATCAATCAAACAGATCAAGCAGGTTTGTAATGATCCGTCCAATAAACGAGGATCAAGAAAATATATATCATCATTCGAAGATTGTGTGTTGATTTGTATTTTGGCCACGTATTGGTTTTGGTGACTTAAAACTTGTTGAATTACCCTAAAATTCGGCCCATAGTTAAAACCAATGTCTTGTAAAGCTTGATAATAACTAGTTAACTGAACAGGTTTAAACAAGCCTAAATTAAACTGAGTTACATTCGGTTTTAAAGCACGGTTTAATTGACATGTGGCCAGTGTCAAAGCTTTGTTTTGCTCTGAGGTGCTGTCATTAACAGCATGTATAATTTCAAATTGATAACCTTTGTTGTTAATTTGATTAATAACAGACAACAACTTGTCTTTACCATCAAAAACAATGGGGGCTTGCCAAAAAACATTGCTTAACACTACCTGATTGATAGGTAAGCCGGCCTTTTCAATGGCTTTATAGATGAGCTCTAAGCTGAAAACCCCAGGTGAAATACATAGTTCATTTACCTTGTGTTCGGTTGTCAAATAATGAGACTTTGGGACTTGATGGTTGTAAGGTTTAATTTCGATGGCAACATCAGTTTTTTCAACTGCTTTATCTTGAATCGATATATTATTTTTATCCTTTTGAACGCCTGAAATATTTTTTTCTTCACTCAACCAATGTGCTTTCTTTGCAAATGGATAAACTGGTAAGACAGTCCGCTGAATGGAGTTAGCTTTATAGAATTGATGCCAGCTAATATTGAGGCCTTTGACCCATATTTTTGCCAAGGTTGAATGAGCCCCCTTTTCCCAAAGAACACTCAATTTTTCATCAAACATGGATTGACTTTGTTCTGCGTTAATTTCGCCACTGAAAAGTTTTGTTGATTTCTTACCAACATTAAAACTTTGCAGGCCCTCGATTAACTCTTGTATGTCAAAGGCACAAATGGCCAATCTGAATTTTTCAGGGTTACGGCCCACTTGTGATGTATATGCAATTGATTGTATGCATGCATCGTTGTCATGATCATTAAAAAAATCTAAATAATTTTTTACATATTCATTCAAGGCACGTCTGGTTTTCCCCGAAAGCACAAAAATACTGGCTGCTCTAGTTGCTGGTTTTTTTTCTCTGATGAATTCTTCTAATACGAGGTGGCCATTAACACCACCAAAACCAAATGAACTGACACCAGCTCGTCGCAATCTAAAATCAGGTTTGCTCGGCCATGGCTTATTTTCTTGCAGGATCTCAAACCTGTCACTATCCAATTTCACATATGGATTCAGTTCCGTGATGTTTTGCGAAGCTGGTAAGTACTGGTGTTTTAATGCCAGAATAACTTTTAAAACACCCGCTATTCCAGCAGCTGCTTCCAAATGTCCGATATTACTTTTTACTGATGCCAACTTACAAACACCTGGTGGTGAATCTGTTGATGACTCCATAGCAGCTAGTTTTTGAAAGGCAAGAGCTATCCCATTAATTTCTATAGGGTCTCCTAAAGGTGTGCCAGTTCCATGATTTTCAATATAATCGATACTGTGACTTTCAACGCCTGCATTTCGGTAAGTATCAAAAATCAATTGTGCTTGTGCATTAGGGTTCGGCGCCGTCAATGAACTGGCTTTGCCGCCATGATTGGTTCCGCTGGCTTTAATCACGGCATGAATTACATCATTGTCTTTGATCGCCTCTGACAAAGCTTTTAAAACAACCACACCAACACCTTCACCACGTACATATCCGTTGGCGTCTTTATCAAAAGTTTTACACTTGCCATCTGGTGACAGCATGCCGGCTTTCCCATAAGAGATGTAATGTGTAGGGGTAATCAATGCATTAACCCCGCCAGCCAAAGCCATTCGACATTCACCAGATTTAATCGCTTGGACTGCTTTATGAATGGCTACCAATGAGCTTGAACATGCAGTATCTATGACTTCACTTGGGCCCAGTAAATCCAATACAAAAGAAACTCTATTCGCTATGATTGATCGGTTCATTCCAGTTGAAGCGTGGGCGGCTAGGCTATGCTCCCTGATAAGCTCTTCATAATCTGAGGTTGAGGCACCGATAAAAACGCCTGTATCAGTTCCCGCCAAAGATGCTGGTTGGTGGCCTGACATTTCAATTGCATGCCAAACGGTTTGTAACAGAATTCTTTGTTGTGGATCCATCAACTTGGCTTCTTGTGGTGAAACACCAAAAAATGCAGCATCAAAACATGCAATATCGGATATGAAACCGCCCCACTTACTCGGAGATTTATTGACTTCACTTATGTCACTTGAAAAGTGCTTGCGCCAATCCCACCTTGAAGTTGGAATTGCACTGATGCAATCAACTCCAGACATGATATTGGTCCAGAAGTGTTCCAATGAATCAGCATTCGGTAATTGCCCTGCATAACCTATGATTGCGACATCCTCATGGTCACTGGGTTGATGTTTAAGTTGCTCAGGCTCTTCTTGCTGTACATTTTTCTTTCGATCAGTGGGTTGTTTTTTTGGTTTTTGGGCAGCTTTTTTGATCTCTGAAACTGGAACCTGACGATTGATTTCATTGATAAGTTCATTAATGTTTTTAAATCCATAAAAATCAGCAGGTGTTATTGTGGTACTGAATTTCTGGTTCAATTGTTCGGATAAAGCTGTATGGGCCATAGAGTCCAAACCATAAGCCTCTAAATTTTTATGGATATTTATTTTTTCTAAATCAGATGAAATCTGTGCTGCAAAAATCTTTAAAATCGTTTGTTCCAAATGTGACACCGTAGTCAATGATTTTTCTTGTTCATTTTCACTATGAGCAATTGGTTGGTCATCATCATTATCAGCAACTTTGATTGATTTAGGTTGAACAATGGTTGTCCAAAAATCATATTTATCAAAACTATAAACAGGCAAAGAACAGGAATAAAAAGATTTATAAGGATAGACCTTATACCAATTCAAATGACTCCCCTGTAACCAGAAAGTCAACAAGCTTTGTTGCCACTGTTCTATTTCATATATTTGTTGATCCACTTTAATTTGATCAACATTTTTAACTTGTCCGATAGAAGTTCTAGATATATTGCGAGGATTTTTTGATAATTGAGCCACTTTACTTTCAATGGCTGAAATAATTGGCGCTGCATGTTTAATAACTTTTCTATGTTGACGTTTTTCTATATCGCAAACCAATTGGTTGATGGTACGCCAATGACGACGATTTAAGTCAACCATTATCGCGTCACTTTCTACTGCCAAAACTTTTTGACTTATTTTAAAGAAGTTAGCTTGACTGAGTATTTTTTTCGAAATCAATCCACTCAATAATGTGATGTAATAACAGTTCTGACTGTCGCTACATTCAAACTTCCATTTCTTATAAAACCGGTTCAAAGAAACATTTGCTGCCACGATTGCAAATGAGGCTTTTTGTATGTCATCATCTACCACCTTTGGAAAGTGATTAAGCACATGATTTAAATCATTATTAGAGTCATTGCCATAATTCCAAATAGAAAAGATATCAATGAAATTTTGGTCACTGATTAACAGTGTTTTGGCTTGATCAATGATATTTTGGTAATTTTTTTGCTGCGTTTTTACTTCATTGAAAAAACGCTTCATGAAGTTTATATTGAGGTATTCAGGATATAAGGTTTTACTTTTATGTGAAATTTTTATTGGGTACTTGGGGTGATGAAACTCAACATCTGACAACTTCCTGTTATGCAGTACCACCGCAAGGTAGTCATCCAAGCTCACTGACTCAACACTTAACAACGCTGACCAAACACTGTGACCAATTTGTTCGACCAAAGTCGGTGTGGCATGGATATCTTGTAAAGCATTAAATACTGCCACTGATAGCAAGGTGCTTTTAAAATCAGTACTTCTGAAAATACTTGAGGCTTTTGTATCATCATACTGCTCAGATGACTGAACTTGATGCAGTAACTCTAGATAATTTTTATTAATAAGCGGTACTTTTGATCTAAGTGTTGAATCACGGTTGTCAGCAAATACATATGATCGTAAATCACTGCCTGTATCATTTTTTATTTCTATGTGCTTCAACTGTTTAAACAGTTGTTCTTTATCAGAGACAATACAACCGATTCGGTAAGGGAACTGTTGCCTACCGGTAGCTACACTGGCACAGATATCATGAATATATGCATGACTACTTTCTGGGGACTGTAAAAACTGCTGCCAGTTTTTGACACTGTTCTTTAAGCTGGATTCAGTTTGAGCTGAAAGTAAAAAATGATGTTCTTTATGTTTTAAAGCGGAAATGTCTGTTTGATCAGCAGGATCCTTAAAACGTTCTAAAATCAGATGGCAGCTGACACCACCGAAACCAAAAGCACTGACACCAACACAAGGTTGGTCAAAAGTGTTTAACAATTCACCTGAAGCCAGTTTAATTTTCTGGCTACTCATGTTCAGTGCTGGATTTATATTATTCAAATTTAAATTGGCGGGGACATATTGGTGCTTTAAAACATACAAAGCTTTGATCACACCAGCAATACCTGCAGCCGCTTCTAAATGGCCAATATTGGGTTTTACAGTGCCAATAATCACATCGGATTCCGAATGTTTAAATACCCGGTTAATGGCTTCAATTTCAACTGGATCACCAAGGGGAGTACCTGAACCATGAGCTTCGATATACCCTACTTCTGACACACACTTTTCAGCGTTATGCAAAGCATCACTGATTACTTCAGCTTGGGCACTGGCACAAGGCGCAGTGATTGATTGTCCTGATCCAGTATGATTGATGGCTGAGCCTTTCAAAACGGCATATATATGGTTTTTACTCTCAATGGCTTGCTCTAAAGGCTGTAACAACAATGCCGCAACACCATCACCAGGAACGTAACCATTGGCATCATCAGAAAATGATTTACATTGTCCATCAGGACTTAACATACCTGCCTGTGAAAAAACGATGTATTTAAACGGGTCTGTATTCAAATTCACACCAGCAGCAATGGCATAATCACACTCACCCATGACCAATGAACTCTTAGCTTTATGTATAGCAACCAATGATGAAGCACTTGCTGCATTGATAGAAATGCTTTCTCCACGGAAGTTAAACTGATGTGAAATACGGTTGGCAAGAATGCAATGATCATTGCCTAAAATTGAATAGCGATTATTGGCATCCTGACTCTTATTTAAGGTCTGCAGATAGTCAGATGTCATGGCTCCAACAAACACCGATGTTTTGGCTTGTTGCAAAGTGCTTAGTGGTATGGCCGAATCTTCAATACAATGCCAACTTTCTTGTAACAGGAGGCGTTGTTGTGGATCCATGTTCCTGGCTTCTATTGGAGATATATTAAAAAATTCGTTGTCGAAGTTTTGAATGTCATCAATCAGTCCACACCATTTACTGATGCTTTTATTCAGTTGGTTTTTTTGCGCAGAATAATGAGCAGATACATCCCATCTTTCAGCAGGTATTTCTTTGATTGAATTTTTTCTTGCCACCAAGTTTTGCCAATAAAAATCGGCATTATCAGCTCCAGGAAATTGGCAAGCTATCCCAACTATGGCAACATCACTTCTCTTCTTGCTATTCATTTAAAGACCTCATCATATTGGGTTTATGCTGCCTCCAATTTTGATTTTAGAAATACTGAAGCCTCTTTCAATAAAGTCAATGCAATTTTATCAACCTGTCGATCCTGCCATGATTCAAATGCCCCTCCTCTCGCCCATTGATTAAAAGCACCTAGCGCTGGACTAGAATATATTTGATAGTTCTCTTGTTCTTGTTCAATGCCTTGCATCGAGAGTCTTTGCGCATAATCGAAATACCATCTGAATATTTTTGCCATCTTATACTTTTTATTCTCTTTGACTTTCTTAACCTCTTGACTGTTTTCTGTATCAATAATTTCTTGATAAACCGAAGCAAAGCTGCGTGCAAAAAAATGTTTCTCTATTTGTTTAATGTCTTGTACATTCAAATCTTCTATGCCTGAATGTAAACGATAAAGATCATACAGTTTTTGTGCGCGTGCTGGAAAATACAGCCCTTTTCGAACCACTTGAGCTCGGGCGCCAGATTCAAACAAATCCCCAGCAGGAACATAACATGTGTCTTCACTGTTAATTTGTGACAACAGCTGTTTGGTATGATTACTGGTATTGGATTCAATTGTGCATTGGTTGATTGAGCCCGTTAATATAAAATCAGCACCTAGCATAAATACCGCTGCGACAGCTTCTGGTGTTCCAATGCCCCCAGAACACCCGACCCTTACAGGTTGATTCAACAATTGACTTTGTTGATCTCGTAACCGCATGACCTCTGGCAATTTAACCAAGGCACTGACTTGCTCTGTTTTCCAACCACCATCACCTTCCACACAAATATCATCTGCGACAGCAACGCTTTGTGCCATTAAGTGTTCATCTGGTGTGATCAACTTTTCAGCCAGCAGTTTATCCAATATATGCAAAGGTGCTGGTTGCATAAATAGTGCAGCTGTGTCGAGCCGGGCAGTTTTCAGAAAAACTTTGTTTTGTATCGATATGTGATCACCTGCGCGACTCAAACCTTTAATGCGATATAAAATCAAATCTGAACTGATGTGATCAAAACCCGACACCTCAACACAGGGGACATGGTATTTGATGCATAACTCCAATAATGCCCTTTGTTTTTCTGAATCTGCTGATAGGTGATGGACATTAACACCGTAACTAAACTGCTGGCCTAATGAACTGGCACAGGAGCCAATCAAATTCTCAACATCATCAATACTCAAACCAAATGAACCGATGAATGCCAAAAAGCCAGACTGTGCCATTTTGATCACTAGTTTATCTGATGAGATACCTTGGCACATTGACCCAGCAACATATGGATATTTTATCTGGTGGTGTTTAAGAAATGATTGAGAGCCTAGTTTAAAAATCTCTTTTGAATCGATTACAGGTTTTTTAGATGTTTTATTTGGTTTTGTACTGATTTTTATTGGTTCTGAATTTTCAAGTATTTCAGCATTTAATTTGGTCAGTATTTGTCCAGGACCCACTTCTGTGATGTTTATTTCTTTAATCGCCATCAAATACCGTATCGTATTGGTCCACTGTACTGAACCACAGAGTTGTTTAACCAGCAGCTCTTTGACTTGATCAGATTTATATAATTGCCCTGTTACATTAGCAATTACTGGAATTTTTAATGGCGAAAATTCAAAATCTGCAAGAAATTGTTCATATTCCTTAGCTGCTTCTTTCATCTGTCTTGAATGAAATGCGCCACTGACTTTCAAAGGAATACAAAACACCTTCTCACTGTCAAAAACATCTTTGGCTTTTTTGATGTCTGATGATTGACCAGACAGCACCAATTGTGAAGGCGAATTATAGTTAGCTATGTCAACTGCATCTAATTGATGGTTAGATAATATCGTTTCTATTTGGCTTTGATTGCTACGAATGACTGCCAACATTCCGCCATCTCGCGCAGAACTCATGAGTTCACCACGCTTTTGAACTAACTTCAACCCTGTTTCAAAATCAAAAACATCAGCTGCTAACAGTGCGTTATATTCACCCAAACTATGCCCTGCTAAAACATCAGGTTTATTGTTTTTTTTCAGATAGTCAAAATAATGTAGCGCATTGACAGTATACAGTGCAGGTTGGGTGAATTGAGTTGAATTCAGGCAGTTGTCTTTATCATTGAGGCATAAGTCTCTGATTGAATAGCCTAGGATTTGATCTGCAATAGAGCCAATCTCAGAAAATTCATCAAATAATTCATCACCCATACCTTTGTGCTGAGCACCTTGGCCTGGAAAAACTACGGTAGACATGTACCAACCCTCTCTTAAAAGTATTTTTTATTGTTCTGCCGATTTCAGAATCCTTACTTTTTAGTCAGCTTATAATTATGT
>CAZVZJ010000058.1:0-6758 GCA_964631055.1 uncultured Marinicella sp.
CTTTTAAATGTTTTGTTATAGCTATTCAAAAAATACTGACAATGCATTTGAACGACTTCTGCTGGCCAGCTGATATAACAGTCTTTTAATAACGAGGCCAAGTCATAGGTGAAAGGTCCTAACACAGCATCTTGAAAATCAATCACGCCTGGACCTGAGTCGACGATCATCAGGTTAAGACTGTGATAATATCGATGTACGACCACCTGTGGTTGTTCAAGCGCGCTTTGTTTGAGTAATGTAAAAGCTTGCATTAATATTGATTGCTCAGATTTACTGAGCTCAAGGCCTAAATGCTTGCCAATAAACCAATCCGTAAATAACTGCATCTCGTTCATCAATAAGTTTTCATCATATTGAGGTAATTTAGTCTTTGTATTCCCGATGGCTTGTATATTTAATATGGAATTAATGGCTTCGCTGTAGAGTGTTTCATGTAATTCTTTATTGCTTTTTAATACCGATAAATACAATTGATCACCAAAATCCTCCAGTAATAAAAAACCATGTTCAAAATCAATTGCATATAATTCAGGTACATTAATACCGTTGGCACCGAAGAGTTTTGACACAGAAACAAAAGGCCGACAGTCCTCATGTTGCGGTGGCGCATCCATCAGGACATATGTCTTGTTTTGCGTTGTTATGCGGTAATAGCTTCTGAAACTGGCATCTTCAGAAGCTGGTTTAACTTGAAATTTAGTTTCCTGAAAATAGTCAATCAGCCATCGCTGCCGTTGCTCCTTGCGATTCATGGTGTTATTTGATTTCCGCTTGATAGTTCTGATTAGTTGACAGAGTCAGGTCCAATTTCATTGGGATTTGATTTTTTTAATACTGTGGTAATCACATGTTGATGCTCAAAATAAACAATGAAATCATTGTAATCCCATCGAGTAATAGGGGGTTCGCCAACGGCTGCATGCTCATTCATAGGATCTCCGTAATTTGAACGAACTTGGTTCATGGTGGCAGATTTTTTAGGTACGTCTTTACCTGCTTTGGCTTCTACCCGATCAATTAATAACACATCAGCTTGAATTGAAAAAGCCACAGTCAAAGTGCTGAGCATCAAAAGTACAGCTGTTGTAAATTTGTTCTTTTTTTGAGTCATTCTGTTCATTGTGTTCATAAGTATGAGTCCTCTAAAAATTATATTTTAGCAATTATTTTAATAAATTGTTACTGCAGTTGTCAGATCATATCTGCGGTTCAATAATTTATAGCAAAGTATTTCTTTCATATGTGAAGTAATCAACAAAATCGGATTCATTCTCAAGTTTTGCGAAACCTTAGCAATATGATCAATTTAATTTAAGAATAACTCATTTAAAAAGTACGCATTTGTAAGGACTAAACACATGAATAAATATTTGAATCACATCCCTAACAATCCAGATACCACCATCTTATTTCAACAACAAGGGGTCTTTGATGACATTCCCGCTTGTTATCAAACATGGCTTATTGATGGTATTCGTGGTGAAAGTATTGTTTTTCATCAAAAAGATTTGAAACACCATAAAGATACTGACCTGATTAAAAAAGTAAAAGCGTCAAAACTCGTTAAAACCACCAGCCAGATAACACTGAGCAGGAACCCACCTGGGTTTTTGTTTGTTAATTTTAATATTGCTTTGGAATAAATGTTTGTAGGAAGATAAAATCGATATTTTAATATTGGTTCAATATTGTTATAAAAAATCATCAAAAGGCTTCTCTAGAATAAATTAGCTTATCCAACAGTATTCTATTTTTTCAAGTAAATCATAACAACGTTAGCAATAAAATGGTTAAGATGATATATCTTACGTTTTAGTGACCACTACAATTAGAAAGGTGTGATTTATGAAAACCATCAAATATTCAACTGTTATTTCTCTGTTGATCTTTTCTTTACTAACCACTACAGCTGATGCCAGTGACAAATGGTGGAAAAAATTATTTAAAGACAATAATTCGAACTCAAGTGAATTAACCATTACTGATATGAGTAGCGCATTCAAGCAAGCGTTGACTATTGGCGCTGGAAATGTCATTAATCAACTGGGCACAGACGGAGGATTCAGTGCTGATGAAGCTGTATATATTCCTTTGCCTAAAAATTTAAATAAAGTCGCAAAAGTGCTGAAAAAAATAGGGCTGTCTGATCAAGTAGATGATTTAGAACTAAAACTTAATAAAGCAGCAGAAACGGCGGTGCCTATTGCTAAAGACTTATTTGTCCAGTCAATCAAAGACATGACATTTGAAGATGTGAAATCCATATATCAAGGTGCAGATGACTCTGCAACACAATATTTCAAACAGAAAATGACTGCTTCTTTATCTGAAAAGATGAATCCAATTGTCGAGAATAGTTTATCTGAAGTTGGGGCCATCCAATCACTTAACCGAGTGATGGATAAATATCAAAATATACCATTTGTTTCTGAGGTTAAACCAAATCTGACCGAATATGTGGTTGAAAAAGGCACCGATGGTGTATTTCATTATTTGGCTGAGCAAGAATCCGCTATCCGTAAAGATCCTTTGAGACAAACCACTGATTTATTGAGAAAAGTTTTTGGCCGATAACAGTGCATTATTTTGAGTTGCTTAAAGTAAGCAAAATTAAATAACTATCATGGGCGCATGCTCATTTTCAAAGAGTATATACTCGGACTGTTTTTGAAATAGTGATTTACTGATACATTCAAAGCTTAAATATCCTGATAATTCAAGATTCTCTAATAGATAGCTCCTTGTTTTTTTGCCGAATATCACTGGCACATATTATAGATTAGGGTATAAAACAAATGTCGCTCTGATATCATGGCTACCCGATACAGTAACTTTTGAAATAAAGGCATTTGAAAGCTGCCGTCTAGTCCCAGGTAGCCAACCAAATACCAGGCCAATTACTGAAGTGGCCAAAACAGTCATCAGACTGGGCAGTTTGAGGTGGTGTTTTTTATTGAGGTCAAGCTTCCTTTTTTCATCAACCTCAAATAAATAATAACCATCTCATTTAATTGCTCATGTTGAGAAGGTGAGGAGGGGGATTAACCAAAATAGAATTTAAATTTAAACCATTCTCAAGTTTTGCGAATACCTAAAGCAATAATGACATTTTTAACCCGGAAATAACCATGCAACAACTCGTGATTAAACTCAGCCCACAAGCCACTGAACAGTACCTGAAAATTGCTTCTGATAAAAATGACCAATGCGATATCAGTGAATCTGATATCCAACTTGATATCAATATGGCCATGATGGCAGGCTTGTGCTTTACAGATATCGATGTTAACGGTCAAAGCATTACTTCACAATCAGATGTCGAAGATTTAGAACTTGAGTTAGTTGAATTAAATTAAATCAATCTTAATACATGCATATTAAGGTCACTGAGTCAGTTGAAATGTGTGCCAATAGAAAGATTATATTGGCTTTAAAAAAGTTTCGACAGGCTCAACCGACTTGAGTATCAGCTTTTTAGGAGCAAGTTTAATCCATAATCTTCGCCATTCCTTCACTGGAGGAAATCTAAACTTAAGCGTGGGTTTCAACCTTGCTTAGTTAATAAACAGGACACTGAGCTTGTCGAAGTGTGTGTAGTAGTAAAAAGATTTAATTGACTTCAAAAAAGTTTCGACAAGCTCAACCACCTTGAGTATCAGCATTTTAGGAGCAAGTTTAATTATTAAACTGCAACATTCCTGCTCTGAAGGAAGTCTAATCTTAGGCATGGATTCCAGTCTTGCTTAGTATGCATATAAACAGATCACTGAGCCTGTCGAAATGTGTGCCAATAGAAAGATTCTATTGGTTTTAGAAGAGTTTCGACGAGCTCAACCACCTTGAGTATCAGGTTTTTTTGGGCAAGTTTAATCCATAAACTTCGCCATTCCTGCACTGGAGGAAATCTAATCTTAAACATGGGTTTAAGCCTTGCTTAGTTTATAAACAGGACACTGAGCCTGTCGAAGTGTGTATGGCAGTAAAAAGATTTAATTGACCTCAAAGAAGTTTCGACAGGCTCAACCACCTTGAGTATCAGCTTTTTAGGAGTAAGTTTAATTATTAAACTACAACATTCCTGGACTGAAGGAAGTCTAATCTTAGGCATGGATTCCAGTCTTGCTTAGTATGCATATAAACAGTTCACTGAGCCTGTCGAAGTGTGTGTGACAGTACAAAGATTGTATTGACTTCAAAAAAGTTTCGACAGGCTCAACCACCTTAAATATCAGGTTGCTGTAGGTAGTTTAAAGCCTAGACTTCGCCATTCCTACGTTGGCAAGAATTTAACCAGTAGAATGTGTTTCAGCCACTATTGGTCTTCTCATTGTTATAACTGAAAGACAGTAACTTCCATTCAGTTGCTTCATAAATATATTTCTGTTTTATCATGATTCGTGATGTAGTTAATGGAAAAAATCCGTCGATAACCAACAAGTTATCTTGATCAATTGATGCAGCCTCTATGGTTGGTTTGATGCCATTAAGAAAGTTCAAGTCACCTGTGTAGTTATAAATAGAACCAAATGCTTGATCTAATTCTGACACACTGATTTGTGCTTGCCAAAATTTAGCAATCTGTTGATGAAATGAAGCCATGCTTTTCTGTTGAGCTGCACTCATAAAGTTAGCCATGCTTTGAGTGACCAAGCTTTCTTGTTTTTGGAGAGAAGGCTCAGCGGGTTCCAATGTGGCTTTGGGTGTTTGCTTGGCAATGGCAAAAATTTTCCAATCACCAGCTTCTTTGAAAAAATCCATGCGAGTGGGGATGCTTATTCCTTGACCATTGATCAACTCTCCCGCAATACTGCCTTTGTTATTGACAAAATTACGGGCATGCCATGAAGTGTCTTGTACATAGTCCATGCCGTTACTTTCCAAATAACTAAAAACGTTGGTTGAATCGTCTTGAATAAAACCAGAGAGCAGGGCTGTTGCTTGACCATGCTGTTCAGAAGTCAGTGATGCGAAAAAATCATCAGCCACTCGTGTCATACCGCCCGTATAAAAATACAAATACCCAAACAATAAAACAACAGATGCAACTATAACCCCAACCGCTTTAAAAATAAATTTCATGAACTGCCTTTGAAGATTAAAGAACACTATAGTGCTCTGTTGATGGCCTTTTATCTTGAAAAAGAAATGAAATTTATCTGAAATTTGAGTGTGCTTAATATAATTATGCTATTTCGGAGCTTTCCAGCCTTACATATCGTCATTCCGGCGCAGGCGGGAATCATTTTCATAGCACATCAGAGCCCCAAGTGCAGATAAAGGTTACCCTGAAAGTTAGTTAACTTAGTTGATAATCTATTGAACTAACTTCACTGAGTTATAATCAAACCCATAAAGGAAGATGATATTATGCCAAAACTGAAGCAAATAAAACTCCATACCCTGATCTTGTTTGTGCTTAACGCAGTTTCTGATTCAGCTCATTCTGAAAGAATGTTCTGTCTTTGCTGTGATAAGTCTTTCTTAGTTGAACTGACCGTTAAAAAATGCTGGGCGGTACCTGCTGATTATGCGGTCGAAGGTATTGAATACAAAGGAAACAAAGACTTGGCTATTAAAGGGGTCATCACATCAAGAGCATCATATAAAAGTATGAGTGGGGTAGACTACGAATCTTATGAAACCGATCTAGATGTAGAACATATATTTGTTTACGAAGAACGCAACGACAAAACTTGCAAAGATTTCCTGCCAGGCCAAACGAAACTAGTGGAATATGAAGAGCTGGGTTGTGTACTTATCAATGATAAAAACTTCAATGATGACACTGCTTGTTTTTATGGCGGGCATAAGGTTTCTGATTTGCCTTTTGATGTTGTTAAAGCACTTGAAAAGTTCTAAGTGATAAGAACTTGAGTAGTTATTGGTTGATGTCAAAAAAATATCTGTTCACAAATGCACTCATTATCAAGCTTTCTTTAAACACTTGTTCTTCCTCATGATATACCCATTCGTGAGCCGGTTGATAAACCGCTTCAAAACTCTGGTCAGGATGACAAATCACCGCACCACCAGAGGGAATACCCAAACCGCGTGGCCATCCTTTTGGGTGTGAAATTAAAGCTTTTAAATTATCCCACTCACTGGTCTCTTCATGTGCACCGATACACATCGGGACTATTTGTAAGGTGTTGATGACCTCGTTTTTTAGTAATGAGTTTTTAAACGCACGCATGCCGAGTTGCACCGCTCCTGCCGAGACGCCAATAAGAGTAGCACCCGCTTGATGTCGTTCACGAATGGCATCATCCAAGCCTACGGCTTGAAATGTTTTCCAGCCCAAATCGACATCGCCGCCTGCCAACAAGATGACATCTGCTTCCGCAAAGAAGGCTTTGTCCTCGGGTTCAAAGAATGCTGATATCATGCGTAAATCATAGATACCCGCGGCAGTCATGGCCTCGGTAAAAATGCCATAAAAGTCGGGCTCATCGCCATTAGAGGCGCCAACATAAACAGCTTTAATTGTGCTTTTATTGATATCGGCTTTGATGCGGTTAAGTAGTGATATACCACCTTCATTTGCGAATAATGGCCTACTGTCGGCCAATAAATAAATGGGCGCATGTTCTGTCATAATTGTTATTGTAGAGTACTAAAATTCGACTGATAGTATACAGGCGAATGAGGACTCAGCACAAAACAGGTTAGTTTAATGTTCTGAGCAATTCAGGGGAGAAGGCGGTCTATAAGTGTTGTCTCCATTGCTCACCCTAACACTTCGGCTCCGCTCAGTG
>CAZVZJ010000058.1:6858-21082 GCA_964631055.1 uncultured Marinicella sp.
AGCGGGGCCGAACTGTAATTGTTCATTGGATGGATCAGAAGTGAAGTTGCTCAGTTGAGCGGGGCCGAACTGTAATTGTTCATTGGATGGATCAGAAGTGAAGTTGCTCAGTGATTGGAGCCGAACTGTAATTGTTCATTGGATAGATCAGAAGTGAAGTTGCTCAGTGAACGGAGCCGAACTGTAGTTGTTCATTGGATAGATCAGAAGTGAAGTTGCTCAGTGAGCGGAGCCGAACTGTAATTGTTCATTGGATTTATCAGAAGTGAAGTTGCTCAGTGAGCGGAGCCGAACTGTAATTGTTCATTGGATGGATCAGAAGTGAAGTTGCTCAGTGAGCGAAACCGAACTGCAACATGCATAAAACAGATGAGTTGTAATGAAGTTGCCTTTCTATTTATTAATGAGGCCAACTCAACCGAGGGAGTGTCACGGTCGGTCTTTGAGGGATTACAATATTGAGTGAAATAGTTATACTATTCATTCGATTAACGAGCCAAATGACAGGAAATAATCTTGAAAACACCTTTCCAATCAAAATTACCCAATGTAGGTACCAGTATCTTTACCGAAATGTCTTTGATGGCGCATCAGTATGGAGCCATTAATTTGTCTCAGGGTTTTCCTGAGTTTGATACCCCTGGTTTTTTGAAAGCAGCAATCAATCAAGCGATAAGCGATGGCAAGAATCAATATTGTCCATCTTCTGGCTTGCCTGATTTATTACATGAAATAGGGCAGTTGGTACAGCGCTGTTATATCAAGGATGAGTCGCGTAGATTGGATGCTTTGAATACCATTACCATAACTTCAGGTGCGACTGAGGCGCTGATGGTGGCGATTCAAACTTTGGTTCGTCCAGGCGATGAAGTGATTGTGTTTGATCCGGCTTATGATGCTTATGAGCCTGCGGTAGAATTTGCTGGTGGCAGTTGTCATCATATTGCAATGAATGCGCCAGATTATGCGATCGATTGGTCATTGGTGAAACAGGCAATTAAAGACAAGACACGAGCGATCATTATCAACAGTCCGCATAATCCAACGGGTACTTTACTGCGTAACAATGACCTAGAAGCTTTGCAGCAATTGGTTTTGGAACATGGTTTGTATGTGATCAGTGATGAGGTGTATGAGCACATGACTTTTGATGGTGAATCCCATGAAAGTGTGTTGGCTTATCCTGAATTATTTGAACGCGCTTTTGTGATATCTAGTTTTGGTAAAACATTTCACTGTACCGGCTGGAAGATGGGCTATTGTGTGGCACCAGAAGAATTGACTGTTGAATTTCGGAAGATTCATCAGTATGTGACTTTTTGCTCTTTCACACCGGCTCAGTTTGCGATCACTGAGATGTTAAAAGTCCATCCCAAGCACATTGATGAGCTTAGTGCGTTCTATGAACAAAAGAGAGATGTGCTGGTTAATGCATTACAAAGTTCACGATTTAAAATCCTACCGTCTAAAGGAACATATTTTTTGTTATTGGATTACTCGGAAATTTCAGATCTGAATGATGTTGAGTTTTGTCATTGGTTAACACAAGAAATTGGTGTTGCAGCGATACCGCTCAGTCCATTTTATCAGGCAGAGAACTTATCAAAGGTAGTTCGAGTGTGCTTTGCTAAAAATGAAGACACTTTGTTACAAGCGGCGAAAATATTATGTCAACTTTAACTCAAAAAACACTCAATGTCGCTGCGGTTCAGTATGACATCCAATGGTTGGATAAAAAAACTAATTTTAAAAAGCTGGAAACCATGATTCACGGTTTTTTTGAAGTCAATGATTCAATTGATCTGTTGTTATTGCCGGAAACATTTTCTACTGGGTTCTGTCTGGATGATAACAGCGTTAAAGAAGCCGAAGATGGTGGGACAGATTTAGTTTGGCTTAAACATATGGCGGCCGAATATAACTGTGTGGTGGCTGGCACGGTTTTCGTTAAACAAGGTGATAAAAAAGCCAATCGGTTTTACTGGGCATCACCTGATGGTTCTGTTGAATATTATGATAAGAGACATTTGTTCCGACTGGGTAATGAAGGCGATTTTGTATCTCAAGGTAAAGTAAGAAAAATATTTGAAATCAATGGTATAAAGATACTTCCTCAAGTCTGTTATGACTTGCGTTTTCCAGTCTGGTCAAGAAACCGACAAGATTATGACCTACTGGTCAATGTGGCGAACTGGCCAGCAGTCAGGCGGTCAGTTTGGGATACCTTGTTAAAAGCGCGCGCGATTGAAAACCAAGTGTTTGTGGTTGGACTGAATCGAGTGGGGCATGATGGCTTGGATGTGGGACATTCGGGTGGCACTTGTTTTGTTGATTTTACTGGAGAGACACTTTTGGTTGCTAAGGACAATCATCAACAAGTGATTACATACGAGTTAGATTTTACCGCCTTAGATCAATTCAAGAAAAATTTTCCAGCTTATTTAGATGCGGATGATTTTGAGATTGGTTAGTTGGTCATACAATTTGCAACATATGACGTTACTGTCAACAAAGGTTAAGCTCTTGTGTCAGTATGTTCCTGCTGTTAAATAATAGGTAAATGTTGAATTAGCCATTGTTTAAACTGTGATTTTGGAAGTGCCCCTGACATACGCGTCATTTCTTGGCCTTGATGAAATATCATTAAAGTTGGAATTGATCGGATTTGATAGTTATTCGCGATACTTTGATTTTGTTCAGTATCTAACTTTATAAAGCAAGCTTGTGCTGCCATTTCTGCTGCTACTTGCTCAAAAGTGGGTGCAAACTGTTTGCAAGGCCCACACCATGAAGCCCAAAAATCAACCACCACAGGTAAATCATTGTTGGATAAAAAACGATGAAAATTTTTATCGCTACCTATGATAGGGCTAGTTGCAAGTAAATTTTTTCTACATTTGCCACAACGTGGATTGTCTTTAAGTTTCGCTTTAGGCAGGCGATTTTTGGTATTACATTTTGGGCAAACTATTTGAATTGGTGAGTCATTCATATAAAGTCTCAGTGGAAAAGCACTTTTTAATTGATCGCAAAATAAAATTGAATTTCTGAGTGGTATTTTTCAATGTTAATTTAATGCCGGGTATAAATGTAACAAACAACCTTTGCCAGCAAAGGTGAGCTTGTAATGGGGTTCAGCATTATCATTACTGGTTTTTTCGAGTACGCCTTTTTCTATTAAAAAATCAAACATGCTGATCGATAACTTTTGAGCTTTTAACTTGACTGTTATTTCTAGTCGAGTAGCAACCCCTTTGGCAGAATATATGGCTTTCAATATTTTGGCTTCCTGGTCTGATAATTCTGGCATTGGTCCTGTATATTTAGGAAACTGTAAAGCTGGAAATTTTCCTCTGATATTTTTATAAGATTCTTGGATCGAACGAATGTCTTCTTCTTTGCTATCAACCAAGTTGCTGTCAGTCAGGTGGTAAGTATGAAAAACACCTGACTCTTTGGTGCGAAAATCGACCTTGGCTAAAAAAATGGGTAAATCACATCCTTTGGCTAAATGATAAAACCCAGTTTTCCATTTTTTGACTTTTCCACGTGTGCCTTCTGGTGTGAAAAGGAAAAAGATACGTCGTTTCTTGTGCTTATCTACAAAACGTTTGATCTTTTCAATCTGGCCTTGAGAGCCAGAATCTCTATTTATGGGAATGGCACCCATCCACATCATTAAACGGCCAATGATTGGCTTAAGGCACCAGCTTTCTTTGATTGAAAAGTAAATTTTAATATCCAATATTATGGCAGCACCCATGGCATACACCACATCCCAATTTGATGTATGAGGGGCTGCGATGGTGATGCCCGCGCCTTCATGGTCAGATTTGATGGCTCTCCAGCCAGCCAGTTTAAACCAAACTTTGAAGATTAGTTTCAAAATATATTTCACTATAAACCCATCGAAGATGGTTTTATCGCGTATTTCTAGTCTTCTTTTATTCATTAAGAAACCTGATATTAATTCAACATTAATTATCAATTATAACAGTAAGTGTGAACTTATAAATGTAAACTAATCATACTAAAAATCAGACATAATTTGCCTTCGTTTTGAAAGTCAATGCGGTGGAATTTTAAATATTATTTGGAAATCATGCTTTGAAGAATATACCAATACACTATAGTCGTCGTATAAAAATTATCTGTAATGAAAGAGCTGATTAGATGTGTTAGAAAAAACACTACGATCAGCTCTTAAATTAAGTTAGTATGGTTTATCTTGAAGGCAGATCAAATACTGTCATATAGATTGATCTATCTATAAGAGTGTTTTTTATAATTAAATAATCCATACCAATAAAACAATAAACAAAAGAGGAGTTCAGTATGCGATCAATACCCAATAAACAAATATCGCCACATACAGTTAAAAGCAAAAAGCCCTTAAGTTATTTTTCTGTGTTGTTATCAGCATGGATTTTGACTGTGCTATTAATCAGCTTGCCGGCATTGGCTCAAACATCATCCAAACAATCAATTGATATGGAACACATACAAAATGTGAAATTTCGTTCAATTGGACCTTATCGGGGAGGAAGATCTGCAGCGGTTACTGGAGTGATAGACTCGCCCAATACATTTTATTTTGGTGCTGCCGGCGGGGGGGTGTGGCGTACAGAAGATAATGGTGGTAACTGGGAAAATATCAGCGATGGGTATTTTGGTGGCTCTATAGGTGCAGTGGCTGTTAGTGAATGGGATACCAATGTTATTTATGTAGGTGGTGGTGAGAAAACGGTTCGGGGTAATGTGTCCCATGGTTCTGGCATGTGGAAGTCTCTAGACAAAGGAAAAACATGGAAATCAATAGGGCTTGAAGACAGTCATCGCATTCCTCGAATACGTATTCACCCTAAAAATCCAGATTTGGTGTATGTCGCTTCTATGGGCCATTTATCGGGCCCCAATAAACAGCGGGGTATTTTTCGTTCAAAAGATGGTGGTGCTAATTGGGAAAAAGTGCTTTTTGTGAATGATGAGGTGGGTTTTGTTGATTTGGTCATGGACCCCAATAACACCAGGGTGCTTTATGCCAGTTCTTGGCGGGTCATACGTACACCTTATAGTTTAGAAAGTGGCGGACCAGGATCAGCCTTGTGGAAAAGCACCGATGGCGGTGATACTTGGGTCAATTTGATCGAAAATAATGGCATGCCCAAAGGACCAATCGGCATCAATGGAATTACTGTTTCACCTGTCAACAGTGATCGGCTGTGGGCCATGATCGAAGCCAAAGCTGGTGGCTTATTTCGTTCTGATGATGCGGGTGAATCCTGGGTTAGAATAAATGAAGAAAGAAAACTGCGTCAACGGGCTTGGTATTACACGCGTTTGTATGCTGATCCAAGTGATGTTGACACCGTATTTGTACTTAATGTGCGGTTTTGGAAATCAAAAGATGGCGGTAAAACTTTTGCCAGTATCAGTACACCTCACGGTGACCATCATGATTTGTGGATTAATCCTGAAAACCCAGAAATCATGGTTATTGGAGATGATGGAGGCGCACAAGTTACTATTGATGGTGGTGCTTCTTTTTCAACCTACCACAATCAGCCGACGGCTCAATTTTACAGAGTAACTACGGATAATCATTTTCCATATCGAATTTATGGCGCTCAACAAGATAATTCGTCAGTTAGGATTGATCATCGCTCTGCTGGATCTCGAATCACGGAATCCAATTGGGAGGCTACAGCGGGCGGCGAGAGCGGTCACCTTGCTCCAAATCCAGATAATCCAGATATCGTCTATGGTGGTTCATACGATGGATTTTTGACTCGTTTAGATCACAGTATTGATTCTGTGAGGTTGATTGATGTTTGGCCTGATAACCCCATGGGTAAAGGGGCAGAAAGTCTAAAGTACCGTTTTCAATGGAACTTTCCTATTTTCTTTAGCCCACATGATTCGAATGTCTTGTATACCGCTGCAAACCATTTATTCAAAAGTACCAATGAAGGTCAAAGTTGGCAACAAATCAGCCCAGACCTGACGAGAAATGACAAATCAAAACAGGGTTCATCCGGTGGGCCAATTACCCAAGACAATACTTCTGTTGAGTATTACTCAACGATTTTTGCTGCCGCAGAATCACACCATGAAAAAGGTATACTGTGGACTGGTAGTGATGATGGTTTGGTTCAAATTTCAAAAGATGGTGGTGCAAACTGGACGAATGTGACGCCTAAGGGTCTGCCTGATTGGACTCAAATAAATAGCATTGAAATTGATCCGTTTAACCCAGGTGGATTATATATTGCTGGCACACGCTATAAGTCAGATGACTTTAAACCTTATCTTTATAAAACTGAAAACTACGGCAAATCATGGAAAAAAATTGTGAATGGTATTTCAAATGACCATTTTACCCGTGTCATACGAGCGGACAGAAAACGCCAAGGAATGCTTTGGGCTGGCACTGAATCAGGTTTGTATGTGTCTTTGGACGATGGGAAAAACTGGCAAGCCTTTCAACTCAACTTGCCGATTGTTCCGATCACTGATATTGCACTGAAAGATGACGATGTGATCATCGCCACACAAGGCCGTTCATTTTGGTTATTGGATGATGTCAGTTGGTTACAACAGTTCAATGCTAAAGACCAACAAAAATTAATGCATGTTTATACACCTGGCACCTCATATCGAATGGATGGTAGGGTCAATAAAGAGCCAGGCAATGCTGGAATGAACGCACCGAATGGCGTGATATTTGATTTCTTTTTAAAGGATCAACCTAAATCTGTGGATAAAGGAAAGTCAACTGCTGAGGCAAAACTTTCCGATTCGATTCAAATTGATAAACAAGAAGCCAATAAAAACGCTTTACCATTCAGTTTAACCATTTATGATTCTGCGGGTAAAAAGGTTAAGTCATTTTCCTCAACCAGTTCTGAAAAAGGCCAACAGATAACCTTGTCACAAGGTTACAATCGATTTGTGTGGGGGCTTGAGTATGAAGCCGCTAAAGATTTTAAAGGCATGATTGTTTGGGCTGGAAATGTTGCTGGTGCAAAGGCAATTCCAGGGGAGTATACTGCTGAATTTAAATTGGGGGAACAGACTCAAATAGTCAGCTTCAATGTTACCAAAGACCCCCGTACCAAAGCGTCACAACAAGATTTGAAAGCACAGTTAGATTTTATGTTAAGTACCACCAATAAGATTTCTGAAGTCACTGGCAGCATCCAAGAAATCAGAGGGTATTACCAGCAAATTAAGCAAGTGACAGGGACTCTTGATAGTGATAATGAAAATGAGAATAAGTTGATAGAGGCTGGTAAGTCGTTAAAGGAAAATCTGACGGAGGTTGAAGAAGCCTTGTATCAAACAAAAAATCAAAGCAGGCAAGATCCACTTAATTTTCCTGGACGCTTACTTAATTCACTCATGGGATTAAAAACACAAGTGGGCTTAGGTGATTATCCACCCACAGATCAAGTTCAGGTTCTTAAAAACGAAGTTTTTGAAAAAATAGATATTCAATTAGAAAAACTGGCTGAAATAAAGAAAAACGAAGTGAGTGTTTTTAATAAAATGGTGAGTGAAAACCAATTGCCGGCTTTGAAAGTTAACGACACTGAAGGCTGATTACATTAAGGCTTGTTTACTTGATAAAAACAAAGAGCTACACCGAACTATGTTTTGATAAGGTCTGGTTAAAGGCCAGGCCTTATTTAAAAAACACCTTGCCACCAATCATTTTATAGGCTGGGGTGCCGCGCACTAAAGTATCACGAGCAAATTTCAACTCACAACCCGGGCAGATACATGGATCTGTGGTGAAATCTTGGGTGATGCGTTCTTTGAAACATTTGACCAAAGCACCTTTGCCGCCCTTGCGGTATTTAAAAAGCTGGGTTTTGCATCGGCTACAGAAGATATCTACTGTAGCTGTGGGTCCTTTTTTATTGGGTTTGGCCACTGCTTTATTGTTTCAGTTTTCAATGGCTTCTATGACTTTTTTAATAAAGGCATCCATGGCATCTCTTTTGATCCATCGAGCTACGATGACTATGTCATGCTCAGGGTCTACATGCACCATATTGGTTCCTGCACCTAAGTGTGTGATGCTGCTGGGTGAAGCATTGGGTAGGAATTTTTTGTCTTGATTGAGGAACCAATTCATATAACCATAAGATGGATTCTGATCGGTTGGTGTGGTGGCTAAGTCGTACCATTGTTCTGAAAAAATTTGTTGGTCTTGCCACTTGCCTTTGTGTAATGTTAACAAGCCAAACCTGGCTTGGTCGTAGGCGTTGATAAACATGCCCCCACCCCAATGACCACCACCGCTGACTGATTGTACTTTCAAGCCATCAATTAAAATCCAAGAGTTTTCATAACCATGCCAGCGCCAAGTATCAGAGGCGCCAATAGGGTCCATTAAATGTTCCTTCAAAACCTGGGGTAATGGACGGCGCCACAATTCAAGTAAAGCAAGCGCAAATGCGTTGACCCTGACATCGTTATACTTCCATTGTGTACCTGCAGTTGGTATTGCTCGGCTGGGCCAAGCAAATGCATCATCACCAACAGGCCTATCGGCCCAATCTGGTTTGTCCCACAAAGTGCCTTCCCAAGCACTGGTCTGCCGCAACATGTGTTCCCAGGTAATGGTTTTGTTATGTGTAGAAGCAAAATGTTCACTGTTGATGTAGGTTGCAATGGGTTGATTGAGGTCTCTGATGAGTTGTTGGTCATAAGCCAATGCAGCGACCGAAGACAGAAAACTTTTTGAGATGCTGTGGGTCATGTCTACTTTATCGGGTAAACCCCAAACAGCTACTATGTAACCATGGCGCAGTATGATACCTGTTTGCGCCCCTCTGATGGTGGTAGGTCCAATGATTTGATTGTAGGGTTCGCGGGCAAACCCAAGGGCACTAGACAACGCTTGATCTTGGGGTCTTTCGGATTCTTGTGCTTGGGCATAATTGATGGCTTGATCTAATTTTCTGGCTGAAAAGCCCAGTTGTTTTGGTTTCTTTTGTTGCCATTCGGCGTTATTTTTGACAGGAAAGTAGTGTTTTTTTGTATGACCTTCGAAACAACTTAATAAAAGAATCACCAACGAAAAGTACTTTAACATCATTTTGCTCCAATGCGCTTAGGGGTAAACTGAAAGCAGAAAGGTTAATCGATAGTCAAACTCAAATCAACTTAAAACATTTAACTGCTTATTATTCATTGCTTGATTAATAGGTGGGTGATTACTTGTTTTTTAAAAATAGAGCATTGAGTGCCCCCGTTATTAATGCCAAGCCTGGTGCTGAGCCAAATAAGATCGAACTGAGCATTAATAAATGGATATCATGTTCTGAAGGCGCACCCAATGATGATTGAGGAAAACTTAACATGGCTAATTGAATGGTGATGATGAAAACAATGATGGCAATCACAAAGAAAGCCAGCCAAGAACCACCAACGCCAGATTTTATTCGTTTGTGATGTCGAATCATTGCCAGCACACCCAATATCAGAAACGCTATGAATGCTGACAGCCCAGTGAATATAAAAACAATACCCATAAGGTTCCTATTAAGAAGTTAAGCTTATCAGTTTAAACCAGTTAAAAGTAAAGGGCAGCTTTTATTGAAGCCGTCGATCAATGTTTTTTGACAAGGCAAGTGCCAAGGCCATGTGGTCAGTAATGGTATCTGTGGTGGTTATGGTCACCAATTTTTCTTGGTAAAGTGTATTTAATAACACATGAGCTGGCATGTTATTTCTTTTGCGTTTAGTTTCTATCAAACCTCTTTCTCCAATGTCATCTATGGCTTGCTCACCTCGTGCAATTAACTCATCCCAAGGATAAGATTTTCCAGAATATATGGTGACTCGAATTTGTTTTAATCTTTCAGCTTGACCAACTTCCCATTTACAGTCTAGGGTTCCAGGAGTTACTTTAACTGGCTGACCTAATACAGCTTCAATTTCTAATTGACTCCATATGCTACACATATTGAATGAATCTGATAAGGTGTTGCTGGTCATTTTTATTGAATTTAGTTGGTTGGGGTTAGCTAATTTACTAGCCACTTCTGTGGCTGTAGCCATTAAACGATCAATCGACGTTTTCATGCCTGTTACATAGATAACTATTAATTGATTGTTTTGTTCAAAAGCCATGGCATAGGGCCTTTCTTTATCCCATGTGTTGTCATGAAGTGTAACTGCTTTGTTTCCTGGCGCAGTTTGTTTTTTTATGACAGGTGGATTGTCTAAGTTATAAGCACGTTCTTGCACTGGTTTTGCCGTTGCCAATGGTTCGATGGTTAGTTTTATTGAGAAGCCCGTGTTTTTTGACCACAAACAACCTTGTGATGAGCTTTGTCGGCGTTTTAAAACCCAATCAGTATCTACAGTGGCTAAAGCAGTGTCATCTGAGAGATAAGGGCAGGCTGAAACTTCTTTGGCTACAGGAGCAGAGATACCTAAAAATGCCAGTTTTTCAATCGGGGTGGTGGACAAGCTTATGTTATCTTCTTCAATGATAGGAGCAGAATTTGAGTTGGCTGTTTGGTTTGCAGTTTGTTGTTCAATATTAATTTGTTCGGAATTGGTTTGTTGATCTGTTTCTCCACATGCTGTTAAGCACATTAAAAAGAATGAAATGCATAACAGCGGTGCTGAATTTAAATTTATTTTATTTTGATGTTGTTTAATTCTTGAGCTGCAGTTTTTAGTAGTCATGGTTTTATTAACTTTATTGGGTTACTTATTTATTTCGTTTTTATCAATTAATTCATGACATCAAAACTCATTTATTTACCCATGACTTTATGCTTATATAATTTGTGGCCTGATGATCAAAAGGGCTGGCTTTATTTTCCAGCCCTTGAAGTTTAGTTGATGTTGTTTAATTGTTGAGTTCTTGTGCCATTTTTAACGATTGTGCTAAATCTTTATCAGTTGCAACAATGGGGCTGTGAGCTGAAAGGATTTTAGTGGCTTTGATTTGATGAGTTTTTAAAGCTTTGGCAAATTCTTGGGTGTTCAGTCCAGCTGGTGTGATGTTACCTGGAGACTGTAAACCAAAATGGTCAGCAGCAAATAATATACTTTCATCGGGTAAGTATGCCACCAAAATATTTTCCGAATGCGGTGTAGGTCCAATGTCTATGAGTTGCAAATTGCGTACTTTATCTTTGAATGAATGTTTATCTTTGATCGTTTTGAAATTAATATTTGGGTGGTTAGTGGCGTTTCTGATGGTCGCTTCATGAGCTTCAGCCGAGATAACAGTGATGTTTTGATCTGCATAGGCTTGTGCACCAAGAATATGATCATCATGGTGATGTGTCATTACACCGTATTTGATGGGCTTATTTGGCAGAACTTCTTTTAACAATTGAATGCGTTCTGGTATGCCTGCAGTACCACCTACAGCGATTACATGATCTTCCATTTCCACGAACAGTGCATAAGTGCCTGTACCTCCAATTAAATAAACACCATCGACAATTTCCTGTCTCCCCAGAGGTTCAGGTTGTGCAGGTTCAGGAATTGGCAGCACATTGAAACTTGTATCGAGCTTGGTTTGTTCGACAATGGATTGATTGATTTTATAGTACAAATTCTGGCGTTTCATATTGATTTCATCGTTGACTATTAATTCGAAACTTTGGTTGAATGGAATGCCTTCTTGTTCCTGATAGTTGATGAATCGATAAACAATTAAGCCAAAAGCAGGCATATATCGTTCACTGCGAGTTAACATGTGGTTTTGCTGGTCAAAATATAAACTGATAGCAGGTCCAACTTCCATCACTAAAGAAAGCACATCATGGTTTTGCCCATCTATATTTACCTGTCCTAAATAATGAGATGCTTGCGAACGTTGCATCAACTGTTTAACCAACATGATTGGTGTTATTCGAATAAATGGCCCAGCTGTATTTAAGAAGTTGGGTTGTGCAATGGGGGTGGCAATTTTTGCTTGATTATTGATTTGATAGTTTTTTTCATTGCTAATGATGATACTGTTATTAAAGCTTTGGTTTGGTGATTCACTTTTGGTGTTGGTGACGAAAATAGATTGTTCTAAATCGATATGACTACTTCCTGAGCTTTTATTTTCATCCCATGGAGGACCTGGTCTGCGGCTTTGATTGATTGCGAAATTAGAGTCATTGAAATTAACTGACATGGTTTGTAATTGATTGATGCGGTCAGTACCACCATATGCTGCTATGACTTTTTCTAAGACAGCATTCATTTTATCGACGCTGACTTGCGTGATGTTCTGTGCCAATAATGACTGACTGAATAGCGCTGAAATTGCTAATATAAATAATTTTTTCTTCATGGTTGACTCCTAAGAGTGATTAAATTGTTTATTTAATTTAATTGGTGCGAAGTTGGAATTTAAGCCCAATACGCTGAAAAGAAGTTTATGTGAGGTAAATGGAATTGTCTTAAGTGTTTTGCCGATATTGTTAGCTTATGTATAACAACAATGGCTGGCCAGTTATTTAAAAGAGAAGTGAATCAGATAAAGTGAATTAAAATTACGATAAGTTGAGTGATAATGATGGTTGAAACTCTTTATACTGGTCTAATCTTCTTAAAGGTTTTAAAGCCATTGTGTTAAAGCGTATAAAATATCAATTTATATTAACTAATTTGCTTGGCTGGATTGGGTACTGTCTGTCTTCATCTTTAGGCCTGTATTATTGGGATAAACCCAGTGAGTATTACTATATGACAATACTCGCATCTGTATTGGGTTTTTTAATTACCTTGGTCTTGCGAGTTATCTATCGACGTTATGTCAATCGTTCGTTTTTATTTGTTATCAGCTGCGTGTTGCTGGTTTGTTATTTGGCTACGTTGATATGGGTTTTACCGGTTAATGTTGTATATTATCAATTGCTAAATACAGGGGATGAGCCAAATTCATGGGTGGATTACTTTATGAGTGGCTCTAGAATGTTTTATGTTTTTGTATGTTGGAGTTGTTTGTATTTTGGTTTGAAATTTTATCAAGCCATGGAACATGCCAAAGAAAGGGAATTAAAAGCCAATGCATTGGCTCATCAATCACAATTGAAAATGCTTCGTTATCAACTTAACCCACATTTTTTATTCAATACATTGAATGCCATCTCAACCTTGGTGCTTGATAACAGCACCAAAAGAGCTAATGAGATGGTTGTGCGTTTGTCTAATTTTTTACGTCACTCGTTAGATAATGATCCGATGCAAAAAGTGACTTTAGAACAAGAGGTTCATACCCTGGAATTGTATTTAGGTATTGAAAAAGTGCGTTTCGAAGATCATCTAAAGCTTGATTTTCAAGTCACAGATACCGCTAAAGATGCATTGATTCCAAGTTTGATTTTACAACCGTTGGTTGAAAATTCGATTAAATACGCCATCACTCAATCGGAGCAGGGTGGTTGTATTATATTCAGAGCGGTTACTTTCAATGATCGATTAAGGATGGTTTTATCAGATGATGGACCTGGAGTATCACTGAATGATCAACAACAACTAAATTCTCGAGGTGTGGGTATTACCAATACACGTGAAAGGTTGAAACAATTATATGACGATGCGCATTCATTTAAATTAGCTGCAGTAGACCCTCATGGTTTAAAAGTTGTGATCGAATTGCCTTTAGAAACAGAACGGAAAGAGAGAGGGAATGAAACCATCAATTAAGACACTGATCGTAGATGATGAGTTGCTGGCAAGAAGAGGCTTGGCGTTAAGGCTTGAGAAACACCATGAAATAGAGGTTATAGCTGAGTGCGAAAACGGCCGTGTTGCATTAGAGAAAATAGCTGAATTAAACCCTGATTTGATCTTCTTAGATATTCAAATGCCAGGTATCAATGGTTTCGAAGTGATTGAAAAAATGCAGGGCGATGACATGCCTTTGGTTATATTCGTGACCGCATTTGATCAATATGCAGTCGATGCATTCGAAGTATATGCGGTTGATTATTTATTAAAGCCGGTTGAAACCAAACGGCTGGACCAAGCGGTACTGCGCGTTAAATCTCAACTTTCCCAAGCTCAGGATGATAATCAAAAACAGCGATTAATTAACTTAATTACAAATATTACAGGTAAAAAGCCAGCTCAAATTGATTTGATGATAGAAAATGAAGATTTGAATGTGGCGAGTTATCCACAAAAAATCACCATCAAAGATGCAGGTAAAACGACTTTAATACCTGTGGTTGATATCATATGGGTTGAA
>CAZVZJ010000059.1:0-20996 GCA_964631055.1 uncultured Marinicella sp.
CTAAAGTACTTATGTATTATCTTCAGATAATAACTAATCTAAGCCGCTGATGGAATCTGATTATTATGAATAACATCAAATTGTTATTAAGATCAATAAACTTGATTGCCTGAGTTAAGATTTTGTTCATTTTTTAAATGGTTTTTGATGGTTTTACACACACATACCTATGAAGTAAATCATTATAACAATATGTGGTGCTGGTGTTTATGAACTGATTTACTGGTGTTGATATCTCAATCTGTGCATCAAGTTTCATTCTGTTATAATGACCGCCTTTTTCTACACTGATTTTTATGACTGAAAAATGGTTGGTTACTGGTGGCGCTGGCTTTATAGGTGGTAATTTTGTATTACGCCAAATTCTGAAGAATAATAGACAAATTATCAACTTAGATAAACTCAGTTATGCCGGTAATTTAGACACATTATCTCAAGTCATTGATCACCCAAACCATCAATTTGTGCAGGGCAACATCACCGATACTGATTTGTTGGCCGCTTTATTTGTAAAGCATCAGCCAGATGTTGTGGTTCATTTTGCTGCAGAATCACATGTTGATCGATCTATAGAGGGACCGCAAATTTTCATCGAAACTAATGTCATGGGTACATTTAATATGCTACAACAAGCATGGATGTACTATCAAACACTGATTGGAAAGAAGAAAGACCAATTCAGATTTTTGCATGTTTCTACTGATGAAGTATATGGTTCTCTAGGGCCTACAGGTGCATTCACTGAAACCACTGCCTATGCCCCTAATTCACCTTATTCCGCCTCTAAAGCAGGCTCAGATCATTTGGTTCGGGCATATCATCACACTTATGGTTTGCCGGTACTTACCACCAACTGTTCAAATAACTATGGACCTTATCAATTTCCAGAAAAGCTTATCCCATTGATGATAGACAAAGCCAGGAATAATGAAGCCTTGCCCATATATGGAGATGGTAAGAACGTACGTGATTGGTTGTATGTTGAAGACCACTGTCGAGCCATTGAGACGGTAATAGACAAGGGTAGAATGGGTGAGGTGTATAATGTAGGTGGCAATGAAGAGCGTCAAAACTTAGAAATTGTCAACGCGGTTTGTGAAATATTGGATGAAATAGATCCTGGTGTTCAACCTAAAAACGAATTGATTACTTATGTAAAAGATCGACCTGGACACGATCAAAGGTATGCCATAGATGCCACAAAGTTACTCAATGAACTGGGCTGGCAGCCTAAAGAAACGTTTGACTCTGGTATACGAAAAACAATTAAGTGGTATTTAGATAATCAAGCCTGGGTTGACCGTGTAAAAGATGGCAGTTATCAAGGCCAACGTCTTGGTGACAGCTTGATTCAAGATGGAGTGAGAGCGAAATGAGCAGAAAAGGTATTATTTTGGCAGGCGGTTCTGGGACTCGACTTTATCCTTTAACTCACTCAATCAGCAAACAATTGTTACCGGTTTATGACAAACCCATGATTTACTATCCATTGAGTACTTTAATGGAAGCTGGTATCAGGAATGTTTTAATCATTAATACGCCTCATGAACAACCATTGTTTCAAGAATTGTTGGGTGATGGATCACAATGGGGAATGAATTTACAATATGCTGTTCAACCTGATCCTGGTGGCCTTGCACAGGCTTATATTATTGGGGATAAGTTCATTGGAGGCGATGATTCCTGTCTTATTTTAGGTGATAATATTTTTCATGGTAATGGCATGCGTAAATTAATGCACAATGCCAGCCAACGTGACAAAGGGGCAACTGTATTTGGTTATCGAGTTCATGACCCAGAGCGATATGGTGTGGCAGCATTTGATGATAATGGTGTGGTGGTTGATTTAGAAGAAAAGCCGACACATCCTAAATCAAACTATGCCGTCACAGGCCTGTATTTTTATGATGGACAAGCCACTGAAATAGCTAAAGCTTTAAAACCATCACCCAGAGGTGAGTTAGAAATTACTGATTTGAATAAAGTTTATCTGCAACAACAATCTTTGAATGTAGAGCTCATGGGAAGAGGGTATGCATGGCTTGATACCGGCACGCATGATTCTTTGGCTGAGGCCACCAATTTTATTTCGACCATTGAAAAACGCCAAGGTATTAAAATTGCATGCCCAGAAGAGATTGCATTTAACCATGGTTGGATAGGTACTGAACAAGTCATGAAATTAGCAGAGCCAATTGCTAAAAACGGCTATGGTCAGTATTTAATATCATTGATAAATGATCAGCATTGAGGAAAGCGTGTGAAAGTTACATCTAATCAATTAACTGGTGTATTAACTATTGAGCCACAAGTATTTGGTGATGATCGGGGCTATTTTATGGAATCATGGTCTCAACAAAGGTATCGAGACGCAGGAATAGAGCATGAATTTGTGCAAAGCAATGTGTCTAAATCGCAAAAAGGAGTACTGCGGGGATTGCATTATCAGAACCCAAAACCGCAAGGTAAATTGGTTTATGTGCTAGAAGGAGAGGTTTTTGATGTGGCTGTTGATATCAGACAAGGGTCGCCAACTTTTGGTCAACATGAGTCAATTATACTGAGTGCTGAAAACCATAAACAGTTTTATGTGCCTGAAGGGTTTGCTCATGGTTTCTATGTGCTTTCTGATTCGGCAACATTTTGTTATATGTGTACCAATTATTACGATCCCGATGCTGATGCATCCATTGCATGGAATGATCCAGAGTTAAATATTGATTGGCCGGGTGAAGCACCTGCTTTATCAGAAAAAGATGCCAAGGCATCGAACTTAAAAGATATCAACAAAGACTTATTGCCAGAGTATCAACAATGAAAGTTTTACTCATTGGTGCAGAAGGTCAAGTGGGTTTTGAATTATGGAGAACCTTGCAGTTTAATCGTGAAGTGATACCGACCACATCAGATGGACGTGATGTCAGTGGTATGACCACCATCAAGCTAGATTTGTCAGATTCTTCGGATATAGAAAAAAAAATAAGTAATATCAAGCCTGACGTGATTTGCAATGCAGCAGCCTATACACAGGTTGATCAAGCTGAATCTGATACTGAAATGGCCAGGTTAATCAACTCAGAGGCCGTATCAGTTATCGCCCGTTCTGCCAAAGTGAATAAATGTTTATTGGTGCACTATTCAACGGATTATGTGTTTTCCGGAGATCATAAATCACCTTGGAAAGAAAAAGACGCCACGAATCCTAAATCAATTTATGGTCAAACCAAGCTCAATGGCGAACAAGCCATTATTAACAGTCAATGTGAGTATATGATTTTTCGGACAGCATGGGTTTTTTCTAATCGCCGAAATAATTTTTTAAATACCATGTTACGCTTGGCTGAAAACAACCAACAGCTAAGAATTATTAATGACCAGCAAGGAGCACCAACTTGGGCAAGTACCATAGCTCTGGCAACCATGTTGGCCTTAAATATTCCAGAAACTGGTTTATATCATCTAACTTCTAATGGTTCGACCACTTGGTTTGGTTTTGCACAGAAGATATTTGCTCAAGCGAAACATATTGGGCTGATAGAAAAAGCACCTGAATTAACGCCTATTTCGAGTAAGGACTATCCTGCTGATGCTGAAAGGCCTAAATACTCAGTACTTAATTGCCGAAAATTTGAAGGTATATTTAATGTTAAACTACCGCATTGGCAAACCACCTTACAACTATGTATGCAACAAAGGATTAAACCATGAAAATAATACCTGTTATTTTATCTGGCGGAGCTGGTACCAGATTGTGGCCAGTTTCTCGTAAGGCTTACCCTAAGCCATTTATGCAATTAGCTGATGGTAAGACATTGGCAGAACTTACCTTCGATCGTGCTTTGAATATTGCTACTGAGGGGGAAGTGGTTACGGTAACATCACGTGATTATTATTTTCTCTGTAAAGACATTTACAAAAAAAATGATCAATGTGATATTGAAAAACAAACATTTTTATTAGAACCAACTGGGCGCAATACAGCCCCAGCGATTGCGTTGGCTGCATTAAAAGTTCAACAAACACATGGAGATGATGCGATCATGATTGTCATGCCATCAGACCATTTGATCAACGACACGAATGCATTTAATCTGGCGGTAAAACAAGCCGCAGATTTAGCATCTGATGGATATTTAACGACCTTTGGGATTTATCCAACTGCACCAGAAACAGGCTATGGTTATATCAAGGCTGGAGAAAAATTGAATCCACAAGCGGCTGTGATTGATCAATTTGTTGAAAAACCGAGCCTTGAAGTGGCTCAATCATATCTATCATCAGGAGATTACAGTTGGAATTCTGGTATGTTTGCTTTTCGAGTAGGTAGCTTGATAGAAGCCATGCAACAAACAGCAACTGATGTGTTGTCTGAATCGCGGAATTGTTTTGCAGCAACCGATACAAATAATAATCAGATTGAATTTGAATTAAATCAATTTATGCAATTGCCAGATATTTCAATTGATTATGCGGTGATGGAAAAAGCAGCTAAACGTGCAGTGGTTGACTCTCGTTTTGATTGGAATGACATCGGGTCTTGGAATGCAATGGCCAGTTTGTCAGATTCGGATGAATCAGGAAATAGGGTGGAAGGCAAGGCCATTACGGTCGATTCGCAAAACTGTTATATACGTGCCGGAGATCGTTTGGTAGCCACTGTAGGTGTTAATGATTTGATGGTAGTTGATACAACTGATGCGGTGCTGATAGCCCACAAAGATAAATCTCAAGGGGTTAAAGATGTGGTTCAATTCCTTAAAGCGAAAGATCATGAGGCAGCTGTCTACCATAAAACCGTTCACCGACCATGGGGCAGTTATACCATTTTAGAAGATGAAGATGACTGTAAGGTCAAGCGCTTGGTGGTTAAACCAGGACAGGTACTATCCCTGCAATTACATCATAAGCGCAGTGAGCATTGGACAGTGGTTTCTGGAACTGCCAAAGTGCGTGTCGGTGATGATGAGTTTTTGTTGGAAGCCAATAAATCTGTTTATATTCCAGTAGAAACGTTACATCGATTAGAAAACCCAACAGATACTGATATAGCTTTGATCGAAGTACAGTGCGGCAGTTATTTTGGTGAAGATGACATTGAAAGGTTTGAAGATATTTATGGAAGAATTGATGAGAAACAAGCCAATTCTTAATGAATCCCTTTTACAACAGGCCTTACTCGTTGCTAAAACTGCAGCACTTAAGGCAGAGGAAGTTATTAAGTCATATTATCAAGATAATGAACTCAAAACACATATTAAAAATGATCAGACTCCAGTAACCATTGCTGATAAAGAATCTGAACAGATCATACGAGCTGAAATTAAGGCTCATTTTCCAGAGCATGATATATTTGGAGAAGAATTCGGGCTAACAGATCATGCAGATAATCACGAGAAAAGTGATTATCTGTGGTTAATAGATCCCATAGACGGTACTAAAAGTTTTGTCCGTCAATATCCCTTCTTTTCCACTCAGATTGCTTTGATGTATCGAGGTGAATTGGTTGTGGGTGTGTCAAATGCACCTATATTTGAAGAATTGGCTTGGGCTGTGGTTGGTAATGGTGCTTTTTTGAATGACCAAGCGATTCATATTGCTACAGAATTTGCAGCCCACAGTTCGTGTGTTTCAACTGGAAATATACAAAGCTTGGTTAACAAAAATTGGCAAAAATTGGGGCACCTCTTAACAAAATTCAGTAAAATACGCGGTTATGGTGATTTTTACCATTATCACTTATTGGCCTCCGGTAAGATTGATTTAATCATCGAGTCGAATGTGAATGTTTTAGACATAGCTGCATTATCAGTTATAGTTAAAGAAGCAGGCGGAAAAATTACGGATTTGAATGGTGAACCCATAGGCTTAGACACAGTCAGTATTTTAGCTGGAACAGAATTTACACACGCGTTAGGACTTAAAACTTTAAATGAATGAATTATTAAAGGGTATTGAAGAATTGGCAATTAATGCTGGTTCAGCCATAATGGAAATTTATCAATCTGGTGATTTCGGAGTAGATCACAAAGCAGATGATTCACCACTAACCAAAGCAGATTTGGCTGCACATCAAGTGATAGTGAAGGGCTTGAATGAACTGACTCCTGAAGTGCCAATTTTATCTGAAGAGTCCGCAGATATTGATTTTGAAGAACGAAAGAATTGGACTAAGTATTGGTTGGTAGATCCTTTAGATGGTACGAAAGAATTCATCAAAAGAAATGGTGAGTTTACGGTTAACATTGCGCTGATAGACCAAGGAAAATCGATTTTATCTGTGGTATATGTACCTGTCACACAAGTCAGTTATTCTGCAGCTGTTGGTGTAGGTGTTTTCAAACGTGAAGAGGGGAAAAAGCACTCTATTATGGTGATGAAAAATAGTCGTTTTAAACCCACAGTAGTGGGTAGTCGTTCGCACATGAGCGACGAGGTCAAAGATTATTTAGAAAGATTGGGTCAACATGAATTAGTCAGTATGGGCAGTTCACTTAAATTTTGTTTAATAGCTGAGGGTAAAGCGGATTTGTATCCTCGCTTAGGCTTAACATCCGAATGGGATACAGCAGCGGCTCAATGTATCGTTGAACAAGCCGGTGGTTGTGTGGTAACTACAGATGGTCAGCCATTGAAATACAACACGAAAGATTCTTTGTTGAACCCACATTTTATGGTTTTTGGTGATAAAAGTCGTGATTGGGTAAATGTTTAATTTATAAGTTTATCTACTTTAGATATTTAGATTGACTTTAAGAGAGTCAGTAATCAATTGGCTCTTTTATTACCTTGAAATGATTAAGGAGCCTCTGAAAAATACAAAAAGGGTACCCACAAGGGGCACACCCTACAACAGTTCGTTTGAACTTTCATCATTGCATATGTCAGGATTATATTTTGTTTAACATACTGTAATCAATAACGTTTGGTAAAAATCCGTTGGGCATACCCCTTGTGAGTACCCTTTTTAGATTAAAAATATACAGTTCAAAACCGCAGGACTTCTTAAGTTTTATTCTTAAAGATTTTTATGTCTCTGCGTTGTTTTTTGGTGGGACGTTTTTCAGGTTTCGGGGTTGAATGATATTCAGCTTTCTTAAGTAAGGTTTGTGATTCTCTATTCTTAATGCTATTTTCATTTTCTTGATAGAGGGTTTGGGCAATGGTTGCCGACCCACGTTTGTCAGCTAAACCAATTACTTCAACATCCCATAATGTATCATTTTTCTTGATGGTGAGAAAGTCACCTATTTGTACATTTCTTGATGGTTTACACTTTTGACCAGCTACTTTGATCTTACCTTGCTCAACATGTTTTTTTGCCAGTGATCTGGTTTTGAAAAACCTAGCTGCCCAAAGCCATTTATCTATTCTTACCATATTAATAATTTTTAATTCTTACGTAATTAAAAAGGCGCTCAAAATTGAGCGCCTTTGATTTTACATTAATAAATGTAAATTACTGAGCAGGAGGAGGAACTGCACATCCAGTAATTCTGACATTATCAATTGCCCAACCTTCAGGTCTACCAACAGAATCGTCAGAAGTCATACGGAATGCGTATTGAACGTCTGATCCTGCGTTGTTATCAGCATTAACATTAAATACTGTTTCGGCCAATGGATCACCACACCAACCTTGTTCACCTCCTGCTGGGCTTGAGAAACCAGAGTTTATTTCGCCATCATATGCATTATTGATGATGTCGGCATCTGTAACTTGAGTGAAAGCACCACCATCAACAGAGACCTGTAATTGTCCTGCGTCGTAACAAGCAATGACACCGTTATCTTCAATGGTTTGTGTATTCCAGAAACGCAGTGTTAATGGTCCCATACCAGTAGGTAATGTCATAACTGGAGATACCAATGAAGTGTCATTGACTTCTGTAAGGTCGTCAGCTTGGAATGCTTGTGAACCAGCTTCGCCAACTCCAGCAGTTAATTCCCAATTGTCTAAGCCAGCAGCTGCAGTAACTGTCCAGCCTTGTGCATCTACATCAAAGTCATAATTGAATAAATCAACCACCACTTCACCAGCTGGGCAATCGCCTGGTTGGACATTTGTAGTGAATGAGAAAATCGAACTCTCAGATGTATCACATGCATTGCTTGCTGTTACTCGCCAAAAGTGCTCTGTACTAGAAGCTAAGTTCATCGTTACTGTGTATGTATTTGTATCGACTGTTGCACTTTCAATAATATTGGTAAAACCTATGTCTGTAGCTATTTCAATATTGTAAGACTCAGCGTTAGGGTCAGCATCCCAATCAAAAGTTGTCAACAATGGTACTCCAGTAGCTTCATCAGCCGGTGATGTTAGATTTGCCACAGCCGGAGCTTCAGTAGCATAGAAGAATGATAAATCAATGTCTCTTACGATCATTTCCAGTGTTGTAACTGAATCTTCAAATCCATTAACAAAAATAATATCAGGGTCATCTGTTGTTTCTGCTAAACCTGTTGCTGAAATGGTTGCTGTAGCTGGACCACTTATACCCGAACCATCTACATCAAAACTATAATTTGAAGTAGCATCAGGAATAACCATATCTGGAGCTAAAACAGCGTTAGTAACAAAGCCAGGTATGCTTAATTCTGATAATGTGACTATACTGCTATAACCTTGTATTGCCGTTACATCAAAATCTATTGAATAGCTGCTCCCTGCACAAACTGAAATATCTGAAGGGGTTGCTGTTACGTTGAATGTTGGTGAACCAAACTGATTCTCAGAATAACCTACTATTGCATCAGTAGATGCAGCGCGGTTATCAGTCCAAACCATAGCAATTTTGTCTAGTACTACAGATAGACCGTTGTAATCACCCCACTCAAAATTATCTCCAATGTTGGAAGATGTTTGGGTTGAGTATCGTTGAGCACCAGCAGGTAACCATGAGGCTCCACCGTCAGTTGATACATTGTAATAAAAATCCACTCCTGTTCTACTGGTAGAATTTCTGGTGTCATAAAAACCAATATGTACCGCATCATTTTCAGCGACCATCAACCATGGATGGAATCTATCAATTGCATTGGCAGAACCGCCTGATAACATACCATCATCGGGATGAGGTTTAGGCAATTCTATCCATGTGACGCCTGCATCAGTCGATTTGAATACTCGAATTTCACCACGATTGGCAGCAGCAGCTCCTACTCCACCACCTGTACTGTCAGCGGTTTCATCGGTAATTGCAACATAAAGATTATCTTGTGAATCGATATCTACTGAAGTGTAAATAAATACTTCACGAGTTTCCATCGCGGGGATAGGGAAATCAAATCGACCTCTGATTGTCGAAACTTGGATAACTGGATCGAACGTGTCACCACCATCGGAAGATTTTAGTAAGTTTATGCCTGAACCATTAAGTCCTGGATAAAAATAGTATATGTTGCCAGCTGAATCAGTAGTGATGTCAGAACCAATTCCCGTATCTACACCAACAGCAATAGGAGTACTCCAAGTAGTACCATTGTCTTCTGATTTTGCGAATTGCATTACGTTACCTTTGTGGTAAGTAATGTAGACATTGTCTTTAAAAGGTGAAGTGGGAGAGCGGTCAACGTGAATAAACTCTTTGTCGTTGGCAAAATCTGCATCTATATCTATCATGGGTGCCCAAGTTACTCCACCATCCTCAGAATACGAAGCACGTATATTACAACCACCAAAACCACAACTGGCTAAGTCAGCTTGGTACACCCTTTGTGGAACCACATCAGTGGTTGACCAATCAACAGTTGGATCACAGCACGAGTCCGTGTTAACTTGAGAAAATGTCCATGTTTGCGCGCCATCAGTTGAGTAGTACATTGACTGACCACCGTTGGCATTTACACCTGCCACAGCTAGCATGTTGTTATCTGGATTAAATTCAATGGTACTTTCTGCTCCACTGGTTAATATGACTTCTCCGTCAGGGTCAATATCACCACCTCTGAAGGGGTCGTCTGGTTTTCCGTTTAGCGTTACAGGGTGTCGGTATTTACCAATGCCTTCTTTGTACCAAATTCCATCAACCAAAAGTCCACCAAAATGGATTAAAAATGATTGATAAAGCTCTCTTGGATAAAAATCTTTGATGTGTGGGTTAGCTTCTCTTGCTTTCACTTTAAAGAATACCGGTACATTTCGAACCACATGGTCATTTTCTGGAAGGATAGATAAATCTTCCAAGGTCAATTGATAGTTCCTGTCATCCCAGGGGCCACCATGAATGGCAACCAATTGAGTATAGTCTACTCTTTGATCAACACCCAATTCTTGTCTTACTTCAGCAAAACTGGAAAAGCTTGCTGTGATGAATAAAACGGTTAAAAACTTAAATTTCATTGAATACCTCTTTTTTTGTAATAAGGTGATAATAAAACTATAAATACTTAAATTCAAGAAAGAAATTGCCTAATATTAGAAAATAAAAATATATGACATTTTTTATGATTATTTCATTATTATTTTATCGCTTTTTTAAACAATCGTTTGTTATAAATCTTTTTTAGGAGGCACGATTAAATTGCCAACCAACAAGCCAACAGAAATCGCCACAGCTATCAGCGCTGCATTAAATGCCGCTTGCACGCCTGTCATCGTATCATTGGTATACATGGCAGATAAAGAGTTGAAACCTATGCTTCCTGGAACCAACAAAATAATTCCAGGAATGTGCATCACTGAAGCTGGATTTAAACTGATTCGTGAATAAATGTTTCCGGCTATTGAAACCAGTAACACTGCAGCCAATGATTTAAAGGGTTGATCCATCCAAAGCCCAATAAAACTTGATCCAGAATAGGCCAATCCTATTGACAAAAATATCCAAAAAGTATCGGCTAATCTGGCTTTGAATAAAACAGAGAAACATAAAGCCGTTACGATCAAGGCCAAATAACTGAACCAGGTTGGTATTTGTTCTAATTTATGCACATTGGTTTCACCGTAAATACTTTGTGCGATTAAATAACCCAAAGCCAATCCAAATGACAACAAGAATAGGGTGGTAACTGCGCCAGCCATTCGACTGCTGCCTGAAACTAAATGACCAGTAGAAAGCTCACGCATGGCAATGGTTATGCCTAAACCTGGCACTAAGATGATTAAGCCGGCTAATGAAACTAAAAAATGATCAATGGTCTGCCAATAGTGGCTAATGGTCAATGCAGTGAATCCAACTGCTAACGCAGCCAGAGGGGTGAGTAGTTGAGACAAGTATTTATAAGGTTTGCTATAAATGGTGATGAAACCAGTTAATAAGCCCAATAATGATGCTACTATCACATCATACCAACTGCCTGAGAATAATGTAGTGAAACCTCCCCCAACTAAGCCAAAACATATGGCAAAAAGCCAGTTAGGGTATTTCGCAGGTTCATTGGTTATGGCTTTGATAGACTTCAAAGCAGTATCCAGATCAATCACATCAATTTCAAGTTGATTGATAACATCATTAATGGTGTGCAAAGTACCAAGATTGATGTCATTGGGGTCTGTTTTGATCATATATGATCGTTGACTGTATTCGTCTTCGCCAATACTTGCTAATACTGCAGTCGGCATGGCAAAAAAGCTGGCTTCTAAGTTAAATTTTTCAGAAATAACCTGCATATATGACTCAAGTCGGTGTGCAGGCGCTCCGGCTTCAGAAATGGCACGACAAATGTGAAGTAGAACATTGGCTTGCTTTCTTCTGGTTTTTCTGTCCCTATTGATGCGACTTTTATTTAACAGAACCTTTGATTCTATTTCTTTGGCCATGATAGTGATGTGCCACTCTAAAAAGCAGCAATGATAACCCGATTCCAGTATATATCAAGGGTTCAGTTATATCAGATTTAACTAACCAAAGAAAATGTAAACAGCCCAATCCGATGACCAAATAAATGGTTTGATGTAATCGTTTCCAGTACTTGCCTAGTTTTCTTATCATGGCTCGGTTAGAAGTGATTGCCATAGGGAGCATCAAAAACCATGCCAGCATGCCAACAGTGATATAAGGTCTGTCTATGATATCTTCCCATAAATGGCCAAAATCTAGGCCCAGATCTAACCAAGCATAGACAAGAAGATGTAAGCTTGCATAGAAAAATGTGTACAAGCCCAGCATTCTTCTGATCCGAATAAATGTGGCTGAGCCAGTCATGATTTTTAAAGGTGTCATTGCCAGCGTGATAAGCAATACCCTTAAGGTCCAAATGCCAGTGCGGTGTAAAATTTCTTCGATCGGGTCTGCTGTTAGGTTGTTTTGAAAACCATCCAGCACAATTAAACCCAAAGGCACTAAACATACTAAAAATACAACTGATTTAATGAAAGTGATCTTTTTCATCAATATAACTTAGTCAGATCCATGCCTTTATACATGCTGGCAACATAGTCTTCGTAACCATTAAACATTTGAGTTTTGATGCGGCTATTGAATAAGGAGAAACCTCCGGTGATTCGACGTTCTGTAGCTTGTGACCAACGAGGGTGGTCAACTTCAGGGTTGACGTTGGCATAAAAACCATATTCTTGAGGAGCTATTGCCTGCCAAGAGTTAACTGGTTGTTTGTCTAAAAACTTGATTTTGACTATAGATTTAATGCCTTTAAAACCATATTTCCAAGGGGTTACTAAACGCAGAGGTGCGCCATTTTGATTAGGTAATTTTTTACCGTACATGCCAACTGCCATTAATGTTAACTCGTTCATGGCTTCATCCATTCGCAACCCTTCACGGTATGGCCAAGGAATGGATCGTCCATTTTGGCCTGGCATTTGTTTGGGGTCATAGAGCGTCTCAAAATACACATATTTAGCTGAACTCAAAGGCTTGCAAAATTTAATTAAATCAGCTAATTTAAAGCCCATCCAAGGAATGACCATGGACCAAGCTTCAACACAGCGCATGCGATAAATGCGTTCTTCTAGATTGAAATTGCTGATTAATTTTTCTAAATCAAAAGCACCTTTGTTCTCACACAGGCCATCTATTTCAACAGTCCAGGGTTCAGTTTTAAAACCTTTGGCGTTTTCTTCTGGGTCTGATTTTGATAAACCAAATTCATAAAAATTATTATAAGTGGTGGCATCTTTTTCACTGGTCAAATCATCAATGACAAATTTTGAATTTTCTGTGGCTTTGGGTAATGTTAAAGCCATGGAATTAGATGCAAGTATACTGGCTGAACCAATGATTCCTGCTTTGATCAATTTCCTGCGATTTATATAGATGTTTTCATCAGTGGTTTGGTTGTCTTTATGTGTGTTTCTAAATTTCATGTGACTTTATCTTGGTATTTTTTATAAATATACTACAATTCAAGACCTTTTAACGTAAAATTTCTTACATATATGACGGTTTATAATTTTTCCGCAGGACCAGCAAGTTTACCTTTGACTGTAAAACAACAGATTGAGTCTGATTTATATAATTGGCAAGGTACAGGATGTTCTGTGATGGAAGTTTCACATCGCAGCCAAGAATTCAAAGACATGGCAGATGAGAATGAAGCTTTGGCTCGTGAACTCTTGAATATATCTGATGAATACGCTGTGATGCTCATCCCTGGTGGTGCTCGATTACAATATTCAATGTTACCAAACAACATGTCTTCTCAAGATGGTCATGCCATATATGCAATTAATGGACACTGGGGTAAACAGGCAATTATTGAGGCAGGTCGATTCACTCAAGTGACCAGTACTGCAGTTATCGATGATGAGGTATACGCTCACATACCGACATATGATGCCAGCCAACTCAATTCAAACGCTGATTATTTTCATTACACCAGCAATGAAACTTTAGAAGGTGTTCAATGGCATAGTTTACCTGAAACCAATGGCATTCCTTTGTGCTGCGATATGACATCGGATTTATTAACCAAGGTTTTTGATGTTAATGATTACTCAATGATTTATGCCAGTGCACAAAAAAACATGGGTATTGCAGGGATAACTTTTGTGATTATGAAACGAAACTTGATTGGTCAATCTGAAAATTTGATTCCAACCATGACGAATTATAAAACTTATGCCGATACGAGATCCTTTTATAATACGCCGCCGACATTCCCATGGTATGTCATGCTTTTAATGATGAGATGGGTTAAATCACAAGGTGGTGTGAGTGCCATCCAAGAGATCAATCAGATTAAATCAGCTCGGCTTTATCAGTTTGTTGACCAAAGTGATTTTTACAATAACAAAGTTAATTTAAATTGTCGTTCTGAAGTGAATGTACCATTTTGGTTGCAGGATGAAAAATTGAATCAACAATTTCTACAGGAAAGTTCGGATGCCGGATTAAAGGCCCTCAAAGGCCATATGGCAGTGGGTGGTATGCGAGCCAGTATTTATAATGCAATACCTTTGGCAGGCATTGATGCTCTGATAGATTTTATGCAAAAATTTGAGCGTACCTATGGCTGAGTTAGGAAAGTTAAATAGCTTGATGGTGAAAAATGTATTGACCATGGGGGCAACACTAGATGGAGGTCGGTTAGGTGATGTACTTCTGCCACGGCGACATATGCCTGATTCTTTACAGGCAGGCAGTGAAATAGAGGTGTTTGTTTATTTAGATACTGATGATGAACCCATTGCAACCACTGAATCACCCAAAGTCATGGTTGGCCAATGTGCTTATTTGAAGGTGGTTGATGTCAATAAAGTGGGGGCATTTTTAGACTGGGGTTTGCCTAAAGATTTATTACTGCCATTTGCTGAACAATCCAACTCTTTACGCCCTGGAATGAATAAGGTGGTTTATGCTTATGTCGATAAAGCCTCCAAAAGAATTACTGCCTCAGCACGATTAGATAGACACTTGTTGGAAGAGAATGTTACAGATAGAAATGGAGTTGCCCCATTCAAACCAGGAGAAGAATTTAATGTGTTGTTCTGCGGTCGCAGTGAGTTGGGTTATAAAGCCGTTATTAATGATACACATTTGGGCCTGTTACATCACAGTGACGCATTACAAAACATCATGATTGGTATGCGTAAACGAGCCTATATAAAATCAATCAGCCAGGAGGGTAAGATAAATCTCACCTTACATATTCCTAATAAACAACAGTTGGGCGATTTGGCTGAGAAGATATTAGCTGATTTACAGGCAGGCAATGGTGTTTCATTTTTGAATGACAAAAGCAGTCCCGAAGACATTAAACAGAAATGGCATGTCAGCAAAGGCAGTTATAAAAAAGCCATCGGAGCACTTTATAAACAGCGTAAAATTGAAATTTTGAAAGACAAAATACGATTAATCAATTAAAGAATGTGCAGATTAATCGGTTTAAATTTCTCAATTTTGATAAGTTTTGAGGCGAATTAGTTTCTATTTTAGCGAACTTTAAGTCATGTGGATTTAGGATACTTTCTAGCCAGATAAATTTCACCCTTTAGATTAAACAACAATATTTTACATCTAGATATGATTGTCCATGTTAAGATTTGTTGGCATATATGTGAGAGTGTGAGCAGCGTTTATGACTTTAGAGTGGGAAAACCAAGGTCCAAATCAGTGTCGTATTTATAATTTGAGTGCCTTTATATGGCGTGTTGTTGGTGCGTTTTTCTTTGTTCTTTATGCATCGGTTGGTTTCACCATTAATGCAGATCAATGGCAGATTGAAAATCTCAAAGTTGATCATGGTCTTCCGAGTTCAACCATTTATTCGATTGCTCAAGATCACAGTGGTTTCGTTTGGTTTGGTACGACCAGAGGGTTGGCCAGGTACGATGGTTACACATTCAAGACCATAAAGCATGATACTTCTGACACTGATTCAATTTCAAATGACAATGCTGGTAATATCTTTGTCGACAGCAATAACAATCTATGGATAGGTACTTTTGGTGGCGGTGTTAATAAGCTTGAATTAACCACTGGACAATTAACTCGGTATCCATATTCGAATGACCAAATAGAAACCAAGGTTTCAGAGAATGTACAGACATTTTACGAGGACAGTAAAGGTTCAATTTGGATTGGCACAGCTACAGGCTTATATCAATATAACAAAGGGAAAATTAAACATTTTGACCCTCGAAAAACCAATCTAAATGGAGAAGAGTACACCAGAGTTTGGGATATTGTCAGCGATGAGCCTGACACACTGTGGATAGGAACTTCAGATGGCCTTTATGAGTTTAATAAAAATACAGAGAAATTCACTCAATATAAACTGCCAGCAAATATTACAGTTGATATCACTTCAAACCAATTCAGAAAACTGCTGTTAAAAAAGAACAAAGTTTGGATAGGCTCTTCAAGTGGGTTATTCAGTTTCAATAAACTTGATAAATCTTTTCAATTTCATTCACCTCCTGAAAAAACCATTAAAATAAACGATATATATTCAACTTCTTCAGGCTCATTACTCATTGCAAGTATGGAGGGTTTATATTTATTTGAGCCACAAACAGAAAAGTTTGTTTTAGATATAGATGGTGCATATTGGCAACATCTTTCATATGTTGATGTGCGTTATATTCATGTCGATCAATCAGGTATTATGTGGTTAGCTACGAGAGACAGTGGCATTTACAAGGTTGATATGGCAGGTGGGCTATTTAAATACCATTCCAAGTATTTACCCAAAAGCCAACTGAATGAAAAAGTCAAACAAGTTTGGGCTATAGAAGCGACTGCTTCTGGTTCTTTGATGCTTGGTACATCAGAAACTTTATTTTTAAATCAACAAAATGATGCTTTCAATCGGACATATACTGAGGGTGATGACTCAATTCCTGGAATTATCAGAGACATAGAAGTCAATGATGATTTAAGTGTTTGGGTTGGTAGCAGTCAAGGTTTATTCTATATACCTGAAAATTCTTTCACAGCTGAAGAAGTTTCTGCGCCTTTTGATTTGTTAGGGATGGAGCCGGCTGATGTGTTTTCGGTGGAAATTACCAGTAATGGTGAAATATGGTTGGCACTTTATAATTTAGGTGTTTTACGTTGGCAGCCCGAAAAAAATAAAGCTGAGTTAATACAAAATCAAGACGGTGAAAATTTGACTGACTTGAATATTAACCATGTATTTCAAGACAGTAAAAGTAATATATGGATCAGCAGTAATTTAATAGGGCTATTTAAATTTAACCCCGACCTAGAAAGGTTAAAGCTTTATTACCATGATTTTAATAATTCAGGTAGTATCTCATCTAATAGAGTCAATGATGTTTTTGAAGATACTGATGGACGTTTATGGGTTGCTACGGCCAGAGGGTTGAACCAATATAGTTATCAGCAGGACAAATTCATTCGTGTATCTCACACTGATGAAATTGTAAATGAAACCATCAAATTTATATTAGAAGATTCTCAACAAAATTTATGGATTGGACATAAATTTGGTTTGTATCGATTTAATCCTCATCATAACGAGATTAACAGTTATTTATTAAATGCAGCCATCAAGCACGATGGTTTTGTACCCCGTGCTGCGAGTATCGATAAGAATGACATTCTTTACTTGGGGAGTGCAAATGGATTCTATACATTCAACCCAGAAGACCATAAGTCGCTTAGAAATTACATGCCACCTTTGATAATTAATGGCGTAAAGGTGGATGACATTCCCATTCAGAAAAATAATTTAGAATATACACAAAAACAATACAAATTAGATTATAAGGAGCAGCGCATTACTTTTGATTTTTCTGTTTTAGATTATAAAACGCCTGAACAAATTCAATATTTCTATCAAGTAAAAGGGTTGCATGAAGAGTGGATAAATGTGAGTAGTCGCCGTCATGTTAATTTAAATGGTTTAAACCCAGGGAATTACCAGCTGACGATAAAAGCCATCAACAATGATGGCAGGTGGGAAGAACAGAAATTGGTGCTAGACATTTTGGTTAAACCAGTTTGGTGGAGCCATGATTGGATCAAAGTGGTTGCGGCAATGCTTATTCTACTAATGGGTTTCGTATTGCATAACTACCGAACTTACAAGATCAGGAAACAAAACTTATTGCTTGAGAAGCAAGTCAATAAAAGAACCATAGAATTACAAAATTTAAACGAACGATTAGAGTTGGCTGCCAATTCTGATTTTTTAACAGGTTTACCAAACAGGATGTCTTTCATCAGCGCATATGAAGAAAAACAAAAACAACAACAGGCCAATTCATTAAACAGTTGTATCGTGCTGGCTGATGTTGATCATTTCAAGAAAGTGAATGATCGATTTGGCCACTGTGCAGGTGATCATATTTTGATTCAATTGAGTCTGATTATGAAAAAATTGATCAGGGATCAAGATTTGATTGCACGCTGGGGTGGGGAAGAGTTCATCTTTTATTTTAACAACAAAGATGCTCAAGAAACTGTGCTTTTAGTAGAGCGAATTAGAAAAGAAGTTGCGGCCAGTGAACTGAGTTATCAAGGGCAAAATATACCTGTGACAATGACTTTTGGTGTTTGTCAAAGAATTCCAGGGATGACCTTAATTGATTGTATTAATGCGGCAGATGAATCTATGTATCAAGGGAAATCGGAAGGTAGAAATGCAGTGGTATTAAGTCAAGTTCCCAAACCTAATTAAGTATGTTACTCAGTACTTAAGTAATTTAATACTTGGTACTGAGTATACTTTTAAGAATTTATAATTCGTCGGATTCCGCGCCAAAATCTTCAAATAGATAAGTACTGAGGTAACGTTCGCCTGTGTCTGGCAACATGGCCAGTATGACTGATCCATTCTCAGCTTTTTTAGCGGTTTCTAATGCGGCTGCGAAGGTGGCTCCTGCAGAGATACCACATAGAATACCTTCATTGGATGCCAATGCCAATGAGGATGATTTAGCTTGGTGCTCATCAATAGGAATCAAGTCATCGAATATATTTTGGTTCATTACATCAGCAACAAAGTCAGGTGTCCAACCTTGCAATTTATGTGGACTCCACTCTTTGCCAGCTAATAACTGAGCTTCAACAGGTTCTGTTGCAATGATCTGAATATCAGGGCGAGCTAACTTCAATACTTCGCCTACGCCTGTAATGGTGCCGCCTGTGCCATACCCACTGACAAAATAATCAAGTCGATGACCGGCGAAATCAGTAAGAATTTCAGGTCCAGTAGTTGAGCGGTGATAGGCAGGGTTGGCTTCATTCTCAAATTGACGAGCTAAGAACCAACCATTTCGATCAGACAGTTCTTTGGCTTTGGCAACCATGCCGCTACCTCTTGCAGCAGCTGGCGTTAGAATAACTTTAGCGCCCAATGCTCGCATCAGCTTTCTTCGCTCGATAGAGAATGTCTCACTCATAACTGCCACAAAAGGATATCCTTTGGCAGCACAAACCATTGCCAATGCTATGCCAGTATTGCCAGACGTGGCTTCAACTACAGTTTGCCCAGTTTTTAATAGGTTTTTAGCTTCTGCATCCGCAATGATGGCATGGGCCAACCGGTCTTTCACAGATGATAAAGGGTTAAAGTATTCAGCCTTAACATACATTTCAACATGGCTAGGTGCCAATTTGTTAATTTTAATAATGGGTGTATTGCCGATTGTTTCTAGAATATTTTGATAAATCATGATCTTTTCTCTATTTTGTATTTTTAATCGTTAAGCAGTCTTTAAATAAGGCTCTGATTCAATGTAATTAATTTGTGGTACAAACCAATCTAGATCTTGAGCATATTTAGTTACCTCACCAATCACTATCAGTGCCGGAGATTTGATGTTATTTGCTTTAATGATAGCAGGTAACTGATATAAATGTCCTGTCAATGTTCGCTGATTATTTCTGGTGCCGTTTTCAATAACTGCTATGAATTCATTGGGTGATTTTCCATGGGTGATCAGCTGATTGACCAGCTCATTAGATTTAATTAAACCCATATAGACAGCGAGAGTCTGGTTCTCTTTGCTGTAAAATTGCCAATCAATGGTATCTATGGAATCACTGCAATGGGCAGTCATGAAAGCCAGGCTTTGGGCATGATCTCGATGAGTCAACGGTATACCTGCATATGCAGCACAGCCAACAGCAGCTGTAATGCCTGGTACGATTTCATAATTCACACCATGATCTTTAAGGGTCAGGATTTCTTCACCTCCACGACCAAATACAAATGAGTCTCCACCTTTGAGCCGACAAACATGAAGGCCTTGTTTGGCATATTTAACTAACAGCTCATTAATCTTTTGTTGTTTAGTTTTATGATTGCCTGCTTGCTTTCCAACATCTATTAAATCAGCATCTTTGCGGACGAGATTTATAATTTCAGAAGAAATTAAATGGTCATGTAAAACCACATCAACAGATTGCAAAACCTTGATTGCTTTCAAAGTGAGTAAATCTGGGTTTCCAGGACCAGCACCAACCATAGATACCATACCTTTGGTTTGATTGACTTCTTTGATAATTTGTTTGATTTGTTGAGACTTTTTCATTTTGAACTTTTCAGTTAAAACCGTCTTTGAATGATGTGACCATTGGAAAAACTTTTCCCAAAAACGTCTGCGATTATTAAATTCTGGTATTGCTTGTTTAATTTTAGTCCTTAGTCGTTTTGCTTTTGATGCTATATAGCCTAAGTTTAAAGGCAGCAGGAACTCTATTTTTTGTTTGATTATTCTGGCAAGAACCGGAGCTGCCCCTTCACTGCTGATTGCAACTACAACAGGAGATCGGTCAACTATTGCTGGTGTTATGAAATCACATAACTCTTGTTCATCTACTGTATTAACCCAAATTCTGTTATTTTGTGCGTAATGGAATATAGAGTGGTTGATGGCATGACTGTCAGTGGCTGAAATAATGAGGTCTATGTGCCTTAAACCTTCCAAAATAGTTAAATCTTTTAAATCATGTTTAATAAACTTTATTTTACCTGTGTGTTTCAATGACAATAAATCAGACTCAAATTTTAAAGCAACACAAGTGATATATGCGCCAACAGTAATTAAACTGTTAATTTTCCTGTGTGCCACAGAACCACCGCCAAATACCACGACATGTTTATTTTTTAATTTAATATTAATG
>CAZVZJ010000060.1:0-17545 GCA_964631055.1 uncultured Marinicella sp.
GCTTATCTTGGCCACAAAGGAAAGCTCGACGAACGCATCGGGACACCACATGATAATAAGGTGTTTCCTCAACACAGATTTGCTGATTTCGAGCAACTGTCATATTAAATTCCATTTAAAAACCATTATTATGAATTTAACAGCTGATTTTATCAGTAGCAATTCTCTGATTTGAGTGTAAGAATATATTTATGGGATGCCTGTCCTCGGTTAGTTTGCTCGGTTAGTTTATTTAGGCCAGTCTTTGGCAATTAAGACTGGCATTGGTGGTGCTAGATTGCTAGTTGGAATTCCTAATAATGACATCAGTTCTGCTGACAATGTGGCTATGGTGATTGAAGTTGTCGATGAAAATTATGATATTTTCTTTGAAAACGGTTTCTAATTATCATAACAGCATGGGGCTCAGGTTTATTAGAAACTATACTTTCCTGAGCCCTGATTTAACTTTGACTCAAAGGTTTCCCTAACCAAGGGCATATTCAACTAAGGACAGGCGTCCTATTATTATTTAAACGAATGTTTTTGTATCTTCGGCAAATGCTCTATGTGTTGTTGCTCTTATCTTCTGGGATGGATCTGACTTGGGTGTAAGAATATATTTATCGGATGTCTGTGTCTATCATTAAATACTGATCTTTGTGAAACTGGTTATTTATAACATTGTGACTCAATAATGTTGGCATAGATCTTTCAATCATTTATAGTTTATTACATCTTAATTGATTAAATGATCATGCGTTATCACATTGATTCCGTGGAATATGAAAGTACCATTGGTGTTTTTTATTATAAAGGTGAACAGTCAAAGCTAAGTGCCATGGGGACTCGGGTGCTTAATTATTTCTTAAAGAACCCAGGTCGACTGATAACATATCAACAGTTGATGGACGACGTTTGGGAAACTGTGGTGTCTGAAAATGCAGTGGTGCAAATATTAACGCACATCAGACAGACATTTAAACAATGCCATGGTGATGTTCAATTGATTGAAACATTACGATCGCAGGGTTTTATACTAAATTCAGCACTTGATATCAAAGCAACCAGATTGCCTCGTCAATCTGAGTCCCAAAAGAACCGATTGTGGATGGGGTTAAGTGCTTTAATATTTAGTTTGATTATTTATCAATGGTACACCAGTCGGACGGTTGGTGGTTCTGATAATATCTCTGCCGCTCAGCTTAGTCGTTTGTTGAGTATTCCATCATTCGATAGTCATTTTGCCAACAAAGATGAACATGATGAGATTCAAATGCTGATGAATAAAATTTTACAAACTTCAGGAGGGGAGGTTGGCACTAATCATCAGCTTCTGTCAGTAGAGATGCAACAAGCCGCATTCGAGCAATTACTGGCATTGAATGAAATGATGGATGAAACAAGTAATCCCAAAGCAACTGCGGCTGTTTTTTTTACCATGAGTCGTGTCTACCAACATCAAGGTGAGCTGGGTCAAGCTGTGGTTTATTTTAATAAAACTTTGGCTTTACTTAAAGAGCTCGATGATATTCAGCGATCAGGTTTGGTTCACAGTAAATTAGCAGGGTTATATGTGATACAGGGACAGCCAAAGCTGGCATTCACACATTACCAAGCAAGTTTTGAAGTGGCTCAACAGCTTAAAAAACCAAGATTGGGTTCAATGGTGCTAAATAACATGATTAAATTAAAAATCAATCAGGGAAAGTTTGATGAGGCTTTGTCTTTGAATGAGCAACTATCTAAAATAGCTGATCGAGCTCAACTACAGAACAGTCGAGTTAAAGTGCTGCAATGGCATGCCATAGTGTCACTAGAAACAAGACAGTTTGATTCAGCAGCACGGTATATTGAAGAACATGCCACAATGGCTGGCAAAAGTCGTTCAAAATTAATATTAGGCAGTCAATTACTTTTACAGTTGCGCTTGGCATTGGCGCAAAGCAACGTTAATGAAGCCGATAGACTGGTCACTCAATTATCAGCTATGACAGATCATGAAGTGATTAAAGAGTATTTTATTCCGATTTATGCTGAATATTTAAGTGTAACAAAACAACCACAAAAGTTGATTGATTATTTAATGGCAGAAAAAGAGTTGGCATTGAAAAACAACGACAGTCTGTTATCTCAGCAATTGGAACTGTTGTTGGCTCAACATTATTTGCTTGAAGCACCTAATACTGCAGTGCAGATGCTTAAGAATATTGAACTCAATGGTTTTTTAAGCTACCAGTATTATTCACTCTTGGCAGAAGCATTGAATGGTGCCAATAACCACCAAGAGGCTATGGAGGTGCTTAAAAAAGCCCGGCTGCATCAGAATCAATTTGATGCTAAAGAATTAGAGGAATTGGCGTTAAACATACAAAAAGCATTAACAAACGATGATTATTGACATGTGATAACTTGAATATGATGACGGCTGGTTTTCTATTACTAGCCGTCATGTTCTTCATATATTTACTTAATTCTCAAAATTGTTTTGAAAAATGATGTCATTATCATAAGATTCGTCTGCTCCTATATCATAAGGACCATCGAAGTTGGCAACAAGAGGGTCATCCCACCCTCTCAACTGGTCATCGGTATCTAAGTATTGAGCATCGGCTAGAAATTTACCACAAAAATCAATGGCCGGTGAGGTTGTAGCATCTAGGTGGTAATCACTTTGTTGGCGATTGATAAACATGGGGTCATCAACCACGGCTTGTGTGGTGGCACCACCAGTGGGTAAGCTACTGATTTCATGAGCAATGACACAATCAATGGTGTCAGTTGTCGAACCATTAGCGCTGTATAGGTCGATTCCATTACTGTCATGTACGATGGAAGAAAGTAGGTTCAGTACGCCAGAAAAATTACTTATGAGTGAGCCAGTTGCTTGATTATCTACAATGGTGTTGTAAGTCAGTTTTAGAACAGGGGTATTTAGTGCTGTGCCATTGATTAAAAATACACGATTATCAGCATAAGAACCCATGCCATTACTTCCATTTTTAAAAATCATACTGCCTTCAATAAAAAGTCTTGAACTGTCTTGGTTGACAAATCCTGCGGTACCAAAATCAGCTCTGTTGTTATATAAATGGCTGGGCCCTATATCAGCAAACGCACCAGTAGAAACGAAGACAGCACCTCCTGTATTGATGGCTTCATTGGCATGAAGCTGGTTACAAGACTGCGATGACCAACAGGTTTTGTTTTCGCTGTATGACTTTAAATACCCATCGTTTTCAACGGCAATGCCAGCACCATTAGACGCTTTGTTGTTATTGATATTTATAGTTATGGCATAAACCTCTGAATTTTCACCATCGACATAAATAGCACCGCCGTTGCCTACATCATCTTCGTCAAAATCTGCTATATTGGCAGTGAGGTTAACTGGTTCTGTATCATTTCCTAAACAATTATTTCCAGAACAAAATTCGAAACCTATTAAATTTAATTGAGCGCCGTTAGTTACAGCGATGCCGCCACCATGATTGGTGGCGCTGTTTCCTGTGATGCCATTGAGATCAGGAAAGCCTAAATTGGTGCCCGCATAAACAGAGAGTACACAGCCATCAGTAATCCAGGCACCACCGCCATCACCATTGGTGGCTTGGTTGATTGATATGCCTGCGAAATGATCAGCTTTATCAATCAAAATTGAATTGTTGGCTCCGCTACAAAGTATACCGCCTCCAAACCAGGAAGTATTACTTGCAACCAATAAATCGATACCTAAAATATCAGTATTACCACCATTAATTGACATGCCACCGCCACTGCTGATTCCACCATTATTGTTGCTGAACCAAACATTTTGTAAATTTATCATTGCATCAGCATCTGAGGTAATCATGCCATTAAGGCCATTGGTAAAGTTGATATTTTCTATGGTTATGGTTTGTCTTTGACTGGTTTGAGGAATGGCTAATACTGTACCTGCCCCATTTGCATCAACGATGACTTGATTGCCATCGCTTTGGCCATTTGTAGCGGCCAGACAGTTGGCATAGCCACCATATAAAGCAATACTTCGGTCATCTATGGTTAAATTTTCCAAATAAGTGTCAGTCACGATTCTAATTTCAGTGTGTCCGTCATCAATGGCATCTTGGATTTTGCTGCTGCCGACTCTGTAGTCACAATTGTTATCAGAGCCAACTGTTACAAAACTGCCTGTTTGAATTTTATTATCTGCATTTAAGTGGTATAGGCTGTGTTTTTGCCAAATTGGAATCTCAGATGCTTGTGATAAAGACATCTGTCCTAACAGTATGGTTATGATGTATTTCATGTTTCTTTCCCTTTGTATAAATTCTATGGTTAATTAAATGATTTATTAATTGTTAAATCGGTTATATGTGTGCGGATGAAGTTATGATGACCGTACACAAGATGCGGAATCATAAGAATCAGAGCAATATTTATGCATGATCAGATGGTGATTAATTGGTGATTCTTCCGTGATTTGTAGTTGATAGTTACTTATTTATACAAATGAGAAATTGATTACATTTTTCTGGATTGTTAAAACAGGGACATGCTTCTGCCTAAAAAGCTGATAATTATTCTGTAGGAATAATAAGTGACAGAGTCAGGAAGTTTATAAATGAAATGCTGAATTAATTGAGAGTCGGTTAAGTTTTGCAGTTTATCAAAATCAATATTGACTATTATCTTTTACATTACTTTTAGTACATAAAATTATATTTTAATAGCAGTACTATTGTGAGCTGTTATTTATGCCTGACAAATTCGAATCTTGCAAAGTAACAGATTCACAAAATAAAGTTTCTATCTGGAGAAAACATGAAAATATTAATCATCATACTGAGTAGTTTTGGCATCTTAAATGCTGCAGCTGCTGACAATTTTGTTCAACTGAGGACCGGGGTTATATTAGATCCATCATCAAAATCTTTGGTGACTATGTTACCTGCTGGTGGCATAGCTGCAGTGGATATGGCTACTGGTCATACAAAATGGTCATCATCTGAAGCTGATAAACCTTTGATCATAAAGAACGGTCAACTTTTAAGCCAACAAAAAGTCAATAAAAAGGGGGTGTTAGCACTGGCATATCAATCAATTGAAACAGGAGATATCAAAAGTACGATGGAATTGACCATACCCAGAGACGTGATGGCTAACATCATTAATGGTACAGGCACTCATTTCCAAATAACCAACAATCAACTCTCATCAATCAACCAACTACATTGGTCTTTCAGAGGTAAAAAAGTAAAAGGTGCGGTTTTAGAATCCGATGTTTTGTCTAGACAAGGAATAAACAGAAATCGTGCGCAACAGGTCATCAAGCAAGGTACGATTAACTTGGATTTCACCAATTTCCAAGCCTCGACTGCAGAATTTACAGCTCAAAGTACATCAACCAAAGCAGCCATTGAGAAACGGGTTCTAGCAGATGTTGCCGGTCGCCAATTTCTATCACAAAACGGTATGCATGTTTTAGCCAGTACAAAAACTGACAGTAATAAGGTCATCAAATATAACTGGCAAGTTTATACGCTGAATGGCGATCTTGTGGGTTCATTCGATGCTGCATATTCATATGCACCATTTGTAGTTGAAGATAATCTGATGTTTATTATTGAACCAGAAACTGGCCGATTAGAATCAGGCAGACTCGTTAAAAATGACCCTTTATTAAAAGCCATCAATTTACAAACTAAACTACCTGTTTGGCAGGTTGCTGTTCGTTCAACTCAATATTTTGGCCAATTACCACTTTAATTGTCAACTGACACAATGGAGCAAAAAATGAAATTTATCTCAAAAATTAAAATTCCTATGATTGGTCTGACAATGATATGTTCAACAGGTCAAATTATGGCACAAACTTTAACTAAACAGGGCCCGTCACCTTTTGTAGGTGGTCAGTCAGAAGCTGTTAACGGTAATCAAGTAGGTGCAGTTAATGCCATAGCGGCACATCCAACCAACCCAGACATTATTTACATAGGTAGTGTAAATGGCGGCGTATGGAAAACCACCAATGCCACAGTCAATACTGCTAACCCTACCTGGATTTCCTTAACTGATTTTCAAGGTTCATTATCTATACAGACTTTAGAGTTAGACCCAACAGATAACACCTTCCAAACTCTGGTTGCTGGTATTGGTAGGGTCAGTTCATATGGCCTTGGCGGATCTAGAACAGGGTTGTTAAGAACCACTGACGGAGGAGATAACTGGACAGCGTTAACTTCATTGGGTGGTCTAAATATCTCTGGATTAGCCCCTCGTGGTTCAGTGATAGTTGCGGCAGTAGATAATGATGATTTCGGGACCACTTGTAACAGTACAGGTATTTTTCGATCAACAGACACAGGAGCTACCTTTACCCAAATTACAAATGGCATATCAGGTGGTAGCGTAGATGCCTTGACCTCAGACCCGAGTAACAACGCAACACTGTATGCCAGTATTGTTCTTGCTAGCAGTGATTGTGGTGGCACCACTGGAATTTATAAAAGTACAGATACAGGGGAAAGCTGGGTGAAGATCAGTGATGCAGCCATTGATGCAGCATTGGTAGATTCAACGGGAACGCATGTTGAAATCGCTGTGGGTGAAAACGACAATGTGTTTGTTGGTATAGCTACCAGTGGACAGCTCAGTGGCGTTTTTTATTCAAGTGATGGTGGTTCAAATTTCTCTGCGATGGATCTTCCAGGCACCTTAGAGCCTGATGATTTTTTTGGTATACACCCAGGTGGTCAAGCCGGCATCCATATGTCAATGATCGCTGACCCCAATAATGACAATATTGTTTACATTGGTGGTGACCGCCAACCTACAGATAACAATGATGGATCTACAGGGCCATTTGCATTCCCGAATTCAATCGGCGCGACTACATTCAGTGGGCGACTTTTTCGAGGGGATGCATCAGCAGTTAGTGGCTCACAGTGGACACCTTTAACGCATCAAGGTACTGCGAATAATACATCAGCTCATGCAGACTCAAGGGATATGATGTTCGCTGCTAATGGCAATTTACTTGAATCAGATGATGGAGGTATTTATGTCAGAACATCTCCGCAAGACAACACGGGTGACTGGTTTTCATTGAATGGCAATCTACAAAACACTGAAGTACACTCGGCTGATTATGACAGCAATGCTGAAATTCTAGGTGGTGGTACGCAAGACAATTCTCAAGGCAGTCAATTATCGTCTGCTGACCCTGGCTGGGAGGTGTTTCTTGGCGGTGATGGTGGAGATTTTGATGTCGATGTGAATTCATTGGCAGGGAATAATCAATCTATCCGATACACCAGTGCACAAAATTTAGGTGGATTTGTGAGAATTGTTTTTAACGAAGATAACAGCTTTGATAGTTTTATTTTTCCAGCGTTAACAGTGGTCAGTGGTGATGAAAACCCATTACCACAGTTTGTACAGCCAGTAGCCATTAATTCAGTTGATAATAACCGCATGGTTTTTGGCTACAGTAACCGTGAAATTGATGCAGATGGAGATGGTAATGATGGTGGTCTGTATGAATCATTTGACCAGGGCAATACCATAAGCCAATTAAGCCCAACTGGTATTCAAGCCTTAGCTATTGGACCTAATTCAATCGTAGCTGGCGCTCCTGGAAATGCTGAACAATTATATGTTGCAGCTATTTCCGATTTATTCAGACGTACAGCTGCCGGACAAGACTTGGAGTCAGTATTCAGCTCAGTTAACGCAATTGGTGCGGTTTCTCAGCACCAAGAAAATGCCAATGAAGCAGCTTTTACTGAGGTTTTTGGCGGTGTGTTCATCACCAATGACACGGGTGACAATTGGAGTGATGTGTCCGGTAATTTGTCAAGCCTTAACCCTGGTAGGTTATGGACAGTACTTTATGCAGCCAATTCATTTGGAACAAATGATGCTTTATTAGTGGGAGCTGACAGTGGCTTGTTTATCGCCAGCGAGGAAACAGGTTTTACCCAATGGAGCGAACTGACTGTGGATTTACCTAATGCACCTATTTTTGGACTCACTTACGATCCCGGTATCAATGAATTATTCATCAATACTTTAGGGCGAGGAACATTTTCTTATGAACCACTATTTGAAAATGAAGACCTCATTTTTGCCAACGGCTTTGAATAAGCAATTCAAACATATATATTTATAAAAACATTAGATAGCCAGTACTTTGTACTGGCTATTTTTTTAAGGTGTTGTCAATCCAGTTGAAGTTTCTTGATATTGAGTTAACTTTAAATTTTTGATAAATATTTTCTCAATTGAGATATTAAAAGCAAATCAATTTATTGATTTACAATTAATGTCATATTTTTGGACTTTACCCGCATCACCACCCACATATATCTGATTGTTGTTGGCATCAAAGGCCATGGCCCAAAGGCTGTCATCAGTCATATCACATTCATTGATTGAATCAGCTTCAAGGTCCCAAACAACCGCATTGTAATCAGTCAAAGCAACTATTTTTTTTACCATCCTTGGTAGTGGATAATCTGCCAACACCTATTTGTTCAGTGGATTTAATTTTGTTATAGTCTTTATCCAGTAAGATCAATGCTTCTTCATATTGACCTACAGCAATATATTTAACTTGATTGTTGGTAAAATAAGCTTGTAATGCGGTTGCTCCAGTTTCCCAAACTTTTTTGTAGTTTCCAGAAGTAACGTCTAATTCATAAACATGTTCTAAAGTGCCAACAAGGAGTTTGTTTTGGCTTAGCCATTGTAGTGAAAATGTACCTTCACTGTATTCATCAGCGGAAAACATCTCAACCCGTTTAATGGGTTTTTTTGTCTTTACATCAATAATTTGAACACTGCCATCGTCTGAACCAACAGCCAACAGCCTGTCATCTGCTGAAAATTTTATGATTCTGAAACCACTTGGAACACCGCCTAAATCCAGGTGGGTATACAAACTACCGTCATCAGTATTGTAAAGTAGCAAATGTTCGCCATGGTAAGCGAAAGCAGCTAGATTACCATCATGAGAATAACGCGCATCATAACCTGTGATGTAGTTATTTTGAAAAATTTCAGCCAACTGTCCTTTGTTGTCCATTGAAATTGATCCATTTGAACTGCCTGCACCAGTGAGGATTATATTGCCATTACCGTCTGTGTCTATGCCATTGATACTGCCATCATAGTCAAAAGGGGTGAACTCTTGTCGGAATATGTCATCAATACTTTTATTCGCATGATGACCTGTTTTGGTTAAAAGAAATTTGATTTTTTTATTTTTGGTGTCCCATATTTCTATTGGGTAAGAAGTGTTAATTAATAACGTATCATTATCAAGAAACTCAAGGGCAAATGCTTTCTTACTCTGAGGTTCGATTTTCCATTTGCTGTTCATCCCTTTTGTATCAATCACAAGTACTGAGCTGGTGTCAGATTCTAGCCACAATGAAATGGCGACTTTATTTCCATCTGGAGAGAAACTTAGACCATTTATTTTATCTATATTGAGGTCATCAATGGCCAATGATTTTAACTTGGTTTGTGTTCGATAATCCCAAACTTCAATTTTATTGTCCCCAGTTAACCAAAGTTGATCAGAGACCAGGTTGATTAAAGATTCGTCTACATCAAGTTCAGTTTCAATCAAACCTAATTTCTTTTTGCTGATGGTGTCCCAAACATGAAAGTCAGAGTAATCTCGAACAACGACAATGGAAGAATCTTTGCTGAAATAGATTTCATCGTCATAAGAGTCTTCTGGGATCTCCATTATTTTCTTATTGTTCAGTGCATCTACAACGATAACAGCTGGCTCTACGAATTTTGGAGAATACATGCGTTGTCCAACCAGAAACTTTTTATTTTCAGACAGTTGTAGTCGGTCAAAAATGTCATAGCTACTGATTTTCTTTTCAAGATTTAAATCATAAAAAGCCAATGGTTGTTCATCTATAGCCATCATTAAAAACCGATCATTGGCAGCATAAAGGGCATGCATAACAGTCTCACCCATATTTTTCTTTTTAATCACGGTACCCGTTTTTACATCCCAGATGATGGCAAAATCTCCCCAGTCACCAGAAATAAGCTTGCTTGAATCAGCGTTAAAGTTCAGCGTTTGGATGCTGTCTTCATGTGACTTTAATTCGTGCAACAGCAGGCCGCTATTTAAATCATATATACGAATGATTGAGTCATCGAAGGCCAGTGCGAGCATTGAGGCTTTATAAGAAACTGCATAAGTTTCAAGTTCAGTAGCCAATGGCGCACGTGTCATTAATAAAATCAGAATAAGAAATACAGTTTTCATGAATAAAATTTAAGACGAAAAACAAAGATTATACTGCTTAAGATGTTACTGTGAATTTAAGTTGTCATTCTTTATTATATTTGGTTCAAAGTAGATGCATCCGTTGCAATTCGGGTAGGGTGGTTTTTATCTTGTTGTTAAATTTAATTAATGAGTCCAGAGAATTTTTTTCTTTGGTCATGATCTGGAAAACAGGGCCATTACCTATAAATGTACTCGGTTCTAAGAAATTCATAATTTCATCAATGTAACCTGCGTTGTCTTCAAGTATTTGTTGGTATTCTGTTTTTAAAGTCTGCATCAAAATAAGATTTTGTTCGAATTCAGTAGGATCAAATCCGTCAATTTTGGTAATTGTTTCTTTGTGAATATGCCAATGCTGAGATTCAATTAACGTCTTATCTTCTTCAAGGTTTTGCATCGCATATAAGCTTTTTTTGATCGGGGAAATAACGGCTTTTATGTCTTTTTTACTGGTGTTAAATGCATTCATTGCTGTTTTATTCTTTAGTAGGTTGGTGTCTTTTAGTGCGTTAAAAGCAGCTTCTACTTGTTGACTTAATTGTTTGTTTTTATCCGAACTTGGCTCTTTAACAGGGAACAAATGTTGCATGATTTTAGAATCAGTATGACGCAATGTCTCATAAAGATTTTGGTGAGAGTTTAATATAGTTTGCGAGTTTTTTGAAATGAGTTGGATGGTAGCCAAATTACTTTTGGTTTCAGTATTAATTAAACTTTTGGCTAAAGCTTGTTGTGCTTTGTCAAGTTCTTGATGTTGTATGCCAAACCCAATTAAAGTGACTGCGATACCCAGTATATAACTGTGTTTTATTAATTTTTTTGATGATTCAGATGCCAGCCATTCTGGAGCTTGGGTGATGATGTTATTATTTAAAATATACTTGGTCAGTAAAAACATTAAAATCAGAATAAACCCAATCCATATCAATGGGTCGGTGAAATAAGGCTTGATAGATGAGAGTAAAAGCACACGTAACTCCTATTGGGTAATGATGGAATAGTTAGTTTGAATCAAACAACTCTTACCATCACGGTATTACCGTAAGAAAATCAATATTTTACTAAGTAAATCTGTAGTTTTTTTTGAACAGCTTGGCAGTATTCAATATTTGGAGTTTGGTTAATGGTCAGAGGTCTATTTACGAGTCAGCGTTTTGTGAAGTTGCTATAAAAAAATGAACCTGATGTTTTTTGCTTCAAGCTCAACGCCTATAACTAAAAATCATTGCAAGTGTTTTTTATAACTCTCTAACAACAGTTGATCATCCACAGTCCAATTATCACCTGCTTTAGATTTCAGCTCTGCCAATAAGGTGGATGCTTTAAAATACTCGCCTTTGGCTGCGATTACCTGTGCTTTGACTTTAAGAAATGGGTATGTTGGAATGGGGTGTTCCTCCAGTTCTAATATATTAGCATAAGCTGTTTCTTGGTTTGTACTTAAAAGAAATATGATGTAACGGTTCATGATATCAGCAATCACATGCACGGTTTTTTGGTCAAAAGCCAATTGTTTGGCTTTTTCAAATAATTCAATAGCTTGGGTGGTTTTTTGACTTTTTATTGCTAATTGTGCCAATGTAAGGAGCTGATAAGGGTCTGTGTCCAATGTTTCATCTTTGGTAAATTCTCCAGCAATTGAAGACCATGAAGTAGAGTCCTTGTTCAGTTCATGTAACTCTAAAGACAGTAGATAGTATGATAGTAAAAAACTGTTATGATTGGTGTTTTGCTTTAACTCTGACAATAGGTTTTTGGCTGCTTGATATTCACCAAGCTTCAAATGGAATTTTATTTGAGTAATCAGAAAATGGGTGTTTTGATTTTTGTCAGTGATGTCAGTCATCAAATCTCTTAATAGATTCAAATGATTTTGAGCTGCTTTATAATCTCCTTTTAGGAGATCATAATCACATAAACGCATATAGCTTGTGGTTTGTCCTCTTATGTCTTCGACTTCTTGTTGAATAGCCAGAGCTTCTTTTATCATGCTTTCTCCCTGTTTCCAGTCGCCCATTTTATATAATATAGATGACAATCTAGAGTGAGCTCTTGCTTGAAAGCGAAGATTTCCTGATTTCTTAAAATAATGTACGGCCAGCTTTGCATGAGATTTTGCTGTTTCAAAATCGTATAAATTTATTTGAATTCCAGCCAATGTATTATAGGCTGAGCCGAAGCTTGAATCATGGTTACCTTCAAAGGTTTTTATCAGGCTGATGGATTCCTCAACGCTTTTAAGTGCCGTGTCATAATCATTGATGGCATTGGCGAACAAAGCTTTGTTCGTTAGAAAAATGCGGAGTTTATTGTTGTCTTGTGTAGATCTGGCAATTTCTATGGCTAGATTTAAAATTTCTATGGCCTTCGCATGCTCCCCCATGTAGTAGGTATTTAATGCCTTGGCATTAAGTATCATCAAGTTTTTTTTATCGGTGCTTGGTTTACTTTCAAGGGTGTTAAAGATTGCCATTGATTTTTCATATTGGCCTTGTTTGCGATAAGACAGTCCCATCTCATACCAAGCTAACCAAAATTCAGGGTCAGCTTTTATTGCCAAGTCAAAATATTTTATGGCCTCTGCTGAGAAACCTGATAATTGAGATGACATACCGCGAATGTAGTTTTCGACTGCATAATGGTCTTGGCTCATCATTGTTTCTGAATCACTTGGTGTGGGAGTGGCTGGAATGGAGAGTGTGCCTTTAACCCATGAGCCAATATCATCATAAAGGCTTTTTATGCTAGAAGATGTGAGTGTGTTTTCAGCAATTATGCCTGTTGATTTTCTGATGGTTGCGTAAGCTTGAAATTGTGCATCAACTGCAGTTATTTTTACAATTACTGAGGCATCAATTTGGTTATTCTTATTGAGTTCAATGGCAAAGCGTTCTGGGTCTTCGGAACCCAATGTTTTCAAACTGATGTTTCTAGTCTCTAGATTAACAGATCTATTGAAGTCTTCTATCAAGTAATGCAACCCACCATTTATCATCCAAAATTGATCTTGGTCATCAATGCTGGTTATATCTGGTATGAATGCAATACTTGTTGCTTTGTTTTCTGGAGCAGTTGTTGTGGTTTTTATTATTTGAAGTTTATTCAATATGAAAAGTGACACCAGAGTAATACCAATTAATATGGGTAAGTATTTCAATTTACTTAGCCAATTAACTTTTATATCAACTGTTTCAACTAGTGTGCTGACTTGAGGTAAAAAAACATAACCTACACCATGAATGGTTTTGATGATTGTTTTGTGTTGTTTGGTATCATCAAGTAATTTTCTGAGTTTTTGGATTAATTTATCAACTGAAGTTTCTGATACAACGCGATCAGGCCAGACATATTCAATTAATTCTTTTCTTGGGATTGTCTCATTGGGTTTTTTTAATAACAGTATTAACAGCTGATATGTTTTGGATGCTATTTCTATTCTTGCCTCGCCTCTGTATAGACTTTGTTGTTGGGTATTAACAGTGTAATCAAGAAAATAATAAAAAGGACTCATCGAAGTTAAACTTTGTTTATTGATTAATTAATTATAAGTGATAGCATCTTAGATAATGTGTCAAAAATAATCAAAATTCAATTATTCTACGCTCGAATCCCAAAATAAGGGTTCTGAAGAGGGGATATGTGTCTTTTGTATCTAAACAGGTTAATACAACATTTATTGCCCAACCAATGCCAATAGTACACCTGCTGCGACTGCAGAGCCTAATACACCAGCTACATTGGGGCCCATGGCATGCATTAATAAGAAATTATGAGGGTTGGCTTCTAGCCCTAATTTATTAGCAACACGAGCTGCCATTGGAACCGCTGAAACACCTGCTGCGCCAATCAAAGGGTTTATGGGATCTTTGGAGAGCTTGTTCATGACTTTGGCCATTAAAATACCAGTGGCTGTTCCAATTGAAAATGCCACAGCCCCAAGAGCCAGAATACCTAAAGTTTCAATGTTAAGGAATTTATCAGAACTGAGTTTGGAACCGACACCCAGCCCTAAAAATATAGTCACTACATTAATCAGTTCGTTTTGGGCTGTCGAGTTAAGTCTTTCGACCACCCCTGATTCTCGCATTAAGTTGCCTAAACAAAACATTCCAATCAATGGGGTGGCAGCAGGTAAGAATAAAATAGTCATTAACAATACAGCCAAAGGGAATATGACTTTTTCAATTTTCGTCACGTGGCGTAATTGAGTCATTTTGACTTTGCGTTCTTGTTCTGTAGTTAAGGCGCGCATGATAGGTGGTTGGATGATTGGGACCAATGCCATGTATGAATAAGCAGCAACCGCAATTGCACCGAGTAATTCAGGCGCCAGTTTTGATGCCAGAAATATCGCAGTTGGCCCATCAGCGCCACCTATAATGGCGATGGCAGCAGCATCTTGTAAACTGAACTCTATGCCAGGAATAACATTAAGAGCGATGGCGCCAAATAAGGTGGTAAAAATGCCAAATTGCGCCGCAGCACCGAGTAACAGCATCTTGGGATTGGCTATCAAGGCGCCAAAATCAGTCATGGCTCCTACACCCATAAAAATAAGTAACGGAAAGATACCTGTATCTATCCCTACATAGTAGATGTAATGTAATAAACCATCAGCTTCAGAAAAACCTGCCAGTGGGATGTTGGTTAATAAAGCACCAAAGCCAATTGGTAACAACAACAAGGGCTCAAACTTTTTAACAATGGCTAAATAAAGCAGGCCCATTCCAACCAACATCATAATGACTTGACCCCATTCGAAATGTGCCAAACCAGTCGATTGCCATAAAGTGTTCAGTAATTGCATCAGGTGTTATCCAAAACTCAATAAGGTTTGGCCCACTTTAACAGAATCACCTGTTTGTATGTGTACTGCAGATACCGTGCCAGTGATTGATGAAACAACCTCAGTCTCCATTTTCATGGCTTCTAAAACCATTAAAACATCACCTTCTTTCACTTGATCACCGACATTGATATTAATCTTAAATATATTGCCAGATAAAGGCGCTTCTAAAACTTCTGTACTTGCAGGTGATGAGGGTTTGGCCGCAGTTGTGGTGGTTTCATTGATTTGGGTTAGGGTACCAGAGGGTGCGACTTGTACTTCAAAGGTCTTACCATCTACGTTGACCGAATAGCTTTCAACGCTTTGGTTGGTGCTTTTACCTGTAGAAGGTTGAGTTGCTGGTTGCGTTGGTTCTGTGTCAGTCAATTGAGGCGCTGGTTCAAAAGCCTCTTTGTTGTTTCTGTTCTTTAAAAACTTTAATCCTATTTGTGGGAATAGGGCATAAGTCAGCACATCATCTATCACATCTTTTGCTAATGAGATATCTTCTGTTTTGGCCAAATCAATTAATTCTTGGGTTAGTGTCTCAACTTCTGGTTTGAGTAAGTCTGCAGGTCTGCAATTAATGGCCCTTTCTCCTTCTAAAACCTGTTGTTGCAATTCAGGATTCACAGCAGCAGCAGTGGCTCCGTATTCACCTTTGAGCACTCCTGCGGTTTCTTTGGTGATGTTTTTATAACGTTCGCCAGTTAAAACATTCAAAACTGCTTGCGTACCAACGATTTGTGAAGTGGGTGTAACCAATGGAATATAGCCAAGGTCTTTTCTTACTTTGGGTATTTCAGTCAACACCTCATTGAGCTTATCAGCGGCACCTTGTTCTTTGAGTTGGTTTTCCATATTGGTCAACATCCCACCAGGTACTTGTGCGGTGAGAATTCGTGCATCAATGCCTTTTAAACTGCCTTCAAACTGGGCATATTTTTTACGAACTTGACGGAAATAGGTAGCCACTTCTTCAAGTTTATTTAAATCAATGCCTGTATCTCGAGGCGTATCATCAACAATGGATACAATGGTTTCCGTGGCTGAGTGACCGTAAGTCATGCTCATTGATGAAATGGCCGTATCAATGACATCTACATCAGCATCAATCGCTTTCATGTGCGTGGCAACACTCAAGCCTGTGGTCGCATGACAATGAAGGGCAATAGGTATGTCTATACATTTTTTTAATTCTGTAATCAGTTCAGTGGCTACATACGGTTTTAATAGGCCTGCCATGTCCTTGATACACAATGAATCAGAACCCATGTCCTCAAGTTGTTTGGCCATGGTTAACCAACCTTGTAAATCATGTACAGGGCTGACTGTATAACTTAAGGTACCTTGTGCGTGACCGCCTACTTGATTGGTTGCTTTGATCGCTGTTGCCATATTGCGTACATCATTCATGGCATCGAATACCCTAAAGACTTCTACCCCATTTATATATGATCTTTCGACGAATTTTTCTACCAAGTCATCGGCATAGTGCCTGTATCCTAAGATGTTTTGCCCTCTGAATAGCATTTGTTGTTTGGTTTTTGGCATGACTTTTTTAAGTTCACGAATCCGCTCCCATGGGTCTTCGCCCAAATACCTGATACACGAATCAAATACTGCACCGCCCCATGACTCAATTGACCAAAAACCCACCTCGTCCAGCACTGGTGCGATTGGTAACATGTCTTCAATACGCATTCTGGTGGCCAATAAAGATTGGTGCGCATCTCTTAATACCAGTTCAGTTATGCCTAAAGATTTTGATTTGTTGGGTTTTGACATGATTACTTTTCCTGTTTTTGATTTAACTTGAAGTTTGGGTATGGGTTATAGTTCTGGATATTTACAGCTGCTTCTGACGGTATTGATTGATTGCTGCGCTGATGGCTGCTACGATTTTTGCTTCATCCTGGTTGGCATTCTGGTTAATCTGTGTGTTTACATTTTTCATTGGCGGTAAAGGGTCTGGAAATCGATTTCCCAAAGGTGTTATAAGTATTTTGATAATGACAATAAGCAAACCTAAAAAGACAAAAACAAATGCCATTCCCACCATAAGTAGCACTGCTGCTTTCGAGAATAATTGGGCTGATGCATCAATTTCAATCATAAAAATAAGTGGTTATAATTAGTCTTATTAATTATTCTGAAAAACTCCTTATAAAGCAATGATTAATATCATATTTTTTGAGATAAAACTTGATTGATGCTTTAGAAACTTATTTTCATCGTTATTTATGTCAATAAAGTTTATTGCTGTATGGAGATCAGTGAATCTAAAATTTTGATCAGTGAATTCTGGAAAACAGAATACTTGCTTAGTTAATTTGTATTTTAAAATTATATAGGGTGGTCATTCGATGTCCGACGAGGTCGCTTTCACGATGTTTGTTCAATATAATTTGGTGTTGCATGGAGAAAGTGAA
>CAZVZJ010000060.1:17645-20603 GCA_964631055.1 uncultured Marinicella sp.
GGTCGCTTTCACGATGTTTGTTCAATATAATTTGGTGTTGCATGGAGAAAGTGAATGAAGACCCAAGGACATTCAACTATAATTATGGCATGAAAAAATTCATGGCAAATTTATTTCAAGTTTATGTCTGGTTGATTATCTATCCATTGGCTTGGTCACTCACCATTCTTGTTGCTATAACAGTCAGTATTTTGTCGATTTTAGGTATGTCGAAATTTGCGGGGCGGTATGTGGCCAAAGCTTGGGGAAGAATCGTTTTGTGGATCACACCTGTTGCAGTTAAACGGCTGGGGCAATCGCATATCGAAACTGGACAATCCTATGTGGTAGTGGCAAACCATCAGAGCATTTATGACATTTTATTGGTCTATGGTTATTTGCCGTTAGATTTTAAATGGGTGATGAAAATTGAATTAAGAAAGATGCCATTTGTCGGGTTCGCTTGTGAAAAAATGGGTCATATTTATGTAGATAGACGGAACCGTAAGGCTTCCATTGAAGCCATGAACGCGGCCAAAGACCAATTGGTCAACGGCACATCAGTGTTTTTCTTTCCTGAAGGTACCAGAAACAATGGGATTGAACTTCTGTCATTTAAAAAAGGTGCATTTAAAATGGCTAGGGATTTACAGTTGCCCATACTGCCAGTTTCAATCTCTGGTGCTAATCGTGTTATGCCTACTGGGGGAACCCGTATTTTACCAGGAAGAATCACCATGACTTTTCATGCGCCCATACCCGTAGATCAAATCAATGATATGGATGATAAGGCAGTGGCGAAATTTTCTCAGGCAGTCATTGCTGAAGCTGTGACTTAATTTCTTTAATAACATTCAGAACATGGGTGGGTCACTAACTACAGGGAGTGACAAAGTTGTTTTTTATCTAGATCGTGACACCAAAATAAGTTTATATGTTTTATAATGTCTGGTATGAGTTTAATAAAAAAAATATTTACTTTGGTTATTGTGCTGGGCCTTTTGATCGGGTCTGTATCAATCAGTAGTTTAAATGCAGGTTCGGTTGAACTCAATTTGTATTGGTACCAAATCAGTTTACCATTAGGCTTTATGTTGTTGGCCTTTGCTGCATTGGGTATGTTGTTTGGTATGTTTTTGAGTTGGTTGTTTTGGACTTGGCCCGCTAAAAAGAAAAAGACTTATTGGGAACGTGAGTACTTTAAACTGAAACGTTCAGAAGATGAACGAAATGCAGCACTTCAGAACCAAGATACCAGTGACAGTGCCACCACCAACAATCAAGTCGTTAAAATTCCATGACCTCACAATATGTGTGGACATCTTTGGCCTTGTTGGCTGGTGTGTTGATGGGCTTGTATTTAGCGGTTATCATGCGTGCAGGTAAGACCAAACGAACTTTTCAACAACTAAATCATCGTTATTTTAAAGGACTTAATTATTTATTAAATGATGAGTCTGACAAAGCTATAGATGTATTCATTCAGTTAGCAGAAACCTCTCAAGAAACTTTTGAGCCACAACTGGCTTTGGGTAACTTGTATCGTCGTAAAGGAGAGGTTGATCGAGCCATTAAGTTACATCAAGCTTTAATTGCTCAAGCTGAATTGCCAGAAAGGTATAGAACTCGTGCCTTATTGGCGATAGGTAAAGATTACATGAGTGCAGGCTTGTTAGATCGAGCCGAAGTGCTTTTTTCTGAATTGGTTGAAATAGAAGCCCACACACCTGAGGCACTGCATTCATTGGTTGAAATCTATCAACAAGAACAGGATTGGTTACAAGCAATTAAATCTGCCAGTAGATATCAGAGTTCAACTCAAAGGAATATGCAAACGCCCATTGGTCATTATTATTGCGAATTGGCTGATTTAGCTATACAACAAGATGATCATGAGCAGGCTGAAAAATATCTGGCTTCAGCCCTGAGGGTGGATGATAAATCTGTACGCGCTCATTTGATTTGTGCGCAGTTGAATCAAGCGGGAAAAAACTGGCAGGTGGCCATTGAAGAGTACCAAGCAGCCAAAAAGGCTGATCCAACATTTATTCCTTTGTTCATTGATGAACTTGCTGCGTGTTATTTTGCCTTAAAACAAGGTGAACAGTTGGAGCAAGAGTTGTTACTGTGGATAGAGACTTATCATGGTGTATCACCTGTTTTAACCTTGGCCAATTATTATGCCCAAGAAAAAGGCGAGCAATTTGCAACAGAATTCTTGACCAAGCAGCTAAATAACCGTGCGTCATTCAAAGGTTTTAATGCTTTGATAGAGTTGAATGAATCTGGGTTAAACCAATTGGGCGATGATTTTGCTTACTTTGATATGTTGAAAGGTTTGATTGCTAAGTTATTGAAAAATCAACCTAAATTGCGTTGTAGAAAATGTGGTTTTGGCGCTAAATCATTACATTGGCAATGTCCAAGTTGTAAAAACTGGGGAGTGGTAAAACCGATTTATGGGCTTGAATCTGAGTGATTTTATTTGGCTCAGTATTGCTGTGGCCATCTTAGTTTTTTTGCTGATGTGGCGATATGCCTACTACAGCCGATTGGTAATCCTTGACGCCCAAAACTCGCGCAGTTTACATCATGGCAAAACTTTAACTGGTGCGGGTGTATTGATGTTCGTGCCTTGGTGTTTGCTTGGATTGCTTTTGGCACCTTTATTCTTGCCTTTTTATGTGATATTGCTTTTAACCATCTTGGGTTTTTGGGATGACCGGCATGACGTTTCATTCAAGCTTAGATTACTTGTTCAAATTTTTGCAGCTTTTCTGACTTTATATGGTATGGGCTGGGTATCACCACTGTGGTTGATGTTTCTTTTAGCTTTTTGTTTGTTGTGGTGGGTAAATTTATTTAATTTTATGGATGGTGCCAATGGTATGGCCGGCTTACATGGCGTGGTAAGTATCTGTTTTTATGGTTGGGTCTTTACCGATAAATTTAACCAAGTGACTATTTTCAGTTATATGG
>CAZVZJ010000061.1:0-20434 GCA_964631055.1 uncultured Marinicella sp.
GCCATATATACTAAACCCAACAATCATACCGAGAAGAATATAAGCAATTGGCTGGATGTTGGCGGCTAAAGTTTTCAATATTTCTAATGAACCAAATACAGAGTTTGGAAAATGGTCAACTGTAAAACCTAAGACTCCTAATAAACCAAAAAGTATAATTACTGTTGCAAAGATTTTTGCCAAACCTTTTTCTTGGTCATCATTTTTATAAAACATTGAATAATAAACCAGCCCAACAACAGCAGCTAATAAAAATAAGTTCTGGGTAAAAAAGACTATTGAAATTTTTTGCACCAAAAACCAAACAATTCCCAAACCTAAGATAGAAAAAAGATAAATGGCCCACTCTTTGTTTAAGGGACCAAAAAATGTTTCTTTTAATACTGCCGGATTGTTGGGTTCTGCATGACCATATAAATACTTTTGGCCCCATAAAAATGTGATTAGGCCAATTAACATTCCAAGACCGGCAGCTCCAAAACCATAGCTCCAACCATAGGTTTCACCCAACCAAGCACAAATCATTGTGGCCACGAATGAACCAATATTAATTCCTTGATAAAAAATGGTAAAGCCAGAATCTCTTCTTGGATCGTTGTCTGGATAAAGTTTTCCAACTATTGTAGATATATTTGGTTTTAAAAAGCCAACCCCAACAACAATCAGTGCAAGTGCTAGATAGAAAACGTTGATAGCAAACTGATCCCTAACAACTTCTCCAGAGATCATAGTAGCTTGAGTGCCCTCTACGGCCATTAACAAATGGCCCAGGACTAGGAGTACGCCACCAAAAATAACAGCTTTACGCATGCCCAAGTAACGATCAGCCAACAAACCCCCAACAAGAGGTAGGGCATAAACTAACCCTGCATAAGAACCAACGATACTTAAACCATTGCTGTCAGTGAACAAATGGTATTTTGTTAAATAAAGCAACAAAAGAAATTTCATTCCATAGAATGAAAACCTTTCCCAAAGTTCTGTCGTAAAGCAAACATATAAACCAATGGGGTGGCCCCAAAGCGTATCATCATTGAAACTTTCAATTTCTGCAGAGTCAGTACTCATAAATAGTCCCCAAAATTATTGTTATATTAATAGGTCGGATAAGTGCAGGGCAGATTGATTGTTTTGATTGATTACACACACTAACAATCTGGCCACTACCATTAAGGGCATAGATGATAACATAAAAAGAATGAGCTCAGATTGACAACTTAATGCAATATTAACGCTTGAGTTGTAACTGATCATTTATTGTTACATGGTTCAAAATTTCTGCGCTTCATCATAAGCAGTATTCATTTCGTATGTATTCTGATAGAATTCCATAACCCGAACTCGAGTGATTATGATGGAAAAGAATCAACAGCTTACTGATAAGACAGTTTTTTTAACCGGAGCATGTGGTGGCTTAGGATCAGCCATTGCTTTGCGCCTGTCACAAAGTAATGCGAATGTAATCATCAGTGATAAAAACCCCAAAGCACTGGATAAGTTGGCGGATGAATTGGTCAAAAGGAAATTGCGTGAGCCAGTTATTTATCCGATGAACTTGGTGGGTGCCACACCTAATGATTATAAAGAGTTGTCAAAAGTGATCAAAAGTAATTTTGGACATTTAGATGGGTTGATTCATACTGCTGCTGAGTTTGGAAGTTTAACTCCTTTTTTGCTGTATGAAGCATCTCGATGGTTAAAAGAAATGCAGATCAATGTTAATTCGCCGATCTTTTTAACTCAGGCATTATTGCCTTTGATCTTAAAAGGGAAAGGCACTGTCTTGTTCACTTCAGATGATCTCCAAACCACAGCCAAAGCTTATTGGGGACAATATGGTGTAGGTAAGGCCGCGATAGAACAATTCAGTAAAATTTTGGCTCAAGAGTGCGAAAACCAAAGCGTTCATGTACAAACCATCACACCACCACCCATGCATACCCCATTACGCGCCAAAGCCTGGCCCGCTGAAAACCCTGATAAGTTAGCCAAACCTTTGGATGTGGCTGATTTGTATTTAGATGCACTGATAGAAAAGTAGTTTTTACTGATGGCCACAAAAAACCCTGAGTCATTCACTCAGGGTTTTCTCACTAAGTCTTGAATTCACTTAATCCAAGATTTTTTTATTAAACTCAGGGTGCTTCAAAACCGTTGTCGAAGATGATGTCATTGGCGTAAGTTTCATCATAACCAATATCATAAGGTCCTAAATTATTTGTTGCCATAGGATCATCAAAACCACGTGGTTCATTATCACTGTCATTAAAATCGGGTGAATTAAAGAACGTATCACAAAAATCTATGGCAGGTGAAGTGGTGGGGTCTATATGATAGTTTCCATTTACTCGGTCAATAAACTCAGGGTCATCAAGGAAAGTTTGTGTGGATGCGGGCAGTGAAGTCGTTTCATGAACCATTAAACAATCTTGATTCAAGGTCCCAGCCCCACCGTAAACCGAGGTTGCATCTGTGTTGTGAATGATGGATGAATACAAACTTAAATCACCGGTATTATTGATGATTGTACTTGTGCCACCTAAATCATTGTCTGCTATGGTATTGAAATCAAGTTTGGCGTCAGCGCGAATTATTCTTATGGCATCTATATCATCCCAGCCATCAGCGCCATTGTCACCATTATTTACCACCAGAGAGCCTTCCATATCAAGGTTGGTCACAACTGGGTCAGCAACCGCAGATATTACATAAATTGCTGTACCAAAATCAGCCCGGTTGTCTTTGATTAAAGTATTAGAAATGTTGATATCAGCCCCGGTTGTGGCGTACAGGCCACCTCCGCGACGAACTGTACCACCCTCAGTAGCAGTTTCATTTTCTTTGAGTTGATTGCATGAACCAGGATTCCAACAATTGCCAAATGAATAAAGAGATTGCATGGTCAAGGTGGCTTCATTTTCGACGGTAATACCGCCACCAGATTGGGCTGAATTTTCTGTGATGTATGCATTAGTCACATTAACAGTTGTGTTAGTGCCAGTGGCATAAACACCACCACCGAAGCCATCTCCATCGTTATCTGAGTCAGCGGTATTGCCGTTCACATTCACAGGGTTATCGTTATTACCTATACAGAATATGGCACAAGCGATACCACCAAATAAATTCACGGTGGCACCGTTTCTGGCTGCGATTCCTCCACCGTTACCGATTGCCATGTTGGCGAAAATTCCCCTGAAATCAAAAGCCCCAACTTCTTTTCCACTCAAGGTACTGAAGTTGCACCCTGATGTGACTAAGACTGCCCCACCATCTCCGTTGTTGGCGGTGTTGCTAAAGATGCCATTGGCATTACTGCCTGAGTCAAAAACCAGCACAGAAGCATCAGACCCTTCACAGTAGATGCCGCCACCTTCTTCGGCAGTGTTATTAAAAATATTGGGATCGATTAAAACGGTGTCAGTATCACCCTCAAAAATAGCCAACCCACCGCCAACGTTTGAGGTATTATTGATCATGGAGATTTGGTCAAGTGTTAATGCCAGGTCGGCTACAACTGTAGAAATACCTCCACCAGGTGAAAACCCTACACCTTCGCCAAACCTCAGGTCCAATGAAGAGAGGTTAACCGTGTTTCTTTGTGTACTTCCGGTTATCAATATGGTTGGTGCATCATTGCCGCTACCACTGATGAGTTGTCTTGACCCATTACTGACATCGTTAATTGCATCGGTACAAGTATCATAGCCGCCTTCAATCTCAATGCTGACATCACTTATGACCAGGTTTTCTGTGTAAGAATCACTGGCTATTCGGACTATATCAGCGCCAGAATCAATGGCATCTTGAATTCTGGTGGTGCCTAGTCTGAAGTCACATGTTACATCATTACCTACGGTAACAATGGTACTACCACGGCTGAACTTGTTCTGGGATTCTTGCATTTGGATCATGGCTTGTTTCGCATGTTCTTCAAAGCTTAATTTGTTGTTTCCATATGCCAGGAAGCTGCTGGCTATCATGGTAGCCGTAATTATTCTATTTCTCATATTTCACCTCAATGATGTCTTAATTATTCGCAACTCTAAAAATGTATCAGCTGAGTTTCGCGATGTGAATTTCATTCCTTTGTAAAATGAAATCGATTTCAGCGACCTGTAATTAATGTTGAACTGAGTTACATCGATTACAGAGCACTTTTCTATTAGTTCGTGATTGATGAAAAATTTATGACATGAAATATAAGTTAATTCAAAATAGGGTGTGTCCTTACCATTGTGATAACTGTAGGTTGGCGAATTTGTTGAACAATAAAATTAAACTGATATTTTATGTTGGTCGGTATTTGCTTCCAGTATTAAAATAGCCAATGGCTATTTCTTGCAGTCTGCTGTTGGTTTTTGTATGATTCATTAATCTATCTTAACGAGTACTTAGGAACTGTGTCTGCGTTTGAATTAAGAATCATTATTTTCCTTATTGGCCTATTGGTGTTGGCTTTGATCTACTATTTTGGCACCAAAAAACCAGCTCATACTCGAGCAGAAATTAATGATGACGAGTTGTTTCAAATCGAACCGGAGATCAATGATGCTGTGGTTGAAGAGGTTAAGTCAGAAACCAAGCAAGGAGTGGCGACCCTAGAACGGAAGGTCATTACACTGTTTTTACATGCCAAAGATGGTCTTCAGTTTGATTGGCATCAAATCAAAGATGCATCTGCAAAAGCTGGTTTAGAGTACAGTGATGACCATCTATTTTATCGGTACCGCAGGATTGGGTCAGAGAAGAAAGCACTATTCTTGGTTGCCAATATGCTGAAACCAGGGGTGTTTGATCCAGATTTAAGAACCACTGGCTTGGTCTTTATCATGACTTTACCTGGGGAAATGAATGCCTTGGATTTATGGGATACTATGTTTCCTGTGGCCAAACGTATGGAAGAGCTTTTGGATGGTTCATTAACCGATGAAAACCACAGTGCATTTTCTCGCCAAAGAATTGCCTCAATGCGGGAAGAAATGCGTACTTTTGAAAGCAACGAAGCATGACCAGTCAGTTCACTCGAACTGAGTATCTGCAACTCAAAAAACACCTCAATGAGCTGGCCTATCACTATTATGTACTAGATGAGCCACAAATGGCAGATGTGGAATATGACCAGTTATATCAACGCTTGCTGAAAATTGAACAACATCAACCTGATTGGGTAAGTGCGGATTCACCCAGTCAGCGAGTGGCAGACCAACCGCTTGCAAAGTTCCAACAAGTTAAACACGCCTTACCCATGTTGTCTTTGGGCAATGTATTCACAGCAGATGAATTGGATGAATTTGTTGAACGTATAGGTCTCTTATTATCAAAAAATAATCAGTTTTATAATGGTATTGAGTTTTCAGCTGAACCTAAACTAGACGGTTTGGCAGTCAGCCTTCGTTATGAGAAAGGTCAGTTGGTACAAGCGGCTACACGTGGTGATGGAGCCACGGGTGAGGACATCACAGCCAATATCAAGACCATAGCCTCGATTCCATTGGTACTTCGAGGAAAAAGCCACCCTGATGTGTTCGAGGTTCGCGGTGAAGTGGTGATGCCACGAGATGGGTTCAAAAAATACAATCAATGGGCGTTGGCTAATGAAGAAAAAGCATTCGCTAATCCGCGCAACGCAGCAGCAGGCTCTTTGCGCCAGCTTGATCCACGAAAAACAGCAAAAAGACCTTTGGCTTTTTATGCTTATTCCGTTGGTGTGGTTGAGCCTGATCATGACTTTTTATCTCACAGCGAGGTTTTGAATTGGGTGAAATCTTTAGGCCTGCCAGTTAATCACCTCAATCGAGTGGTCGAAGGAGTTGCTGGATGTGCTGAATTTTATCAAGAAATTGGAGGAATTAGGCCGACATTGAATTTTGATATTGATGGTGTGGTTTATAAGGTGAATGACTTGTCATGGCAAGGCTTATTGGGTTTTGTGACCAAGGCACCCAGATGGGCAACAGCCCATAAATTTCCAGCTGAGGAAGCCACAACTGTGGTTGAAAAAATTGATGTTCAAGTTGGGCGAACTGGGAGCATTACTCCGGTGGCTCGTCTAAAAGCAGTTGATGTAGGGGGAGTAACTGTTACCAATGCAACTTTACATAATGAAGATGAAGTCAGGCGTAAGGATGTACGTGTTGGTGATACTGTCTTTGTCCGTCGGGCTGGGGATGTGATTCCCGAAGTGGTCAAGGTGGTTGAGTCAAAAAGGCCACCAAATACTTCAACATTTCAAATGCCTAATAATTGCCCTGTGTGTGAAACCAAGTTGATTAGAGTTGAGGGGGAGGCGGTTTTGCGTTGTTCTGCGGGCTTGAGTTGTGATGCGCAATTAAAAGAGGGCATTAAACACTTTGCCTCAAGAAAAGGCATGGACATAGAAGGTCTGGGCGATAAGTTGGTGGATCAACTGGTTGAGGCAGGCTTGGTTAAGAATCCTGCTGATTTATATAACTTGACTGAATCACAAGTTGCTGGTTTGGAACGGATGGCACAAAAATCAGCACAAAATCTTTTGACAGGTATTGAGGTTTCTAAGCAAACTACTTTAGCGCGCTTTATATATTCATTGGGTATTCGCGAGGTTGGAGAGGCCACCTCTTTGACATTGGCTGAGCAGCTAAAAACATTGGATGCAATCATGGTAGCAGATGATGAAGTGTTACAAAATTTACCGGATATCGGTGTTGTGGTAGCGAAAAAAATTAACAACTATTTTGCAGAATTAAATAACCAAGAAGTGATCAATAAGTTGATGAGTGTGGGCATCAACTGGCCAGAAATTGAAGCAGCTGATGAGAAATCGTTGCTCTTGCAGCACAAAGTGGTGGTATTAACTGGCAAGCTGTCTATTTTTACCCGTGCAGATGCGAAATCAATGTTGCAAAAACTTGGCGCAAAAGTGACTTCCTCAGTTTCTGCCAAAACTGATTATGTACTGGCTGGTGAAAATGCGGGCTCAAAATTAACCAAAGCTCAAAACTTGAATATTCCTGTGGTTGATGAGGCGTGGTTACAGAATTTGATTACCTGAAGTCTTTTAAATATTTAATCTGTTGTGTTATTCAAAACCATTGGTAAAAATTTGATCAACAAAAACGCCATTGTCACAAACCAAATTGCTGGTTTCACTGGTCAAGAAAAGTAGTCTTTCTTCAATTTGATAACGAAATTGATCAAGGCCGATATTTTGGTTATTGGTCAATAGTGTCAGGGTGGCATTGTTCAACGGGGGTTGATTGTCGGGCCGAAGGCAATTTTCAATGTCAGATGCAAAATTAATGGACTGTTGACCCAGGTTGATCATCACATCACTGGTGACAAGATAAGCGTAACCATCTAAAATTGCGATCAGGTTATTTTGGCCTAAATTATTTGTGGCCAAGTTATCACCAGCTGATGAGGCCAATGGGAAAAAGCAGGTGAGCATCAAAAAGCCGATACGGTTGAATTTTACGTTAATGTTTGTTTCGTTCTTTGGCATGCCAGATATGTTTTTAAATTGGTTAAATGTTAACAAACTGGGTGTTGGTAATTGCTAAAGAAAAAGTTAAAAATTTGTGCTTTGAAATGCCTTAAAAGCCTGTGCCCAGGCGAAGGTAGAATCTTGCTTCACCGTTATTACTGTAGCCAGTTCCTAAAAACATTACGGTTTCTTGTATGTCGAAAGAAAACCCTGCTGAGAAACCATAAATCATGTCTTCAATGTTTATATTTCGTTGCCATACATTACCCCAATGAGTTCTGACAGATAAATCAGGTGTACCCAAAATGGGTAAATCAATAGGGGTTAAAGGTGTGTTCCAACCCAATTCCATTAAAAAAGCATTCAAGCCCAATAAAGAGTGTGTAGGGTAACCTGCGAAATCGTCAATTCCACCATAAGCTTTGAAGGATTCTTGTTCTTCAACCAGGTCAGTGAAATCAAATTTAAATCGAAGGTGTGCAGCAGAGCGCTCAAAAAATGGAAAACGTTTAAAGCCATCAAAACTTAAATATTGGACTCGGTCAAAAATACCCAGTTCTGTTTTAATGTCATACCCATTTCGCGCGCCTATGGTTTTTTCCAAGGTATCTAGTCCGTACCTGATTCTCAAGCCAAAGGTTCGATTGATAGCTGTTTCAAAATCGATGTCGTTAATGACTGGCACCACACTTTCGTCTTGATACCAAATACCAGCCCTCAGTTCACTGTTGATGTTTGGGTTAAAACCTATGTTTAAACCAAAGCCAAATTTTTTATGATCATATTCTCCAATGGCGTTGATTCCTTCATAGAATCTTCGGGTGTCTTTGGTGGCGTCTATATTGGCTGTGGCAAAATATTTATTTTCAAAGTCAAGTGGTTGATATAACTCTGATTGCCAACCTAATAAGGCCCCAATACTCAAATCATTAACCCAACGCCCTCCCTTGCGATTGATGTTGTAACGATGATGGCGAATCAGTAATGATATCCGCGTGTTTGAGTCAAAATCATCAGCTACTTTGAGACCAAATTTTAAATAATCAGGCCCCCAACGTTTTTCCTGAACTTTAAAGACGATTCCTTTTCCTTGTTCTGCCTCACCATCAATGTGATAGGTCATGACTTGAATGTCTTCTTCTTTTGACACCACTTGATCAACAAAATCTTGTACTACTTGGGTAGTAAACTCCTGACCAATCAACGCAGCTGCACGTGTCATAAGTCTTTCGTTTGATGTTCGTTGGTTGCCAGTAAATTTGACAAAGCCGATGCGGCTTGGAATCTCTCTTGGTAGAAAGTTTCGACTCTCTAAGTGGGTGATGTATTGCTCTTTGGGTAAAGCTAAATCTATAAGTTGTTCAGATTGTGCATATGTAGTCAGATAACCATCATTGATCATTTCAGCTGCACGATTAAACATAGAAGCATCAATACCATCCAATTCAGGTTGAATCACTATATCTGCAAGTTTGAGTGATTTTTTGGTATTTTGTACCAATGCGACATCAATACTTTGGTAGGTGACTGCTACCACTGAAGACTGTTCATTCACTTGTGCCAGTGGTGAGGAAATGTTGACCGCTATAACGATGTCAGCTCCCATTGCTCTAACCACATCAACTGGTAAGTTATTCAGCATACCACCATCAACTAACATCCTGTCATGGTGTTTAACCGGTCCAAATACCAATGGCACTGCCATAGATGCACGCATTGCCATGGCCAAATCACCATGATCAATAACATAAGGTTCCCCCTCATTCAAGTCGGTCGTTACTGCCCTGTAAGGAATGGGGAATTGGTTAAAGTCTTTTTCATTGAATGTGCCAACTAAACGTTGTAATTCCAGCATTACTTTGTGATCGCTGGCCAATCCAGTACCTGATCTGGCACCATCTTTAGAGATGCCAATTTCCAAATCAGCAAAGTAGTCTTTTTCTTCTTGTCGTTGTTGGTAATCTTTTAATATTCTTTTGGGAGAGGGTTTTAATGCGTTATCCCAATCGACTGATTTGATGGCCCACTCTAAATCCTTGGGGCTCATGCCTGTGGCATATAGACCGCCAACAATGCTTCCCATAGAGGTGCCAGCTATGTAGTCAATCGGAATGTTTTTCTCTTCTAAGGCTTTCAATACACCAACGTGGGCCATGCCGCGTGCTCCGCCGCCTGATAAAGCCAGGCCAATTTTAGGTCTGTCTTTAGCCCACAGCAGTCCGGTTGGCATCAACAACAAGCACAAAGCCAGGTATTTATGTAAATTCACAGGTCGCATTTATTATTTTCTGTTTTTTCATAAGGTGTCTAATTACCCCTTACTGATTCTAATCAATCTTTGTGTGCAACACCACAATAAATATAAAAGCAATATTAAGGACGAATATTCAATTAAATATTTTCTATAAGTCAAAACCAATTTATTCAGCTTGATTAGGTGACTCAATGGTCATTGTCATCTCAAATGAACCTTCATTGTTATAACCGTTGACTTTGACTGAATCACCGATGGTGCGAGATAACAGTAATCTAGAGTATTCATCAAAGTTAAATACTGGTTTGTCGTTGATATGAGTGATGACATCACGTGATTTTATTCCTGCTTTATAGGCAGAGGTGTTGTTTTGAACCTTGGAGACTACGATGCCCAGTGCTGGTACTGGTATGTTGTAAATGGCATGGCCATAAGGCTTAACAAACTGAAGTCCTAACCAACCTCTTTTTACTTCGCCATGTTCGATCAACTCTTTGACCACCTGAACAGTGGTATTTGAAGGAATGGCAAAATTGATGCCTTCTGCCCAAATTTGACTGTAACTGTTAGAGCTGATACCAACCACTTGCCCTAAGGGATTAATTAATGGCCCTCCGGAGTTCCCTTGATTGATGGCTGCGTCGGTTTGGATATAGTTTTCTAATTGATTTTTACGGTCACCAACACCACCAAGAAATCGACTGTCTGTCAGTCCTTTTCTGCCTGTGGCACTGACAATACCCATAGAAGCACTCTGGTTTAAACCAAATGGGTTGCCGATGGCCAAAACCACATCGCCAGTATTAATTAATTCACTGTCAGCAAATTCAGCTGGCGTTAGATTATTCACGTCTATTTTTATCACTGCTAAATCAGTCAGCTCATCTTCTCCTACAAATTTAGCGTCAAAGGCTTGGTTATCCCATAAAAAAACAACCACGCGAGTGGCTTTGTCAATAACATGTTTATTGGTGGCAATGTGCCCATTAGCAGAAATTACTACACCTGAACCTAAGTAACTTTTGGTTAAGTTGGGTGAGCGAGGTGAAACGCCAATTGGGGACTCCAAACGTTCATTGCTTTGGGTATATATACTCACGACCGATGGTGTGATTTTGTTGATCGCAGGGGCGTATGAAAACAGCAGTTGTGGTTGTTGAGTTACGCTGTGGTTATTCTTCAGTTGACCACTTAACAATATATACAGAAAGCCACATGCAAGGCCAATGACTACATATTTGATGATAAAATTAATGTATGTTTTCATGGTTCTTATTGATAAGATTAATGATATTTGTATTGTAAAGGAGATGGCTGAGTCAAACAGCTTTCATTTCAAATTTGACAATTAAGTGAATATCAGAGTTCAAACTGAATTGTAACTGAGCTGAGAGATGGGCTCAAGGCTTCAGGTTTTAAAGCATGGCTCCTTTAAGAATAGCATTTAATTTATAGATTAAATTTCAGCTTGGCTATGAAAAAACATTAAAATCTTGTAAAATCACGCCGATTTATTAATAGATTCAACTTGTGAGTGACATCTCCTCACAAGGTAATATTCAACAGGGGTTAATTCAATGACTGATAATGTCAATAAAAGTCGTCGCACTTTATTGCTCAGCACCGGCGCAGTTGGAGCGGTTGGAGCGGGTTTTGCAGCGGTTCCTTTTCTCAAGTCCTGGCTGCCATCTGAGCGAGCCAAAGCTGCCGGTGGGCCGGTGAAAGCAGATATTTCAAAACTTGAAACTGGTCAAATGCTTAATGTCATGTGGCGAGGGCAGCCGGTATTTGTGGTCAATAGATCTGGCAAACAAACCAATGTTTTAGAATCACTGAATGACAAGCTTAAAGACCCAGATTCTGAAGGCAGTGTTCAGCCAGAATATGTGAATAATATTTATCGTTCAAGAAAAGAAAATTTGTTGGTTGTGGTAGGTATTTGTACACATTTAGGTTGTTCACCGAAATACTATCCAGACTTGGTTCCGCAGCAATTTGATGCAGAGTGGAAAGGTGGTTTCTTTTGTCCTTGTCATAGTTCAAGATTCGATATTTCAGGGCGTGTATTTTCAGGTTCTCCAGCCAGTCGTAACTTGGACGTACCGCCATACGCATTTTTAGATGATAATACCATCGAAATAGGTAACGATGGGGAGCAAGCATAATGGGTAAAATTGCCAGTTCAAGCAGTAAAGGTGGTTTTGGCGGATGGATCAATGCCAGATTGCCAGTCACTCAATTTTATAAAGACCACCTGTCTGAATACTACGCACCCAAGAATTTTAATTTTTGGTATTTCTTTGGTTCCTTGGCATTGTTGGTACTGGTCAATCAAATATTAACCGGTATTTGGCTGACCATGCATTACAAGCCAGATGCTGCGCAAGCCTTTGGCATGGTTGAATACATCATGCGCGATGTGCCATGGGGTTGGTTGATTCGATACCTTCATACCACCGGTGCCTCAGCGTTTTTTGTGGTGATTTATTTTCATATGTTTCGTGGTCTGCTCTATGGTTCATATAAAAAGCCCCGAGAGTTAGTTTGGATCATAGGTATGGTGATTTACTTGGCGTTAATGGCTGAGGCTTTTCTTGGCTATGTATTGCCATGGGGTAACATGTCTTACTGGGGGGCGAAAGTGATTACCCAGCTATTTGGAGCAGTCCCATTTGTTGGTGATGCATTGGTTGAATGGGTGCGAGGCGATTATGTAATTTCCGATGCAACCTTGAATCGTTTCTTTGCTTTGCATGTTGTGGCCTTACCATTGGCTATTGTTGCTTTGGTGGTATTGCACATCGCTGCTTTACATACAGTGGGTTCTAACAACCCAGAAGGCATTGACATTAAGCAGCACAAAGATGAAGAGGGTAAACCATTAGATGGAATACCTTTCCACCCTTACTATACGGTAAAAGACATTTTTGGTGTAGGTGTATTCTTACTCATCTTTTTGTTTGTGGTGTTTGTTAAACCAGATATGGGTGGCTTATTCTTAGAGCATGACAATTACGTACCAGCAGATCCTTTGGTAACGCCGGCATTAATTAAACCTGTTTGGTACTTCACGCCCTTTTATGCCATGTTAAGAGCTGTGCCAGATATGCAGTTGGGTGCTTTGATCATGTTTGCAGCCATTATTGTGCTGTTCTTCTTACCTTGGTTAGACCGTTCACCTGTTAAATCAATTCGATATCGCAGATGGCCATTCAAAATCATGCTGAGTTTGTTTGCTGTGGCTTTTGTGGTTTTAGGTTGGTTGGGCATGCAAGGAGCCACTGAACTGTATAAACTGATGGCACAAGTTTTGACGGCATTTTATTTCTTTTACTTTATTTGGTTGTTCTTTTATAGTCGAAATGAAAAATACCATGAAGTACCTACCAGAATAGAGGATCACTGATGAAAAATTTATTGTTGTTATTGATGAGTTTAGTTGCTGCCTCCAACTCAATGGCTGCTGGTGGAGACTATTACATAGGTGAAAAGGTACAAACTAATATCAGGTCTGTAGACTCTTTAAGGAATGGTGCCAAGATCTACATGAATTATTGTTTGGGTTGTCATTCTATGAATTTTCAACGTTATAACCGTGTGGCTGATGATTTAGGCTTAACGGAAGATGAAATGATGAATGGCTTGGTGCTAACTGATGCCAAGTTCACCGATAAAATGACCATCAGCATGAGTGAAGAGCAAGCCAAAAAATGGTTTGGTAAAGCGCCACCTGATTTGTCAGTAATTGCGAAAGCCAGAGGTTTAGACTGGTTGTATAATTTTCTGATTAATTATTATGCTGACCCACAGTCTGTGACTGGTTGGAATAACCTCACATTACCTAATGCGTCTATGCCTCATATTTTATGGGAGCTACAGGGTATCAGAACTGCTAATTTTGAAATACATACTGATGAGGAAGGTAATGAACATAAAGAGTTTAAGGGTTTTGAAACAGTTGAAGCTGGTAAACTCAGTGAACAAGATTACAAAGATTTAGCTCGTGATTTGGTCAACTTTTTAGATTACTCATCTGAACCAGCAAAATTGATACGTATGTCAATGGCGCCATGGGTATTGTTGTTTGTTTCATTGTTTACTTTTTTAGCTTACATGTTAAAAGTAAATTATTTCAGAGACATTCACTGAAAGGGTCAAAAGCGCGTTGCTACTTAACAAAAAAGTCAAAATTTGATAAAATAAAGGGTTTTTGCAGAGTTCGTTGGCAAAAACCCTTTTTAACTTTTAAATAAAGGAGATAAATCAAGTGTCTATTATTGAACGTGGGCGATCAGTTATTACCATATACTCAGAAACAGAAGCATTTGATTCACATCGAATTCGATTCCTTTTGGCCACTAAAAACATTAATTGTAAGATTATTTCAGTGGATAAAAGCTATCCACCTGAGGATTTGTTAGCCAATAATCCTGATCTGGAAATTCCGACATTGGTTGACCGAGATATGCATTTATATGGTGTCAATGTCATCACAGAATATTTAGATGAGAGGTATCCGCACCCTCCTTTGATGCCACCTGATCCTATGACCCGTGCACGGTTAAGATTCACAGTATTTAGATTGGAAAATGGTTGGTTTAGATATGTGGATAGAATTGAAAATTCTATTGGTGAAGCCAAGCAACAAGCAGTCAATGATTTAACGGCTGAGTTGGTTGCTGCGGAATCACTTTTCAATGAAAACCCATATTTTATGAACACTGATATGACACTGGTAGATACCAACTTAGTACCCTTCTTGTGGCGTTTGGAGCATTATGGGCTTGATTGGGAATCTTTGCCTAAATCATTGCGTAATTATGCACATCGCATGTTTCAAAGCAAAGGTTTTAAAAAGAGTATTACAGAATCAGAACGAGAGTACCGATTTGATTTTTGATCCAGACATGAGTTCAGTAAAGCCTTACTTTGTTAAGGCTTTACATGAATGGATTTCAGACAATCATTTAACCCCTTTGGTAGTAGTTGATGCCTCATTTGAAGGCGTTCGAGTGCCTGAAAATGTCATAGAAGATGGAAAAGTGGTGCTCAATATTTCTTATGATGCGGCACAAAACTTACAAATGGATGATGAGCTTTTGACGTTCAATGCTCGATTTTCCGGGAACTCTCAAGCCATTATTGTTCCGATGGAATCTGTTTCTGCGATTTATGCTCGTGAAAATGGTAAGGGCATGATGTTTGATGTAGAACATGATGAAGCAACAAATGAACAGCAAGAGCAGGATGCTGAAGACATGAGTCAAGAAAAAACAAGTAACCTTAAAAAATCTCATTTAAAATTAGTTGATTGATCATGCAGGGTAAAGAAACGGCTGAACCTAAATCTAATCCGGCTGATTCAACAGTCGATCAAGCACCAGTGAGTGATGTGACTGAAGCCATTAATAGTTTTTCATTTTACCTTCCTGAGTCGTGGCTGCCTTACTGGGAAAAAATCCAATCCATCCCCCTATTGGGAACATTTTTGATTGTATTACTTGGTTACTTATTGGCAAAAATTGGTGTGAAAATTTTTGTCAAAAGCATATCTCAAATCACCAAACGAACCAAAAATAATTTAGATGATCAGTTAATAGAAGCTGTCAAAAGACCTTTTTTTCTTACAGTGTTTTTTTTCTTTCTTGGGATGGCGACTAAAACCATTGGATTGAGCACTGAGCTTGAAGGCATTGTGATTCGAGTTTTAGCCAGTATTTTGGTACTCAGTGTGACCACTCGTGGATTCAGGGTTTGTCATATACTTTTGGAAACATTTTCAAAAAGTATGAGTCGGTTTGAAATGGTTCAACCTAAAACGATACCATTGTTTGAGTTGATTGGTAAAATTTTATTGATCGGAATGGGGTCATATATTTTATTGGTTATTTGGGGCATCAACCCATCTGCATGGTTGGCTTCAGCTGGTGTGATCGGTATTGCTGTTGGCTTTGCAGCCAAAGACACTTTGGCCAATCTTTTTTCAGGTTTTTTTATCATTGCTGATACGCCCTATAAATTAGGTGATTTTGTGAATTTAGACTCTGGAGAACGGGGTATGATCACGCATGTTGGAATGCGATCAACCCGTCTCTTAACTCGAGATGATGTGGAAATTACTATTCCTAATAATGTGATAGGTAATGCAAAAATCATTAACGAAAGTTCAGGCCGATGGGAAAAAAGTCGTATACGTATAAAAGTAGGCGCTGCTTATGGCACTGATGCCAACCTGGTTTGTGACTCACTGATGGAAGTTGCTAAAAAGCATGATGAAGTTCTCAAGTCGCCAAAGCCGAGGGTACGTTTCAGGGCTTTTGGTAGTTCATCAATTGATTTCGAGTTATTGGTTTGGATTGCACAACCGGTTCTTCGTGGTCGCATCAGTCATGAATTACATCTTTTGGTTTATGACGCTTTCAATGCTGCTGAAATTGAAATTCCATACGCCAAACAAGACTTATACATCAAAGAATTTCCGGAAAAAAATATTCCTGGAAATTCAATAGATCAATGATCGTTGAGTTTTTGTGCAAGCCGATATTGATAAGCTGATAGACCAAATGCCAGGTCATGTGATGGCCAAGGATTTAAATCGACTCCAAAATCAACTCAAACGTTCTAGGAAAAACCCCAAACAACTCAGCCAAGCATTGGCCGCATTAACAACTGCTCAACAGATAGTTGAAACTCGGCTTGGGAATATACCTCTGGTAGACTTGGCTGCTGATTTACCAATCAGTCAACAAGCTGATAAAATTACTGATGCGATACAAAATAACCAAGTCACCATCATTGCAGGTGAAACTGGGTCTGGTAAAACCACTCAAATCCCCAAAATATGTTTACAAGCAGGTTTAGGTAAGGTTGGCCAAATTGCTTGTACCCAGCCACGGAGAATCGCAGCTAAATCAGTGGCACAACGCGTGGCTGAAGAGATCAAAACCCCATTGGGAAAAGCAGTAGGCTATCAAGTTCGATTTGATGAAAAGTACAGCAAAGATGGTTACATCAGATTCATGACTGATGGCATCCTATTGCAACAAACATTGCATGATAAATGGTTGAATGATTACGATACGATCATCATTGATGAGGCCCATGAACGCAGTTTAAACATTGATTTTCTATTGGGTTTTATCAGACAACTGATCGCTCAAAGAAAAGACCTTAAAGTGATCATCACATCTGCAACTATTGATACAGATAAGTTCTCTCAACATTTTAATGATGCGCCCATTATCAATGTCAGTGGCAGGTCTTTTCCTGTGACCGCACATTACCGGCCTTTAGAAGAGCATAACCTAGAGTTAAATCAAGGTATCATTAGAGCCATTGACGAAATATATGCAATGAGTCCTGAGGGTGATGTGTTGATATTCTTACCAGGTGAGCGAGAAATTAATGAAGCAGCAGATCAATTACAGCGGAAGCATTTAAATAACACAGAAATACTTAAACTCTATGCACGTTTGACTGCTGCAGATCAAATGAAAATTTTTAAGCCAGGAAGTAAACGCAGGATTATCTTGGCAACCAATGTGGCAGAAACATCTTTGACAGTTCCACGTATTCACTATGTGATTGATTCAGGTTTGGCAAGAATCAGTCGTTATTCAGCTCGCAGTAAAATCCAAGGATTACAAATTGAACCCATTGCACAAGACAGCGCTAATCAACGAATGGGACGATGTGGCAGGATCGCTGCAGGGCATTGTTATCGACTTTATTCTGAGCAAGATTTTGACAGCAGACCAGAACATACCGACGCAGAGATTTTAAGAACTTCATTGGCTGCAGTCATTTTACAAACCCATGTTTTAAAGTTAGGACATTTGACTGATTTTCCTTTCATTGATCAGCCAGATTATAAAATGATCAACGATGGTTACCAGCTTTTAATAGAGCTAGAAGCACTGGATGAGGGTCAGCAATTAACATCCATTGGCCGGATGATGGCACATTTACCTATAGATGTTCAATTAGGGCGGGTACTGATTAAAGCCAGTGAATTAGGCTGTTTAAAAGAAATGATTGTTGTGGTAGCTGGCCTATCGATTCAGGATCCTCGTGATCGACCATTAGAATGGGCGCAAGCTGCAGATAAAGCTCACCAAAAATACCATCATGATAGGTCTGATTTTATGTCACTGTTAAAAATGTGGCATGACTTAAATAAACAACGTAAAAAATTAAAAAACAAAGCCTTCAAACAATGGTGTCGAACACACTTTATTTCCATCAAACGTTACATGGAATGGAAAGATGTGGTACGGCAATTGAATTCATTGGTGACAAAACAAAAACTGCGCATATCGGAGCAGCAAGCTGACTATGAACAAATACATAAGGCTCTATTAGCAGGTTTCATTTCTCACATTGGCATGCAGCAGTCAGACCGTGAGTACATAGGCACCAGGAATAAAAAATTCTTGATATTTCCGGGTTCGGGATTGTTTGGTACCAATCCAAAGTGGATATTAGCTGGTCAAATTGTTCACACCAGCCAAGTGTTTGCACGTATGGTGGCAGAATTAGAGGTTACTTGGATTAATGATGTTGGCAAACATTTAATAAAACAGTCGCATTATGACCCCTTCTGGTCAAAAAAGCATGGCACTGTTATGGGTTATCAGCGCAGTGTGTTGTTGGGGTTGGTGTTGAGCGAGAAAAAACAAATACATTACGGCCCAAAAGACCCAAAGACTTCAAGGGATTTATTTATCAGTCAAGGATTGGTAGAACAGCACATGAAAACCCGCATGGCCTTTTTTCACCACAATGCGAAGTTAATAGCCGCCATTCAAGCTGAAGAAGACCGTCATCGCAAGAAGGACTTGATGATCGATCCCAGTACTTTATACGATTTATATGATGCACAGATACCAGCCAGTATTTATTCAGAAATTCAGTTAAGAAAATGGCTTAAGCAAAATGGTGACAATGCGCTTAAGTTCACCGATGCACAGTTGTATATGCAAGAGGTTCCGGTAGACAGAGAAGCGCTGTTTCCTCAAAATATAACCATTCGAAAACTAACTTTAGATTTAACATATGAATTTCAACCTGGAACTGAAACTGACGGTGTAACAACGCACATTCAGTTACCGTGGTTAAATGCTTTGAATGCCAATGATTTTGAGTTTTTAGTCCCAGGCTTGTTACCTGAGAAATTAGAAATGTTGATCAAAGGTTTACCCAAAAGTATACGTCGAGGTCTGTTTCCGATCAAAACCTATGCTGACATTTTGAGCGATGCATTAGATCATCAGGAAGAATTTTATCAGCAATTGGTTAAAATCGTTTTCAAGAAAAATGGCTTGCAAACCAGCATTGAAGATTGGTTATCTACAGACTTGGATGATCATTTGAAATTCCGTTATGTGGTTTATGATACGGATAAAAAATTATTAAAAAGTGGACGAGATTTTAATGATCTCATTGATGGCTTTAGCCAACAAGCTAATCGGAGTTTTCAAGAAACCGCCTCTCAGGTTGGTAAAGTTGATGGTGCGCGTGATTGGGTTTTTGGAGAGCTGTCCAGTGAGGTACAGTTAGATAACGGTTTATTAGGTTATCAAGCTGTCGTAGATCAGGGTGATCATGTTGGATTACGGGTTTTTGAAAGTAAGCACCAAGCTGAAATAAAACACACCAAAGGCATCAAACGGCTCATAGGTATTAAATACCCAAAAATCATCAAGCAGGCTCAAAAAGTTCAAATCAGTTTAAAAGCTGAATTGGCGTGGGGTGCTTTGGATGGTGGCGAAAAGTTGATCGATGTCTTGATAGATTCTTTGATGGAGAAACACATATCTGCTTTTGAGTGGGTTGGTGATCAACAACAATTCGATCAATTAGCTGATGAGCTGAACAAAAATTTATACAAATCAGTTTATGACTGGTCTCTAAAACTCAGTCCAGTTATAGAGCTTTGGTATCAAACTTGGCAACATGTCGAAGAAAAGAGCGATTGGTTGACTGAAGCCAGTTACAACGACATGCAGTATCAATTGGATTATTTAGTCTATAGTGATTTTCTCCATCATGTTCGCACCAAGGATTTAGATAATTACAGTCGATATTTCAATGGCCTTGTTATGCGCTTAGAAACTGCGATTCACTCCCCGCCCAAAGAGTCTGAAAAACTGAAAGAGCTTGCTGCTGTCAGCAAACCTTTTTATGACTACTGCGATCAAGTGGATGAGTTTACATCGGCTCACCAAGATTTTTTGATGTTGCTGGAAGAGTTACGTGTGTCATTATTTGCGCAAAGTTTAGGAACTAAACAGAAGGTTTCAGTGAAGCGTTTAAAGCATGCGTTTAAATCCCTTTGAAATTAATATTTATTAATCTATTAAAAAAGGGCCGTTAAGGCCCTTTTTATTACGCAATAGACTTTACTGTTACTCAGCTTGGCAACCTTGTACTGTTAAATTATCAATGTACCAACCTTCGGCACCGACTGCACCATCGGTTCCTAGTCTGAATCTAAACTGTACCGTTTGACCTGCATAAGCATTTAAATCTACAACTGAGATATCAGCTTGGTCACCAGCAGCTGTAACTAAGCTAGATGCACACCAAGCTTGTAAGCCTGATATCGGGCTGGCTGCATTAGTAGTAATGGCTCCATTGTATTGATCACCTAATAATTCTGCTCCAGTTATTTGTGTAAAACTAGTACCTCCATCAGTTGAAATTTCAAGCAATCC
>CAZVZJ010000062.1:0-19950 GCA_964631055.1 uncultured Marinicella sp.
CAGTTATATTGTTTTGTTATTAGTTGGTATGAATATATTGGTTTTTGAAGTCTCAAAACAAATGATGTAATTACTTGGTTATCTGTGCTGGAAATCTTGAAAAAAACTGCTGTATATCAACACAGCTTTGGAAAATCCTTTTTCCAAGTTTTAATGTAATAATGGCAATAACTTAAATAACACTACCAACCAATTATTAAACCATTAATCAAAAAGTTAACTGTTTTCAGCTGCTTTATTGGCCGCTTTTTGCTCTAAAGTGCTCAAGTGTTGCAACCATTGTTGAGCATCATTTCGCGCCTTATCATATTTACTGGCATTATTAAAAGCAGTCCTGGCTTTTGAAAACTGATCCAAACTGGCTTGGCTCATACCCAACATCAACCAGGCATTACCAGTTTTGGTATTGTCCAACCCGCCTTTTTGCAAAGCAGAAGTAGTTGACTCAATAACTTTAGGCCAATTAGCCATATCTACGTACAGATATGAACGGGTTAAGTCCATATCACCATCAGTCGCAAATTGACTGGCTTTATCATAAGCAAATAACGCTTTATCGAGTTCTCGTGCTTCGTACCAAACAGCACCTGCCTGTTTCCAGTTCTTGAAATTAGACTCAATTTTTTTACTATCCAACGCACTTTGTAACGTATCTGCTGCTTTGTATGGAATATTGTTGTATGAATACATTTTAAACAATTGCATATAATCACTTTCTTTTTCTAGCATGCCTTTTTTATTGACCAACTCTAAAACCGCCAATGATTTCTTGTCTTGCTTCAAAGTGAAGTATACTGATGACAATTGCATCCAATAATTTTTCTTATTAGGTGATAAGCCTATCAACATTTCCAATACTTCAGACATTTCTCGGAACTCTGACAGCTCAGAATGGAAAAATAACAATAACTGATACCATGATTCGTTTGGCTTGTCCGATAGCTGAATCGCTTGTTTAATAGCAGCTTTGCCTTCACGAAATTGCTCTAAACGAAGATGAGCATTCGCCTTAATAGCAAAAGCAGAATCAGGAATTTCGTCGGTTACAGCAAAATATTTATTTAATGCCTGCAATCCACCACTGTGATTCTCATTCAACATTAATAATTGTGCATATGACAACATCATTTGAAATTGAGTTGTGTTTGGCATGGCATCAATGTCAATTGACTTCTTAAAATTAGTGGCAGCTGAAGAATAATTGCCTTGAAGTTGGTCGATATGACCCAAAAGTTGATAAACAACTCCCTCGACATAACCAGTCGCACCTGAGCCTTTTAGCATATCACTCAAACCTGCTTTAGCTTGAGTATATTTTTCATCTGCCAACATCTCACTGAATCGAGTGATCTTTTTGCTTTGTGCCTCACTCATTACACCCGCTTGACCAGAAGGTTTGCGAATGGGGTTATCTGTTTTCAATGATCCCGCGTTGATTACTAAAGAACATAAACATAAAATTAATACAATTGTTTTCTTCATAGATATTGACCTCTTTTACTGATCAGGCAAGTTAAATTCAATTGTTTGAGTCGCAATTTGATCAACTCCAACACCATTGACAACTTTTGGCTTGAATTTAAATTTTAAAATAGCTCGAATGGCCTCGCGATCAAAAACTCTGCGAGGTTTTGCATCAACCACTTCTGGGCTGCTTACAGTTCCGCTGGGTGTAATAGTAAATTTAACTTTTACCCACCCTTCAATCTTAGCCATCAAAGCTTTACGTGGATATTGCGGCGCAATTCGCACAATAGGAATAACACCACCTTCTTCGGTCATATTAACTTGACCAACAGCGCCCAAGAATGGGCCATCACCACCCACACCAAGATCTAGATTAGGTACATTGGGAGTGGGCATGTTGTTTACCACCTGTTGATTCTGTTGCACATTCATTTTAGGAGGTGGAGGTGGCTCTTTCGGTGGCGGTGGTTTTTTCGGAATAACACGCTTACGCTCTCTGACATCCTCATCCAATTTAACCTTGGTGAAATCAATGGCCGGCAAATCATCGTCATTTCTGAGATTATTCGCAGCCTGGCTTATCAAGGCATGCATCAGCAAATACAACACCACTGTTATGGCTGCTGCTGCAATGGCTACTAGTAAATAACGTGGCATACTCATAAATTACCCCTGACCTTTTTCTGCTGCGATTGAGATACTTTGAACACCAGCAGATTTAATTTGGTCCATAACTTCAACCAAGTCACCTGTCCTTGATCCCCTGTCAGCAATAATAACAGCACTTGCTTCAGGGTTTTCAGCATGCATTTTTTCAACTCGTGAACGCACTGCACGCAAATCTACTTCTTGTTTATTAATCCAGATAACACCATCTTCTTTAATGGCAACCAAGATATTACCTTTTTTCACCTGTTTAGCTTGTGAGCTACTGGGGCGAGAAATATCAACGCCTGTTTCCTTGACGAATGATGTGGTAACAATAAAAAATATCAACATAATGAACACCACATCCAGCATAGGTGTGATATTAATTTCTGCTTCGTCTTCATGAAAGTGTCTTTTTTTCATATTTTATCTCTTACTTATATTAATCTGACTTACTGTAAGTTCAATAAGTTCAAATTTATTTAATGTGATTGCATGCGATCTTCAAGCTTTTCAGCTTCGACCAAGGCTTTGTGTTTAAAAAATGTTGTGAAAAACACGCCTGACAATGCCGCTACCATACCGGCCATGGTAGGAATAGTGGCTTTAGATACACCACCAGCCATTGCTCTGGCATTACTGGTACCTGCTATGGCCATAATGTCAAATACTTGCAACATACCATAAACGGTTCCGAATAATCCGAACAGAGGACTGATTGCTACCAAAGCCTCTAAAAAACCCAAGCCAGATCGCAACTCGATAGAAGCTTCTGATACTTTTGATTCTTTGATTCTTTTGGCATACCATGTTGTGGTGTCTTCGCGCTCATCCCACTCAGAAATAATTTTATTCCTTAATTTAGGATAGGTAACAAAATAATACCAAGACCGCTCAAGAATCATCAACCACATAACAAAAAGCAGTACCATGATGGCCCATAATACCGGGCCACCCATGTCTACAAATGCTAATATGTCATACCATCGCTCTTTGAGCCAAAACATATTTATTTCTCCGCCATCTTGGCAACAATACCAGCACTCTGCTCTTCAAGAACCTGAGTCTGTTTTCTTGCCATAGATTGCAGTACAGAATGTAATACTGTCAGAGGAATAGCAACCACCAAACCCAGTACAGTTGTTACCAACGCCATAGAAATACCGCCCGCCATTGACTTAGGATCGCCAGTACCCATCAACGTAATCATTTGGAATGTTTGAATCATACCAACAACCGTACCCAATAGACCTAACAACGGAGCAATCACGTACAAGACTTTGATGAAAGATAAACCAGACTCTAATGGGCCAGTTTCTCGCAAGATAGCCTCATCCAACTTCAACTCCATGGTTTCAATGTCAGAATCTGGGCTTTCAGTATAAACAGACATAATACGCCCTAAAGCGTTGTTTTGTTTGGGTTGTTTTTTCTTCAACTGAGATTTCATCTTGCTGCCTGACGCAAACAACATGAAGAATTTGATTATCGCAATGATTAAACCAAACGCACCCAGTGACAATATGACATAACCTACTGGTCCACCTTGTTTAATTTTATCTTCAATACTTGGTGTTTGCACTACTAACTGAAGAATGGTACCACGGGTATAATCCACAGGAACTTGAGCCACTTGTCCAGGAGATGCATTTACAAAGGCACGTGCTTGGCTTGCATATTGACCAGAAGGTTGTTTCTGCAATCGTTGTAACTCACCTTTACCCGAACTGTTATTGGCATCATTGGCAGACTTCCAGACCAAGAAATTACCCTCAGAATCAAACGCATTAAAGGTACCCACTCGGGTAACTGTTACGTTGTTTTCTATCTCACCTTGTTCATCACGGATGTTGGTGGTGAATTTTGAAATTTTTCCTTCTTCTATGATCTCGCGTTGCAATTCAACCCACAACTGACGCAACTCTTGAATGTTAGGCAATTTTGCTTGCGAAGCTAATTGAGTTAAAAACTCAGCCCGTCCATCAATCTCAGCTGAGGTCATAGACTCTTCAATGGCACTTCTTAAGTCACCAGCCAGCACTTTAACAGTACCAGACATTTCTCCTAAGTTACCAGAACGTTCAGCCAACGTGGTTTCCAAATCAGCCAAAGTCAATTCATTCTCGTCGAATGCAATTTTCAATGCTTCTGTTCTTCTTTCTAAGGCATTAAGTTGTGAACGCGCCTCAGACAGCAATCGGCTCTGTTGGTCTCGCTGCTGTTTAAATGTAGCTTCACGTTGCTTGTTTGCAGCTGATGATTCAGATGCTGCACGTTGTACAACTGTGAGCAATTCATCCAATGACATATCTTGCGCTTGAGCACTTAATGAAGACAAGCCTAAAATCAATAATATTAAATATTTTTTCATGTCTTATTCTCCTGAAACTTGAAACAAAATAGGCAGACCAACTAAATTAGGAGCAGCTTGTTTAGCAGCAATCCTAATACCTTCTTTGATAGATGAGTTATATCTATCGTCTAATGTTTCAAAAGATTTGGTTTGTGGGTTGTACCATCCTGAATTTTTTTCGTCCAACGTTTGATACAACAAAGCTGTTCTACCAATTTGTAAGAAATTCACCTGTACCCCACCATCAATTTCCGCTTGATAAGTCGAAACTGAACGACCATAATCTAATTCAATTTGATAGGCTTCAGTCACTTTACGGTATTTTTCAGAAGTGGTCACATTCGAAGCGTTCAACATATTTTCTAGGTTGGATACACGATCCATTCTATCATTGATTCTGAAAGGTATGTCTGCCTCAACAATTTTCCTTAACATATCAACCATTTCAATGACCATAGGGACAACTGCACGATTGGTTGACTCCAACTCAGTCATTTGCGCATTCATACCTTGTATTTGTGAATTTTGATCATTCACCACTGCTTCTAATTGCTCATTGTAAACAGTCAAACTTTCAATTTCAGAAATGACAGTTCGATATTGAACCAATAATTCCTCGGTTTGATCATTTAGGCGATCAATACTTTTCTGTGAGTTTTCTGCTGCATTGTTGGTGTTAGTCACCACTTGAACCGCCGTTTGTAACTGCGCAAAACTTGTTACTGAAGTTACCATTAAAGCCAAAGCCACTAAAGATTTAGTGAAATTAACTTTAGAAATTTGAGATATCAACATACCTTCCCTTCCATTAAAATTGTGATTAAGAAAACGTGAGAACATTATTTTGTTGGTAAAATTACACGCTTAAATTTTACCTAGAAATAGTCCACACTCGACTTAGTGGTGAACAAGAATAACTGCCTTTTTTAAAAAATTAAAGTAATAATTACATAAATTTAAGATTTTTTTTCTTCCCAATCACTGTCAACTTTCTTTAAAATCCAAGCACCTCAATGCTTTAGGCAGTAAATACAAAAAATGAAACAAAGTAAACTTTGGAAACACCTGGCCGCACTAATCTACGACATATTTCCTATTTTGGCACTTTTCTTAGTCACTTCTTTGGTTTTAGTTCTGTTACGACAAGGTGATGAAGTTCAACCAAGAACACTTTGGTTGCAATTGTTGTTATTTGGGGAGGTTTTTCTTTATTTTACCTATTCATGGAAAAAAGGTGGACAAACTTTGGGAATGCGCGCATGGAAAATAAGTATACAAGATCATTATCATATGAGTTGGGGCAATGCATCTCTCAGGTTTTTTGTAGGCATAATCTCCACAGTGTTATTGGGCGCGGGGTTGTGGAGCAGAAAATTCAATTCCAAGCATTCTACTTGGATGGACATGGCCTGCGGATATTCCGTCATCGATCTAACAGCTGACAAATTAAAACCATGATAAAACAGAATCAGGCTTTTATATTCTCAACTTACCCGACAACATCAACAGCAATAACAGCGATAATATTAACCCCGGAAGCACTGTAACAACAAACGGATTAACGTGATAAACCTCACCAACGTTTAACAATGTTTTATTGACCAAATAAACCACTACTCCAATGACAATACCCACCACCAATCGTTGTGCAAAGCCGCCCGACCTGGTTTGACCAAACAGCACCATAATTCCACACAAAGCAGTAGTTAAAACCAACAATGGAAAAGCCATTTTAGACCATTGAGCAATTTGGTAAGAAGACTGTAGCGAGCCAGATTGCGCATTAAACTGTTGAAACTTCTTAATGTCACGAATACTTAAATACTTGGGCCTAGTTGTACTGATATTTAATATCTCAGGCTCAATCCTTGAGGACCATTGTTGTTGATCAAGCTGCTGTGTTTCAACACCGTCTTCATTAAATGCCGAAACCTTGATATCACTTAACGTCCATTTCTGCGCTGCAAAAACCGCCGACTTAGCCTCTGAAACTTTAACCAACTTCTTAGCTTTTAACTCGAATACTGTGACATCAACCAATTCATATGAAGCGCTGTCTTCATTTTTTTTCATTTGATTGGTTCGAAAAATAATGTCACCATCTCGCAACCAAATGGCTTGTGCTGCCGAAGTGGCTTTTCCTTGTGATATTTGTTCATTACGAAACTGTTGTGCCATTTGATCCCCATCAGGCCCTACATACTCTCCCATCAACACCACCAAAACCAGCCATATTGATACACTGAATAAAGTAATCATGGTTATTTTTAACTTACTCACACCTGAAGCCAGCATCACGACCAATTCTGAACCGCTGGCCAAAGCCCCCAAACTAACCACTACCGCAACCACCACACTGACAGGAAACAGTTCGTAAATTTTACTGGGAATGGTGAGCATGACATAAAAGAATACATCTCCCAAAGTATAAACATTGGTGATGTCATTCAATTCTTTAATCAAATTGAATAACACATCAATTGCCAATAACAGCAAAACTGCCATAACCAAGCCAAAAGACAATGTTTTAAAAATATATCTAGTTAAAATACTCATGATTTTATTGCTGCCTCAGTGGTGAGATCAGATACTTTAGGCCCATCTAGTCGGCGAATCCGCCACAGGGCATAACTGCCAACAAGAAAATAAACCCACCACAACCCCAATCCCATAGATAATTTACCCTGCTCTAGCATGGAGTGTCCAATGGTTAACAAATTCACTACGAATATATATGCCAAAACACCTAACACTAAATTGATGAACTTTGCTTCTCGATGTGATGTTTTGGCCAAAGAAACCGCTAAAACAAACAGAGTTAAAACTGAAAATGCCGGACTTAAACGCCAATGTAATTGTGCTCGATCCCGCAACTCATCTGACCGCAACAATTCTATGGTCAGCTTGGATTTTTCATCTAGGGCGGCAATTTCTTGATCTAAATCAGGTAACATGATGTCATTACGCTCAAATTGCATCATTTTGTAAGCATTACTTCCAGGTCTACCCTCATTGCGATAACCATTGAATAAGGCCACATATTTACGGTCATTTTCCTCAAATTGATAACCATATTCTGCGGTTAAGGTATCTATACGTTCAGGGTGGTAAATATTAGCAAATACATTTTCAACTCGCTGTTGCTCAGCATCTATTTTCTCAACAAAGATTACGCCTTCGTTTGAAAAAAATTTTTGAAACTTACCCTCAGTTAAGCCCATCAACGAAATGCTTTCATTGGCTTGCGTAGTTAACTCCTTAGAAAGACGGGCTGCTTGAGGAGAGATAATCAGCGAAACTAACAACATCAAAACAAACACCAACCACATCAAAGGCAGCAAAGCCCGCAATACATCTTTACTGGACCAGCCAATGGCATGCATCATCACAGCCTCTTGGTTACGATACATTTGACTCAATGAAATCAACACCCCTAAGTAAAATGACAATGGCACTAAAATGGCCAACACATCTATAGAGCGCAAACTCAACTCAATAAATAACAACTCAGGCGGTAAGATACCGCGTGCGATGGTTCGTAAAGTCGATGTAAATAGAGTGCCCACCATCAGTAAAAATAACAACAACAAAACCACCAACGAGGTTTTTATGGTTTGTTTTCTGAGGTAGTTCGCTAATATATTCATGCAACTCTATTTTTACAGTAATTGTTATTGAACAAGGTTGATTGACCAGAGTCCTTTGACTCAAGCCGCACATTTTAGCAGAAGAGGTGAATATTTATGTTGTGAAATTTAACAAGCTGATTGAGGATGTACCGATCTATTAATTCGCATATTTTAATTAGCACTGGTTAATACAGCAAAGGTTGATTAAAATGACCAACCGACTAAAATTTGGAAGCCAAAAATGAAAATAAAATCCACCCAACAATCTATCAATAAGAATAAAGCTGACCAAGTTATCCTTGGTCATTTTAAAGGCCAAAAGACCAATCCCTGGATTGATGAGCTGGGTAGCGACGTCAAAGATCAATTTTCTGCCAGGCTAAAGAATAAGGATTTTACTGGCCAAACAGGTCAGATACAGAACCTCTACACAGCAAAAGGCCAAGTGGTCACATTACTGGGTTTAGGCAAAGCTGACAAACTTTCAGCAACAGCGCTGTATGAAAACACCCATAAAGTGATACAAGCAGCCGCCAAATCCAGAAGCCAGAGCGCAGCCATTTATTTGGCATTGAATGAATTCTCTGCAATTGATCACGAACAAACCACTAAATTGGTTACCATGGCAGCTGCCCATGCTGAATATCGTTACGAAGACACCAAATCATTTAAGAAAGACAATAAACATCAACTCAAAGAACTGGAAGTTGCGGTTAGTGACGCACAACAAGCTGCGTTCAAACAAGCCAAAGCCATGGCATCAGGCATCAGCGCAGCCAGACATTTAGGTAATTACCCCCCCAATGTATGTACCCCTAAATACATTGCCAATTACGCCACTAAAATTGCTGAAAAAAATAAAAAATGTGAAATCAATGTCTTGAATCACAAACAAATGAAAAAAATGGGTATGGGCGCTCTGCTGGCTGTTGGACAAGGCAGTGCCAACAAACCCAAGTTAGTTGTTCTTAAATACAACGGTGGAAAAAAAGACCAAGCACCGATTGCTTTGGTTGGTAAAGGCATCACATTTGACACCGGTGGTATATCGCTTAAACCTGGCGCGAACATGGATGAAATGAAGTATGACATGTGTGGCGCAGCGACTGTTATTGGCGGCTTTGTTGCAGCAGTTGAGCTGGGTTTACCCATCAATCTATTGACCTTTGTCGCAGCGGTTGAAAATATGCCTGATGGTAAAGCCTACCGACCTGGCGACGTCATCACCTCATACTCAGGTAAAACCATTGAAGTTCTCAATACCGATGCCGAAGGTCGCATGATATTATGCGACACCCTGACCTATTCACAAGAATTCAAACCTTCAGTGGTCTTGGATTTTGCCACTTTAACTGGTGCTTGTGTAGTGGCTTTAGGACATCAAGCTTCAGCTGTCATGACCAAAACCGATGGTCTATTTGATGACTTAAAAACCGCTGGACTGCAATCGCATGATCGCGTTTGGGAATTACCTCTTTGGGACGAGTACCAAAAACAAATTGATACCACATTTGCTGACATGCAAAACATTGGCGGCTTTCCAGCAGGTACCATCACAGCAGGCTGTTTCTTATCACGTTTCACCGATGGCCAAAAATGGGCTCATGTTGACATTGCAGGCACCGCCTGGAACAGTAAGAAAGAAGGCGCCACTGGTCGCCCAGTTGCCATGCTGACTCAATATCTGATCAACGAAAGCGAAAAATAATACTGCATCTGAGTTTGTCATTAGGGCAGGTGAAGTGAGTGAAAAAATCTCAACAATTTATATGTCATGCCATCAGACATGACGAGAATGTTTCACTTATTATAAACCGCCCTGATAACAGAATTTTTAATAGACAAAAACAACCATCATGATAGAAAAATACGACCCCACCCAAATTGAAACCAAATGGTACCAACTATGGGAAAAAAACGGATACTTTAAAGCTGGCGCCACTGGCAATACGGACAACAAGGAAACGTATTGCATCATGATCCCTCCACCCAATGTGACTGGTACATTGCATATGGGCCATGCTTTTCAAGACACCATTATGGACACCTTGATTCGCTACCACCGCATGCAAGGCAAAGACACCTTATGGCAACCGGGAACCGACCATGCGGGCATCGCCACACAAATGGTGGTTGAACGCCAATTAAACGCTCAAGGCACATCACGGGTAGAATTGGGTCGTGAAGCTTTTATTGATAAAGTATGGCAGTGGAAAGAACAATCAGGCAATACCATCACCAACCAACTGCGTCGCATGGGTGCCTCTCCTGATTGGTCAAGACAACGTTTCACCATGGATGAAGGCTTGTCAGCTGCGGTCATGAAAGTATTCGTAGACCTACACGAAGAAGGATTGATTTATCGAGGTCAGAGATTGGTTAACTGGGACCCCACATTAAATACTGCTTTGAGTGATTTAGAAGTGGAGTCAGTTGAAGAAAATGGCTTTATGTGGCACTTTAATTACCCTGTTGCGGATGAAAGCGGCCAAGCCACAGAAGAATTCCTGACCATTGCCACTACCCGGCCAGAAACCTTATTGGGTGATACAGCAGTGGCTGTTAATCCAGCGGATGAACGATTTAAACATTTGATTGGCAAGCAAGTTTTATTACCAATTTGTGATCGCTTGATTCCGATTGTTGGCGATGAACATGCTGACCCAGAAAAAGGCACAGGATGTGTCAAGATCACCCCTGCACATGATTTCAATGATTACCAAGTGGGTCAAAGACATGATTTACCATTATTAAATATTTTAAATTTTGATGCCACCATCAATAAAAATGCACCCGAAGCTTTTCAAGGTCAACTCAGATATGAAGCCCGCAAAGCTGTGGTGGCTGAAATGGAACGCCTAGGGTTATTGGTTGAGATTAAACCACACCAATTAATGGTCCCACGCGGTGATCGCTCTGGCGATGTGATTGAACCGATGTTAACCAACCAATGGTATGTGGATGCCAAAACTTTAGCAGCGCCAGCCATCAAAGCTGTTGATGAGGGCGACATTAAATTCGTCCCCGATAACTGGAAAAACACCTACTATGCTTGGATGAACGACATTCAAGATTGGTGCATATCACGTCAATTGTGGTGGGGCCACCGCATCCCAGCTTGGTACGACGAAAATGACAACATTTACGTCGGCTTAGATGAGGCCGATGCAAGAGCTCGACATAACTTACCAGCAGACCTTAAACTCAGGCAAGATAATGATGTACTAGACACTTGGTTTTCCTCAGCTCTGTGGCCCTTTGCCACTTTAGACTGGCCAGAAAATTCCGCCGAGCTACAAAAATATTACCCAACCAACGTTTTAGTTACAGGCTTTGACATCATCTTCTTTTGGGTAGCCAGAATGATCATGATGGGCATTAAATTTATGGACAACATGCCTTTCAAAGAAGTCTACATTCATGGCTTAGTGCGCGACTCTAACGGTCAAAAAATGTCAAAATCTAAAGGCAATGTACTTGATCCAATCGATTTAATTGACGGCATCAGCTTGGCAGAATTGTTACAGAAAAGAACACAAGGCTTGATGCAAGATCAACCTAAAAAAATTGAACAAATCAAACAAGCAACCAGCAAAGAATTCCCTGATGGTATAAAACCTTATGGTTGTGATGCCATGCGCTTCACTTTTGCATCCTTGGCCAGTACGGGTCGTGATATCAACTTTGACATGGGCCGAGTTGAGGGCTACCGGAACTTTTGCAACAAGATTTTCAATGCATCTCGTTTTGTCTTCATGAATACCGAAGACTTTAAACCCACGGCCTTCAATCTTGAGAACGCCTCTGTTGTTGAACAATGGATTGTGTCCAGATTACAAAGTTGCATCACCGAATATCGCAAACAAATGGACAAATATCGATTGGACTTGGCCAGCCAAGCCATTTATGATTTTTTCTGGAATGAATACTGTGATTGGTTTTTAGAGCTTGCTAAACCACTGCTCAAAACCGCACAAAAATCTCAAGTACAACACACATTATTGTACGTATTAGATCAAGCACTGAGGTTACTACACCCGATCATGCCATACGTCACCGAAGAAATTTGGCAAGAAGTTAAAACCAAACTGGCCCTTAAGCCTGATTCAATCATGATCAGTGCTTTTCCAGAAGCCAATACTTCTTTAACTCATGAAAGTGCAGAACAAGAAATTACTTGGATCAAAGAATTCACACTGGCTGTTCGACAAATTCGCGGAGAAATGAACATCCCACCTTCGAAAAAGTTGTCAGTCATGCTGTCACAAGCGAAACAATTTGACCAACAATGTTTACAACAACACCAACAGCTTTTGCTGACCATGGCCCGATTAGAAAGTGTTTCACTATTGGCAGGCGATGCAGAAGAGCCTGCTGCTGCCGCGGCCTTGATGGGAGAAATGAAGATACTGATTCCATTGGCCGGTTTAATAGATAAAGATGAAGAAACTAAACGAATTAATAAACAAATAGATAAAGTCACCCAAGAAGTCAAGCGTGGACAAGGCAAATTGAACAATGAAAAATTTGTCAGTAAAGCTCCAGAACATCTGGTGAAAGCAGAACAGGATAAGCTACAACAAAATGAAACAGCACTCAAAGAATTGGAAGAACAGTTGGAAAAGCTCAAGTCACTTTAAATTGCTTTGTACCAATTAAAAAGTAGATACCCCAGAACCCACATTCATCATTTTCAGTTGATCGCATTTACAATAGATCCCCGGGTCTATTTCATATTAATAAGATAGCATGGTTCGTACAGATCGGTAAGTTAGCTCAAACTTTACCTCAAATCAGCCCGAGGATGACGGAATTGGAGAATTGCCCATAAACCATACCCCCGTCATCCTCGGGCGGACCTTAATTTCTGAATGATATTTTAAATCGAGCAACATTTTTCAATTGGACCTTAACTCATTAAACAGCTTGAGACCTGGGGATCCATTTTACATTTAAAACTAACAAACAATATCATCATATAAATCTTTCCATGAAGAATTGCTTTCTTCAATCAGTTCAACTTTCCATACACGCTTCCATTTCTTCAATTGCTTTTCTCTTTTTATGGCTTCATACATATCGTTAAAAAGTTCGAAATGGACCAATGTGTGAGTGCTATATTGTTTTGTAAACCCATCAACTGAATTATTCTTGTGTTGATATACACGTTTCACTAAGTCGCTGGTAACTCCGATATATAAAGTGCCTCGTTTTTGACTGGCTAATATGTATACAGCTGGTTGTTTCATATAAGCAAATTGTAATTACAATGGATCCCCGGGTCTAATTTAAATTAATGAGATTTTATGATATTGAAATTCATACATTTTGGCCAATTGAAACTTTACTGAAACTCCGCCCGAGGATGACGTAATTGGAGATTTGCCCATAAACCTTACCCTCGTCATCCTCGGGCGGAGTTTAAGTCCTGTATAATTAATTTAACCGAACTTAACTCTAAACTGGCACGTAATTCATTAAACAATTTGAGACCCGGGGATCCTTTTTCATACTGATAACACTTAATACTGTAAAACTTGACCATATTTCAGCCTCAACTCAATGACACTGTCCTCTGACCAAGCACAGCAAAAAAATTCTTATTTAAGCCCACTGTTTTGCCCAGGGTATAACCACAGGACAATATAATGGCTGATCACTCATGCACTGTGACATTACTTTCACACAGTTCAATGTAAATTGGTATAACTGACTTAAAGTTAACTAAATTTTTAATTGAAACTATTCACACAAATAATTCTTCTGCCAGCAACTATCAATCATCATCACCTTTGGGTAAAATGATTGGAAGCGTACATTTTTAAACATCATGAAATTAAATTTTGTTCATATGATCAAATTATATGGTCTATTGGTACCATTCACTTTGTCTGCAGCATGTCCTACGGAGCAAGCCTACCCAGATGCTACTTTCCCTGAATTAACAGTTGTCACTGATATGGGAGAGGTGGTGATTGAACTGGATCGCAGGCGTGCCCCACTGACTGTGAATCACTTTTTACACTTGGTTAAAGACCAGGCGTTTGATGACAATCTGATTCATCGAGTAGTGGCTGATTATGTGATTCAAACAGGTGCGTTCAAAGCAGATTATTCAGCTGTTAAAAGTTGTGGCCAGTTATTCAATGAATCAGGTAATGGCTTAACTAATGACCGAGGCACATTGGCCATGGCCCGATTCGATGACCCGCATTCTGCTGAAACCAGTTTCTATATCAACCTCAAAGATAACAGCAACTTAAACCCCAATAAAAAAACCTGGGGATACACCGTATTTGGCTACGTGGTTTCAGGCATGGAGTTGGTTGACCAAATGGCACAAGTCCAAACCGAATTCAATTCCGAACTGGAGGCCAAAGACGTGCCTGTAAAACCGATAAAAATTCTCAGTGTGAGGCTAAATCAATGACAGAATTCATCCGTTTCGAAAAAACAGAATTACTGACCACTATTTATGTCAGCGGAGAGGTTGACCTATCTAATTCTGCAGAATTACGTAAAACCATTCTGGGTGCCTTGAAAACCACACCTACAGTTAAAGTCAATTTAGCCGATGTCGAGTACATAGATTCATCAGGTATTGCTGCCATGGTTGAAGGGCTTCAGTTTGCTAACAGTAACGCTCGATTTTTTGGTATCAACAACCCCAGCACTCAAGTCAGGAGTATTTTGGAGTTGGCTCGTTTAGACCAGGTGTTTGACATTGACTAAAGCATTGATTGCCAAAGTTGAAAGCATCGGTATGTGGACCTACCAGTCCATTGAACGTGTTGGTTTTGCTATACGCTTATTTTGGGACAGTTTTTACTGGCTCATTGTAGGCCGACGGTATAAACAGAAATTAAGACTGCGCCAAGTGGTCGAACAAATCCGAGTTAATGGTTTTGATGCATTGCCTATTGTTATGGCATTGTCATTTGTGGTCGGTATGATGCTGTCTATACAACTCCTTTATGCACTTTCTGATTTCGGTGCTGAATCACAGGTACTTTTAGCCATTGCGAAATCAGTCACGCGGGAGTTTTCTCCACTCATTACTGGTATTATTGTTGCTGGTCGCTCTGGTGCTGCCATAGCGGCACGTATCGGCTCACAAGTTGTTTCCCAGGAAATAGATGCATTAAAAGTGATTGGTATAGTTCCTGTTCGGTATTTAGTTTTACCGCCGTTATTAGGCTTGATTATTTCTATGCCACTGTTGGTCATTTGTGCTGATGTGTTGGCTATTTTTGGTGGCGCCATTTTCAGTGTTGTCGACTTAAACATGAGTATCAGTGCTTATATGGTCGAATCATTCAATGTATTGGTGGTTGGCGACATCATGCAGGGCTTAGTAAAAAGTGTTGTTTTTGGTGTCATCATTGTATTGGTCGGTGCCACCACAGGTTTCCACGTAACTGGAGGGGCAGAAGGTGTGGGTAAAGCCACCACCACTGCAGTGGTTATTTCGATATCTTTCATTGTTTTGGCTGACATGATTGCCAGTTATTTTTTAACCCAATAATCTCATGAGTTCAGCTTCAAACAAGAAACAAGCAGAAGATCGAACAGTCATCGAAGTCAATGACTTGGTTACTCACTATGGCCAAAGAAAAATTTTAGACGGCGTCAATTTAAACATTAAAAAAGGTGAGATTCGTGTCATTATGGGAGGCTCCGGCTCTGGTAAATCAACCTTATTGTGGCACATACTCGGTTTATACCAGCCAACTCAAGGTCAGATTAAGTTACTGGATAATGACATTCATGCCATGAGTTTTAATGACCAATTAAAACTCAAACAAGACATAGGCGTTTCATTTCAAAGCGGTGCCTTATTCTCATCAATGACAGTCGGCGACAATGTGGCTTTACCATTACGCGAGTTTACCGACCTGGATGAAAACACCATACGCATTATTTCAAGAATGAAACTTGAAGTGGTGAACTTGGGAGGCTTTCATAAACTGATGCCATCACAACTATCAGGCGGCATGATCAAACGGGCTGCTTTGGCTCGTTCCATCGTACTTGATCCGAAACTGCTCTTTTTTGATGAACCATCTGCTGGCCTCGATCCAGTTGTGGCCTCTGAAATTGATGACCTGATTTTATCTCTTCGAGACACCATGGGAATGAGCATGGTTGTGGTCACCCATGAATTGGACAGCGCCTTTAAGATTGCTGATAAAATCACCGTATTGGATAAAGGTAAAAATCTAATTACCGGCACCGTAGAAGAAATACAAAAATCAGATAACAAACGAGTGATGGATTTACTGCAACGTCGCTCAAGACATGATAAATTAAACCCGTCAGAATACTTACGACGTTTGACACAGGAAAATTACACACTTACATGAAAAGACACATCAGCAATTATTTTTGGGTCGGTATATTCACCATTGTTATTTCTGTTTTTACCGTATGGACCCTGGTCAAAATGACCGGCAAAGAAGCAGATGCCACAGAATATAACAGTTACTATGCCAATGTCACCGGCTTGGGCTACGGCACCCCTGTATTTTTTGAAGGGTATCGGATCGGCCAAGTAGAATCCATCATGCCTGAATACAAAAAAACCAAACTTGAATTTAAAGTAAGTTACTCAGTGCTTAAGGAATGGAAAATCCCCAATGACTCAGTGGCCCAAATCAATTCAGCTGGCTTACTTGCTGATATGTCAATCAATATCAAGGGTGGAGAGGCAACTGTGCATTTCCAACCCGAAGATACTATTCCTGGCCAACCCCCAGCTGATCTGTTTGCGCAATTGGGCGGCGTGTCAGAAGACATCACAGACATCACCGAACAAAAAATCAAACCCATGCTCGACATGTTGTATGAGCGTTTGGACAGCATCACCTTACAAATAGATCAGGGCTTACCAGGCATCATGGGTAATGTAGAATCATCAACCAACGAACTGAACCAACTCATCCAATCTGCTAATCAGGTCATCAGCGGTGAGAACAGTAAGAACATCGAAACTTTTATCGCCAATTTGACCCAATTAAGCAGTCAAGTTCAACAGTCCGTCACCGAGCTAGACCAAGGCCTGAGTAATATCAACGGCCTGGTTAGCGATACCAGAGGTTTAATCTCAGCCGATGATTCTGATATGGCTCAACTGCTGAAAACGGCTGCCAGAAGTATGTTTACCTTATCCAACAAATTAGACAGCATCACCAATGAAATAGAAAGCGCCAGTATGAATCTGAATGAAGCCACTAACTTAATCAGAAAGAACCCTTCCAGTTTAATTTTTTCACCTGACTCTGACGTTTCGGATGAAGACTTATGAGTAAAATAAAATCACTCCTACTGGTACTATGCATCACATTGATATGTAACGCATGCGGCTCAAAAAAAGCGGCATTAACAAAAAAATATTACCGCTTAAACCCAGTACCAACATCCATTACCCCATCCACAGTCAGGCCAATGACCTTGGTTGTGAAACGCCCTGAAGCTTTGAGCATTCTTGGTGGCAGACCCATAGTGGCCACCCAAGTAGATACATCACTGGTCCAGTTGAGCCATAACTTTTGGATTGAGTCTCCTAAAATACTGCTACAGGACTTGATCAAAAACTGGGCTAAAAACCTGTGGCAAACAGTTGTATATCAGACACCCGCAGCAGAACAGTTCCATTGGCTTAAAACCAGAATATTGGCATTTGAAAAAAGACAAGAACTCGCTATAGCTGAAATTGAATTCTCATTATATGATCAAGACAATCAACTTCTATTCAACCAAACATATAATGCCGAACAAAACATCATTGCGGATAATTATGATGCCTTTGCTCAAGCCATGAGCCAGGCCATTGAGTCTATTTTTTCCCAGTTCAATGAACAATTAAGTCAAGAGCTATAAAACATGTTTACTGAACGACTGATCAATGAATTGGGCTTATTAAAACTACAAGCCAAAAATTCAAGCAAACAAACAGCTACCCTCACAGCACCAAAATCTGACTCGACCAAAGCTGACACAGAACAAAGGACACCAACAAAACCCGATATGGATGTGGTTAAACTCGATAAAAATGAATTCAGACTGTTGGTTAAAATGCTACAAGCCATAAAGCATGATTGTGTTTATGACCAAATTCACTTTGACGGTCAAGTAGTGAGCTATGAACACCCTAAAAAAACATTGGTTTTTAATGACATCAACCTAGCTGACTCAGACCAAATCATGAACCTCAGCAGCCTCAAAGATTTAATCAACGAGCCTGCTCTAAAACGGCCAGTTTGGGAAAAGCTGAAACAAATTTAAAGTCCATTAAAAAACTCTAGCTACTTTAAGTGGGGTTCGGATAGAAATCCCTACCTTTTTATTTGTCCAACTACATTAATTTAGTGGATGAAACTGTCAGGTGTTTAAGGGACTAAAAACGTGGATATATTTCTAAAGACAAAGCCATTGACCAAATCGACATTAACCCTGATGATTGAGAAGCATAGGCTAAAAAGTGGGTGTGATTTTTGCGAAGCAAAAGAAGCGCTTGGTTTGTGCCGTTATGCGTGAACTTAAAGAAAACTAGTCTGGAAAACTAGTCTGGGACAGGCAACCCATAAAGATATTCTTACACTCAAATCAGGATTTTGCTACAGATAAAATCAGTTGTTTAAATCATAATCATGGTTTTTAAATGGAATTAAGTATGACTGTAACCAGAAATCAACAAATCTGTGTTGAAGAAACGCCTTATTACCACATTGTTTCAAGATGCGTTCGCAGAGCCTTTCTTTGTGGTAAAGATCAACTCACAGGAAAGTCATTTGAACATCGACGCCAGTGGTTGATTGATCGCATTAAAAAAGTCACTTCTGTGTTCGCTATTGATGTGTGTTCTTATGCCATTATGTCGAACCATTTTCATATCGTATTGAAAGTCAACTCAACTGAAAACTGGAATGACACCCAAGTATTAATGACTTGGTGTTCACTTTACACTTTACCAGTACTTTGCGAACGCTACCTCAAAGGTGAAATCGAAACTGAAGCGGAACTACGTCGTGTTAAAGAATATGTCTCTGAATACCGGACTAGACTCGCTTCAGTATCGTGGTACATGAAATCCATCAATGAGTATATTGCACGCATGGCAAACGAAGAGGATAAGTGCACTGGTCACTTCTGGGAAAGTCGCTTCAAAAGCCAAGCCCTTCTTGACGAAAGAGCGTTATTAACCTGCATGGCTTACGTAGACCTCAATCCGATCAGAGCAGCTATGACCAAAGATTTAAAAGGGTCTGATTTTACCTCAATCAAAGAACGAATTGAAAATAAATCAACCTGGTTATCTGGCTTCGGCAAAGGTGATAACGACCTGCCCTTTTACATTTCCAGCTACATCGATTTAGTCGATGAAACTGGACGCTGTATAAGGGACGATAAACGTGGATTTATTTCTAAAAGCGCAGCCAAAACCATTGATGAAATTGGCATTGATCCTGAGTCATGGATCGACGAACTCAAAGATTTCAAATCAATCGGATTTTCCGCTGTTGGTACAGCAGAAAAACTCAAAGAATACTCAGCCAAAACCAAGCGCAAATGGACGCTTGGAATTAAGTTAAAACCTTCTCTAGAGTAGCTTAATAACCATCAAAACCAATCAGCAGATTATCTCTGCAACCGTCCAACTCGATTCAAATTACCTAAATTCGTTAATCAGTTAAAACATCTACTCTCTGAGCAGAATTTGAGCTAAGTCATTACATAAACTACCAAATTTTCAAACGAAATGGCCGCTAAAAACTTTGACTCGACCTCATAAGCAATGCCTGATGAGATGAACGCCCCCAAGAAACGGTATCAATGTACCAGTCTTGTAAAATA